>NZ_CP022527.1:0-600000 GCF_002237445.1 Neisseria sp. KEM232
CGATAGAGTAGGCCATAAAACGGGAACGGGTAAGGTGTGGAGTTAAGGGAGAGAATTATATACTTTTTGTTTTGGTTAACTATATATATGGCAGCTACCTTGCCACAGATGGACAAAGAATAAAAAGTGGCCGTTTCCTGACCTTATAATCGCCTTCTGTTTCCGCTACAATGCGAACATTCTTTTTCAGACGGCCTTTTAACTATAAAAGGCCGTGTCCTAATCCGACTCATACAAAACCGGAATAAAACATGACCGATTACCGCAAAACCGTTAATTTATTGGATACGCCGTTTTCCATGCGCGGCGATTTGGCCAAGCGCGAACCCGCATGGCTGAAAAGTTGGTACGAACAGAAGCGCTATCAGAAGCTGCGCCAAATTAGCGCAGGCCGTCCTAAATTTATTCTTCACGACGGCCCTCCTTATGCCAACGGCGATATCCATATCGGTCATGCCGTCAATAAAATCCTGAAAGACATTATTTTGCGCAGCAAAACGCTGGCCGGGTTTGATGCTCCTTATGTGCCGGGTTGGGATTGTCACGGTCTGCCGATTGAAGTGATGGTGGAAAAACTGCACGGGCGTGATATGCCCAAAGCCAAGTTCCGTGAGCTTTGTCGCTCTTATGCAGCCGAACAGATCGCACGCCAGAAAAAAGACTTTATCCGTTTGGGTGTGCTTGGTGATTGGGATAATCCTTATCTGACAATGGATTACCAAACAGAAGCCGATACCGTGCGCACTTTGGGAGAAATCTACAAAGCAGGTTATCTCTATCGTGGTGCAAAGCCCGTCCAATTCTGCCTGGATTGCGGCTCGTCACTGGCCGAAGCCGAAGTCGAATACAAAAACAAAATTTCCTCGGCTATCGATGTGGCGTATTTGTTCAAAGACAATGCAGCGCTGGCAGCTGCATTTGGTTTGGAAAAAATCGAGGGTGAAACCTTTGCCGTGATTTGGACAACCACGCCGTGGACACTTCCTGCCAGCCAGGCTATTTCCGCAGGCGCCGATATTGTTTACCAACTGATTGATACGCCGAAAGGCAAAATCGTTTTGGCCAAAGACTTGGCACAAGACGCTTTGGCGCGCTACGGTTTTTCAGACGGCCTCACAGTGTTGGCCGAAACCACAGGCGCGAAGCTCGAAAACCTGCATCTGAGCCATCCGTTTTTGGAGCGGGATATTCTGATGCTCAACGGCGACCATGTCACCACGGAAGCCGGTACCGGTTTGGTGCATACCGCGCCTGCCCACGGCTTGGAAGACTATTTTGTCTGCCTCAAATACGGTATCGAGATGATTAACCCTATCAACGCCCAAGGACGCTATATCGCAGGCACGCCGCGTGTGGAAGGCATGAGCGTATGGGAAGCCAATCCTGTGATTGTCGAGTGGTTGAAGGAAAACGGCCGCCTGCTTGCCGATGGCAAAATCGAGCATAGCTACGCCCACTGCTGGCGGCACAAAACCCCGCTGATCTACCGCGCCACCGGGCAATGGTTTATCGGCATGGACAAAAACGGGGCAGACGGCAAAACCCTGCGTAACAAGGCTTTGCAGGCAGTGGACGACACCGAGTTTTTCCCCGCTTGGGGCAGGGCACGTTTGCAGGCCATGATTGAAGGCCGCCCCGATTGGGTGGTTTCTCGCCAGCGTTTTTGGGGCACACCAATGACGTTCTTTGTGCATAAAGAAACGGGTGAATTGCATCCCAATTCCGCTGCGTTGCTCGAAGCTGTTGCCAAGCGCATCGAAGAAAAAGGCATTGAAGCATGGTTTGCCTTGGATAAAAGCGAGCTGCTCAGCCCGGAAGACTGTGAACAGTATGAAAAACTGGCCGACACCATGGATGTATGGTTTGATTCGGGCTCTACTCATTATTCTGTTTTGAAGCAGCGCGAAGAGTTGGCCTGGCCTGCCGACCTGTATCTCGAAGGCAGCGACCAGCACCGGGGCTGGTTTCAGTCTTCCATGCTGACAGGCTGCGCGACCTTGGGGCGGGCGCCTTACAAGCAGCTTTTGACCCACGGTTTCGTTGTCGATCAAAACGGCAGGAAAATGTCGAAATCATTGGGTAACGTCGTTGCGCCGCAAGAAGTGTATAACGAATTTGGCGCCGATATTCTGCGCCTGTGGGCAGCGGCCACCGATTACAGCGGCGAGCTGGCGATTTCCAAAGAAATCCTGAAACGGGTGACCGAAAGCTACCGCCGCCTGCGCAACACCCTGCGTTTTCTGTTGGCCAATCTGAGCGACTTCAACCCGATTGAAGATGCCGTGCCGCAGGCCGATATGGTGGAAATCGACCGCTATGCGCTGGTGCTGGCGCGCAAATTGCAGGAAAAACTGGCCGGCGATTATTATCCGCGCTATGCCTTCCACTTTGCCGTGCAAGACATCGTGGCTTTCTGTTCGGAAGATTTGGGTGCGTTCTACCTCGATATTTTGAAAGACCGCCTCTATACGACCAAAGCGGACAGCCATGCACGCCGCAGCGCGCAAACCGCGCTTTACCATATTACCCGCAGCCTTGTTCTGCTGATTTCTCCGATTTTGTGTTTCACAGCCGAAGAGGCGTGGGACATCATCGGCGGCGGCGAGGAAGACAGCGTGCTGTTCCACACTTGGCACGATTTTCCGCAAATGCCCGCCGCCAGTGAGGCAGAGTTGGTGAAAAAATGGCAGGCAGTCCGCGAAGCACGCAATGCGGTTACCGCTGCCATCGAGCCGCTGCGCGTCGACAAATCGGTAGGCTCTTCCTTGCAGGCCGAAGTGTCGCTGACCGCGCCGGAAGATTTGGCTGCCGCACTTGAAGCCTTGGGTGAAGAATTGCGTTTTGCCCTTTTGGTTTCCCGTGCCGAAGTTCGATCAGGCGCAGAGCTGGCCGTTGACGTGCGGGTAAGCGGCGGAGAGAAATGCGAGCGTTGCTGGCACTATACCGCCGATGTCGGAACGGTTGCGGGACATGAAACCATCTGCGCCCGCTGCGCCGACAATATCGACGGACAAGGCGAAACCCGCAGCTATGTCTGATGGTTAGAACAGTCTGATACGCTGAGGCCATCTGAAAACCCGAAAGGTTTTCAGATGGCCTTTAAGTTTGTAAGCAAAAACATAAAAATCATTGGATTGTGCAAAAAATTTGCGTTAGTCAAAAAAAACGACCGTTTGTTTTTAAAAATAACCGATAAAACCAAAAGTAATAGTCGTTGGGGCGGTTGTAATACAATCGCGCCCTTTTCCACACAACCACCCCACTTTCGAAGGAAGCATAAATGCAGCTGATGTATATGACTCCGCAGGAAATTTTGGATTTCTGGTTTGATAAAGATACACGCCGCCATTGGTTTACGAAAAGCCAGTATCTGGATTTGAAAATCCGAGCAACCTATGAGCGGATTTTTCGTGATGCCGTGAATTGCGAATTGTCGGATTGGCGCGATACCATTCAGGGGCGTTTGGCCGAAATCATTATTTTGGATCAGTTTTCCCGCGCCATTTTTCGTGGCAAGCCCCATGCCTATACGCAGGACCGCATGGCGCTTTTGCTGGCGCAGGAAGCAGTCCGCCATCAGTCCTTTCCCTTTATGGAAGCGCGTCAGCGCCAATTTATCCTGATGCCCTTTCTGCACAGCGAAAACCGCAATATCCATACCACGGCGATGGGTCTGTTCCAACGTTTCGGCACGCGTAAAAGCGTATTGTTGGAGCAGCAGCACAAATCAGTTATCGACCGCTTCGGCCGCTATCCGCACCGCAATGCGATATTAAGACGGCAGACTACGCCGGAAGAAGCTGCATTCCTCAAACTCTATCCGAGCGGTTTCGAGCCGAACGAAGATGACGACGACGACGAATAAACCATGTTGACAAACCTCGGCTGCACAGAGGCCGTCTGAAAACCTATATGCTTTCAGACGGCCTCTGTACGTGTACAATTTCAATTCCATCCCAACCGTTTTGAGGAGAAATACCATGTTCCGACACATAGATTTTTATCCCGGCGATCCGATTTTGAGTTTGGTGGAAACTTTTAATGCCGACCGGCGCGAAGGAAAGGTCAATCTCGGCATCGGCATTTATTTTGACGGAGAAGGCCGTCTGCCTGTTCTGCCTTCGGTACGTTCGGCAGAAATCGAGCGGGCAGCGGAGGCTCAGCCGCGCTCTTATCTGCCCATGGAAGGTTTGGCACAATACCGCAGCGCGGTGCAAAAACTGGTTTTCGGGACGGAAAACCCATTGCTGCAAGAGGGTAGGATCGCGACGATTCAGACCTTGGGCGGTTCGGGTGCACTGAAAATAGGCGCAGATTTTCTGCACCGCTGGTTTTCCGAGGCAAAGGTCTATGTCAGCGATCCGACGTGGGACAACCATAAAAACATTTTCGCCGGCGCGGGTTTCGAGGTCGGGACTTATCCGTATTACAACGCGGCCGATGGCAGTCTGCGCTTCGATGAGATGCTGGTTTTTTTCGCCGGATTGCCGGCACGCAGCGTATTGGTGCTGCATCCGTGCTGCCATAACCCGACAGGTGTCGATCTGAGCCGCAGCCAATGGGACGAATTGCTGAAAGTGCTTGCGGAACGCGGCCTCATTCCGTTTATGGACATGGCTTATCAGGGCTTCGGCGAAGATTTTGACAATGATGCCTATGCCGTACGCCGCGCCGCGCAGATGGGTTTGCCCGTGTTTGTTGCCAATTCGTTTTCCAAAAATCTGTCGTTTTACGGTGAGCGCATCGGTGGACTGAGCGTGGTGTGTCCGAGTGAGGCAGAAGCGGATTTGGTGTTTGGTCAGCTTAAAGCCTGCGTGCGCCGCATTTATTCCAGCCCGCCCGCGCATGGCGCGTTTGTTGCTGCTGCGGTCTTAAATACGCCGCAGTGGATGGCGCAATGGCGGGACGAAGTGGCGCAGATGCGCGGCAGAATCCGCGGAATGCGGCAGTGCCTGCACGCTTTGCTGCGAGAGCGGCGGCCGCAGAGAAATTTCGATTATCTGCTCAACCAGCGCGGTATGTTCGGTTATACGGGATTTTCCGCAGAACAGGTTCGGCGGCTGCGCGAAGAGTTTGCCGTTTATTTGGTGGATTCAGGGCGGATGTGTGTGGCCGGCCTGAACGAGGGCAATATCGAGCGTGTTGCTGATGCGTTTGCCGCTGTGTCGGAGTAGGGCAAAAAAGCAAGAGGCCGTCTGAAAACCTTTTTTGGGGTTTTCAGACGGCCTCTTGATGTATAAAAGGTTTTTTAATTCATTGAGTTGTAATAAGCGTAGGCTTTTTCCATATTCTCGAAGCGGTGCATATGTCCGCGTTCCAGCACCATGGCGTTGTCGCAATATTGCCGGATGGCGTTGTCGCTGTGGGAAACGAGGATAATCGAGCGGTCTTTGCGCTTTTCAAACAACTCGTGTTTGCACTTGTTGGTGAAACGCGAGTCGCCGACAGCGATGACTTCGTCGATCAGGTAGCAGTCGAATTCCACGGCCAAAGACAGGGCAAAGGCCAAACGTGCTTTCATACCCGAGGAGTAGCGTTTGACGGGTTCGTAAAGATAGCGGCCAAGTTCGGAGAATTCTTCCGTAAACTGTTTGACGTAGTCGATATCGACATCATAGATGCGGCAGATGAAGCGCAAGTTGTCCATTCCCGTCAGGCTGCCTTGGAAGGCACCGGAAAAAGCCAGCGGCCAGGAGATGCTCATCGTGCGCCTAATTTCTCCTTCGGTCGGCGGTTCTACACCGCTGATCAGGCGGATAAGCGTGGATTTTCCGGCTCCGTTCCGTCCGAGAATGCCGATTTTTTCGCCTTTTTGCAGCGAGAAATTGATGTCGTTTAAAACGGTACGTTTGCCTTGGCGGGTTTGGTATTGTTTGTAGACGTGTTCTACTGAAATCATTGCGGTTCCACCCCTTTGCTGAATTGGGCGACCATGGACAGGCCGAGAAGCAGCAGAATCAGATTGCATAAGACAATAAACCACGGGTTTTCATAGGTAATTGAACTTCCGCCGAAATAACCTGCGCGGAACATTTCCGTGCCGTGTACCATCGGAATCATCAAAACATAATGCTGTATCTGCTGGGGCAAGTTGTGTACAAAAAAGAATGCCCCCGAAAGCGGCATCATCACAAAGCTGAGGCTGTTCCATACTTTGCCGAACGGCTCGAAACGGAAAGCGACCGAGCAGATAACCAAGCCTAATCCGATAGCAAATACGGACATCAGCAGCCAAGCCAGCAACATATAAAAAATATCGGCGGGCGGTTCGATCCACTGCACGGCAATCAATACACCCATAATAAGTATTTGGGCGATGGTCGCCCCTGCAATTTCCAAAAACATTCGGGCCAGAATGGTATCCAATACGCGGACATTACGGTGGTAGAGCAGGCTGGCGTTAGCGCTGATCGAACCGATGGCGCGGCCGGAAGCATTGCGCCACATCATCATCATCGGATAGCCGGTAATGACAAATGCGATGATGTTTAAGGAAGAGACATTGCTTGCCCTGAAGAATTTCCACATTAGGACAATAACTAATGTGAACAGCAGGGGTTCGACGAACAGCCATAAAAAACCAATATTGTTGCGTCCGTAGCGCGTGATAATTTCGCGCATCAGTAGGGCGCCGATTACCCGTTTTTGAATCGCCAATGATTCGCGAAACGAAGTTTTATGCAGCTCTTTCATCAGTTTTTATGCTCGCGTATGCTGGCCGACAGCAGGCTGGTGATGCCGTAGATAATCAAGCCGATGATGAAAGTGGCAATGATGTTGTACAAGCGCGCGGGTTTTTGCGCCAAGTCGGGTTTGCTGGGGCGGGAGATTACTTCAAGATAAAGTTGTTGCCGGTCGGCTTCGGCTTTGGCGTTTTCTAGTGAAGTAATGGCCGCTGCCAATTGTTTTTCGGCAAGTTCGTTTTCCAGATAGATGCGCTGGTATTCCGACGCCTGACTGCTTAAAGAATGATCTCCCCCACCCGAAATGGCACGCAGCTGCCGGGCAATTTCTTGGCGCAGGCTTTTTTCCCGAGCCGTCAGGCCGGAGATTTGCGGGTTTTCCGGTGTGATAGCTTTAACCTGATCCAATTGGGTTTGGATGACAATTAGTTCGTCTTGTAGTTTGGAAACCAAACCGAGTTGAACATCGGATTGTGCTTTTAAGTCGAAGATGCCGTTTTTGATTCGGAATTGGGCCAGTTGCGAAGAAGCTTCTTTGACCTGTTTTTCTGCTGATGTTACAACTTCTTCAGCATAACGGATGGTGTCTTTTCTGGCTCTTTCATTCAGCTGATTAATGAGTGCCTCGCCTTGTTTGAGCAGGGCCTCATTGATTTTCTGGGATTCTTCCGCATCAAACGAGGTAACATTTAGGTTAGAAATTCCCGAAACCGAATCAAAGTGAATGCCGATTTTTTCTCTGTAATACTGATAAAAAGCTTCGTTTTCTCCCGTTAATCCGAATGCATTGAAACGGCTGAAGATATCCCCTTTTGTTTCGTAGAATTGTCGCACGGGCATTTTTTTCATTAGTGCATCAAGCGATGAGCGAGACTGCATATATTCTTGCACAGTATAGATATCATCTTGTGAACGCGAAAATCCAGAATTTTGCAGAATCGCCCCCAAACCACTTAATGAGGTTTGATTTTTGGGTGAGCGAACAACGAAACTGGATTGGGAGATAAACTGTTCTGAGGCAATCAATCCGAAATATGTTATCGAACAAATAGTGGGTACAGCAACAGTAATCCAAAAAAGCGGACTGATTTTTTTCAGAATGTTTTTTTGCTTCTTTTTTTGTGGAGGAGTCGGCGTCTCCGTCGCTACTTGTGCCGATTGTTTCTCAGAGGTAGAAGGATTGGCAATTTGATCAGACATAATCTAAAAAACTTTCGTGGTTAATTGGTCAGATTGTTGATGCTGTTTGCACTGCTAACCACAGGAGAAAAGACAAACGACAAGAATTTTTGAACTTCTGCCAAAGGTGCGTTAGATACATAGACCACATCTTTGTTTTTGATGGGAAAACGCTGCATCCAAAACAGAGAGTTGGCATCAGTGAGATTCAAACGGTAAACGACAGGGATTTCCGCTGTAAGGCTGTATCCCTGTGTAATCCATTTGGATTGTTTTTCAGACGGCAGTTCGGACAGGGGCGCATAACGGAAAACAAATACACCGCGCGCATCGGCACGCCTGTCTTGTAAACCACCCATACGACCGACCGCTTCTGCTAATGACAACCCCTTCACGGAGAAACCGATCTGTTGGGTTCTTCCAACCGCCCCCATCGATGTGAAACTGCTGGGATTGGTAATCATGGTAATAATGTCGCCTCGGCGAAGTAGGATGTTTTGTTGTGGATCGGATACCAGATCTTCTAATGCAACTGTTTTTACCTGATTCCCACGTGTCAACTGGACATTGGTGTCTTGTACATTGGCAGTGGAACCGCCAACAGCAGCTATTGCATCCAACACCCGCTCTCCTGCCGTGGTCAGCGGCATCCTGACGCTATTACCCGCACGGATAACGGAAACGGTTGCGGCATTGTTTTGCACTGTTCGGACGATAACTTGCGGTTGGTTCGCCATTTTTTTCAGACGGTCTTTGATTAAGTCCTGAATCTGTGCCGGTGTTTTTCCGACAACTGAAACATCACCGATGAAGGGAACGGAGATTGTTCCTTTACTGCTTACCATTTGATCAGGCAGTTTAGCCTGCTGTGCATTACCCGAACCTACGGAAGATAGAGAGCCACCGAATAATAAGGCAGGGGGAGCTTCCCAGATAGTAATGTCCAGCATATCACCAGTATAAATAATGCCTCCAGACGCTGCTCCATTACCGAACTGAGCGAGAGATTGGCTGTTTTGTACTTGATAGAGGGATTCAGTAACAGCATTGTTGACATCAATCAACTCCACTGTAGGTGTTACAGATTCCCTTTGTACGACATTTTTTAAGGAGACTATATTTTTAGCACTTGGACCAGAGGATGGTATAAAAGCGCAAGCAGATAGAGTCCACAATATCGGGTAGATTAAAATTTCTTTTTTCATAAAGTAGTTTTAGTTATCCTAGTAGATCATTTAAATCCTGAAATTGCAAATAATTTCTTATTAATGATTTGGGATTTGTGTTATAAATAATGCCACCCCTCTCTCTGATGGCTAAATCTGCATTGACAATATTAAAAATTTGTACACTACTTTTTGAATCATCAATTTGAATTTCATTTTCAAGATAAAACCTAGCATTTTCTTGATTATAGATTAGATCTACCCCTAGAAGGTAGATTTCCCTAATTCCTAGATAGCTAGCAAGTTGGATAGCAAGCATCACTGTTGTACACCCATAATAATAACCATGATATAAGTCAAATGAAAAGCCATCTCTTTCAAGAGCTGAGACATAATATACATTATCTATATCATTAGGATATACATCTATAATTTCTTTTCTGAATACCTTAATCGTATTTTTACCCAATCTATACGTTGCTAATTGTTTCTTCATAGCTACATCAAAAAAACGTTTGTCTGATACGACATAATATGATTGTGTAAAATCAAATTTTTCTGATAATAAAGTAGATGCATTAATACCGATTGTAACTTCATTTTTCAGCTTTGAGAGATCGTATTCGTTTATTGATGGGCCATTTGCTAGAATAAAGCAGCGATTTCCTCTTTCTCTATCCTTTAATTTTCTAATATCATACATCAGTTAATATCTCCAAATAGATTTTATTATATATTTCAAATAATTTATCGGCTCTAAGATATTGATCAAAAAAATCAAATGATTTTTTTTGATAGTCTCGAACTAAATCGTAATTAGCTAATAGTGCGATCGTGTTCTTCGAAATATTACTGGGATTACATCGATAGAAAGGTGGCATTTCTGGTGCAGTAGCAAGCGATGCTAACATGAATGAAGAAAAATAATCAGCATTGTTGATAACAACATTGCCTGCACATAAACCTTCCAAACTAATCTGGTGATAAGCTCCTGTACTTATTTCATCAATAGAAACATGGCATGTCTTTCTTACTTCAAGTAGTGTATCTTGTGGCAAAGGAGAATCAAGTTTAATTATCTCAATACTTTTCATTTTCTCCAATGAGGATATGACTGTATTCAATTCCTCTGAAAATTTATTATTCCACCTTCCGCCACGTTTATGCGTTGGGGAATACATGACTCTTAACGGTTCATCATCTTTTACCAAGTTTTTACTAGGTGCACCAAGCACAATATTAGGAACAGGATAAAAATCTGGGTAGTGCCTAGGATGATATTGCCCAACAACTAGCTTCTTTGAAAAATTAACACCAAAAGAATTTGTTTTATCAATAAAAATAGGTCCTTCTCTTAATGGAGAATGAACATGATAAATAAATTTTTGATTACTTTTCCATGTAATATCATGAAAAATATTGAAATCATTATGGATGTGTATAATATCAGCTTCTTCTATATAAGATAGTAGTTGATCAGTTAAGTATGGTATTTTTTTATTCCATAAAATTGAATACTTCATAAATTTTTCGTTTAAGCCTGATTTTTCAGGATAATCACCCAATATAATCGAATGTGATAAATATCCATTTTTTTCGCATAGGTAGCTAAGTTTTCCAGGAGCACCAACTAATGGGGTATTGGATAGATGCACTATTTTTTTCATTCACTGACACTCCACGTCGAAATATAAACCGTCTTTTGACGCATATAGATAGAAATTAGCCAAGTTGTCAAAGGTTGGATTAACTAGTAAATTTTGATATTTTAAGAAAACTTGTTCTGTAACATATAGACCATTTGTTAAATTAGCCATCGATATACACAATTCACTATGATATTTAATATTATTATTCTCTATTTTTGATAAACTCAAGTATATTTTAATATCGTAATTACGATTTTTTTCTTTAAAAAGATCAATCCGATAGTCGTCTTTCGATGATATGACAGGCAATAATATATTAATGTCCCTTGGCAAAATTTCCTGTAATACCTTTCTAATGTATAAAGATAAATTTAAAGTAGTGTCATAAATAAACGTTTTTCTAATAGGTTTTTCTTCTAATTTATTAATATTATCTTTATGAATTAAATAGTAACCTAATACATTACTAGTGACTAACTTATTGTTTTTTTGTTTTGGGATAATTTGTATTACATTTATTGTATGATTGCAATGATATAGGGATAAAGAAAAATTTTCAGTATCGTCCAGTATGAAGATATTCCTAATATTTGATAATCTATCCCTGTTGGCATTGTTTAATTTTTCAAGCATATGAAAGGGTTCTATTTCACTAAAATAATCATCATAACAATAAATAATGAGTTCCCCATCTCGCAAAGGTAAGAAATCTTTGTGTCTATGAAGTAGAGGAATTAATTCTTCTGCAATGGGATTATACCGCTCAGGGAGAAGAATCATGGTTCTTAGGTGCGCTTTCTTTGCATCCATTTCTGGAAAGACAATAAACCCACTAGGAGAAATATCCAATTTTTTTATTTTAGGACGTAACAATTTATTTTCTATTGGGATTGTATCGTGCTTATTTTTTAGAAGTATAAAATTGTATTTTTTAATTTTTAAATAAACTGGCTGAAAGTATCGGGAATCTTTAAAAAATAGGATAGGATTTCTAAAGAATTTCTTAATTTTTTTCTTTATTCTCATAAATTTGCTTTCGTTATTTCTAATTGATAGTAATTTGTCCAGATTAATTTTAATGGGGTGATATTCTCCTTTTGAAGATTGCTCTCCATATATAATGCCATTAATATTTTTTAAAAAACAGGCATTCCACTCATAAATGGTTTGTTTGGAATATTTAATAATATCAGTATTTTTTATTTTTGTGGAAATAGCATTTTTAATAGTCTGTGCAAAAATATTGATATCCCATATAGGAACTGTATGGGCAAATTTATAGTTTTGTATAAATTGACATATGCCACAATGTTCCCATAAAACAATTTGGCATCTGTTTAATATGGCTTCGCTGGCAACCATAGACCAAGTCTCAAAAATACTGGGTATAAGTACGATATCCCCAGTATTGACTAAATTTTCTAAATTTGCATCCACTCCATCAATAAAATTAAAATTTGGATGGTGCATAAACGTTTTTCTTAGCTTATCATCACCCACCAATGTAATATTTAAGGAGGGTTCTTTCTGGATTATTTTTAATAGAAATATCGTACCTTTTAAATAGTCTCCTCTTCCAATAAAAAAAATTTTTCTAGAATTATCCGATGGAATATTGTTTTCTCGTCTGGCGTTATGCAAATATATTGGATTAGGTATAATTACAACATTGTCTAAATTATCAAAAAATAATCTGCTGATGTCTACAGTAATTGACGAAGGCGCTGATATGATGTGTGCTTTGTTAATCTCAGCTTGTTCTTCACGGATTAACTCAGCTGATACCGCTAGATTTTGAAGATAGTTGCAATATGTTCTACTTCCATGTAATCTGATATGTAGTCTCGGATGGTTAATATATTTACTTGCTGTTCTAGTCTCGGGAGCTTCAACAATAGTTATCTCGTTATTATTGATAAAAAGTGCCACTCTTTTTCGAAAATCTTCTATAGGTTCCCCAAGCCTAATACTTAATATTTCAACAGTAAAGTGCTCTGATAATATATCTTTTGCTTGTTTGGTATATGCAGTTACTCCGCTTTTGTGAGATGCAAACGGATCAATAAACAAGTAATCTATTTTTCTTGACATATTGTAATTTCATATTTAAAGGTATGCTAGATAAAAATTTATATTAATCATTTATTCATGGGTCTATTTTTAATAGATAGTGAACAGAGAAATTGCTTTATTTTTTCTAGCTGTTTGTCATGTAATCTCCTGTGCAGTATCGTGAAATTTTTCTGTAAAAATTTCTGTTTTTTTAAAAATTGCATTACCTCAATGACGTTAACGAGATGTTGTGTTCGGGGATTCACATATTCCGGATAATAAACCAGCGTTCCCGTTATCAGCTGCCACAGTTCCAACTTGCGGCTTCGGCGGGGGATGGGCAGGGTATCTTCGGTCAGTCCCCAGCCTGCATAGAAGGGCAGGCCGTAGCAGCAGACTTTTTTGCCGCGCAGCAGGGCTTCGAATCCTGTCAGCGAGGTCATGGTGTGAACTTCGTCGGCGTATTGCAGGCAGGTCAGAATGTCGGCTTCGGGGGCGGTTTGGTCGGCGTAGCGGGCGGCATCTTCGGCGGAGATGTGGCCGGTGCGGTTGCCGCTGACGACGTCGGGGTGCGGTTTGTAAACGATAAAGGCATCCGGGTTGCGTTCGCGTACGGTTTTGAGCAGGTCGAGGTTGCGGCAGATTTGCGGCGAGCCGTAGCGGATGGAGGCGTCGTCTTCGACTTGGCCTGGCACAAGGATAACGGTTTTATCGGTTTTTGGCACGCTGAAATTTGTGTTGCCGACGTTGTATTTGCTGATTTTGTTTTCCGTGAGCGCCTGTTGCAGCACGGAGGCCGTCTGAAAATCCTGTTCGTCGAAGACTTGGTTTTGCAGGATGTGTTCGAGGCGCGACAGGGTTTGCGGGTTGAAATAGATGCCCATGTCGTCGATAACGAGAGACAGCGGCGGCACGAGGTTGGAGCCGAGGCCGACGGAGCGGATGAAACCGTCTTCCATACGCAGCAGCGGGATATTGTGTTCGCGGGCAAAGCGGACGGTTTCGTCTTTGCCGTTTCCCCATGCCAGCAGGCGGGCGTCGGCGGGCAGGGGTTTTCCCGCCAGTTTGTCCACGGATTTGACGAATTTCAGACGGCATGAAGGCACGTTGAAAAACGGTTTGACCACGGCGCGTTTCCACAGCGACATGCCCACGCAGTATAAGCTGCCGCGCAGTTTTTCGTTGCTGCGGCGGACGGTGGTGAGGTAGTCGATGACGTCAAACAGGCTGCCGGGTTCGCCGGTGTTGGGGTTGATGTGGCGGCTGTATTGCAGGTAGGCGGCGGCAAAGAGCTGAGGCAGGGTTCTCGGTGCGCGGCGCTGTTGTTGTGCCAAAGTTGCGGCATCGGGGTGGCGGTCGTCGCTCACGCCCCATCCGGCATACCACGGCAGGCCGAAGGTGACGGTCGGTTTGCCGCAGAGCAGGGCTTCGAAGCCCATTTGCGAGGTGACGCAGTAGACTTTGTCAACGGCTTGCAGCAGGGATACGGGGTTGATGTCTTCTACCAGCAGGCGGACGCGTTCGTGTTGCGCCAAGCCGGTCAGATAGCCTTGTTTTTTGCCGCTTAATACGTCGGGATGGGTTTTGATCCAGATTTGCGCCTGCGGGTTTTCCGCTAAGGCCGTCTGAAACATGCGCTCGAATGCCGCTTCGTCGGCTCCGCCGTATTGCACGGCCATGTCGCCGAAGGTTTGGTCGATCAAGAGCACGTTTTCCCGCTCCCGCATTTCGGACAAGAGGCCGTCTGAAAGGTCGGGAGCATGATTGTATTTGGACAGGCGGTGTTTCAGAATCAGACCGATGGCGCGTTCCGCTTCTGCCGTCGTTTCCGGCGGCATGGTGTCGGCGGCCAGAATCAGCTGCTCCAAACGCGAGGGGCGGCTTGTGTCGTGGTAGATGCCGATGTCGTCGAATACGAGGGAAAACGGCGGCCATCCTTCGACGCCTAGTCCGAGCGAGCGCAAGAAACCGTCTTCCAGTGCTACAAACGGCAGACCGTGCGCGTCGGCGAATGCGCGTGCCTTGCGGGTGGTGGGACGCAGCCCCCAGCCGATAACGGTCTGCGCGTCTGCCGGTTTGTTCCGGATGTGGAATTCGGGCAGGAATGCGGCCAGGTTGGGAATGCCGCGTATGCCGCGCGACGGGATGTAGGCGTTTTTCATGATTGTTTCAGGGTCGTCGGTTCTGATCCCGCCATTGGTTTTAACTTCGTTGAGGCCTCGTTTTCAGACGGCCTTTTACGGATGGTTGAGGCCGTCTGAAAAACCTGCGGGCGGTTCAGACGGCCTTTTTGTGCGTGTTTAAAACGTTGCCGCTTCGGCCAGTGGTTTGCCGGCAAGGTCTTTGGCTGACAGGTTCGGCTCGCCTTGCAGCGGCCATTCGATGCCGACGGCAGGGTCGTTCCAAATCAGCGAGTGTTCGGCCTGCGGGTTGTAATAGTCGGTGCATTTGTAAACAAACTCGGCTTCGTCGCTCAAAACGTAAAAGCCGTGGGCGAAACCTTCGGGCACCCAAAGCTGGCATTTGTTGTCGGCGGAGAGGATTTCGCCCGCCCATTGCCCGAAAGTCGGCGAGCTGCGGCGCATATCGACGGCTACGTCGAACACTTCGCCCGACACCACGCGCACGAGTTTGCCCTGTGTGTTTTCGGTTTGGTAATGCAGGCCGCGCAATACGCCTTTGCCTGATTTGGAATGGTTTTCCTGTACGAATGTGCGTTCGCATACATTGGTCTTAAACCATTCGTCGCGGAAGGTTTCCATAAAAAAGCCGCGTGCGTCGCCGAAAACCTGCGGCTCTAAAAGTTTCACGTCGGGGAGGGCGGTGTCGATGATTTTCATGATGCGGTGTGTGTCGGTTTGAGGCCGTCTGAAGAGGCTGCGGTGTTTTAACTCCGTTGCAGCCCCGCTTTCAGACGGCCTGTTGCGTTACAGATAGCGGACGTTTTCGGCCGCGTCGATTTTCAGGTATCCCTGCTGTTGCAGGCCGGCAAGCAGCGCGGCGGCATCGGCGGCGTGCTGCTGTTGGAGCAGGGCGAGCAGGGCGGTTTTCTTTTTCGGACGGTTTTTTCTGATAAGCAGAACGATATGGGCGGGCACTGTGGAAGTGTCTGCGGCGGGCGCGGGATGTTGTGGTGGCGGCAACAGGACGGCCGTGGCGGCGGCACGCACTTGCACGGCGGCTTCGGCAATGATGTTGTTTTCAGTTTCCTGCACGAGGGCATTGCCTGCTTGGAGGCCGTCTGAAACGTTTTCAGACGGCCTGTTGCCTGCGGACAGGAAGCGGCGCGCTTTTTTGCCCAGTTTGCCGCCGCAGAAGATGCGTGCGTCGGGGTGGCGCTGTTGCAGTTTGCCGAGTTTCAGGCGCAGTTTGCGGCGGGGGCTGATAACGGCGATTTCGGCTTTCGGGTCGGTAGCAAGGATTTTCTCCGCTTCGGCCAGAATGGCGGCTCGGACGGCGGATTTGCGCAGCACCAGCAGGCGGAATCTGCCGCTGCCGCTTTGGTTTTTTTTGCCGTCTGCTTTTTTGCGGATGCGCAGCAGGCTGCGGAAGGGTGTGGCCGATTTTTTGTCGGCAAACAGGCGGACACGGTGTGTGCCGAAGGGAATGTATTTTTTGCCGGAATCGGTTTTGACGGTGTCGATCAGCAGGTGTGCCATATTGTTTTCTCCTTTGTTTTCGGGGCTGTAGACCATCAGACTTGCAGTATGAAACACTGCTTAGCAGGCCGAATGTCACACGCCGGGCGGAATCTGTGTTCAGTTTGCGGCGGCTGAGAAAGCGTCGATAACCGCCTGTAAGCGGTTGTGTTTCAGTTTCAGCGCGGCTTTGTTGACGACAAGACGGCTGGAAATGTCGCAGATGTGTTCGACGGCTTCAAGGCGGTTGGCTTTTAGGGTGTTGCCGGTGGAAACGAGATCGACGATGGCGTCGGACAGGCCGACCAGCGGGGCGAGTTCCATCGAACCGTAGAGTTTGATGATGTCCACATGCACGCCTTTGCCTGCGAAATGTTCCGCGGCGATGCGGGGATATTTGGTGGCGATGCGCAGGCGGCTGCCGGGCTGCGAGGCGGCGGCGTAGTCGAAACCCTGCGGCACGGCCACCATCATGCGGCATTTGGCAATCTGCAAGTCCAGCGGCTGGTAAAGTCCTTCGCCGCCGTGTTCGATGAGGACGTCGCGTCCCGCGATGCCGAAATCGGCCGCGCCGTAGCGCACATAGGTCGGCACGTCGGAGGCGCGGACGATAACCAGGCGGATGTCTGGATCGTTGGTGGCGATAACCAGTTTGCGCGATTTTTCGGGGTCTTCGGCGGGTGAGATGCCTGCTGCCGCCAGCAGCGGCAGGGTTTCTTCGAAGATGCGGCCTTTGGATAGCGCGATGGTGAGGCTGTTGTCCGGCATGGGGTTTTCCACGGTTGAGGCCGTCTGAAAAACGCGCGGCGGCGGTTTCAGACGGCCTGAAAAGCATTTAGGATTGGAGCAGGCGTTTGACGTCGGCGGCGATTTCGCCCGATGTTCTGCCGTAGTTTTCCATCAGTACGGTTTCGCCGTTTTTATCGAGAACGTAGGTGCCGGCGGTGTGGTCGATCAGGTAGATGTCGGCCGACTGTTCCTGCGATTTGGCCGATACCACGCGGTATTGCTGTTTGACGACGGGGATGCTTTGATCGCCGGTGGCGGTGAGGCCGATGAAGTCGGGGTTGAAGGTTTTGGCGAATTTGCCCACCACTTCGGGCGTGTCGCGGTCGGGGTCGACGCTGACGAATACCACGGCCACGTCTTTGGCCTGTTCGCCGAGTTGGCCGAGCACTTCGCTGTAGGTCAGCAGGCTGGTGGGGCAGACGTCGGGGCAGTTGGTGTAGCCGAAGGTGAGCAGCACGACTTTGCCTTTCAGGCTGCTGAGGGTAAAGGGTTTGCCGTTGCCGTCGGTCAGCGTGAAATCGCCGCCGATGTCGTCTTTTTGTACGTTGGTGCCGAAAAAACCGCCCTGTGCTTGAGATTTCGGTGCGGAAGCGGCGGGGACTTCCTGTGCCTGAGAAGCGGCGGGTGCGTTGTTTTGCGCGGTTTCCTGCGAGCAGGCGGCAAGCAGGAGGGTGCTCAGCAGAGCAAGGTAACGGTGTTTCATGGTCAGACCTTTCGCAAGTGGACAAAATCGCCGCAATCTTACCGTGTTTCAGGCGGCAGGGGAATGAAACTGCGGGAGAAAGTAAAGGAAAGTTGATTTGGGCAAAGTTTTTTGTTTGGGGAAAATCGTTTTTTTGTTCAATGCATTGGGCTGTATTTCCCGTAAAATCCATCCGTGCTGCTTTACAAGCGGTTTTTTTCCGCTATAATAGCGCCTTTACTACCTGCCCGGGTGGTGAAATTGGTAGACACAGGAGACTCAAAATCTCCCGCCGAAAGGTGTGTCGGTTCGAGTCCGACCCCGGGCACCATCAGCCGCTTCGAGCGGTTATTTTTTTGTCCGGCGGTTAGGTCGCGTGGATGGCCTGCTTTTGCGGGTGCGGTAGAAGGTTTGGAAAAAGGCCGTCTGAAAAACTCTGTCGGGAGTTTTCAGACGGCCTTTTTGTCATGCCGGCTTATTTGGCGGCAGAGGCGGCGGAAGCGGCTTCTGCTTTGGCGCCTGCGGCGGCGTTTTCACCCCAGGAGGCGGGGTATTTGTAGCCGGCGAAGCGCTGGTGTGCGTAGGTTTTGAATTCGTCGGAGTTGTAGGCGGATTCGATGTCTTTCACCCATTTGGCGTCTTTGTCGGCAGTGCGCACGGCAGACCAGTTGACATAGGCGAAGCTGGGTTCTTGGAACAGGGCTTCGGTGAGTTTCATGCCGCTGCTCATGGCGTAGTTGCCGTTGACGATGGCGAAGTCGACATCTTGGCGGCTGCGCGGCAGGTTGGCGGCTTCCATTTCGACAAACTCGATGTTTTTGCTGTTTTCGGCGATGTCGGCACGCGAGGCTTTGAGCGGGTCGATGCCGTCTTTGAGTTTGATCCAGCCCAATTCGTCCATCATCACCAGCGCACGGGCGAGGTTGGAGGGGTCGTTGGGGATGGCGACGGTGCTGCCGTCTTTCACTTCTTCGAGTTTGGCCAGTTTGCCCGGGTAGATGCCCAAGGGGGCAGTAGGCACTTGGAAGACTTCGGTCAGGTCGAGTTTGTGTTCGGCTTTGAAGGAGTCGAGATAGGGTTTGTGCTGGAAGATGTTGATGTCGATCTCGTTTTCGGCCAGGGCTTTATTGGGGGTGACGTAGTCGGGAAATTCGGTGAGGCTGACGGTGTAGCCTTGTTTTTCCAGCATGGGTTTGATTTGCTCTTTGACCATGTCGCCGAAATCGCCCGGAGTCGTGCCGAAGCGGAGTTCGCTTTTGGCGGCGGTTTCTGCGGCGGGGGCACTGCCGGCCGTTCCGGAGGCGGCGTTATCGGCGGACTGGCTACCGCAGGCGGCAAGGCCGAAGCCGAGGGCTGCGGCGAGGGTGAGTTTGACGAATGTGTTCATAAATAATCTCCTATGGGTGGGTGTGGGTGCCGCGGTGTTGCGGCGTTTTTTTCAGACGGCCTTTTGCAGGACGCCGGAATGGTGCGGCCGTCTGAAAGCGGATTGGGTGCGTTCGCGGCCGGTTGCGGATTTTAAACGGTTTGCGTGCGGGCGCAAACGGGTTTCAGACGGCCTTCCGGGGTGCGCGGGCTAGCGTTTGTCCGCTTTTGCCGACAGGTAGTTGCCGAGGCTTTGGACGACGACGACGATGGCGCTGAGCAGGGCGACGACGGCGGCCATGACTTCGGGCATGTAGCGCTGGTGGCCGTAGCGGATGCCGAGGTCGCCGATGCCGCCGCCGCCGATGAGGCCGGCGGCGGCGCTTTCGCCGAGAATGGCGATCATCAGGATGGTGATGCTGAGGATGAGGCCGGCGCGGGCTTCGTTTATCAGCACTTTGAAGATGATGGTTGACGGTTTGGCGCCCATGGCCTGTGCGGCTTCGATCACGCCTTTGGGCACTTCGTTGAGGTTTTGTTCGATGAGGCGGGCGAAATAGAAGCTGGCGGCGATGGAGAGGGAGACGCAGGCGGCCAGGGGGCCGAAGGATGTGCCGACGACGGCGCGGGTGAGCGGCATGAGCACAATCATCAGGATGACGAAGGGGAAGGCGCGCATGAAGCTGACCAGCCAGCTGACGATACGGTTGAGCGGCGGGTTGGCGAATATCTGGCCGCGCGCGCTGGTGAAGAGCCAGATGCCGAGCGCGCCGCCGGCGATGACGGCGATGGTGGCGGAAACGCCGACCATGACGAGGGTCTGCTGAATGGCTTTTTGGAATTCGGGCAGCAGGGATTGCAGGTTTTCGAGGGCGTTGCGGTTCATAGTTCTTCCGTAATCAGTTCGCGGCCGATGTCGGTGCGGGCGAGGATTTGGCGGTCGCGCACGTCGGCCACTTCGAGGAGGCGGCCTTGGTGCAGCAGGGCGGTGCGGCGGCACAGGCGGCGGATGACGTTCATTTCGTGGGTGACGATGACGATGGTGACGTGGAAGCGGCGGTTGATGTCTTCGAGGCATTCGAGCACGCTGCGGGTGGTGGCGGGATCGAGTGCGGAGGTGGGCTCGTCGGCCAGAATCACTTTGGGGTTGGGGGCGAGGGCGCGGGCGATGCCGACGCGTTGTTTCTGCCCGCCGGAGAGCTGGGCGGGATAGTGGTGCGCGCGGTCGGACAGGCCGACGATTTCCAGGCATTCTTTGACGCGCACGGCGGTTTTTTCAGACGGCCATCCTGCGATTTCGAGGGGGAAGGCGACGTTGCCGGACACGGTGCGGTTGGACAGGAGGTTGAACTGCTGGAACACCATGCCGATGTTTTGCCGCGCGCGGCGCAGTTGGGCGGGTGTCATGGCGGTGAGCTCTTCGCCGCCGACGAGGACGCGGCCGGAATCGGGGCGCTCCAAGAGGTTGATGAGGCGCAGCAGGGTGGATTTGCCTGCTCCCGAATAGCCCATCAGGCCGAAGATTTCGCCCTGTTCGATGTCGAGGCTGGTGGGTTCGACGGCGGTAAACCATTGTTTGTCGCGCGTTTGGTAGCGTTTGGAGACCCTGTCGAGAGTAATCATTGTGTCGTTTCCGGATAAAACAAAGCCCGATGTGGAACACAGCGGGCTTAAAAAATAACAGCTTAAATCGAAAAACTCTGTAACGCTTTAGCTGTTTTAACGCCCGCAAGCTGTGTCAAATCGGCGTATACATCAAGTTTCGTGATTAAAACGCAAGCTTGGGTAAATGTCAAACCTTCTCATCGGCTGTGTTGTGCGACAGGTACAGAAGGCCGTCTGAAAATCGGTTTCAGACGGCCTTCTGTCTTGTGCCGCTTTATTTCATGGCTTTGGCGAGGGCATCGACGTTGTGGCGGATCATGCCGGTGTAGGTGTCGGCGGGCGGGGTTTTGCTCAGGGCGTCGGAATAGAGTTTGCCGCCGACTGTGCTGCCGGACTCTTTGGCGATGCGTTCGAGCATGCGGGAGTCTTTGATGTTTTCGGCGAACACGGCTTTGATGCCTTCCTGTTTGACCTGGCGGATGAGGGCGGCGACGTGTTTGGCGGAGGGTTCGGCTTCGGTATTGATGCCCTGCGGTGCGTAGAATTTGATGTTGTAGCGGCGTCCCATGTAGCCGAAGGCTTCGTGGCCGGTGAGGACTTTGCGGCGTGCGGCGGGGACGGCGTCGAATTTGGCTTTGGCGTAGGCGTCGAGCTGTTGCAGCTCTTTGCCGTAGTTTTGCAGGCGCTGGCTGTAATAGGCTTTGTTTTGCGGGTCGGCTTTGATAAGGGCGTCGGCGACATTGGCGGCGTATTTCTGCATCAGGGAGGGGTCGCTCCACACGTGCGGGTCGTAGGCGCCGTGATGGTGGTGGTGTTCGTGGCCGTGGTCGTGATCATGGCCGTGGTCGTGGTCGTGGTCGTGGTCGTGATCCGCTTCGATGGCTTTGATGCCGGCAGCGGCTTCGGCGTAGCGCACTTTGCTCTGCTGCACGGCGCGGGTCATTTCGCCCGATTCGAAACCGAGGCCGTTGAGCAGGACGAGTTTGGACGAGCGGATTTTTTTCAAATCGCCGCTGGTGAGGCGGTAGACGTGCGAGTCCTGATCCGCGCCGACGAGGTTGGTGACGGCGATTTTGTCGCCGCCGATTTGTTTGGCGACGTCGCCCAAGATGCTGAAGCTGCTGACGACATTGAGCGGCTCGGCATTGGCTGCGCCGGCAATCAGGAGGGCGAGGAGGGCGGGTTTCCAGTGTTTCATGCTTGTTCCTTTCGATGGGGGGGTTAGAAGGTTTTGTGGCGGCTGCGGCGCAGCTGTTTGGTGAGCACGCCGCCTTCGCTGCCGATGAGCACGGAGAGGGCGTACCAGCCGCCGCAGAAGAGGATGATGGCGGGGCCGGAGGGGATTTCGACATGGTAGGAAAACAGCAGTCCGGCCAGGCCGCACAGCAGGGCGAAGACAACGGACAGCAGCATCAGCATGCCCATATTGCGCGCCCACAGGCGGGCGGTAATCGCCGGAATCATCATCAGGCCGACGGCCATCAGCGTGCCGAGGGCTTGGAAACCGGCAACGAGGTTCATCACCACCAGCACGAGGAAAATCAGGTGCCACAGCGCGCCTTTGCCGTTTACCGCCTTTAAAAACAGCGGGTCTATGCTTTCGAGCAGCAGCGGGCGGTAGATAACGGCGAGGGTGAGGATGGTGGTGCTGGCGACGAGGGCGACGAGGGTGAGCGCGCTCAAATCGACGGCGAGTATCGAGCCGAACAGAAGGTGCAGCAGGTCGATATTGCTGCCGCCCATGCTCACCAGCAAAACGCCGACGGCAAGGCTGGTGAGGTAGAAGGCGGCGAAGTTGGCGTCTTCCTTCAAATCGGTGAAACGGCTCACCAGCCCCGCCAGCAGCGCCATCACCATGCCGGCGACGAAACCGCCCGCGCTCATGGCGGGCAGGCTGAGGCCGCCGAGCATATAGCCGACGGCCGCACCCGGCAGTACGGCGTGTCCCAGCGCGTCGCCGACCAGGCTCATGCGCCGCATGACGAGAAACACGCCCACCGGCGCGGCACTCAGGGCGAGAAACACCACCGAGGCGAGCGCGTGGCGCATAAAGTCGAATTCGGCAAACGGCTCGATCAGCCATTCGTAAAGGGGGATGGTCATATTCGGTTTTGTTTTTCAGACGGCCGTGCGGCTTGGAAAAACGTTTTCAGACGGCCTCCGATGCCGCCGCTTTGAGGGCATCTGAAAACGGATTTTCCATTACCAGAACGCTTTGCTGCCTTCAAAGATTTGCAGGGCGGCGGCGCAGGTTTGGGCGGCGCATTTTTTCATGGTTAAAACGGCGGTGTAATCGCCGTCTTTTTCGGCTTTCCAGCTGAAACCCGGGCTTTTGAGGATGTGCAGGTTGTTTTTCACGTGCAGGCCGTGTTTGGTTTCTTCGTCGTACAGGTCGAGATACACGTTTCTGTACAGATCGAGATGCAGATTGTCGCACTCGGGGCCGCAACGGCCGGTAATGTTGTAGGTTTTGCCTGCGGTGAAGTGCGTGCGCACGACGATTTCCTGCCCCTGGGCAAGTTTTTCCTCTGTGGCGGCGATTTCGCGCGATTCGGGGTCGTTGCGCTGCTGATATTGGCGGATCACATCGGTTGCGCGTGCCAGGGTGTGGGTTTTCGAATACCGGTCAAGCACGGCTTTTTCGTCGGCTTTTGCATCGGTTTGGGCGCGGTCTTTTGCCGCAGCCTGTCCGATACCGACGGACAGCAGGGCGGCGAGGAGGGTAAGGGCGGGTTTGATCGTCATATACGGTTTCCTTTTGGTTTGCTTGTCACAGGCGCGGCCGAGGCCGTCTGAAAACGGGTTTTAACTTCGTTGAAGCGGTGCTTTCAGACGGCCTTCACACTCAGGCGGCGCACCACTGCGCGTAGTCGTAACGCTGCATGGCCTCGTTGGCCTGTTGCAGATAGCCCTCGGTCAGCACCTCTTCCGTTTTGCCCGCCGTGATTTTCTCCCGCGCAATCAGCAGCGTGTTGGGGAAATAGGCGCGCACCTGCTCGTAATCGTGCAAAACGGCAATCACCGCCTGATGTTCGGCGTTGCAGCGGCGCAAAACGTCGAGCAGGGCGTAGGTCGTTTTCGCGTCCACCGCGTTGAAGGGTTCGTCGAGCAGCAGGAATTTGGCGTTCTGCGCCAGCATCCGCGCAAACAGCACGCGCTGGAACTGGCCGTTGGACAGGTGGGCGATTTGGCGGTGGGCAAATTCGGCCATCTCCACCCGCGCCAGAGCCTGCATCACGCGCTCCTTCTGCGCGGCACTGACGCGGCCGAAAAAGCCGATTTCGTACCACAGCCCCATCGCCGCCAGCTCGAACACCGTCATCGGCTGGCTGCGGTCGATGTCGGCCTGCTGCGGCAGATAGGCGATGTCGCTGCGGCGCAGGCCGTGCCACGACACCTTGCCGGTGCTGCATTCGAGCAGCCCCATCACGGCTTTGAGCAGCGTCGATTTGCCCGCGCCGTTGGGGCCGAACACCGCCCACATCGAAGCGTTGTCGAAACGCATGTCCACATGGTGCACGGCCGGTTTCTGCCGGTAGCTGACGGTGAGGTTTTCCACTTCGATCATGACGAGGCCGCCCAAAAATAAACGCCCCACACCACGGCCAGAGCCGCCGCCGCCAGAAGCAGCCGTTGGAGCAATCCGCTGAGTAATAGGTTCATTGTCGTATGTTGCCGCGCGCGGCGGGCCGTGCAGACGGCCTGCCGCCTGCGGAGGGTTGTCGGAACGTGTTTTCAGACGGCCTTCACGAATATGGCGGCGTCGGAAAAGGCGTGATGATACGTTGTAACACTTTTTTTGTAAATCTCGATGCAAGGGCGGCTGCCGACATATCCGAAAGCCGTCTGAAAACCGGGGCGGCGTATAATCGCCGCTTTTTGACGCGAGGGAGCAGCCAATGACCGAACCGCTTTTAAACGACAAACTCAACCTCGAAACCGCCCGCATTGCCTGGGCAGACCTGCAAACCCATTTCGCACGCGGCGCGGCGGTGTATGTGTCGTCCGATGTTGATTTGATTGCCGCCGCGCGGCTGGTTGCCGACGACGACCGCGAAGCTGTCGCCCGCCTGATGGAGGAGGGCAGGTTCGGTTTGGTGACGGAAGAACAGGCGCGGCGGTTTTATGCCGACAAGCAGGAGATGTGGGCGGTGGTGGTCGCACCGTGGGTGCTGGTGCAGCCGGTGCGTGAGGCCGTCTGAAAAAACGCAGGCCGCAAACGAAAAAGGCCGTCTGAAAACCCGAATCGGTTTTTCAGACGGCCTTTTGGCGCGTCAGACGCGGAACTCAGATTTTGCACGCGCCGCCGGGGCAGGAATCGTCGTCGCTGTCGCTGTCGAATCCGCCTTCCACGGCCACGTCGTCAAAACCGGCCAATGCGTCGTCGAGGTTGTCCATTGCGCTGTCAAAATCGGTATCTTCCATTTTGCTGCTCCTGATTGTGTTGCGGGATAAGGGCGCGCATTCTACCGAAGCGGCGGCTTGGCGGCAAAAGGCCGTCTGAAAACCGGTTTTAACTTCGTTCAAGCGGTGCTTTCAGACTGCCTTTTTGCTGCATTCAGAAACGTCATTCCCGCGTTTATGCCCCGCAGGGGTATAGGCGGGAGCGGCCTCAAAGCTGTATCCGCATCAGCCGCACATCCAGATTTTCGCGTCCCCATTTGGTTTTATAAATCAGACGCAGGATAAAGGGATAATGCGGCGCGCAGAGGCTGCTGAGGTGGATTTCTTCAATCAGGCGGCTGCCGGGGGCGAGTTTCAGCACATCGTTTGCATCGCGCACGCCCCAGCGGAATTCGGGCGGCGTTTCATTCATTTTTTTCAGCGCATCGTGCTGCTGGGCGCGGCCGACCATTTTTTGAGCCAGCGCGTCCATCGCCACCTGCGTGCCAGGCAGTTTGCGCTGCACCATTTCAAAAAACGAGCGCACCTGCGCTTCGTCAAAATACATCAGCACGCCTTCGATAATCAGCAAAACGGGTTTGCCGTGCGCGGCAACGGTGTCCGTCCACGCTTCGTCAAACATCGAAATGCCCAGATAGCGGTTGCTCGATTCGGGCAGCAGCATCCGCCGCACATCGATCACTTCGGGCAAATCCAAGTCGTACCACGCGGTAACGTTCGGTCTGCCCATGCGTTCGTAACGCGCGTCCAAGCCCGAGCCCAGCTGCACCACCACGGCATCGGGATGCTCGTCGATAAAACGCTGCGCCATTTCGTCGAGTATCCGCGCCCGCCCGCAGCAGCCGACTTGCGATGCTTTGACTTTGGCAAAGGGGGTGAAGTCGTAGTCGATCATGTCCAGCATCCGCGCGGCTTCTTTGTCGTGCAGGATGGCGTCCGGCCGCCCGTATTCGACGGCTTTTGCCCACAGGGGAATCAGCATGGTGGCGGACAACACGGTGATGTCTTTCGGGGAAATTTTCTCGCTCATTTGTATTCTCCAAAATCAGGCAAACGGGAACGGTTTGCGTTTTTTCACTATACGCCGCCGCTCCCCGTCTGCCAACTGCGGCGGGCGCGGGAGGCCGTTCCGCCTGCTCGGGAATGACGTTCCTGAACGCGGCGCGGTTGTCAACGGCGCGCGTGGCGTGTTTCAATCCGCCGATGCCGTCTGAAACCCCTTTTGAAAGGAAAACCATGTCCGAGTCTGCCGACCAACCTGTTATCGAAACCCGCCCCTTCCCGCCTTTTCTGCCGCCGCAGGCCACGGTGATGCTGATGGGCACTTTCCCGCCCGCCAAGGAAAAGCGGGCGATGGAATTTCACTATCCCAATTTCCAAAACGATATGTGGCGCGTGTTCGGCCTCGTGTTTTTCAACGATGCGGCGCACTTTCAGAGGCCGTCTGAAAAAGCGTTTGACGCCGACAAAATCAAAGCGTTTTTAAACGAACGCGGCATCGCCTCCTGCCCCACCGTGTACAAAGCCATACGCGGCCACGGCAACGCTTCGGACGCGTTTTTAGAGGTGGTCGAACCCGTTGATTTGAAATCCGTTTTGCAGCAAATCCCCCAATGCCGCCACATCGGCACCACCGGCGGCAAGGCAACGGAAATCCTGCTGGGCGTGCAGGGCGGCGGCATGAAACTGCCCAAAACCGGCGACACCGTGCCCTTTCCCTACGCTGGCCGCGAACTCACCCTCACGCGCCTGCCCTCCACCTCGCGCGCCTATCCGTTGAGTTTGCAGAAAAAAGCCGCCGCCTACCGCGCCTTCTTTCAGACGGCCGGACTGGTTGGATAAACCGAACGGGGCGGCGCATAATGCCGCCTTTCTTCATAAAGGCCGTCTGAACCCCCGTCAAACAAAGGAAACCCGCCATGCAAAACTACCTCACGCCCAACTTCTCCTTCGCCCCCGTTATCCCCGAGCGCGGACTCGGCAGCCGCGTTTGGGACAACGAAGGGCGCGAATACATCGACCTCGCAGGCGGCATCGCCGTCAACGCCCTCGGCCACTGCCATCCCGCCCTTATCGCCGCCCTCAACGAACAGGCGCAAAAACTCTGGCACATCTCCAACATCTACACCACCGAGCCAGCGCAAAACCTCGCCCGCCGCCTTGTCGAGAACACCTTTGCCGACAAAGTATTCTTCTGCAACTCCGGCGCAGAAGCCAACGAAGCCGCCCTCAAGCTCGCCCGCAAACACGCCCGCGACACCTTCGGCGCGCACAAACACAAAATCATCGCCTGCACCAACGCCTTCCACGGCCGCACCCTCTTCACCGTCTCCGTCGGCGGCCAGCCCAAATACAGCCGCGACTTCGCCCCCCTGCCCGAAGGCATCGTCCACATCCCCTTCAACGACCCCGCCGCCCTCGCTGCCGCCGTTAGCGAAGACACCTGCGCCGTCATCATCGAACCCGTGCAGGGCGAAAGCGGCGTCCTCCCCGCCACATCCGAATTCCTGCGCGCCGCCCGCGAACTGTGCGACCGCTTCGGCGCCGCCCTCATCTTCGACGAAGTGCAAACCGGCATGGGGCGCACCGGCAAACTCTTCGCCTATGAGCACACAGGCGTTACCCCCGACATTCTCACCAGCGCCAAAGCCCTCGGCAGCGGCTTCCCCCTCGCCGCCATGCTC
Organism: Neisseria sp. KEM232; assembly: GCF_002237445.1. Lineage (NCBI taxonomy): Bacteria > Pseudomonadati > Pseudomonadota > Betaproteobacteria > Neisseriales > Neisseriaceae > Neisseria > Neisseria sp. KEM232. The sequence goes on from NZ_CP022527.1 coordinate 27,897, forward strand.
ACCACCGACCGCCTCGCCCCCGCCTTCGCCCCCGGCAGCCACGGCAGCACCTTCGGCGGCAACCCCCTGGCCTGCGCCGTCGGCTGCGCCGCCTTCGACCTCATCAACCGCGAAGACACCCGCGCCAACACCGTCCGCCAAGGCGCAGCGCTCACCGCCGCCCTCGAAACGCTCGGCCGCGACACCGGCATCTTCCAAAGCGTGCGCGGTCAAGGACTGCTCATCGGCTGCGTCCTCGCCGAGCCCTACGCGGGCAAAGCCGCCGAACTCACCGCCGCCGCCCTGCGCCACGGCCTGATGATCCTCGTCGCCGGCGCCAACGTCCTCCGCCTCGCCCCCTCCCTGCTGCTCACCGACGAAGACCGCGAAGCCGCCGTCCCCCGCCTCGCAGCGGCGGTGAAAGAATGGCTGCAAACGCAGTAAAACCCCGTTTCAGACGGCCTCCGATGCCGCTTGCGGCGCACGCGGTCTGAGGCCGTCTGAAACCCAATCCGACCAAGCCGCGCAGGTCGGGCATTTATGCCCGACCTGCCGAACTGCGGCAACTTCTGCGAAGCAGCAGAGAATGCGGCTCGGTAAACCGCCACGCCACCCCGCCCATCCCCCGCGCAAGCGTAGGTCAGGGTAGGGAGCAGCTTGCAGTTGCCTGCAAGGCAGCGCAGGTATGCCGCACCGCGATGCCCTCGTTTTCAGACGGCCTGTCACATCCAACCGCACACCGCGTCCAAACAACCAAACCGTAGCCTTCCCCTTCCAACCCGCTATACAATCCGCCCCTTTTTCAGACGGCCTACCATGAAACGCACACCGAAAATCATCTTCTTCGACATCGACGACACCCTGTGGATCAAAGACGAACAGCGCATCCCCGACAGCACCCACCTTGCCTTAGGCCGTCTGAAAGAGTGCGGCATCGCCGCCGCCATCGCCACCGGCCGGCCGCCCTGCCTGATTCCCGACCCCATCCGCGCCCTGATGGCCGATGCCGCCATCGACATCCTCGTCGCCATCAACGGCCAATACGTCGAACGCGGCGGGCAAGTGCTGGCCGAATTCCCCCTCAGCCGCAGTGAACTGGACACCGCCACCGCCCACCTGCGCCGCCTCGGCATCGCCTACGCCTACGAATCCGCCCGAAAAATCAGCGTCCCCGCCGACAGCCGCGAAATGCAGGCTGCCCTCGGCTCGCTCGCCATCCCCTACCAAACCGGCGAAACCGACCCCGCTATTCCCGTCCACCAAATCCTCGGCTTTTACGACGAAAGCCGCGCCGAAGCCGTCGAATCGGGTCTGCCCGACAGCCTGCGTACCACCCGCTGGCACACCTTCGGCGTCGACATCCTGCCGCGCCGCGGCTCGAAAGAGCGCGGCATCCGCACCGCCCTCGACAGCCTCGGCCTCGCCACAGACGACGCCATGGCCTTCGGCGACGGCCTCAACGACATGGAAATGATACAAAGCGTCGGCTGCGGCGTCGCCGTCGGCAACGCCCACCCCGAACTCAAAGCCGCCGCCGCACACGTCTGCCCGCCGATACGCGAAGACGGCATCCTGCGCGGCCTCACCGAACTGGGCGTGCTCGGCTGACCGAGTCGGCCCGACGCAGACAAAAAAGGCCGTCTGAAACCCTCTCAGACGGCCTTTGCACATTTGCCGCACGCGCGGTGCAACGGTAACATACGCCGCCTTATCCACCCTTTCAGACGGCCTGCCATGCAGCACATCACCGAACTCATCCGCAGCGAAACACCCGCCGCCGTGCGGGAAACCCTCGAATTCATGCTCTACGAATGCAGCCTCGACCAAGCGCCCGATGCGGCCGACGTCGGACAATGGCGCGGCATCCTGACACAGCGCGGCGGCAAATTCCTACCGCTGGCGCAAATATGCAGCGACTGGCTGGCCGAGGAAGGCGCATGAACCTGCCGCGCAACCGATACACCCTCTTTGCTGCCCTATGGTTCGCCGCCCTGTGGTTCGCACTGCTGCGCGAAAGCGGCAGCCACACGCCGCCGCCCTTTCCCCACTTCGACAAAACCGCCCATTTCGCCGCCTTTTTCGCCCAATTCCAGCTGGCCGCACGCGCATGGAACGAAGAGCGCCGCCGCCCGCCGATACTGCACCTGGCCGCCGCCGCCCTCGTGCTCGCCGCCGCCACCGAAGCGGCACAGGCGCTGTTCACCCGCACCCGCAGCGCCGACCCGCTCGACGCCCTGGCCGACCTGGCCGGTACCGCCGCCGCGCTGTGGCTGGCAGACAAAGTATGGCGCAGCCGCAACGGACAATAGAATGCAAAGGCCGTTCCCGCCTTCGCGGGAATGACGTTTCTGAAACTGAACCGGATAACGGAATTCCCTCTCCCGCCCCGCGGGGGAGGGCTAGGGGCTGTTGACATTCAGCTTGCGAAGCGGTTTTTTGAGGAAAAATCCGCGCCTGCAAGGAAAAAAGCGCAGCAAGATTGGACATCTTGCGAGCATTTTTGACGCGGCAGGCGCGGATTTTTACCAAAAACACTGCCGCAAGGCTGATTGTCAACAGCCCCTAGGGTGGGGCTTGCGCCGCTGCGGCAACTTTTGCAGGGCATCGGCGCGAATGCAGTTCTGCGGACTGCCACCCCCTCCCCGACCCTCCCCCGCGCGGGCGCAGGAGAGGGAGCAGATGCGCGGCGGGATTGGCGGTTTCAGACGGCCTTTCAGATTTGAAAACCACGTTTTCACTCCGTTTAAATTTCGCTTTCAGACGGCCTTTCAGGTTTCAGGCCGATTTGAGGCCGTCTGAAACCTTTCGGGCAACCGCTTCCCCTCTCCCGCCCTGCGGGGGAGGGTTAGGGTGGGTGGTGCCGCTACGGCAAAACTTTTGCAGGGCATCGGTGCGAATAAAAAAGGCCGTCTGAAACCCAAATCGGGTTTTCAGACGGCCTTTTGTTACGGCAGCGGCTCAGGATTCGAGTATGGCGAGCTCGAAGCGGTTGCCGAAGATTTCGACGAAGCCTGTCATGACGCGTTCGGGGTCGGTGACGGCGGGGTCGTAGGTGATGCGGGCGTTTTGGCCTTCCAGATCGGCTTCGGCGGTGGTGACGCCGTCAACGGACGAGAAGGCGCGGTTGACTTTGGCAACGCAGTTGGGGCAGTGCATGCCGCGGACGGCGGCGAGCATGGTTTTGGTCATGGCGGGGTTTCCTTGTGTGAAAGTCCTTTCGGACAAAAAGCTTGCGGGGGTGGCCGTCGGGTGGTTCAGACGGCCTATACTTCCAAATCGTCGCTCAGGTAGACGCGGCTGCCGTTGTCGTGCGGCATCAGCAGGTTCATCAGGAGTGCGGCGCAGCCGCCCATGCAGATGGGGTTTTGGAACAGTTCTTTGAGCGGGAGCAGGGCGAAGACTTCGGGTTTGAAGCTCACGCCCAGGCCGAGGCCGATGGAGGTGGCGGCGATAACCATTTCGCGGCGGTTGATGCCGCGGCTCATCAGGATGCGCACGCCTGCCACGGTAATCAGGCCGAACATCAGCACCATGGCGCCGCCGATAACGGGGCTGGGGATGGTGGTGAAGGCGCGGCCGACGACGGGAAACAGCCCAAGCAGTACCAAAATCGCGGCGATGTAGCGGCCGACGTGGCGCGAGGCGACGCCCGTCATTTGAATCACGCCGTTGTTTTGCGCGAAGGTGGTCAGCGGCAGCGAGCCCAGCGCGGTGGCAATGACCGACACCAGCCCGTCGGCCAGCACGCCGCCGCGCAGGCGGCTGCGGAAGGCTTCGCCTTCGTAGTCTTCGCCCGACACCATGGCCGTGGCGGTCAGGTCGCCCACTGCTTCAAAGATGCTCAGAAGGTAAACCAGCGCGGCCACCAGAAACGGCGCCGGTTGGAAATCGAAGCCGTATTTGAAGGGGACGGGCAGGGTGAGGGTGGGGAGATTGTCCAGCACGGAAAAATCGACCATGCCCAAATACAGCGCCACCGCGTAGCCCGCAATCATGCCCACGGCGATGCCGCTCATGCGCAGCAGCGGGTTTTTCAGGCAGTTGAACACCAGCACCACGGCCAGCACGAAGGAGGCGAGGCCGATGTTTTGCAGCGAGCCGAAGGTGCCGTTGCCCTGTGCCGCGAAGCCGCCGCCGAACTCGGTAATCGCCACACTGATAAGGCTCAGGCCGATCATCATCACCACCACGCCGCTGACGGTGGGCGTAATCACTTTTTTCAGATAGGGCAGCAGCCAGGCCGAACCGGCCACGATAAACGCCCCTGCAAAAGCAATGCCCATCAGCGCCGACATCATCGCGTTTTCGTCCATGCCCTGCGCCTTCATGCCGCTGCCCAGCGCAATCATCACGCCGACGAAGGAAAAGTTGACCGACTGGATGGACAAGAGCCCCGAGCCGACCGGCCCGAAGCGGCTCACCTGCAAAAACGTGCCGATGCCCGAGGCCACCATCGCCATCGACACCAGATACGAAGTCATTTCCGGCGGCAGATTGAGCGCGCTGCCGACAATCAGCGCGGGCGTAATCATCGGCACAAAAATGGCGAGCAGGTGGGTGACGGCGCTCAAAAGCGCATTGGCAAACGGCGGCCTGTCTTCGAGGCGGTAGACCAGATCGGCGGGCTGCTGCGGGGCGGGGGCGGACATATCGTGCTTTCGTGTGTGCGGGAAAAACCGCAGCGGCAGAGGGCGGCTGCGGGGAAAGGGCGGCATTATAAAGCGGAGGCGCGCCGCCTGAAAGCGGCGCAAAGGCCGTCTGAAAAAATCGAAAACGGGTTTTGGCTTTGTTGAAGCTCCGCTTTCAGACGGCTTTCAGGTATCTGCGCGGATCGTGTGCCGCAGGTGCGCGGGCGTTTTACGGAGCTGCTGCGCAGGTTGTTAGGGCATCAAAAAACCGCGTGCGTTGCTGCGCAACACACCCTACTGGTGGCGGAAAGGCCGTCTGAAAGCCTGTGCGGGTTTCAGACGGCCTGTTGTTGCCGTGTCAGCGGGATTTTTTATCTGCCGTTTTCTTTTTGCGGGCGGCGGTTTTGCCGCTGCCGCGCGGTTTGCGGTTTTTGCCTTTTTTCCTTTTTGCCGGAGGCATCGTCCGCCGCCGTTTTGCTTGGCGCGGCAGGGGCGCTGTCGGCGCGGCCGGAGACGAGGGTGATTTTGCCGTTGACGGTGGCGAGCACGCGGGTTTGGGTTGGCTGCGCGGCGGGTGCCGGGCTGTCGGAAGATGCTTTTCGGCTGTTTTCAGACGGCCTTTCTTGCGGTGCTGCCGTTTGCGGGGCGGCGGCTTCGCTGTTTTTTCCGCCGCGCTTGCGTTTGCGGCTTTTGGTGGGGGCGTCTTGCTGCTGTTTTGACTCTGTTGAAGCAGTGCTTTCAGACGGCCTTTCCTGTTGCGCTGCCGTTTGCGGGGCGGCTTCGGCTTTGTTCCCGCTGCGCTTGCGTTTGCGGCTTTTAGCGGGGGCGTCTTGCTGTTTTGACTCTGTTGAAGCAGTGCTTTCAGACGGCCTATTCTGCGGCGCTGCCGTTTGCGGGGTGGCGGCGTCGCTGTTTTTCCTGCTGCGCTTGCGTTTGCGGCTTTGGGCAGGGGTGTCTTGCTGCTGTTTTGACTCTGTTGCAGCTTCGCTTTCAGACGGCCTGTTCTGCGGCGCTGCAGGCTGCGCGGCTGTTTCGGTTTTTTGTCTGCCGCGTTGGCGTTTTCCTTCGCCGCCGCTGATGAGGGCGAGGTCGATTTTGCTGGTGTCGAGGTCGGCGCGGGTGACGCGGACGGTGACGCGGCTGCCCATTTCAAAGCGGATGCCGCTGCGTTCGCCTTCGATACGCATGACTTCGGGGCGGTAGTGGAAATAGTCTTCGCCCAAGTCGCTGATGTGCACCATGCCTTCGATGTGGATGTCGTCGAGGGTGACGAAGAGGCCGAAGTTGGCCATGCCGGTGATGCGGCCGTCGAAGGTTTCGCCGACTTTGTCGCGCATGTAGTAGGTTTTGAGCCAGTTTTCGACGTCGCGGGAGGCGTCGTCGGCGCGGCGCTCGCAGGCGGAGGTGTGCACGCCCGCTTCGTTCCATGATTCGGGGGCGTAGGTACCGCCTTCGAGCACGGCTTTGATGGCACGGTGCACCATCAGGTCGGGGTAGCGGCGGATGGGGGAGGTGAAGTGGGCGTAGTGCTCGTAGGCGAGACCGAAATGGCCTTGGTTTTCGGCTTCGTATACGGCCTGCTGCATGGAGCGCAGGAGCATGGTTTGGATGAGTTCGCGGTCGGCCCGGCCGCTGATTTTTTCGGCAAGTTCGGTGTAGTGTTTGGGGGTGGGTTTGTCGCCGCCGCCGAGACTGAGGCCGAGCAGGGCGAGTTGTTCGCGCAGGGCGGCGAGTTTTTCGGGGGTGGGGCCGAGGTGGTTGCGGAAGAGGCCGCGGTGTTTGTTTTTGATGAGGAAGTCGGCGGCGCAGACGTTGGCGGCCAGCATGCATTCTTCGATGAGTTTGTGGGCGTCGTTGCGCACGACGGGGACGATGCGCTCGATTTTGCCGTGGTCGTCGAACAGCATTTGCGTTTCGACGGTTTCAAATTCCATCGCGCCGCGCTGCGCACGTTTTTTGTGCAGGATTTGGAAGAGTTTGTAGAGGGTTTCGATTTGGCTTTTGTGCGGGTAGTCGCCGCCCGCTTCGAGATGTTGCCAGACTTGGTCGTAGGTAAGGCGGGCGTGCGAGCGCATGATGGCGGGGTAGAAGCGGTATTCTTTGATGTTGCCGGCGTAGGTGACGGTCATGTCGCACACCATGCACAGGCGCTCGACGTCGGGGTTGAGGGAGCAGATGCCGTTAGAGAGGTTTTCCGGCAGCATGGGGATAACGCGGCGGGGAAAGTAGACGCTGGTGGCGCGTTCGTAGGCGTCGCGGTCGATGGGTTCGCCCGGGCGGACGTAGTGGCTGACGTCGGCGATGGCGACGACCAGACGGTAGTTGCGGCCTTGTTTTTCGGCGTAAACGGCGTCGTCGAAATCGCGGGCGGTGGCACCGTCGATGGTGATCAGCGGCAGTTTGCGCAGGTCTTCGCGGCCTTTGCGCTCGGCGGGACGCACTTTGTCGGGGATTTTGGCGGCGGCTTGGGTGCAGGCGGCGGAAAATTCGTGCGGCAGACGGTGTTTGCGTACGGCGATTTCGATTTCCATGCCGCTGTCGGCGTAGTCGCCCAGCACTTCGGTGAGGCGGGCGACGGCGGGCTGGTGGTTGTGCGGGTAGCTTTCGATGCGGGCGGCGACGACTTGTCCCTGCTGCGGTTGGAGGGCGGCGACGGAATCGGGTTCGAGCAGGATGGCGCGGTTGAGACGCTTGTCTTCGGGCTCCATGATGGCGACGCCGTGGTCGAGGTAGAAGCGGCCGACGACGTCGGTTTGCGCGCGTTCGATGATGTCGAGCACTTCGCCTTCGCGGCGGCCGCGGCGGTCGGTGCCGGCGGGGCGGACGGTGACGATGTCGCCGTGCATCAGGTTGCGCATCTGCCGTTCGTATAAAACGAAATCGGCCTGTTTGGGCAGCTTGTCGACGGGTACGGCAAAACCGAAGCCGTCTTTGTGCGCTTCGATACGGCATTTGACCAGCTCCAGTTTCTGCCCGGCGCACACCGCGCCGCGGCGGTTGATGAGAATCTGCCCGTCGCGCGCCATCGCTTTCAGACGGCGTTCGAAAAATTCGTATTCCGCTTCGCTGATGGAGAGTTTTTCCGCCAGCGCGGGCATGGACAGCGGCACGCCCTCGTTTTCCAATATTTCGATAATCCATTCGCGGCTGGGCAGGGGGAATTCGTAGCGCTGCTGCTCGCGTGCCAAAAACGGGTCTTTTTCCCGAAGGCTTAAAGGTTTAGCTTTTTTCTTCATTTTTCTGATTGACATTCCTTAATGGGGATATATAATGCGCCCTTTCGGTCGGGCGTTACTTTAACGCAAGACGGATATTAAAGCAAAGCCCGGGTGGCGGAATTGGTAGACGCGCCAGCTTCAGGTGCTGGTATCCTCACGGGTGTGGAAGTTCGAGTCTTCTCCCGGGCACCAAACACTTTGCTTTGAAACGATGCTGTAAAAATTCGGATTGCCCGGGTGGCGGAATTGGTAGACGCGCCAGCTTCAGGTGCTGGTATCCTCACGGGTGTGGAAGTTCGAGTCTTCTCCCGGGCACCAGAATAAAACAGCAGACGATAAAACAGAGATACGGAAACAGAGCCGCGCAAAGCGGTTTTTATTTTGCCCGCAGTTTGCGGGCATTTTCGTTTTCGTTTGCCGCGTGTGGCATACGTGATGGGCAGGATGCACAGAGGCCGTCTGAAAGGTTCGGGTTGGTTGAAACCGGGCTTTCAGACGGCCTTTTCGCGTTGTCCGTTCAGTGCTTCTGCGTCGTGCGGGCGCGTTGTTTTTGCGCGGCGTGCGGCGGGTCGAGCCACGGGAGGTTGAGGCTGTTGAGGGCGGCGTGCCATTGCGGCAGTAAGGCTTCGAGGCCGTCTGAAAGCGGTTTGCCGGACGCATCCTGCTGCAAGAGCTGGACGATGGCGCCGCCTTGCGCGGCGGCGGCGAGGGCGGCGGTTTGGCGCAGGATGCCGCGGTCGGGCACGGTGTGGGCGCGGATGCCGATCAGCAGGCGGACGGGTTGGGCGGCGAGGCGTTCGCGCAAGGCGGCTGCGGCGTCGCGGCTGTCGGCGCAGCCCTGGTCGAGCCAGTCTTGGCCGAGGACGTTTTTGTACCAGCCTTTGTCGGGCCATTCGGTTTCGAGCATTACTGCCCATTTGGCCGCACCGTTGTCGGAGGTGATGTCGGGCAGGGGTGCGGGCGCGGGTTCGCCGCCGTTGTCGGCATCTGTTACGGCGCTCTGCCACTGGCGGATGATGTTTTGGTAATACGGTTTGTCGAGCGGCAGGGTTTCGGCGGCGCGGCGCAGGAGGAGGGTGCAGGCTGCCCAGGCGGCCAGGCGCGGCAGGATGCCGTAGCAGAGGATGCTGCCGATCAGCAGGCCTGCCCAGGCTCGGGCGTGGGCGGCGTTGCCGTTCAGACGGCCTTGCAGCACGGCGGCATCGTCGGGTACGGGGAAACCGAGTGCGGCGGGCAGTTTGGCGAGGGCGGCGACGGTCTGCACCAGCGCGCCGTTGTCGAGCAGGGTGCTTTCCCAGTTGAAGGTGTACTGGCGCACGGTGAGCAGCAGCAGGATGCAGACGAGCATGCCGGCGAGGGTGCAGAGCCAGAGGCTGTGCGAGGCGGCGCCGATGCGCCAGCGCACGGCGGGTTTGCGCCATTCGTCTGCGTAAAGCCGCAATACGGCCTGGTTGACGCTGTCGCGGCCGCGCAGCCAGGTGGAGGGGCTGGAAACGGGCAGCAGGGTTTTGACGCGCAGGAAGACGGTTGCGGCAAGCCAGACGGCGAGCATGACGGTGTTGGTGCCGAGCACGCCGGCAAGGATAAGGAAGAAGTTGAGGCCTTTTTCGTCCATCAGGACGAAGGTGGCGGAGAAGGCGGCGGAAAAGAGGGCGGTGGCGGTCACAACCCACAGCCAGAACACGCCTTGGCGGTTGCGTTGCAGGGCGTCGGCGAGGCGGCCGTCGCGGTCGGCCAGTTCGGCGCGGCGCAGCAGGCGCTCTTCCGTGCCGAGGCTGCTGTGGCGCAGGGATTCGGTAATCGGGGCGGGATCGGCGGCGAAGAGGTGGCCGCTTTCTTCGAGAAGGCGGACGAGTTCGGCAAGTTGGCGGCGGGAGTCGAGCAGCATGGCGGAATGTGAAGGCCGTTTCCGTTCTTGCCTGCGGGCGGCGGCACGGGAGCGGTGTGGGTGGAAGAGGCCGTCTGAAAGGGCGCGGCGGCGTTTTCAGACGGTCCGGGGCTGATTGTCAACAGCCCCCGGGGTTAGAGATAGAATTTTTCGAGGACGTTGAGCTGGTCGTCGAGTTTGTACACCAGCGGCTGTCCGGTGGGGATTTCGACGGACATGATGTCGTTGTCGCCGATGCCTTCGATGTGTTTGACGAGGGCGCGCAGGCTGTTGCCGTGGGCGGCGACGAGGACGCGTTTGCCGCTCAAAACGGCGGGAGCGATGCGGTCGTGCCACACGGGCAGGACGCGTTCGAGGGTGGTTTTGAGGTTTTCGCCGTCGGGGATGATGTCGGCGGGCAGGTGGGCGTAGCGCGGGTCTTTACGGGCGGAAAATTCGTCGTCGGCATCGAGCAGGGGCGGCAGGGTGTCGTAGCTTCTGCGCCAGATGCGCACTTGCTCGTCGCCGTATTGTTCGGCGGTTTGTTTTTTGTCGAGCCCCTGCAGGCGGCCGTAGTGGCGCTCGTTCAGCCGCCATGTTTTGATTTGCGGAACGTAGAGCTGGTCGGATTCTTCGAGGACGATGTTGCAGGTTTTGATGGCGCGGGTGAGGACGGAGGTGAAGGCGAGGTCGAAGCGGTAGCCCTGTTCTTTGAGTTTGCGTCCGGCGGCCTGCGCTTCGGCGACGCCCTGTTCGCTGAGGTTGACGTCGCGCCAGCCGGTGAAGAGGTTTTTGGCGTTCCATTGGCTTTGGCCGTGGCGGATGAAGACGAGTTCCATGGTTTGCTCCTTTGGGTTTTTGCGGTTTCCGGTTTGGGGAAGGCCGTCTGAAAGGGTTTTCAGACGGCCTGAATGGGGCACGCGGGTCGGACGGTAAGCCGGGTTCTGTCGCGGACAGTCATTCCTCTAGGCGCACCGTTGCCGATACGCTCCAGCAACCTACCCGAACGCTCGGCGGGCCGCGTCAATGCGTTCTGTTTGGTCTTGCTGCGGATGGGGTTTGGCCTGCTGCGCCCTGTTGCCAGGGGCACGGTGCGCTCTTACCGCACCTTTTCACCCTTGCCCGTGCCGCTTTTTCAAGCGGCCGTCGGCGGTTTTGCTTTCTGCTCCACTTTCCGTCGCGTTGCCGCGCCCGGCCGTTAGCCGGCATCCTGCCCTGTGCAGCCCGGACTTTCCTCCCCGTATGCCTTACGCGATACGCGGCGACTGTCTGTCCGACCCGTGTGCGGCGCGGATTATAGCGGAAAAGGAAAAAGGCCGTCTGAAAAGCTGCAAACGCGCTTTCAGACGGCCTTGGTGTCCGGCAAAACGGTTCGGGTGGCGCTAATCGGCGTTTTAACTTCGTTGAAGCGCTGCTTTCAGACGGCCTAACGGCTGCCGTGTACGGCCTGCCAGGCGGCGTTGAGGCGCTCGCCCGCCTGTTGCAGGGCGGCATCGTTGGCGGCCTTGCGCTGCTGCGCTTCGCCAAGCTGCTGCGTGTAGGCTTGGATGTCGGCTTCGGCGGAGGCTTTGCGCTGTTGGGCGGAGACGAGTTTCTGTTGCAGGCCGGAGAGGTTGGCGTCGACGGTGTTTTGTTCCGACAGCGCCTGACGGAAGGCGGCCTGGGCGCTGAGAAGTTCGTCGGCGGGCTCGGCCGACGCGGCGGCGCAGAGGGTGAGTGCGAGGACGGGAAGCAGGAGGCGGATGTTCATTTCATGTTCCTCGAAAATGCGGTTTACGGCGCGCAGACGATTTTGCGCTGTTCGTCGGTAAGCGAATTGGGCGGCACGGCCATCGGGCGGATGTCGATGGCGCTGTAGCTTTCGTCGGAGATGATTTTGCCTTTTTCGTCGTAAAGCGTGGACGCGGTGAGGCGGAAGGTTTTGTTGGTGCAGTGCATTTCCCAAGTGCTGATGGCGGTTTTGTAGGCGGGAACGTTGACAAAGCGCTCGTTTTTCATGTCGACGACGATTTTGCGGTCGCGGAAGGTGACGAGTGCGCCGTTGCGTTTGATGCTGTTTTTATCGACGGCCAGCATCAGGTTGCCGTTGCCCGCCTCGCCCATATTGTGCCAGTCGCCGCCGGCCTGCGGCACGTTGTTCATCGGGCAGCCTGCCAGAAAAAAAGCCGCCAGCGCGGGCAGTGCGGCAAGGCGGAGCGTGCGTTTTGCGTTCATTTGCTATCCTTTCAGACGGCCTTTACAATAACGCGCCCATTATAACGGAAAACGCTTTATGTCCAACCCGCGCGCGCTCGAGATTCTGAACGGTGTGTTCGGCTATCCGGCCTTTCGCGGCAGCCAGGCCGAAATCGTCGACACGCTCGCGGGCGGGCAGAGCCTGCTGGTGCTGATGCCCACGGGCGGCGGCAAATCGCTGTGCTACCAGATTCCCGCGCTGATGCGCGAGGGTGTCGCCATTGTTGTGTCGCCGCTGATTGCGCTGATGAACGACCAGGTCGCCAACCTGCGCGCGGCGGGCGTGCACTGCGCGGCGGTACACAGCGGCACGCCGCCCGACGACGTGCGGCAGATTGCCGAAGACATCGCCCAAGGCCGTCTGAAACTGCTTTATGTGTCGCCCGAACGCCTTGTTACCGAGCGTTTCCTGCGTTTTCTCGACCACACACCCGTCAGCCTGTTCGCCATCGACGAAGCCCACTGCGTCAGCCAGTGGGGACACGACTTCCGCCCCGAATACCGCCGCCTCGGCCTTCTGGCCGAACGCTTCCCCAATATTCCCCGTATCGCCCTCACCGCCACCGCCGACGCCGAAACCCGCGCCGACATCAAACACTATCTCAAACTCGAAAACGCCCGCGAATTCGTCGCCGGTTTCGACCGCCCGAACATCTACTACCAAGTCGTCGAAAAAAACGGCGGCAAAAAACAGCTCCTGCAATTCATCAAACAGCAGCCGCCCGGGCAAAGCGGCATCGTCTACTGCCTGAGCCGCAAAAAAGTCGACGACACCGCCGCCTTCCTCAACGAAAACGGCATCCCCGCCGCCGCCTACCACGCGGGCATGGGCATGGCGCAGCGCGAAGCCGCCCAACACCGCTTCACCCACGAAGACGGCCTCACCATCGTCGCCACCGTCGCCTTCGGCATGGGCATCGACAAACCCGACGTACGCTTCGTCGCCCACCTCGACATGCCGCAGAGCATCGAACACTTCTATCAGGAAAGCGGCCGCGCCGGACGCGACGGCCTGCCCGCGCAAAGCTGGCTGTGCTATGGCCTCAACGACTACGCCCTGCTGCGCGAGCGCATCCAAACCGGCACGGGCGACGACTTCCAAAAACAAATCGAGCTGCAAAAACTCGACGCCATGTTTGCCGTGTGCGAAACCGCCGCCTGCCGCCGCGCCGCCCTCCTGCGCCACTTCGGCGAAACCATTGAACCATGCGGCCACTGCGACAACTGCCTGCACCCGCCCGTGCGCTTCGACGCCACCGAAAACGTGCGCAAACTCCTCAGCTGCGTCTACCGCGCCGGACAACGCTTCTCCTCCGGCTACATCATCAACATCCTGCGCGGCAAAGCCGACCAATGGATACGCGACAACCGCCACGACACCCTCTCCACCTACGGCATCGGCGCCGATTTGTCCGACAAAGAATGGCGCGGCATCATCCGCCAGTGCATCGGCCTGTGCTACCTCGAAACCGACGCGCAAAACTACCACGCCCTGCGCCTCACCGAAGCCGCCGTGCCCGTGCTCAAAGGCAGCGAAACCGTCATGCTGCGCCCGCTCAAACGCGACAAAGCCGCCACCCGCAGCCCGCAGGACACCTGGCTGCGCACCGAGCGCGAAGAACGCCTGTGGCAGGCGCTGCGCCACTGGCGGCTCGAACGCGCCCGCGCCGAAGAAGTGCCCGCCTACGTCGTCTGCGGCGACAAAACCCTGCGCGATTTGGTGGAAAAACAACCGCAAAGCCGCGCCGCCCTGCACGACATCTACGGCCTGGGCGCGGCCAAAATCGACAAATACGGCGACGAAATCCTCGCCGTCACCGCCGCCGCGCAGGAGAACGGCAGGCCGTCTGAAACAAACTTTGCCGCCGAGCCGCCCGCCCTTTCAGACGGCCTTAACGACACAGACGGCAACCCCCGCGCCGCCGAACTGGCCGCCGCCCTGCGCCAATGGCGCCGGCGTCAGGCCGAAAGCGAAAACACCGCCCTGCACACCGTCTGCCCCGACGACAGCATAGACGACCTGTCGCGCAACCCGCCCGCCGAAACCATCGACCTCGCCGCCGTTTACGGCCTCGGCAAAGTGCGCACCGAACGCTACGGCGCCGACATCCTCGCCCTCTGCCGCCCCTTTTCAGACGGCCTCCCGCCCGAGGCCGAACGCCGCCGCAAGCTCGCCCGCCGCCTGACACAATGGTGCGCCGCCACTGCCGCCGCCGAAGGCGAGGAAGACTTCCGCATCCTCAGCAAAATCGCCCTGCGCGCCATCGCCGCCAAACAGCCGCAAACCCTAGACGACCTGGCCGCCATCCACGGCATGGGCGCAGAAAAAACCGCCCGCTACGGCAGCGAAATCCTGCAAATCTGCCGCGAAGAGGCCGTCTGAAACCCTTGTTTGAGGCCGTCTGAAACCGTTTCAGACGGCCTCCCGCCCGAAAGGACACCCATGACCGTTTTTCTGATTATCCTCGGCATCGCCGCCCTGATTGCCGGCCTGTTCGGCACGGTTTATCCCGCGCTGCCCGGCCTGATACTGATGTTTGCGGGCGCGTGGCTGCTCGGTTATGCCGACGGCTACCAAACGATAGGCGGCGGCACGATTACCGCCGTCGGCATCCTCGCCGCCATCGGCACGGCCACCGACTACGTCGCGGGCGTGCTCGGCGCCAAATTCACCGGCGCGAGCCGCGAAGCGCTGTGGGGCTCGTTTTTCGGCGGTATCGCCGGAGCTTTCTTCGGCATCCCCGGCCTGCTGCTCGGCCCGCTGCTCGGCGCGGCCGCAGGCGAATTCGCCGCCCGCCGCGAAGCTTTGCGCGCGGGAAAAGTCGGCCTCGGCGCCTTCGTCGGCTTTATTGTCGGCACGGCCGCCAAAATCGGCTGCGCCGCCGCCATCGTGCTGACACTGCTGGGCGTGTGGCTCTACGGCCTGTTTTGAGAACCTGTTTTATAGGCCGTTTGAAAAGACAAGAGGCCGTCTGAATCCCCGTTTTCAGACGGCCTTTCGGCTTTTCAGGATGATTTTGAGGCCGTTCCCGCTTGAGCAGGAATGACGTTTCTGAAATCTGTCGGGACAACAGCATTCCCTCCACTGCGCCCGCGCGGGGAAGGGCTAGGGTGGGGGCTTGCGCCGCTGCGGCAACTTTTGCGGGTAGCGGCGGAAAATGCAGTTCTACGAATCGCCACCTCTCCCCAACCCTCCCCCGCGCGGGCGCAGGGGAGGGAGCTTGGTGTGCTGCGGGATTTTTGGTTTCAGACGGCCTCCCGTTTGTCCCGTTCCGCCAATCTTCCGTGCCGCAACGGCAAAAGGCCGTCTGAATCTTTCAGACGGCCTTTTGTTTCGGCAGTGCGGCGGGTCAGCCGGGTTTGCCGTCGAGGCGGGGGCGCAGCAGCCAGGGGGTGTAGCGCCAGGCGTAGATGAGCAGGGATGCGGCAAAGAGGACGGCGGAGAGGCGCAGGCTGTGTTGGTAGCCGGTTTGGTTGACGTAGAGCATGACGGCGGCGAGGACGCGGACAAGCAGGGCGGCGAGCATCAGCAAGAAGGCCGTGGGCATGGGTTTGGGCGCGGGGTAGAGGTTGCGGCCGGTGTGGCCGAGGGCGGTGCGGGTCATCATGCTGACGGTGAGCATGCCGATGCCGCCGACGGCAACGAAGTGCACGCCCGCGCTCATCAGCTGCGGCTGCCATTGGCCGATGCCCATCACAATCAGTCCGAGGGCGGTGGCGGCGTAGCCTGCGTGCAGCGTCCACAACAGGGGCTCTTTGGCCGTGCCTTTCGCCCACCAGCGCACGGTCTGCACGAGGCCGAGGATGCCGCAGGCGATGCCGCAGAGGGCGGCGACGGGCAGGGCGGCGCGGGCGGTCATCAGTGCGGCCATCAGCATGGGCAGGGCGAGGGGGGCGACCAGTGCCCATTGCGGCGAGGCGGGCTGCGGGGTGTTGAGGCGGCGCGAGGTGAAGAAGGCGATGATGCGCGAGCCGATCAGGCCGATAAAGCCGGCGACCATGACGAGTCCGGCAAACAGGTTTTGCTGCAGGTTGGCACTGTTGCCCATGTATAGGGCGGTGTGGAAGGCGGCGACGGTGATGCCCATCAGAACGAGGGCGGCAACGGCGATGTAGTTGCGGCTGCTTTTGGCCGCGAAGACGGATTGTCCCATGTAGTAGGCGGCGAGCCAGTAGAAGGCGGTGCCGCAGAGGCCGGAGAGGAGGGCGGTTTGCGGGATGAAGGAGAAGAGGCGTGCCAGCAGCCAGCAGGAGACAAGCAGAATCAGCCTGCCGCCGCCGACGGGCGGCTGTTTTGTCCAGGTGGCGACGGCGGTGAGCAGGAATGCGACGACCACGCCGCCGGCGTAGCCCCAAATCATTTCGTGGGCGTGCCAGAAGAAGCCGGGCAGGGCGGAAGTGCCTTGGTAGCCGAAGCCCCAGAGGAGGACGGAGATGGCGCCGTAGATGGCGGTGAGGGAGTAGAGCGGGCGGAAGGCCATCGCCCAGACGGGGTGTTTGGAGAAGGTCATGGCGGTGTGTTTTCTTGTGGTTTGGTTTTTCGTGTTTGAGGCCGCCTGAAACGGGTTCAAACCGTTTTTTCAGACGGCCTTTTTGTCATTCTGCGGGCGGCAGCAGGGTTTCGACGGCGGGGAAGAGTTCGCGCTCTTCAAAACGGGCATGATCGCGCAGCAGGGTGGCGAATTTTACGTTCCAGGCGGGGTTGGTGTAGTCGGGGGAAACGTGCATTTCGCGCAATTCGGCGTGTTCGGCTTCGAAGCGGCCGCGCAGGTCGTCGCGGCCGAGTTTGTCCCACAGCGGGGCGAACATGGTTTCTTCGTGGACGAAGTGTTTTTCCAAGTCGATGTAGTGTTCGTTGATGTCGGCGGAATGGTCGGTTTCGGGATGGCGCAGGATGCGCGTGCACAGGGCGAGTGTGTGGTGGTGCTCGTGCGACAGGGGGATGAGGGCAGGGTGGCGTTTCATTGTTTTTGTCCTACGGCTGCGGGCGGTTTGTGTATAATGTTGCACATATTATGAAACTTTAACATTGCGCTGGCAACATGTACCTGACCCAACAAACCGACTACGCGCTGCGCGTTTTGGCCTACGCTGCAGTGAACAACGAAGACCTGGTCAACATCTCCTCCATCGCCGAAGTCTACGGCATCTCCAAAAGCCATCTGATGAAAGTCGTTACCGCCCTCGTAAAAGGCGGTTTTCTTGAAAGCGTGCGCGGCAAAGGCGGCGGCCTGCGGTTGCGGCGGCGCTCCGAGCTCATCCGCATCGGCGACGTTGTCCGCCATATGGAGCCGATGAAGCTGGTCGAATGCATGGGTGCGGGCAACCAGTGCCTGCTCACCTCCTGCTGCCTGCTCACCGCCGTGCTCAACGACGCGGGCAAAGCCTTTCTCGATCATCTCGACAAATTCACCCTCTCCGACCTCATCAACAAGCCCACCTTCGACATGCTCTACACGCCCAAAATCACCCTCGCCGCCGCAAGCGCCTGAGCACAGCGCCGCCGCCCCAAGGCCGTCTGAAAACGCCCCGCCGCTTTTTTTCAGACGGCCTGATTCTGTTAAACTGCGCCGCATTTCCCACAGCAAGGACAACCCGTGAACGCACCCGCAAAACTCGTTATCGCCAGCCGCGAAAGCGCCCTCGCCATGTGGCAGGCCGAACACATCAAAGGCCGTCTGAAAGCCCTCTATCCCGCCTGCGACATCACCATCCTCGGCATGACCACGCGCGGCGACCAAATCCTCGACCGCACCCTGTCCAAAGTCGGCGGCAAAGGGCTTTTCGTCAAAGAACTCGAACAAGCCCTGGCCGACGGCCGCGCCGACTTGGCCGTCCACTCGGTAAAAGACGTGCCCATGGAGCTGCCCGACGGCTTCGCGCTCGCCGCCATCGGCGAGCGCGCCAGCCCTTTCGACGCCCTCGTCTCCAACCGTTACAACAGCCTCGCCGAGCTGCCCGAAGGCGCCGTTGTCGGCACATCCAGCCTGCGCCGCGAAGCCCAGCTGCGTGCCAAATACCCCAAGCTACTTATCAAACCCCTGCGCGGCAACGTGCAGACCCGCCTCGCCAAACTCGACAACGGCGACTACGACGCCATCATCCTCGCCGCCGCCGGACTGCAACGTCTCGGCCTCGACGGCCGCATCCGCGAAATCCTCAGCCCCGCCGACAGCCTGCCCGCCGCAGGACAAGGCGCGCTCGGCATCGAAACCGCCGCGCACCGCACCGACCTTATCTCCGTCCTCGCCCCCCTTAACCATCCCGCCACCGCCGCCTGCGTTACCGCCGAACGCGCCCTGGCACGCGCCCTCGGCGGCAGCTGCCAAATCCCGCTGGCCGCCTACTGCACCGAAGACGACGGCACGCTCACCCTGCGCGGCCTTGTCGGCCACCCCGACGGCTCGGTTATCATCCGAGCTGCCGCCCAAGCCCCCGCCGCTTACGCCGACGCCCTCGGCCGCGCCGTCGCCAAACGCCTGGCCGAACAGGACGCCGAAGCCCTGATCGACGCCGTGCTGGCCGAACAGGCGCAAAAACAGGATTAAACGCCCGCCGAACCCAGCGCCGTCGCCCCGCAGAAACAGGTTTCAGAAACAGGTTCCCGTGTTTCAGACGGCCTCTTTCAGACGGCCTGATGCCCTCTCCCATCCAACCTCCATCCGCCATGAAAACCCTTCTGATCGTCCGCCCGCCCGAACAGGCCGCCGCCGACCTGCAAACCTGCGCCGCCGTGGGCTGGCGCGGCATCGTTGCCGCCCCCTTCCTGATCGAACCCGATGCCGCCGCCCTGCGTGCGCTGCCCGCGCGTTTTCAGACGGCCGCCGCCGTGTTCTGGGTCAGCCCCTCCGCCGTGGCCGCCGCCGCGCCGCATGTGGATTTTTCAGACGGCCGCATCGTGCAGATTGCCGTCGGCGAGGCCAGCCGCAAAGCCCTGCAAACTTATTGCCCGCACCCCGTGCTCGCCCCCGCCGACGGCAGAGACAGCGAAGCCGTGCTGCGGATGGGCGTGTGGGACACCCTGCCGCGCGGCGCAGAAATCCTGATTGTGCGCGGAAATGGCGGGCGCGAATGGCTCGCCGACGGGCTGCGGCGGCGCGGGTTTTCCGTGAGCGCCGCCGAAGTGTATTTCAGACGGCCTGCCGCGATAGATTGGCCTGCCGTGGCCGCCGCCCGGCCCGACGCGGCATGGGTTGCCTCGGGTGAAGCGGTGCGCGGCCTCTTCGCAGGCGTGCCGCCGCCGTTTAGGCAAATGCTGCAATCCTTGCTATACTTCACCCACCACAAACGCGTCGCCGAAGCCCTTTACGCGGCGGGCGCACAGCACATCGCAGTGATCGAATCGCTCGATGCCGACACCTTAAACCGATACACGGAGCAAACCGATGAGCGGACAAGAAACCGATAAAACCCCCGCCGGCAACGGCGCTCAGCCCGAAACCCCGAACACAGCGCTTTTAGACGGCCTAAACGAAAACAGGCCGTCTGAAAGCGCTTCTGCCGCTGCGGGTGCGCAAAACGCCCCTGCCCCCGTCGTTATCCGCCAAAGCGGCGGCCGCGGCCTGGCCGCAGGCGCGCTGGTGCTGGCGCTGCTGGCCGTCGGCGCCAGCGGCTTTTTGTTCGTGCAGGGACAAAACGTGCTGAAAATGCAGGAAATGGCCTTCGCGCAGAAAATCGACCAGGCCGCCGTCGGCGAGAGCGAAAACGCCAAAATCTTGCAGGAAAACAACCGCCGCCAGGCCGAGCTGGCCGCTGCGCTGATGCAGCTTTCAGACGGCCAGAGAGCCGACCGCGAGCGCATCGACAACACCTCCCGCGCCTATCAGGAGCTGCTGCGCAGCCGCGCCGACTGGCTGGTGGACGAAACCGAAGCCACGCTGAACATGGCTTCGCAGCAGCTTCTGCTCTCGGGCAACGTGCCGGTGGCGGTGGCCGTGTTGGAAAACATCGAAAGCCGCCTGAGCCGCTTCGACCAGGCCGACCTGCTGCCGATCAAACAGGCCGTCAGCAGCGATTTGGCGGCGCTGAAAAACCGCCCGTACCTCGACGTTTCGGGCACCGCGCTGCGCCTCGACCGCCTCGAAGCCGCCGTGTCGGGCATGCCGCTGGTGTTGGAAAGCACCTTGCAGCCGGGACGCGCCGAACCCGAACCGCAGGACGACCCGAACGCTTCATGGTGGCGGCGCACATGGGGCAAAACCCTGACCGAGCTGGGCAGGCTGGTGGAAGTGCGCAGGCTCGACAGCAGCGACGCCATGCTGCTCGCGCCCGACCAGGCCTATTTCGTGCGCGAAAACCTGCGCCTGCGCCTACTCGATGCCCGCATCGCCCTGATGCAGCACAACGGCGAAGTGTTCCTGAGCGATTTGAACGCGGCCGAAGCGGCGGTGAAGCAGTATTTCGACAGCCGCTCGCCCGCCACGCAGGCCTGGCTGAAAGAATTGTCCGACCTCAAATCGCTCGATATGCGCCAAGTGTCGAACGAGTCGCTCAAAGCCAGCTTGGCCGCCGTGCGTACCTATCAGGACACCGTGCGCGGCACGGTTGCCGTGCGCTTGGACGATGTCAAAACCGCGCCGCAGGAAGCACCCGCCTCCGCCGTAACGCCGTCTGAAAAAGCCGAAACCGCCGCTTCCGAAGCAGCCGCGCAGCCCGCCTCCGCTCCTGCCGCGCCGTCTGAAAAAGCGCAGGAAGCCAAAACGCAGGAAGCGCCGAAAGCCGACAAGGCGGGAGACAAAGCGGCCGAGAAGTCGTCTGAAAAAACCGCCAAACCGGCCGAGGGCGGCAATAAAGACGCCAAGCCCGCCGCGCCCAAAGCTGCCGAGCCGGCCAAAGCGAAAGGCGGTGCGGCATGAAAGCGCTGCTGTGGTTAATCGTCCTCTTCGCCGCAGGCGTCGCCCTGTCGGTAGCCTCCACCATGTTCGGCGGCAACGTCTATTTCGCCGTCGGCAACACGCTGGCACGCGTCGATTTGAAACTCTTCGTGCCCGCGCTGATTGTGGCCGTGGTGCTGCTTTACATTGTTATCCAGCTTTTGGGCGGCCTGTTTAACGTGCCCGCCCGCCTGCAACGCTTCGGCACCGCGCGCAAAGGCCGCAAAGCGGGCAGCAACCTGAACGCCGCCGGTTTGGCCTATTTCGAGGGCAAATACCAGAAAGCCGAACAGGAAGCCGCCAAAGTCCTCGCCAACAAAGAAGCGGGCGAAAGCCGCTCGCTGGCGCTGATGATTGCCGCCCATGCTGCCGACCGCATGAACGACGCCGCGCTGCGCGACCGCTACCTCCACGAAATCGCCGCGCTGCCCGCTGCCGCCCAGCTTTCGCGCTACCTGATGCTGGCCGAAGACGCGCTCAACCGCCGCGACTACCCCGCCGCCGAAGAAAACCTGGCCGCCGCCGCCAAAATCAGCCCGCGCCTCACCCGCCTGCTGCGTTTGCAGCTGCGTTATGCCTTCGACCACGGCGACGCCGCCGAAGTGCTCGACAAGGTCGGCGATCTGCAAAAGCAAAACGCCGCCAATCCGCACGAAGCGGCGCAGTACCGCGACTGGGCATACCGCCGCCTGCTGGCCGAAGCCTCGGATTCAGACGGCCTCAAACGCGTTTTGAAGCGGATTCCCGACGAAATGAAAAACGGCGCGCTGTGTGCCGCCGTAGCCGAAAAATACGAAAACCTCGGCCTGTATGCCGCCGCCGCCGCATGGGTGGAAAAACACTATCCGCAAAACGGCCGCGCCGACCTGCTGCCGCCTTTCGTGCGCAGCGCTTCATTCCTCGCCGACAAAGACCGTCTCAAAGCGCTCGATGCCGCTGAAGGCTGGCTGAAAACGCGCCAAAAAGACGCCGCCCTCCTGCTCGCCCTCGGCCAACTTGCCGAAAACAGGCAGCTTTGGGGCAAGGCGCAGGGTTATCTGGAAGCCGCCATCGCCGAACATGACAGTCCGCAGGCGCGTTTGGCGCTGGCCAAAGTTTTCGACAAAACGGGCGACGAAGCCGCCGCGCAGGAACAGCGCCTGCGCGCCCTGACGCTGGGCGAACCCGAACTTTCCCTGCCCGCGCCGCAAGGCTGATTGCCAACACACTAAGGCCGCCAAACCGAAAAGGCCGTCTGAAAACCGTCTGCCCCGCAGCCGGCGCCGTTTTCAGACGGCCTTTCCGCATCCCGAGCCTGCCGCCCGAGGCAGCGGTTTTGACAAAGCACCGCGCTTGCCCTTAATATTGCCCGCCTTAACATATTTTAGCTTTACGCAAACGAAGAGGAGCATTTATGCAAGACAACGCATGGGTTTTCAACGGCTATTACACCCTGATTGCCGCCACTATCGTGCTGCTGATCG
Organism: Neisseria sp. KEM232; assembly: GCF_002237445.1. NCBI lineage: Bacteria > Pseudomonadati > Pseudomonadota > Betaproteobacteria > Neisseriales > Neisseriaceae > Neisseria > Neisseria sp. KEM232. The sequence goes on from NZ_CP022527.1 coordinate 50,160, forward strand.
GCAGACTGATGGTGAAAAAAATCAAATTTCTGCAAGACTTCAACATCCCCGAACCGGTGTCGGGCGGCCTGTTGGCCGCGCTGGTGCTGACCGTGCTCCACTCGGTTTACGGCGTCAGCTTCCAGTTCGACAAATCGCTGCAAACCGCCTTCATGCTGATTTTCTTCACCTCCATCGGCCTGAGCGCCGACTTCTCGCGCCTGAAAGCGGGCGGGGTGCCGCTGGTGGTGTTTACCCTTGTCGTGGGCGCGTTCATCCTTGTGCAGAACGCCGTCGGCGTCGGCCTGGCTTCCGCTTTGGGACAAGACCCGCTGCTCGGCCTGATTGCCGGTTCGATTACGCTTACCGGCGGCCACGGCACGGCGGGCGCGTGGGGGCCGACTTTTGAGCAGAAATTCGGCTTTGTCGGCGCAACCGGCCTGGGCATCGCCGCCGCCACCTTCGGCCTCGTTTTCGGCGGCCTGATCGGCGGCCCCGTTGCCCGCCGCCTGATTAACAAACAGGGCAGGGCGCAGATCGACCGCGATACCGTGCAGGAAGACAACCGTGCCGACGACGTGTTTGAAAACCACGACAAAGTGCGCCTGATTACCGCCGACTCCGCCGTGGAAACGCTGGCGATGTTCGCCGCCTGTCTGGCCTTTGCCGAAATCGTCGACGGCTACGACAAAGAATATTTCTACGACCTGCCGAAATTCGTCTGGTGTCTGTTTGCCGGCGTCGTGCTGCGCAACATCCTGACCATCGGCTTCAAAATGAATATGTTCGACCGCGCCGTAGACGTGTTTGGCAACGCTTCACTGTCGCTGTTCCTCGCCATCGCCCTGTTGGATTTGAAACTGTGGCAGCTGGCAGGCATGGCCGGACCGATGGCTATCATCCTGGCCGTGCAGACCGTAGTGATGATTCTCTACGCCACCTTCGTCACCTACGTCGTGATGGGACGCGATTATGACGCCGCCGTCCTCTCCGCCGGCCACTGCGGCTTCGGTCTCGGGGCAACGCCGACTGCCGTCGCCAATATGCAGTCCATCACCCAAAGCTTCGGCCCCTCGCACAAAGCCTTCCTGATTGTGCCGATGGTGGGCGCCTTCTTCGTCGACCTCATCAACGCCGCCATCCTGACCGGCTTCGTCGAATTCCTGAAGAAATAATCTGTAAAGCGCACGAAAAAGCACCCGCCGCAGCTTAACCTGCACGGGTGCTTTTGCTATGATGCCCCGTCTTTTTCAGACGGCCTCCCGCAGCCAAACGCTTAGGCCGTCTGAAAAACCTCCGTTCCCAAAGAAAGGAATCCGAATGACCGCATCCGTCCGCCCCCTTCTCTCCGCCGCCGCGCTCGTCTGCCTCTTGGCCGCCTGCGGCAAAAAAGAAGAGCCCCAACCTGCCGATTTGGCCTGCGCCGACCCGGCAGTGCTGCAAAACATCCAAAACACCTTGCAGCAGAGCGTGCGCGAGCAGGCGCAGACCTTCGCGCGCAACGACGTGCGCCAGTTTGTCGATGCCGACAAAGTCATCGCCGCCGCCGCGCAAATGACCTTCTCCCTCGATAACCCGCAGCAGGACAACAGCAGCACGCGCCCCTTCTGCCAAGCCGCGCTGAACGTCACCCTGCCCGCCGACAGCCTGAAAACCGCGCATACCAACGCCCCGCTGATTTACGGCGACAAGCCGCTCGACAAAGTCGTCGCCGAACGCATCCTCGGCAGCGGCCTGAATTACAACGGCAGCGGCACGTTCACACAAACCCTCAAATACACCCCCGCCCGCGCCGAAGACGGAACCCTCTCCGTCACCTACGCCGACAACGGCCTGGCCGCTGCCGCCAATGCCCTCTCGGGCGCACTCCTGCCCTACGGCATCAAAAGCCTACTGCTGGTAGACGGCAAAGCCGTTTCGCTCGAAGACGCGCTGAAAATGGCAAAAAGCGGCGGCAAAATCGAAATCGTCGAAGAACCCGCGTCAGAGCCGCAGGCCGCGTCTGCCGCTGCCGACAACGCCGCCCCCGCGCCCGAAGTACTGACCCCGCCGCTGCGTAACGAAGAAGCCGCCAAGCCCGCCGTGTCCGACGACGAAATCGACCGCGCCAAAGGCGACCACCGCGCGGCCGACAGCGAAATCAACGCCCTCTGGCGCAACCTCGATCCCACCGTCCAACAAGGCTTGCAAGACGAGCAGCGCGAATGGATCAACCGCAAAACCGCCAACTGCCGCCGCGCCGCCGCGCAGGCCGACAGCCCCGAACAGGCCGAATACCTGCGCCTGCAATGCGACACCCGCCAAACCCGCGAACGCATCCGCTACCTGCGCGGATACAGCGACAGCGAATAGGAAGGCAGAGGCCGTCTGAAACCCTTTTCAGACGGCCTCACTCCAAATGTCAACAGCCCCGGCGTTATTGCGGCATCAGGCGGGAAACGCTAAAATCGCGCATTCCAACAAAGCGGTATCATCATGACTAAATTCATCTTCGTAACCGGCGGCGTCGTATCTTCACTTGGTAAAGGTATCGCCGCCGCTTCTATTGCCACCATCCTCGAATCGCGCGGCCTGAACGTGACCATGCTCAAGCTCGATCCGTATATCAACGTCGATCCCGGCACCATGAGCCCGTTCCAACACGGCGAAGTGTTCGTAACCGACGACGGCGCGGAAACCGACCTCGACCTAGGCCACTACGAGCGTTTCATCAACGCCACACTCACCCGCCGCAACAGCTTCTCCACCGGCCAGGTGTACGAAAACGTCATCATGAAAGAGCGGCGCGGCGACTATCTGGGCGGCACGGTTCAAGTGATTCCGCACATTACCGACGAAATCAAACGCCGCATCCACGAAGGCGCGGCAGGCTACGACGTGGCCATTGTCGAAATCGGCGGTACTGTGGGCGACATCGAATCGCTGCCCTTCCTCGAAGCTATCCGCCAGATGCGTAGCCAACTCGGCCGCAGCAACACGCTGTTTGTGCATTTGAGCTACGTTCCCTACATCGCCGCCGCAGGCGAAATCAAAACCAAGCCGACGCAGCACTCTGTCAAAGAATTGCGCGAAATCGGCATCCAGCCCGACGTACTCATCTGCCGCATGGACAGAATCCTGCCCGAAGACGAACGTCGCAAAATCGCCCTGTTCTGCAACGTGGAAGAGCGCGCCGTGGTCGGCAGCTACGACGCCGAAAGCATTTACGAAATCCCCGAAATGCTGCACAACCAAGGCATCGACGCAATTATCACCGAGCAGCTTCAGCTCAACGTACAGCAGGCCGATCTGACCGCGTGGAAAAAAATCGTCCACGCCATCAAAAACCCCAAACACACCGTCAAAATCGCCATGGTCGGCAAATATGTAGACTTGACCGAGTCCTACAAATCGCTGATTGAAGCACTCAGACACGCCGGTATCCACACCGAAACCGACGTGCAGATTACCTTTATTGACAGCGAAAGCATCGAAAAAAACAACGGCGACGTATCCGCGCTCAAAGACATAGACGCGATTCTCGTGCCCGGCGGCTTCGGCTCGCGCGGCGTGGAAGGCAAAATCGCCGCCGTGCGTTATGCGCGTGAAAACAACGTTCCCTATCTGGGCATCTGCCTCGGTATGCAGATTGCGCTCATCGAATACGCCCGCGACGTAGCCGGTTTGGCAGGCGCAAACTCCACTGAGTTCGACCTCAAAGCCGCCGCGCCCGTTGTCGCCCTGATTGACGAATGGCAAACCGCCGACGGCAGCGTCGAAACGCGCGACGAATCCGCCGACTTGGGCGGCACCATGCGCTTGGGTGCACAAGATGTCGAACTCAAACCCGGCAGCCTCGCCGCCCGCATCTACGGCTCGGAACACATCCGCGAACGCCACCGCCACCGCTACGAAGTCAACAACAATTACGTTCCGGCTTTGGAAAAAGCCGGTCTGGTTATCGGCGGCGTATCCGTCGGCCGCGAGCGTTTGGTCGAAACCATCGAATTGCCGCAGGGAGAACACCCGTGGTTCTTCGCCTGCCAGTTCCACCCCGAGTTCACCTCCAACCCGCGCAAAGGCCACCCGCTGTTCAGCGCGTTTGTCAAAGCTGCGCTGGAAAACCGCAAACCGTAAGCTGCTTTGATTGAGATAAGGCAAAAGGCCGTCTGAAAACCCAATTTGGAGGTTTCAGACGGCCTTTTTTGTGTCCGTGCAAACACGCGCAATATGTTTTTCAGACGGCCTTTTAACGCATCAGGCTTTTATTTCCACACCAAGAGCGCGTGATTTCGTTTGCCGCGACGGAGGATGGTGTATTTGCCGAAGCGTTTGTGCGCGTCGGTAATCAAATAGGCATCGTCGGGCTTGTCGGCGGGCGGGTTGGGGTTGTTGGCTTCGACGGCCGCGCCGTTGAGCATCACGGCTTTGCTGTTCACAAAACCGCGTGCTTCTTTGTTGGACTGCGCCAAGCCGGTTTTAACCAGCGCTTCGACAACGTTGAGGCCGTCTGAAACTTCAAACGCGGGCAAACCGTCAAGCGCAAGCTGCTCGAAATCGCTTTCTGTGAGGCTGCTTTGGTCTTCGGCAAACAGGCTTTCGGAAATGCGCTGTGCGGCTTTTAGGGCTTCTTCGCCGTGAATCAGGCGGGTCATTTCTTCGGCCAAGATGCGTTGTGCTTCGGGTTTGGTGCCGCTCTCTTTGTCTTTCGCTTCGATGGCATCGATGTCTTCCACGCTCAGGAAAGTAAAGTATTTCAGGAATTTATATACGTCGGCATCGGCCACTTTGAGCCAGAATTGGTAAAACTGGTAGGGCGAGGTTTTTTTCGCGTTCAGCCACACCGCGCCGCCTTCGGTTTTGCCAAACTTGGTACCGTCGGATTTGGTAACCAGCGGCAGGGTCAGGCCGTAAACGGTGGCTTTGTTCAGGCGGCGTGCCAAGTCGATGCCGCCTGTGATGTTGCCCCATTGGTCGGAGCCGCCGATTTGCAGGCGCACGCCGTGGCGTTTGTTCAGCTCGGCAAAATCGTAGCCCTGCAAGAGCGCGTAGGCAAACTCGGTAAACGAAATGCCCGCATCGTCGCGGTCGATGCGCTGCTTCACCGATTCTTTGTTGAGCATGGCGTTGACGGAAAAATGCTTGCCGATGTCGCGCAAAAAATCGAGGCAGTTCATGCCGCCGAACCAGTCGGCGTTGTTGGCCATAATCGCAGCGTTGCCGCCCTCGAAGCTCAAAAACGGCTCAAGCTGTGCGCGGATGCTGGCCACCCAGCCTTTCACCGTTTCGGCGGAATTGAGGCTGCGCTCGGCCGCTTTGAAACTCGGGTCGCCGATCATGCCGGTGGCCCCGCCCACCAAAGCCACGGGCGTATGCCCCGCCTGTTGGAAACGGCGCAAGGCCAACACAGGCAAAAGATGGCCGATGTGCAGGCTGTCGGCGGTGGGGTCGAAACCGCAGTAAAGCGAGATTTTGTTTTCGGTGAGAAACGCGTCGAGCGCGGCGATGTCGGTGGTTTGCGCGATCAGACCGCGCGATTGGAGGTCTTGGATGATGGAGGTCATGGGGTTTCCTTGAATGGGTTTTCAGGTAGCCTTTTGGCTGACGGCAAAAGGCCGTCTGAAAACCAAATTTATCTGATGCCGGCTCAGCCTAAATTTGGTTTTAATTTCAAGCCGAAATAGGGTTCAAGTATCAGATACTCAAATAATTCAAGTTCGTTCTCTGGTACTTCTGTGAATGTGGAATTATGGTTTGGAGTCCACCATTTTTGCTCGCCTTGATAGCTGCCAGATTTTTTTGAAGCCCTAATTAAAGTATAAGGCCGCTCTATCCATCCTTCCGAGTCGCCAAAAAAATTGGCCGGGCCTGTAAACTGGCCTAAAAGATAGATACCTTTGTTGCCATGAGTAAGATAGAAATAATCGCCAATGGGGGCTTTAACAAATTTGTCAGCTTGAGTAACAGCAGAACCACCTTTTGATTTGGTGTTTTTGCTAATCATCACGATATTTTTAGAAATATAGTAAATCAAATCTTCAAAAGAAAAATCTTCTGATCCATGCGACATTTTCCAAAAACTCGGTATAAATTTATTTTCCATAAAATTCAGTCCTTATACATTAAATGAAATACCCAGCTTTCAAACTTTCAGACGGCCTTTTTTCAGGTAGCCTTTGCTTTTCAGACGGCCTGTTGCGCGCCCGAGGGGTGCATCAGTTCTTCCACGTCGGCCAGCGAGAGTTCGGGGGTTGCGCCGTGGTGGGAGGCGGCGAGCGCGCCCCAGGCGCAGGCGCAGGCGAGGGTGTCGGCGGGGCTTGCGCCTTGCAGCAATTTATAGACGAAGCCGGCGAGGAAGTTGTCGCCCGCGCCCACGGTGTCGGCCACTTGCACGCGGTAGCCGTGGTGGGCGTGGGTTTGGCCGTTGCAGTAGTAAATTGCGCCGTGTGCGCCGAGGGTGACGCAGATGTGCGGCGCGCCGACGGCTTGGGCGAGGTAGTGCAGATTTTGTTCGAGGCCGTGGTAGGGCGATCCGAGTTCGGCGGCCAGCTCGTAGAGTTCGTCGTCGTTGAGTTTGACCAGGTCGGAGCGGCGCATCAGTTCGCACACGCGCTCGGGGCGGTAGTGCGGTTTGCGCAGGTTGACATCGAACACTTTGAAGCGGGCGGCATCCAGCAGCGTGTCCAGGGCGGCGCGGGCGGTGCCGTCGCGCGAGGAGAGGCTGCCGAACACCAGTGCGTCGGAGTCGGCGACGTAGGCGAGGGCTTCGGCGGGGACGGCGATTTTGTCCCAGGCGCAGGGATAGACGATGTCGTAGGAGCCGCTGCCGTCGTGGTTGATGGACACTTTGACCAGGCCGGTGGCGTGTTCGGGGTCGGTTTGGATCAGATGGGTGGCGACGTTTTTCGCGGCGATGCGGCGCAGCAGTTCTTCGCCGTCTGCGTCGTCGCCGCGCCTGCTGACGATGGCGCAGTCCGCGCCCAGCGCGCTCAGGCGCACCAAAACATTGAGCGGCGCGCCGCCCAGCACTTTTCCTTCGGGAAAATCGTCCCACAATACTTCGCCGAAACTGCTGATTTTCATGGCGTATATCCTTTTTGGAACTCGTTTTGAGGCCGTCTGAAAAGGTTTTCAGACGGCCTCTGCCTTGCTGTTTACACGTTAAACAAAAAGTGCATCACATCGCCGTCCTGCACCACATATTCCTTGCCTTCCACGCGCATTTTGCCCGCTTCTTTGGCTTTGGCTTCGCCGCCGAGCGCGACGAAATCTTCGTAGGCGATGACTTGGGCGCGGATAAAGCCGCGTTCGAAGTCGGTGTGGATGACGCCGGCGGCTTGCGGGGCGGTGTCGCCTTTGTGGATGGTCCAGGCGCGGACTTCTTTGACGCCGGCGGTGAAGTAGGTTTGCAGGCCCAAGAGGTCGTAACCGGCGCGGATCAGGCGGTTGAGGCCGGGTTCTTCCAAGCCCATTTCGGCGAGGAACTCGGCTTTTTCGTCGTCTTCCAACTCAGCGATTTCGCTCTCCATCGCGGCGCAAACGGCGACGACGGGGGCGTTTTCTTTTTCAGCCAATTCTTTTAGGCGGTCGAGGTGCGGATTGTTTTCAAAACCGTCTTCGGCAACGTTGCCCACATACATGGCAGGCTTGGCAGTCAGCAGAAACAGCGGTTTGAGCATTGCGAGTTCTTCCGCGTCTAAGCCGAAAGAGCGGACGGGTTTGCCTTCGTCCAAATGCGGCAGCAGTTTTTTGCACAGTTCGACCAGTTTTTGCGCGTCTTTGTCGCCTGAGCGGGCGCGTTTTTCTTCGCGGGCGATGGCTTTTTCGACGCTGGCGAGGTCGGCAAGCGCCAATTCGGTGCCGATGGTTTCGATGTCGGCAATCGGATCGACTTTGCCTGCGACGTGGACAATGTTGTCGTCGTCAAAGCAGCGCACGACGTTCACGATGGCGTCGGTTTCGCGGATGTTGGCGAGGAACTGGTTGCCCAAGCCTTCGCCTTTGCTCGCGCCTGCAACCAAGCCGGCAATGTCGACAAATTCGACGATGGCGGGCTGCATTTTTTGCGGATTGACGATTTTCGCCAGCGCGTCCATGCGCGGGTCGGGCACTTCGACGATGCCGACGTTCGGCTCGATGGTGCAGAAAGGATAGTTGGCCGCTTCGATGCCCGACTGGGTCAGCGCGTTAAAGAGGGTGGATTTGCCGACGTTGGGCAGGCCGACGATGCCGCATTTCAAGCTCATGGCTGGGATTCCGTAAAGAAAATTTAACGAGCGATTGTAGCATAAAACGCATTTGAGGCCGTCTGAAAAGGGTTTCAGACGGCCTCAAACAAGGTCAGTACCACGGCGCGCGTTTCACCGTCATGTCGATTTCAAAGCGCCGCGCCTGCGCGTTCCATTTGAGCGGGCGGCTGCATTTTTCGTAGCCGTTGCGTTTTTCTTCTTCGTGCGTCTGGCCGCACAGCGTTCCGGCCACGCCGATATAGGCTTTGGCCTGCCTGCCCGCATAGTCGAGCTTGGAGCCGAACGCGCCGTGGAAAAAGGATTTTTCCGCGCCGCCTTCGGGCAGGCCGATGAAAACGGTGACACCGCCGCCTTTGCGGCTGCCGAAGATGCCGCTGCCGCCGTAGCATTGGAATTCGCCGTCGTCCAGCATGTAGTCGTCGATGCCGTCGCCGTTCAGATCGGCTTTTTCCACGGCGTGGCGGAAGCCGTAGGGACGCCCGCCCGAGAGGCGGCAGACGGAGGCCAGCACGTCGAGTTCGTGCGCCACCGCTTCGGGCAGCGGCGCGGCTTGGGCCAAGAGCGGGGCGGACAGCAGAAAAGCGGCGAAGGCGGTTGTTTTCATGGTTAAAAAAGCGCGGTGGCGGGCTGTGCGGCGATGATATAGGCAAACGGCGTGGGCAGACGTTTACAGCGAAGCGTCGAAGCCGCCGTCTTCCACGGCGGCGGCGAGGGCGGCCGGCTGCGTTATGGCGGGGTCGAAACGCACGGTTGCGCTGCCTGCTTCCAGGCTGACTTCGGCGCTTTCTACGCCGGGCACGCCTTGCAGGATGCGGGTGACGTTTTTCACGCAGCCGCCACAGTTCATGCCGCCGATGGCGAGGGTTACGGTTTCCATGGTTTGCTCCTTTGCGTTTGCGGGTAAGGGTGGGGGACGCGGCACTATAAACCAAATGCGCGGGGGCGGGTCTGACGGCGGTCAAGTCTGCGCTTTCAGACGGCCTTAAAGTGCTGTTGCAGGATGTTTTCGATTTCGGCGCGGACTTGGTTTTTGTCGCGGTTGCTGTCGATAACGCGGTAGCGTTGCGGGTCGGCGGCGGCACGCTCGAGATAGCTTTGGCGCACGCGCGCGAAGAAGGCGGCTTCTTCCTGCTCGAAGCGGTCTTTTTCGCGTGCCTGCGAGACGCGGGCGAAGGAGGTTTCGAGGGGGACGTCGAGGATGAAGATGAGGTCGGGGCGCAGGCTGCCCTGTACCCAGTTTTCGAGAACGGCGATGTCGGCTGCGGGGATGCCGCGCCCGCCGCCCTGATAGGCGAAGGTGGCGTCGGTGAAGCGGTCGGAAACGACGTGGATGCCTTTGGCGAGGGCGGGCAGGATAACGTCGTCGAGGTGCTGGCGGCGGGCGGCGAACATCAGCAGGGTTTCGGTGTGTAGGCCGACTTTTGTTGCGGGGTCGAGCAGGAGGCGGCGCAGCTCTTCGCCCAGCGGCGTGCCGCCGGGTTCGCGGGTGAAGAGGACGGGCAGGTTTCGTTCGGCAAACCAGTTTTCGATGGTGGCCAGGTGGGTGGATTTGCCGGTGCCGTCGATGCCGTCGAGGGTGATGAAGCTGGGTTTCATGGGGTTTTCCTTTGTGTGTTTGGCGGGAGGCCGTCTGAAAACGGGTTTCGGGGCTTTCAGACGGCCTTTTCTGTCTATTCTTTGGCTTTGCCGTTTGCGCCGCCGCCGTTTCCGTTTCCGCCTGCGGCGGCGGGGGGCTGCACGGGGAAGAGGAGGTTGAGGGGGTTGGCTTTGATTTGCAGCCACAGGGTGTCGATGAGTTTGGACAGGCTTTCGATGCGGGTGCCGCGCGAGCGCAGGGCGACGGTGAGGGCGAGGGAGAAGCTGACGACGAGGTTTACCGCGCCTATCATCAGGACGAAGGCGAGGTTGAGCAGGAAGTAGAGGAAGCCGCTGTGATCGCTGACGGCGGCGTAGCCGAGGTTGGCGGAGGAAAAGGCAACATGGCGGATGTCGAGCGGCAGGCCGAGCAGGTGGCCGAACCAGCCGGTCATGCCCAGCAGCATACCGAAGATGAAGTTGCCCGCCAGCGAGCCGTAGTGGCGGTGGAGGTAGTCGGCCAGCCATTCGCGCAGGCGCAGGGGCAGCAGGCGTTTGAGCAGGGGCTGGACGGTGAGGCGGCGGCGCAGGTTGAGGTAGTCGGCGCGGTTGTCGTAGAAGCCCGAGATGATGCCGGAGCAGAAGAGCCACACGCCTGCGATGGCGGCATACCAGAGGGTGGGCTGGGTGAAGGGTTGCAGGGATTTGAACTGGTAGGCGGCGCCGTGGGCGTCGAGCATGGGTGCGCCGGTGCGGGCGGAAACGGCGGCGGCGGCGAGGGAAGCGACGATAACGGCGGCGACGACGTTGCCGAACACGGCCACGGCCTGCGAGCGGGCGACGTCGATGAGGAGTTTGGCTAGTTTGCCTTCGACGGCGCGGGCGCCTGCTTTGTGTTCGACGTGTTCGGCGATGCGGGCGGCGGTCATGGCGGGCTGTTTGGTGGCGACGGTGCAGCCGACGATGTGGATGAACATGAAGCCGATGCCGTAGTTCAGTCCGGCGAGAAAGGCGGTGGTGAAGTCGCCGAGGCCGAGGCCGGTAATGCGGATTTTGTTGCCGGCCATCAGGGCGATGATGACGCCGCCGCCTGCGGCGGAGGCGAGCATGGCGAAGTATTCGCGTTTGTTGCGGGTGATGTAGTGTTCGCCGTGGCCGCTGGTGTTTTCGCTGATGCTTTTGGCGAGCATATTGATGCTGCGGCGGCGCAGGAGGGTGGTGCTGTGCTGTTCGACGGCGGCGGTGGTGAGCGATTCGAGCAGGCGCACGCAGTGGCGGCGGCATTCTTTTTCGTCGGGCGCGGTTTGGATGTCGAGCAGGACGGTGAGGCGGTCTAGCGTTTGCGACAGGCGCTCGAGCAGGTGGGCGACTTTGACCGACGAACCCGCGCCCGCGCCCGTGCCTTTGCGGCGCAGGCGTTCGACTTGGGCGCGGCATTGTTCCATCATCACGGCGATGTGGGCGGTGTCGTAGTGTTCGGTTTGGCCGCTGCGGTAGTGGGCGACGAGGCGGCTGATTTCCTGATGCAGGGCGACGAAGGCGGAATCGACTTCCATCAGCTTGGGTTCGAGGCGGGTGAATTCGGGCTCGAGTTCTTCGGCGGCCACCCAGATGGAGAGCATTTCGAGGGCGTGCAGCCGCGCTTGTTCGAGGTGGCGGGAGGCCGTCTGAAAGGCGGCGGCTTCGCTGTGGCGGCCGAGGATGTCGTAGAGCGACAGCCATTGGTGCAGGCTGACGGTTTGCAGCCATTTTTCGTCGTTTTGCGAGTGGAAAAGGTAGAGGAAGACGTCGCGCAGGTTGTTCAAATCTTTGAAAGAAGGCATGAAGCGCTCGTAGATGCGGATGCCCATTTCGCGGGCGAAGCCGCTGCGCGAGAAGATGCCCAGGCCGACGAGGGCGGGGTAGATGTGGATACTGGCGAGCCAGCGGTGGAACTGCGTGCCGAAGGTTTCGGCCAGTTCGGGGTTCTGCCGCAGGGCATCCAGCAGTATGTCGAAACGCTGTGAGGCGCGTTTGACGCCGCCGTCGCGCAGGAATTGGACGATGGCGTTGAGGATGTAGGACATGTCTTTTTCGGACAGGGCGGCGGCCAGAAGGGCGGGAAGGTTGTCGGCTGTGATTTTTTTCATGTTGTCCGCAGGGTAGGGTAGGTGGTGTGGGAGTGGAAAATAGCGGAAAAGGGCGGGATGTGTAAAGGCCGTCTGAAAAGCATGGGGCTTTTTCAGACGGCCTTTGCCGTTTTTTATGCCGCACGCCGTTTCGCAGACAGGCGCGGCAGGCGGGTTGCGGAGAATTTTTTCAGACGGCCTCATGCGTCGCGGCGTCGGAAGAGTTCCACCATGCGGCGCGCGCCTTCGAGGCAGTCTTCGAGCGGGGCGACGAGGGCGATGCGCACATAGCCGCGGCCGGGGTTGCCGTCGGCCGTGTCGCGGGCGAAGAAGCGGCCGGGCAGCACCTGCACGGCGGCTTCGCGCCACAGTTTTTGCGTGAAGGCCAAATCGTCGCCGTCGGGCACTTTGAGCCAGATGTAAAACGAGGCTTCGGGCACGGCAAGGTCAAACGCCTGCCGCAATACGGGCACGACGCGCTCGAATTTTTCGCGGTAGAGGCGGCGGTTTTCGGCGACGTGCGCTTCGTCGTCCCAGGCGGCGATGCTGGCGCGCTGGACGGGCAGGCTCATGGCGCTGCCGTGGTAGGTGCGGTAGAGCAGGAAGGGGCGCAGCAGATCGGCGTCGCCCGCCACGAAACCCGAGCGCAGGCCGGGGGCGTTGGAGCGTTTGGAGAGGCTGGTGAACATGACGATGCCTTTGCGGCTTCGTCCAAGTTGCGCGGCGGCCTGCAAGGCGCCTGTCGGTTTTTGGTCGGAATAGATTTCGGAATAGCATTCGTCGGCGGCGATCACGAAGCCGTATTTGTCCTGCAAGGCAAACAGTTTCTGCCAGTCGGCAAGGCTCATCACGCTGCCGCTGGGGTTGTCGGGCGAGCAGGCGAAGAGGATTTTGACGTGCGGCCAGATGTCGGCGGGAACGGAATCCCAGTCGGGCAGAAAGCGCGGCGGGGTGCTGTTGGCAAAATAGATTTCGCCGCCGCCGAGGAAGGTGGCGCCTTCGTAAATCTGGTAAAACGGGTTGGGGCAGACGACAATCTGCCGATCGTGTGCGGCGGGGTCGAGCACGGTTTGGACGAAGGAAAAGAGGGCTTCGCGGCTGCCGAGCACGGGCAGGATTTCGCTTTCGGGGTCGAGACGCAGGCCGTCGTAGCGGCGTTCCAGCCAGCGGGCGCAGGCTTGGCGCAGCTCGGGCAGGCCTGCGGTGAGCGGGTATTGGGAAAATTCTGCGGCAGAGGCGGCGAGTGCGTCGGTAATCAGGGCGGGCGTGGGGTGCTTGGGTTCGCCGATTTGCAGCATGACGGGTTTGAGGTGCGCGGGCGGGGTGATGCCCTGCATGGCTTCGCGCAGGCGGGCGAAGGGGTAGGCTTGGAGTTTGTCTAAGAGGGAATTCATGGCGGAAAAAACGGAAAAAAGAAGCGGCGATTCTAGCAGAACGGGCGGCGGAATAAAGAAAGGCCGTCTGAAAAAACGTTTTCAGACGGCCTGTTTGTGCGGCGGCATCAGGCGACGGCGAAACCTGCGTCGGTGATGGCTTTTTTCACGGCTTCGACGTCCATGCCCTCGGCGTGGGTAACGACGACGACGCCGGTTTCAAAGTTGGCGTTCACCATGCGCACGTTTGCCACTTCCTCGGCTTTGGCGATCAGTTTGCGGGAATCTTCTTTGCTGGCCATTCCGGTCACATTCAGTTTCATTTGCGGCATATTTCTTTACCTCTCGTTAAAGTATCCAATAAATAAGAATGAGTAATCCATTGTCTCTCCCCGCTTTGTTTTGTCGCACATCCGGCTTTGGCCGAACGCATAGTTGCGGGGAAAACGGGGCGATTGTCTACCTAATCGCCCGGCTTGTCTATCATTTATTCTGATGTCGTTTATGGTTGCGGCATTTTGACAAGTCGTTGAAAGGCCGTCTGAACGGGCGCGGCGCGGCGCGGCGGCGGGTTTTTCGGTAGAATGCCGCGCCTTGTCCACGAGAGCCTTTTTGCGAGCGATATGTTTGCCAAACTCGACACCTTCTGGCGCCGCCGCGCCGTGTATTGGCCGCTGCTGCTTCTGCTGGCCGCCGCCACGCCGCTGTGCTTCGCGCCGTATTACCGCTTCTGGCTGATGCCGCTGCTGTTTGCCGCCTTTATCCGCCTGCTCGAACTGCGCCCGCAGGTACGCGTGCGCAGCGCTTATTTGTTCGGCTTTGCCGCCTATTGCTGCCAGTTTTACTGGATACACACCGCGCTGCACGACATCTCCGGCCTGCCCAATCTCTACGCCCTGCCGCTCACCGTGCTGCTGCCCGCCTATCTCGCCCTGTTTCCCGCCGCCGCCGTGTGGCTGTGGGGCAAAACCCGTTTGAACCGCAGCCTGTCAGTAGGGCTGGCGCTGCCCGTGTTTTGGACGCTGGCCGAATTCGCCCGCGAACGGCTGATAACCGGCTTCGGCTGGGGCGCGCTCGGTTATTCGCAAATCGCCGACGCCTCGCCGCTGGCCGGATTCGCGCCTTTGGGCGGCATCCATCTGGTGACGTTTGCTACCGCGCTGGCCGGCGCATGGCTGGTGTTGCTTGTCGACGGAGAAGGCCGTCTGAAAATCCGTGCGGCCTTTGCCTGCGGCGTGCTTGCCCTGCTGGCGGCGGGACATTTCGCCAAAGAGGCGGATTTCACGCAGCCGACCGGCCAAAGCAGCACCGTCGCCCTCGCGCAGGGCAACATCCCGCAAACGCTGAAATTCCGTGAAGACCAGGTACTGCCGACCCTGCGGCGCTACTACGGCCAAATCGCCCAAACGCAGGCCGACATCGTTATCCTGCCCGAAACCGCCATCCCCGTCATGTTGCAGGATTTGCCTGACAGCGTGTTGGCCGAATTTGCCGAAGCCGCGCGGCAGAACGGCAGTGCGCTGGCCGCAGGCGTTATCCGTCTCACTTCAGACGGCCTCAACTACCAAAACGCCGTCGTCGACCTCACCGGCTTTCAAAACAACGCGCAAACGCTGCCGTATTACGCCAAAAACCACCTCGTCCCCTTCGGCGAATACAAACCCCTGCCCGCGCTGACCGAACCGCTTTACGCCATGATGGACATGCCCCTGTCCGACTTTCGCGCGGGCGGCGGCAGCCAGGAGCCTTTGGCGATGAAAAACCAGCGCATCGCCTTCAACATCTGCTACGAAGACGGCTTCGGCGACGAACTGATTTCCGCCGCCGCCCGTTCCACGCTGCTGGCCAACGCCAGCAACCTGGCCTGGTATGGCAACTCCAACGCCATGTACCAGCACTTGCAGCAGTCGCAGGCACGCGCCCTCGAACTCGGCCGCCAGATGGTGCGCGCCACCAACACGGGCGCCACCGCCGTTATCGACAGGAAAGGCCGCGTCACGGCGCTGGCTGCCGCCGATACCGACACGGTGCTGACGGCAAGGGTGGAAGGTTACACGGGCGAAACGCCTTATATGAAACTGGGCGGCTCGCTGCCTCCGATCGGCCTGCTGTCTGCCGTTGCGATTGCCTTGTTGGCGGTGGGGCGTAGGAAAAAGGCTGTCTGAAAACGAAATCCGACGAAGTCAAAATGCGCTTGCTGCGGGGTTGGAACTGCCCGTATTTTGACTGCGTTCGCGACGACGCAAAACAAAACGCCGGAACGTTTTCCGTTCCGGCGTTTCTTTTTGGTTTGGCGCATTGGTTTGGCGCATGGCAAGGTGGTTTCCCGTTGTCCGCAAGCCTTCGCCAAATCTTGGAGGCCGTCTGAAAGCGGGATCTCAACGAAATTAAAAATAGCGCGTGCCGCCATTTCCGCAGAGGCGGAAATCTTTTTGGCTGCACGGAAATAATTGCATAAGCAGAAATCCGGTTCGCCTCCGCCAAAATTTCCGCTTTCAGACGGCCTCTTTGATTTGCGCGGCAGGCGGACAAAAAAATGCACACATTTTTTCAAATGTGTGCCAAGTCTACAAAGGAGAAATAGAGGAGAAACTGTCAAACGGCTGCTGTCAGCCGCCCAACGCCGCGCATTATCGGCAAGCGCTGCGGCAGCGTCAAGTTTTCGCGCCTCTGTTTTGCATAAAATGGAACATTCTTGATAAAAACACACAAAAACGAAAAATAAGGAAGGTTTTGGAACGTTATTTTCTGTTGTTGTTTTCGTTTTTGTATTGGAAAGACGGATGCGGAAGCTGCGGACAAAAAAATGCACACATTCGCGGGAATGTGTGCCAAGTCTACAAAGGAGAAATAGAGGAGAAACTATCAAACTGTCATTAGCAACGGCTTGACGGCGCGCATTATCGCGGCCGCGTTGCGCCCGGTCAAGCGTCTGCCGTTGTTTCCGGCAGCGCTTTGCTGCATTCGCGCAACAGCCGCGTTGCGTTTCGTTTTTGTTTCTTTCGCAACAAAGTGCGACATTCAGCGGTAGCCGACCGTGACGGGGTCGCGTTCGGCAGGTTCGAACCAAATGTCGCGGTAGGCGGCGTAGACGGTGAGATAGCCGAGGATGTTGAGGGCGAGCAGCAGGGCGCTCAATACATAGGAAGCAACACCTTCGCGCAGGCCGGGAAGGGTGAGTATTACGATATAGAAGAACGCGAAACAGACGCCGCACAAGGCCAGCGGCAGGATGTTTTTCACGGCGGCCTTGGCGCTCAGCAGGATGGCGGCAAACGGGGTTTCGCTTTGCAGGAACACCAAAACGGGGGCGAAACCGAGCAGCAGCTGCCACGACAGATACCAGAAAACCAGCAGCAGGACGAGGGAAACCGGCAGGGTGGCGATGCCCTCCGTATTGCCGAGCCAGCCCAGTGCGTTGGCCGCGCCGTACAGCAGCAGAGCCCAAGCGACGGCAGACAGGAACATCAGAACAAACAGCAGCACGAACTCGAATATCTTGCTATCGAAGATGGCAAACAGATGGCCGATGCGCGGCGGCGTTTCTTCGTATTCCTGAAACGAAGCGGCAGACATGATGCCGCCCGCCTTAAAAAGTACGAACATGCCGTACACTGCCGCCCCTATCATGCCCGAGTAGGTCATGATGCCTTTGCAGATTTCTTCTGCGACGAACAGCACGAGGGCAATCAGCATCCATGCCGCCCAATATTCGCGAAACAGCAAAAACGCTTCGTGTATCCAGCCGATGCCGCGCCCGATGCTGCGTGCGGCGGGTTGGTCGAGCAGGCGTTCGTCTTCTTCGCCGGCGGTGTCTCCGTTGTCTGTAAAAACGTCCTGCATGGTTTTCTCCTTATTGTCGGCCGTTGGCATTTTTCTGTCCGGTCAAACAGATACAGACGGATACTAACATAATTTTACTCTGTTTCCGTATCTTTACATACAGCGGTGTTTGGAGGCCGTCTGAAAGGCAAAGGCCGTCTGAAAACCTTTTTTGGGCTTTCAGACGGCCTTTGGCCTGATTGCGGCCGGACGGGTCAGGCTTCGACGGGGATGATGCCGATTTTGGCCTGCCACTGTTTCGGGGCGACGGCGTGGACGGATTGTCCCTGCGAGTCGACGGCGACGGTGACGGGCATGTCTTTCACTTCAAATTCGTAAATCGCTTCCATGCCCAAATCGGCAAAGGCGACGACTTTGGCTTCTTTGATGGCTTTGGCAACGAGGTAGGCCGAGCCGCCGACGGCCATCAGGTACACCGCACGGTTGTCGGCGATGGCCTGACAGGCGGCCGCGCCGCGTTCGGATTTGCCGATCATGCCCAAGAGGCCGGTTTGTTCGAGCATCTGGCGGGTGAATTTGTCCATGCGGGTGGCGGTGGTGGGGCCGGCGGGGCCGACGACTTCGTCGCGCACGGGGTCGACGGGGCCGACGTAGTAGATGAGTTTGCCGTTCAAGTCTACGGGCAGGGTTTCGCCGCGGTCGAGCATTTCGGTCATGCGTTTGTGGGCGGCGTCGCGGCCTGTGTAGATTTTGCCGTTCAGCAGCAGCACGTCGCCCATTTTCCAGGTGGCGACTTCTTCTTTGGTCAATTCGTTTACATTGACGCGGCGGCCGTTTTTCGGGTTGTAGGTGATGTCGGGCCAGTCTTCGATGGTGGGCGGGGTGAGGACGGCGGGGCCGCTGCCGTCGAGTTCGAACTCAATGTGGCGGGTGGCGGCGCAGTTGGGAATCATGGCGACGGGTTTGGAAGCGGCGTGGGTGGGGTAGTCGAGAATTTTGACGTCGAGCACGGTGGTGAGGCCGCCCAAGCCCTGTGCGCCGATGCCCAGCGCGTTCACCTTTTCAAAAAGTTCCAAACGCAGGGCTTCGACGGTGGAGAGTTCGGCGCCCGCGGCGGCTTTTTCCTGCAATTCGTGGATGTCGATGTGGCTCATCAGCGATTCTTTGGCCATCAGGGCGGCTTTTTCCGGCGTGCCGCCGATGCCGATGCCGAGGATGCCGGGCGGACACCAGCCGGCACCCATTTCGGGCACGGTTTTCAGCACCCAGTCGACAATGGAGTCGGAGGGGTTGAGCATGACGGTTTTGGCTTTGTTTTCCGAGCCGCCGCCTTTGGCCGCGCAGGTGATTTCAACTTTGTCGCCGGCGACGATTTCCATGTGGACGACGGCGGGGGTGTTGTCTTTGGTGTTGCTGCGTTTGCCGGCGGGGTCGGCCAGCACGGAGGCGCGCAGCTTGTTGTCGGGGTTGGTGTAGGCGCGGCGCACGCCTTCGTTCACCATCTCCTGCACGCTCATGTCGGCCTCCCAGCGCACGTTCATGCCGACTTTGAGAAAGACGGTGGCGATGCCCGTGTCCTGGCAGATGGGGCGGTGGCCTTCGGCGCACATACGGCTGTTGACGAGGATTTGCGTCATGGCGTCTTTGGCGGCGGGGTTTTCTTCCTTCTCCCACGCTTTGCCTAGGGCTTTGATGTAGTCGACGGGGTGGTAGTAGCTAATGAATTGGAAGGCGTCGGCAATACTGCGGATGAAGTCTTCCTGTTTGATTACGGTCATGGGTGTTCCTTTATATTTGAAAGATGTTTTTGTTATTGCCTGCCGCGGCCTTTTCAGACGGCCTGAAACAGGCTTGCGGCAGGCGCCGCAGGATAGCATAAAGGCCGTCTGAAAGCACAGAAAGGCGCTTTCAGACGATCTGCCTTTACCTGATTGCAGTTTGGGCGCAGAATAAACGCGAATGTTCATTAATTAAGGCCGTCAACCAAAAGGAGAAAACCCATGCAGTTCAACCGACGCGAATTTTTGAAAATCACCGCCGCGCTGGCGGCCGCCGGCGCATCGCCCGCGCTCTTGGCCGCAGCCAAAGAGCAGTTTACCGTTTACGGCGCACCCGCGCTGCCGAGCATGATTATCGCCGTGGCTGCCTTGCAGGGGCAGCTGGCCAAACAGGCTGATGTGTCGCTGAAAATCTGGCGCTCGCCCGACCAGCTTCGCGCGGGTGTGGCAAGCGGCCAGTTTAAAGTGATGATGAGTCCGAGCAACGTGGGCGTAAACCTGCGCAACCAAGGCCGCAAAGTCGGCATGGTCAACATCCTCACCAACGGCATCACGCAGCTTGTCTGCAAAAACAAGGCCGTTGCCTCGCCGCAGGAGTTGGCGGGCAAAAAAATCCTCGTGCCGTTTAAAAACGATATGCCCGACATCGTGTTACAAGCCCTGTTGAAAAAACTCAAAATCGACGCGGCCAAAGTCGGCATTACCTACGCCGCCACGCCCGCCGAAGCCGTCGGCCTGTTTTTAGGCAAAGATTTCCACGCCGCCATCCTGCCCGAGCCGATGGCATCCGCGTGCATCCTGCGCGGCAAAACCATGGGCGCAAACATCGTGCGCGGCTTTGATTTGGTGAAAGCCTGGGGGCAGGCGTTCGGCACCAAAGCCCTGATTCCGATGGCGGGCATCATCGCCGACGAAGCCTATTTCCACGCGCACAAAGCGCAATTCGACACCTTCCACCAAGACTTGAAAAACGCGCTCGCGTGGATAAACGGCCACCGCGCCGAAGCTGCCAAAATCGGCAAAAACTACCTGCCCGCGCCCGAACCGGCCTTAGTGTCGGGCATAGACGGCGCAAGGCTCACCGTAACCAAACCCTCTGAAATCAAAACCGAAATCCTGCATTTTTACGAAATCCTGATGCAGTTCAATCCGAAGCTCTTGGGCGGAAAAATGCCCGACAGCGGCTTCTTCCTCGCCTGAGCAACACTATAAAAGGCCGTCTGAAAACCTGTTTTTCGGTTTTCAGACGGCCTTTTTATGCGGAAAAACGTGCGGCGCTTACTGGTCGACAAACGCACGCTCAATCAGGAAGTCGCCGCGCACGCCGACTTTGGGCGATTCGACAAGACCGAAATCGTTGAGCACCTGGCGCGTGTCTTTGAGCATGGCGGGGCTGCCGCAGAGCATGGCGCGGTCGTCTTCTTTGTTGATGGGGGGCAGGCCGATGTCTGCAAAGAGTTTGCCCGAGCGCATCAGGTCGGTGAGGCGGCCGTGGTGTTTGTAGTCTTCGCGCGAGACGATGGGGTAGTAAATCAGTTTGTCGCGCACGAGTTCGCCCAGGTATTCGTCGTTAGGCAGCTCTTGGGTGAAGCGCTCGTAATAGGCCAGGTCTTTTTGGTAGCGCACGCCGTGGACGAGGATGACTTTTTCAAACATTTCGTAGATGTCGGGGTCTTTGGTGACGGCCAAAAACGGCGCGATGCCGGTACCGGTGGACAAAAGATACAGGTGTTTGCCGGGATTGAGGTCGCCCGCCACCAGTGTGCCGGTGGGCTTTTTGCTGATGAGCACGTCGTCGCCGACTTTGAGGTGTTGCAGGCGGCTGGTGAGCGGGCCGTCCTGTACTTTGATGCTGAAAAATTCGAGGTGTTCTTCGTAGTTGGCGGAAGCGACGCTGTAGGCGCGCATCAGGGGTTTGCCGTCGACCATCAGGCCGACCATGACGAACTGGCCGTTTTCAAAACGCAGGCTTTCGTCGCGGGTGCAGGTGAAGGTGAAGTAGGCGTCTGTCCAGTGGTGGACGGAGAGGACTTTTTCTGTGTTGAATGCTGCCATTGGGGTTTCCTGTGTCGTATGGGTAAAAGGGTCGGAGGCCGTCTGAAAAGGGTAATTTTGTTGAAGCTCTGCTTTCAGACGGCCTGATCTTTAAGATTCGGCCGTGCCGGAAGACGTTTTGCGTTTGCGCGGACGGCGGCGGCGTTTTTTGCGCGGCTCGCCCTCTTGGGCGGGGGCGGCAGTCATGGCGGCGCGCTCTTCTTCGTCTGCGTGCTGGAAGCTTGTCCACCAGTCGGCCGTTTCCTGCGGCGCATAGCCGAGTTTGGTGCGCAAAACGAGGAAATCGTAGGCGGCGCGGAAACGCGGCTGGGCGAGCAGGCGGTGCGGACGGGTGCCGCGGCGGTGGTCGAACTGGGGTTGGAGTATCCAGATTTCGCGCATGGTGGCGGAGAATTTCTGCGGCACGCCCCAGCCTTTTTCCATGGTTTCGCGCAGGTCGGACACGGCGCCGGTGAGGGCGGGGGCGGCTTTTTCGCCCAATTCCATGCGTTTTTGCCAGAGGCTGTTGAGCCTGTCCCACATCAGGGCGGCGAGGACGAAGCCGACGGAAACGGATTTGTCGGCGCGGATGCGCTCGTCGGTGTTTTTCAGCGAGGCGGCAACCATGTTGGGGCGGTTGTCGCGGGCGGCTTCCTGCAATGCGTCGAGCAGCGGATGAACGGCGGTGTCGATGCCGAGGGTGTGGAATTGGGCGAGGCAGCGGCGGGCATGGCCGGAGAAGAGCAGCTTCATGATTTCGTCGAACAGGCGGGCGACGGGTTCTTCTTTCAGACGGCCTGCGTATTTGGGAATCGGCGCGGCGGTGCGCTCTTCGACGGTGAAACCGAGTTTGCCCGCCAGCCGCACGGCGCGCAGCACGCGCACGGGGTCTTCCTGATAGCGTTCGGCCGGATCGCCTATCATCACGAGGCGGCGGGCTTTGACGTCGGACACGCCGTTGTGGAAATCGTGGATTTCGTGTTTTATCGGGTCGAAGTAGAGGGCGTTGCAGGTGAAATCACGCCGGCCGGCGTCTTCGGCCAGCGTGCCGTAGGTGTTGTCCTTCATGATGCGGCCGTGTTCGTTCTGCACCGCGCCGCCGCTGCCGCGGAAGGTGGTGACTTCGATGGTTTCCGGGCCGATTTGGACGTGGACGATGCGGAAGCGGCGGCCGATGATGCGGCTGCGGCGGAAGAGGGCGCGCACTTCTTCGGGCGTGGCGTTGGTGGCGACGTCGAAGTCTTTCGGTTCGGCGCCGATCAGCAGGTCGCGCACCGCGCCGCCGACGATATAGGCTTCGTAGCCTGCCTGTTGCAGGCGGGAAACGGTTTTTTCGGCGGCCAGGCTGATGTCGCCCGCGCTCAGGCCGTGTTCGGAATGGGAAATGGTTTGTTTGGCGCTTGCGGCGGCAGGTTTGCCCGCCATTTTGCGCCAGAGTTTTTTCAGCATGCGTGTTTCCAAAATCGCGCCGTCCGAAACGCGGTTTCGTGAAAAACCTTTGCCCAATCTTGTGTGCGCCACAATGCTCGGCAAAGGTTTCAGACGGCCTCGGTTTAACTGTGTCAAAAAATGGCGCGCATTATACCCGCCGCGGCGCGGGAAGTGGAACAAAAGGCCGTCTGAAACACGGTTTTAACTTTGCTTTCAGACGGCCTTTACGCGGCGTAAAATAAAGCATCCCAACCCGAAAAAGGAGAGCAGCATGAATATGAAACAAACGGCGGCGCTGGTGTTGGCGGCGGCCGCGCTGACCGCCCATGCCGGCGGCAGAACAGAGGCCGAGTGGAAGCAGATGGAGACGGCAGTACGCCTGTCGGCGGAAAACACCAAGCGTTATCAGGATACTTACAGCGACATTTATTTCGACTTGGGCAGCCTGACTGCGGCCGAATTCGAGCGGCGCGTGGCGGCGGGTGACACGGTATACGCCTACATCGGCCGCCCGAGCTGCGGCGACTGCAACGCCTTCGAGCCGCTGTTCAAACGCTACATTGCGCAACGCAGACTCGACGGCAAAATCTGGTTTGTCAACGTCCACCGCCTGCATCAGGACAAGGAAAAATGGCAGGCGTTCAAACAGCGCTACGGCCTGTCGGGCACGCCCGTGCTGGCGAAATACGCCGGCGGCAGGCAGCAGAACAAGCTGGATTTTGAGGACAACGGCGGCATCCGCGCCAAGGATTTGGAGCGTTGGCTGGATGCCAACGGGCTGTAAACGGGCTTTTCAGACGGCCTCTTTATTTTTGCCAAAGGCCGTCTGAAAATGTTTTACCGCTGTTTGGCAGGAAAGGAGCAATAGCAATATGGCACATTCATGGTTTTACTGGGCTTTGGCTTCGGCCTTTTTCGCCGCGCTGACGGCAATTTTCGCCAAAGCGGGCTTGCAGGGTATCGATTCCGACTTCGCCACATTTATCCGCACGCTGGTGATTATTGCCGCGCTGGCGGCCTTTCTCAGCTACGCGGGCAAATGGCAGGGCGTGGGTGCGTTCACAGCGAAAAACTGGACGTTTCTCATTCTGTCGGGTCTGGCGACGGGTGCGTCGTGGCTGGCCTATTTCAAGGCTTTGCAGATGGGCGAGGCGTCGAAAGTGGCACCGGTCGACAAATTCAGCATTGTTTTGGTCGCGCTCTTTGCCGTCGTGTTCCTGAAAGAGCGGCCGTCGTCGCAGGAATGGCTGGGCATCGCCATGATTGCGGGCGGCGTGCTGACGCTGGCTTTGAAGAGATAGGCCGTCTGAAATATAAAAAGGCCGTCTGAAAACCCGATTCGGGGTTTTCAGACGGCCTTTTGACATCGTTGCAGCGGGATTAGGCCTGTTCCAAGCCGAAGGTTTTGTGCAGCACGCGGGTAGCCAGTTCCATGTATTTCTCGTCGATCAGCACGGAAACTTTGATTTCGGAGGTGGAAATCATCTGGATGTTGATGCCTTCTTCGGCCAGGGCGCGGAACATCTGCGCCGCCACACCCGCGTGCGAGCGCATGCCGACGCCGACGATGGAGACTTTGCACACGGTGTCGTCTCCGTTTACTTCGGCTGCGCCGAGATCGGATTTGAGGCCGTTCATCAGGTCGAGCGTCGGTTTGTAGTCGCCGCGCGGCACGGTGAAGGAGAAGTCGGTGGTGCCCTGAGCGCCGACGTTTTGGATGATCATGTCCACTTCTATGTTGGCGTCGGCGATGCTGCCGAGTATCTGGTAGGCGATGCCGGGTTTGTCGGAGACGCCGCGCACGTTGATGCGGGCTTGGTTTTTGTCGAATGCGATGCCTTTTACAACCGCTTTTTCCATGTTTTCGTCCTCTTCAAAGGTAATCAGGGTGCCTTCGCCGCCGTCTTCCAGGCTGCTCAATACGCGCAGGCGCACTTTGTATTTGCCGGCAAATTCCACCGAGCGGATTTGCAGAACTTTCGAGCCGAGGCTGGCCAACTCGAGCATTTCTTCAAAGGAGATGGTGCTCATGCGGCGGGCTTCGGGCACGACGCGCGGGTCGGTGGTGTAGACGCCGTCGACGTCGGTGTAAATCTGGCACTCGTCGGCTTCCAGCGCGGCGGCCAGGGCGACGGCGGAGGTGTCCGAGCCGCCGCGGCCGAGAGTGGAAATGTCGCCGCCTGCGGTCACGCCTTGGAAACCGGCAACGATAACGACGCGGCCTTCTTTCAGGTCGGCGCGCATTTTGCCGTCGTCGATATGGTCGATGCGGGCTTTGGTGTGCGCGTCGTCGGTTTGCACGGCGACCTGCCAGCCGGTGTAGCTTTTGGCGGGCACGCCGATATCTTTCAAGGCCATAGCCAGCAGGCCGATGGTGACCTGCTCGCCGGTGGCGAGGACGACGTCCAGCTCGCGCGGGTCGGGGAATTCCTGCATTTCGTGCGCCAGTGCCACCAAGCGGTTGGTTTCGCCGCTCATCGCGGACACC
Organism: Neisseria sp. KEM232; assembly: GCF_002237445.1. Taxonomy (NCBI): domain Bacteria; kingdom Pseudomonadati; phylum Pseudomonadota; class Betaproteobacteria; order Neisseriales; family Neisseriaceae; genus Neisseria; species Neisseria sp. KEM232. Next base: position 74,937 of record NZ_CP022527.1, read on the forward strand.
ACCACGACCACGTCATGACCTTCGGCGCGGGCTTTGGCGACACGTTTGGCAACGTTTTTGATACGTTCGGGCGAACCGACCGAGGTGCCGCCGTATTTTTGTACGATAAGTGCCATTTTCGTGCTTTCTTGTGTGGAGAATCGAAAAAGGCGGCATTATTGCCATTTTTCGCCGTGCCGACAAGGCGTTTGGCAGGCTTTCAGACGGCCTTTCGCGCCCGTTTCACCCGTCTGCCAAATCCCGACACAGCCGCACCGCTTCATCCAGCCGCTCCACGCCGTAAATCTGCAGATTGGGAAACTCTTTGGCGTTGCGCGGCAGGTTGGCTTTGGGGACGATGGCGCGTTTGAAGCCGAGTTTTTCCGCTTCTTTGAGCCGCTCCTGCCCGCGGGCGACGGGGCGCACTTCGCCGCTGAGACCAATCTCGCCGAAGGCGACCATTTTCTCGGGCAGGGCTTTGTTGCGGAAGCTCGATACCATCGCCAGTATCACCGCCAAGTCGGAAGCCGGTTCGCCGATTTTCACGCCGCCGACGGCGTTGAGAAACACGTCTTGGTCGAAGCAGGCGATGCCGGCGTGGCGGTTGAGCACCGCCAAGAGCATGGACAGGCGGTTTTGTTCCAGCCCTACTGTTAAACGTTTGGGCGTGAAGCCGTGCGCGTCGTCCACCAGCGCTTGGATTTCCACCAAGAGCGGGCGGCTGCCTTCCTGCGTTACCAGCACGCACGAGCCTGCCACGTCGTCGCGGTAGCTGGCGAGAAAAATGGCGGACGGGTTGGACACGCCTTTCAGGCCCGTTTCGGTCATGGCGAACACGCCCAATTCGTTGGCCGCGCCGAAGCGGTTTTTGATGGCGCGGATCATGCGGTAGTTGGAATGCTGGTCGCCTTCAAAATAAAGCACGGTGTCCACCATGTGTTCCAGCACGCGCGGGCCGGCGATGGCGCCGTCTTTGGTAACGTGTCCGACAAAAATCATGGCGATGCCCATCTGCTTGGCGATGCGGGTGAACTGGGCGGCGCACTCGCGCACCTGCGACACGCTGCCGGGGGCGGATGTGATTTGGTCGGAATACATGGTTTGGATCGAGTCGATAACCACCACGCCCGGGTGGTGCTGCTTTAAGGCAGCCTGAACGGCTTCCAGACGGATTTCCGCCAGCAGGTTCACGCCTTCGGCATTCAGCCCCAAACGCTGGGCGCGCAGGGCGACCTGTTGCGCGGATTCTTCACCCGACACATACAGCACTTTGCGTTTTTTCGCCATCAGGGCAATGGTTTGCAGCAGCAGGGTGGACTTGCCGATGCCCGGGTCGCCGCCCAGCAGAATCACCGCGCCGTCCACCAGCCCGCCGCCGAGCACGCGGTCGAGCTCGCCCATGCCGGTGGCTTCGCGCGGCACTTCCACCGCGCTGACGCGCGAGAGTTCCTGCACCTGCGTACTCTCCGCCGCCCAAGATTGGAAGCGCGCGTTTTTCGGCTCGGGCGCGGCGACGCTTTCCTGCAAGGTGTTCCACTCGCCGCAATGCGGGCATTTGCCCTGCCATTTGACGGCGGTGCCGCCGCATTCGGAGCATTGGTAGATGGTTTTGGGGGCTTTTGCCATGGGGAATTCCTTGCGTGTGGGGTGGGGGTTCAGGCTGCTTTTGGGGCGGGCGGATAGGCAGCCCGAAAGCGGGATTGGGATGGTTTCAGACGGCCTTCCCGTTCGAGGCCGTCTGAAAAGGCCGTCTGAAAGGAGAAACGTTTTTTCAGACGGCCTGAATCTCCCGAAGCTGCCCGGGCGCCTGCAAACGGGCGCGGGCATTATGCGGTTTTCGCTTCGGAATGCAAGATGCGCGGCTGCCTTGCCGATTTCGTAAAGACACGTTAAATTATGCCGTATTCCGCAAACCCGAAGGAGAACCCATGCAACTTCACCGCCGCCGATTCCTGCAAACGGGCGCAGCCCTTGCCGCTGCGTTTGCCCTGCCGCTGCCCTTATCTGCCGCCGCGCAGCCTTTGCCGCTGCCATTGCCGGAGCATCTGAAAAACAATCCGCTCTTAACATTCGGCCGCCTGCCCGACTTTGCCGCCATCAAGCCCGAACACATTAATCCTGCGGCGGATTTTCTGCTGAAAAAACACCGCGAGGCGGTGGAAACGTTGAGCCGCCAGCCCGACATCACTTGGGAAAACTTTTATCTGCCCTTGGAAGACATTACCGCCAAACTGGAATACGCCTGGGGCATCGCCGAGCATCTGGTGAGCATGGACGGTTCAGACGGCCTGCGCCGCGCGTTTGAAACTGCCGAGGCGAAAAACAGCGAATATTGGGCGTGGTACGGCCAAAACACGCAGCTTTACCGCGCGTTTGAAAAGCTGAAAAACGGCGCGGCCTTTGCCGGTTATACGCAGGCGCAAAAAGCGGCGGTGGAACTGGCTTTGCGCGATTTCAAGCTCTCGGGCGTGGCTCTGCCTGCGGCGAAGAAAAAGCAGTTTGCCGCCATCAGCCGCCGCTTGGTCGAATTGCGTACCAAGTTTGACAACAATGTGGTTGATGCGGTGAAGCATTGGGAAAAACTCGTTGCCGACAAGGCCGATTTGGACGGCCTTACCGAAAACGCGCTGGCCGCCGCCGCCGAATCGGCCAAAAGCAAAGGCAAAAAGGGCTACCGTTTTACGCTGGATTACCCTTCGTACTCCGCCATCATGACCTACTGCCGCAACCGCCAGCTGCGCGCCGAACTCTACCGCGCCTATGCCAACCGCGCCGCGCTGCGCGGCAAATGGGACAACACGCCCGTTATCGAAGAAATTTTGAAGCTACGCCTGCAACAGGCCAAGCTCTTGGGCTACCGCAATTACGCCGAATACGCGCTGCAAACGCGCATGGCCGAAAGCCCGCAGCAGGTTTTGGGTTTTCTCAACGATTTGAAAACGCGCAGCAGGGCGCAATGGTTTAAAGAAACCGAAGAGCTGCAGGAATACGCCCGCGCTTCAGACGGCCTCGACAAGCTCGAAGTGTGGGACACCGCCTATTACGCCGAAAAACAAAAAACCGAACGCTATGCCGTGGATAAAGAAAGCCTGCGGCCGTATTTCCCGCTGGAAAAAGTCTTGTCCGGCCTGTTTGCCGTGGCCAACCGCCTTTACGGCATCAGCGTGCGCGAGAAAAAAGACGTGTCGGTGTGGCATCCCGACGTGCGCTTTTTTGAAATTTACGACGAGGCCGGCCGCCACGCCGCATCGTTTTACACCGACATTTTCGCCCGCGAAGGCAAACGCGGCGGCGCGTGGCAAAAAGGCTGGCTCAGCCGCTGCCGCCTTTCCGACGGCACCGAGCAAAAACCTGTGTCGTTTATCGTGTGCAACTTCGGCAAATCGGCCGACGGCAACAACCTGCTTTTGCACGACGAAGCCGTAACCCTGTTTCACGAATTCGGCCACGGCCTGCACCAAATGCTCACCCAAATCAACGTCGCCGCCGTATCCGGCATCAACGGCGTACCGTGGGACGCGGTGGAATTTCCCAGCCAGATGCTGGAAAACTGGGTATGGAACAAAGAAGTATTGCCGCTGGCTTCCGGCCACTACCAAACCGGCGAGCCGCTGCCGCCCAAGCTCATCGACGGCCTGATTGCCGCCAAACGCTACCTTGCCGCCCGCCAGCTCAACCGCCAGATCGAATTTGCCCTCAGCGATTTCCGCCTGTACCACGAATATCGCGGCCAAGCGGGCTTGGCGGACAAAATCCGCCGCGAGCTGCAACAAGGCTCGCCGCTGCCCGAACCCGACTGGGTACACCGCGCCCAATCGTTCGGCCACATCTTCAGCGGCGGCTACGCGGCAGGCTACTACAGCTACCTGTGGGCGGAAGTATTGGCCGCCGACGGCTACGCCTATTTTGAAGAACACGGCGTACTCAGCCGCAAAGCGGGTCAGCATTTCCTCGACACCTTCCTCGGCCGGGGCGGCTCGCGCAAAGTCGCCGATATGTACCGCGCCTTCCGCGGCCGCAACCCCGACACCGCCGCACTCTTGAAATCCTACGGCATCAAATAGGCCGTCTGAACGCGCCGCGTGCCGGCGTTTCGCATATGTGTGTTGACAGCAAAAGGCCGTCTGAAACCGAAATTTGGTTTCAGACGGCCTTTTGGGTTTCAGACTGATTGAAGGCCGTTTCCGCCTGCGCGGGAATGACGTTTCTGAAACTTATCAAGCAACAGAGTTCCCTCTCCCGCTCGTACCCCTTCGGGGCATAAACGGGGGAGGGTTAGGGTGGGGGCTGCGCCGCTGCGGAAAATTTTGCGGGCGGCGGAAAATGCAGTTCTGCGAACTGCCACCCCCTCCCCAACCCTCCCCCGCGCGGGCGCAGGAGAGGGGGTAAGGTGCGTGGTGGGATTTTCGGTTTCAGAAATGTTATCCCCGCGCGATTCATGCGGAGATGGTCTGAAAATGTCGGATACAAGTATCCGACCTACGGCCGAACCGAGATTCGGCTTTCAGACGGCCTTTCTGCCTTACCGTTTACGCGGCGGGGAAGCGTTCGAGCAGGCGCAGTACGGTGCGGGTGAGCAGCAGGTGCAGCCAGGCGGCCAGCATCAGGGCGGGGTAAAAGAGCAGCAGGCCGTGCGGGTGGAGGGTTTCGGGTAGGGGAATCATCAGCACGGCGGCAATCACGGCGGTTTCGAGAATCAGACCGTATTGCCTGTTCATGGCGGTGCGCAGGGTGTAGGCGGGTATCAGCAGCAGCCACAACACGCCCGCCGCTATGGCGGCAAAGGGGCGCAGCGGTATGGAGGCCGTCTGAAAACGGGCAGCGCGGCCGATAAAGGCGGCGATGCGCTCGAAACGCGCCCTGCGGTCGAAAAACAGAAACAGGTTGGCGTTGAACCACAGCAAAACGGCGGCCAAAGCGTCGAGCCGCATATTTTCGGGCAGAGCCTGCGCTATCCATTCGACGGTGGGGGCGAGGCTGAGCAGGGCGGCCGTCCAGTTCCAGTTCCATGTGCTGTCGGTCTGTTTGTCGCCGAAGCAGTGGGGAAAGTAGTAGAAGGCACTCGCGGCGAAGCAGCAGAAGGTAATCAGGCCGTTGTATTCGCCGTCGGGCATGATGTGCGCCACTACGGACTGCAGGGCGGGCAGGGTGATGAGGAACAGGGGCACGGCTTTGGGGTGGTATTTGATGCGCGGCCATGTGGTTTGCAGCCAGTTTGCCAGCCAAGGAATATTGGCGGGCAGGCCGACTAAGAGGCTGTAGCCGACAATGGAAAGCGCGGTGAAGAGAGCGCCGGCGAACAGCCCGACAAGGATGCCCCACGGCAAGGATTGGCCGCCTTCGCTCGGCGAAAACCAAACGCCCGCGGTGATGCAGGCGGAAAGGATGATGATGAGCCAGGCGCCGCGCCATTCGCTGCCCCATTCAAACAGCCGGTAGAGGGAGGGATGGAAGGCGGCGGTTTCGTCGCGTTCGGCAGGATCGGTTTCGCGGCTGACTTCCGGCCAGACTGCCATCACGGCGCAGGCAGCGGCCAGGCTGCGCCAAAAACCGGGGCTGCGGCCGAGGAAGCGGGCGAAGGCGCGGGTGTAGGGCATGATGCGGGGCGGGTTGCCGAGGCCGTCTGAAAGGGTTTCTTGGGCAGACGAACCGTCTGTGCCTGTTATGCCTATGCCTGCCAAAAGGGCGGCGGTGCGGCGGTAGGCGGCGAGCCGTTCGGATTCCGTGGGCGAGAGGATTTGGTTGCGGAAGTCTTCGTGCCAGCGGAAATAGTCCGCCCACTGCGTCCACAGCAGCGGATGGGTGATGCGCCTGCGGCGCAGGAAGTCGGCGAAATGCGGCGAAACTTCGTCGGCGCCGCCCAAAGGCAGATCGTCGAGCATGGCGCGGATTTGCGGCCACGCCTGCACCAGCGCGGCGCTGCCGTCCTTGTCGTTGCATTCTTGCAGGAAAGCGAAGATGTGATCGGCTTCGAGGCCGTCTGAAAAGCCGAGACCGTCTGAAAAACCGTCTGCGCCGTATTCTGTGTCTGCGCCGTCTTCTTCCGTTTCGGCGAAGCGGCGCGGCACGTCGGCATCGGGTATGGGCGTGCCGTAGTGTTCCTGCCAAAGCAGCAGCAGGCGGCGCGACAGGCGCTGCGGCTGCGGCCAGCAGGAGAGGAAGGCGGTGACGGTGTCGTAGTCTTCGTAATGGGTTTTTTCGAGTTCGCGGGCAAGCTGCGGCCACGCTGCCAGCAGGCCGCCGCTGCCTTCCTGCCAATAGGTGCGGCAGATGCGGCGGATCAGGCCGGCGGCGTGCACGGACACGGCTTCCGGCCACGATGGGGAGAGTAAGGCGGCAGCGGGAAAGTCCTGCGCTTCGAGCCGCCGCCAGTGTTCGAGTTCCGCCGCTTCGCCTGCGTCCAAAAGATGGCGGTAGAACGGGGCGAACCAGTTGAAGCTGTCGGCGAAAAGCAGCCACAGCTGCGGGCTGTCGAGGCCGCGTTCGCGCAAAAAGGCGGCAAGGCCGTCTGAAACGGCGTCGATTGCCTCGGGCGGTATCTCGTGCAGCAGGGTTTCGATGCGCGTGCGCTGTTGCAGTAGGGCGGCGCTGCCTCCTTCTGCCGCGAACTTGTCGAGCAGGGCGAAGAGGCGTTCGGACGGATCGGCGGGAACGGTTTCGGCATCGGTACTGGCGGCCAGCAGGCGCGTTTCTTCCGTGGAAAACAGGTTGGGGAAGCTGTCGGCCGTCCAGCCGAAATATTTTGCCCAACGCTGCCAGACAAGCGGCGCGGTGATGCGGTCGTGCAGGAAGGCGGCGCATTGGCGGGAGAGCCTGTCGGCCGAGCCGAGCGGGAAGCGGTTGAACAGGTCGCGCGTTTGCGGCCAGCATTCCGTCAGTTTTTTGTCGCCGCCTTCTGCAAACCAATTTTCCAACTGCACGGCCAGTTGCGCCGAAAGTTCCGCTTCGCTTTCGCGGCTGCGCGGCGGTGGGGCGGGGGTTTGCAGGGTGTCTTGGCGGTAGGCGGCGAGGTTTTCCAGCTCTTCTTCGCTGAGGCGGTTGCCCGACAGGAAGGAGCGGTTGTAGTCGCCCCAGCCGAAATATTCCGCCCACGAGAGCCAAAGGTGCGGGTTGCGGATTTGCCGCCGCCGCAGCCATTGCAGGCAGTGGTAGGCAAGGTAGCCCGTGTCTTCGAGGGGGAAGGCGGCGAATGCCGTTTCGATTTCGTCCAGATGTTCGAGTACGGGGCGGATGCCGTCGCTGTCGTACCAGCGGTCTATCTGGCTGAACAGGGCGCGCACGCTTTCCTGTGCGTCCACGCCCGCTTCGGGCTCGGCTTCGACAATAAACAGTCCGGCAAAAAAGTCGTCTTCTTGGTTTTCAGACGGCCTCTCCTGATATTCCTGACCGGCGGACAGGCCGTAGTCTTTCTGCCAGCGTTGCCGCAGTTTTTTCGGCAGGCCGCTGGGCTGTTGCAGCCATCCGGCCAAGTAGCCGAGCACTTCGCCGCGCTCGTATTCGTCAAGCGCGGCGATGCGGCGGGCAATCGGCGGCCACAGTTTGAGCAGGCCGCGTCCGCCCGCTTGGTGGTGAATGTTTTGGATGTGGCGGATGATGCGGTCGGCACTTTCAGACGGCCTTGCCGTGTCGTCGGCTTCGCCAAGGCCGTCTGAAAACGGCTGCCCGTCTGCGCGGCCTGTTTCGGCTTCGCTGTCTTCGTTGTCAAACGACCAGTCGTCGTCTTCATCATCGGTTGCCAGATAGGGCGCGATGGCCAGCGCTTCGTCGAAGGCTTCGCGCAGGGTTTGATAGGCGGCCGCGTCGTCGTCGGGACGGGTGGTTTTTAAAAGTTTGGCGTAGGCGCGGCGGATGGCGCGCGTATCGTTGGTCGGTTCGATGTGGAGGATTTGCCAGCAGGACATAACAGGCTTTCGGTGGGAGGCCGTCTGAAAACAGCATTTTTGGTTTCAGACGGCCTTTTGGTGCAGACAGAGATTGCTTTCAGACGGCCTTACAGCAGCCAGCCGCCGTCGTAGTGGGCGAGGAAATCGCCGAACTCTTTTTGCGCGCGGCGGATGGCGGCGGGGTCTTGGCTCTCTAATACGCGCTCGAATTGGGCGAGGGCGTGGCCGATGGTTTGGCGCTGGTCGCCGAGGTATTCTTCGTAGAGGCGTTTGGCTTTTTCCAAGAGATAGACGTTTTCCTGCTGCTCGCGCGGATGCACTTTGAGCGCGGCGAGTTTGGCCAGCGAGGCTTGGATTTCGGTTTCGCTGAGGTTGGCGCTGTTGTGGCGGAAAGTTTGGTTGGCGCGGATGTCGAACTCGTCGTTGCTGATGTCCACGTCGAGCAGGCCGTTGATGTCGTAGCTGAAACGCACGTCGGCATACACTTCGCCGGCGGGGCGCGGCGGGACTTTGATTTCCATCGTGCCCAGATGCAGGTTTTCGCGGGCAACGGCCGATTCGCCCTGGAACACTTCAAATGCCAGCGCGGTTTGTTGGTCAAAGGCGGTCACGTAGCGTTCGACGCGCGATACCGGCACCGGCATATTGCGCTCGATAATCGGCGAAAAGCGGCCTTCGATGCGGCCGCCGTTTTCCAGCGGAATGCCGGTTTCCACGCCCAGCGAGAAGGGCATCACATCGGTGAGCACCACTTCTTCCACGCTCTCGTCGCGGGCAATCAGGGCAGCCTGAACCGCCGCGCCGCGGGCGATGGCTTCGTCGGGATTGACCGATACGTTGGCAATGCGGCGGAACAGTTGGGCAATGCTCTGGCGGATCAGCGGCATACGGGTGGCGCCGCCGACCAGAATAATGCTGTCGATTTGATCGGGGCGCAGCTTGGCATCGCGCAGGGCGCGTTCGAGCGGGCGGCGCAATCGCGCCATCAGCGGCTTGGCGGCTTCGTGGAACTCGTTACGCGTGATGGTTGCCGACACCATGCGGCCGTTGATATTCACGGCGATTTCGGCCTGCATCTCGTCGCCGAGTTTGCGCTTGGCGGTTTCCAACGCCTGCCACAATTCGCTGCTGTCAGTAAGTTTGGCGCGTTCGCCGTCGCTCAAGTCTTTGCACTGGCGCAAAAAACAGTGGCGCAGCACCTGCACGAAATCTTCGCCGCCCAAATGGTTGTCGCCCGCGCTGGCGGACACCTGCACCACGCCGTCGAAATAATCGAGCACGGATACGTCAAACGTGCCGCCGCCCAAGTCGTAAATCAGAAAACGGGTGTCGTCCGGCCGCTCCTGCAGGCCGTAGGCCAGGCCGGCGGCGGTGGGTTCGTTTAACAGGCGCAGCGCGTTCAGCCCCGCCATTTGCGCCGCGTTGCGCGTGGCCTGGCGCTGGATGGCGTTGAAATAGGCGGGCACGGTAATCACAACGTCGGTAACGGCCTCACCCAAAAAGGCTTCGGCGTCTTCTTTAAGCTGCTTCAGCACCAGCGCCGACAGCTCTTCGGCGCGGAAGTTTTTGCCGCCGATACGGAAGGTTTTGTCCGTGCCCATAAAGCGTTTGAAGGCCGAGGCGGTGGACTGCGGCGCGGTACGCAGCCGCTCGCGGGCGGCGAGGCCGACCAGAATATTGCCCGCGTCGTCGGCGCTGACGACGGAGGGTGTGAGAAAGTGGCCGAGGCGGTTGGGAATCAGGCGGGTTTCGCCGTCGAGAAATTGGGCAACCAGGCTGTTGGTGGTGCCCAGGTCGATGCCGATTTGCGGTGTCATGGCGGTTTGGTTAAATGTTTGTGAAGAAAAGGCGCGTATTGTAAAACAAGGCCGTCTGAAAACAGAATTTTTGTTTTCAGACGGCCTTTTTGTCACAAACGGAAATGACGGCATCAGCCTGAAAGCCCGCCGGTGTTTTCAGACGGCCTCTGCCGCTTGGGCGATGTGGTAGAGAACGGCGGCGGTCAGCCCCCAGATGTCGTAGTGAAGATAGGGCAGGGCGGGAACGGAGACGGCGGGGTCTTGCGGCAGGGGGCGGAAGCGGTAGTTGGCGGGGTTGAGGGCGGTGGCGAGCGGCAGCAGGAAGATTTCCGCCACTTCGTCGGGACTGGCGCGCCATGTGCCGCCGGTGTGCAGCGCGGGAACGGGGCGGACGGCGTAGCCTGCGGGGGTGTAGAAGGGAGCGAGCGGCGGGAAGGTTTGCCAGCTTTCGGGCGGGGTGTGGATTTCTTCGGCGGCTTCGCGCAGGGCGGTGGCGGTGTGGCTGCCGCCGTCCTGCGGGTCTTGGCGGCCGCCGGGAAAGGCAATCTGGCCGCCGTGGTGGCGCAGGCTGTCGGTGCGGCGGGTGAGCAAAAGCCGTGCGCCTGCCGCATCGGGAATAATGCCGACGAGTACGGCGGCTTCTTTAAACGGGGCGCAGTGCCGCGCCATGCTGAAATTGCGGGCGTTTAAGGCGGCGCAGGGGGCACGGCGGTGGAGGGTGGAGAGAAAGGCGGGGAGGTCGGCGGGGGTCATGACGGCGGGCGGGTAAAGGTACGGATGCTACGGTTTCGCGGACGCTTTTTCAACGGCAGGATCTGCGGCGGGGGCGCTTTCAGACGGCCTTTGCGTTATAATCCGCGCCGTTTTAGGCCGCTGTTGCGGCCTGTATTTTTGTTTTGAGGCCGTCTGAAAAGAAGCGTGTTGCGCTGTAAACGGGTTTTAATTTTGTTGAAGCTCCGCTTTCAGAAACGTCATTCCCGCGTAGGCGGGAGCGGCCTTTTGCGAGGTGTTTTGCATGGATGTCGGTAAAGGCGCGCTGCCGCAGAGGCTGGCGGCGTTTTCCCTTTTGGCGCTGATTGCGCTGTGTCTGGCCTGGGAGCTGTGGTTTGCGCCGCTGCGGCCGGGCGGTTCGTGGCTGGCTTTGAAGGCGCTGCCGCTGTGCCTGCCGCTGGCGGGGGTGTTGAAGGGGCGGGTGTACACTTTCCAATGGTCGTGCATGATGATTCTGCTGTATTTCGCCGAGGCGGTGATGCGGCTGTTTGACGTGTCGGCGGCCAGCCGCTGGTGCGCGGTGGCGGCGGTGTTGCTGAGCTCGTTGTATTTTGTGTCCTGCCTGTGGTTTGTGCGGCAGGTGCGGGGAGGCGGCGATGCGCGTTGAACGGCAAAACGATCCGTGGGGCTTCGCGCTGCTTTTGGCGGCGTTTTCCCTGATTGCGGTTGTGCCTTTCCTGTCGATTTGGCGGGTGGGGCCGCAGCCGGGTTTTTATTTGGAAAGCGGCTCGCTGCTGTTTGCGCTGCTGTTGGTGCTGCTGACCTTTGCTTTTGGCCGTCTGAACGTGCTGCCGCCGCGCGGCACGGTGTTTTTTCTGGCGCTGGCGCTGTTTTGGCATGTGCACGCGCGGGCGGTGGGCGCGGATTATTTCGGGCTGTCGGACTTGGCGGTATGGACGTTTGTCGCGCTGTCGCTGGCCTCGTGGGCGTGCCGCGGCTGGGTGCTGTCGCTGGGGCAGGAGAGGGCGGTGGCGGCGCTGGCTTGGGCGCTGGCCGTCGGCGGCTGTTTGCAGGCGGCGGTGGCGCTGATGCAGTATTTGGGCTGGACGGCGCATTTCACGGGTTATTTGGCGCGGGGTTCGGCGTCGAATATCACGGGGCAGCTCGGCCAGCGCAACCATTTGGGACATTATCTGATGTGGGGGCTGCTGTCGGTGTCGTACCTGTGGGCGCAGCGGCGTCTTGCGGCGGTTGTGGCGTTGCCGGCGGTGTTGTTTCTCACGGGGACGATGGGCTTGGTGAATTCGCGCACCATGCTGCTTTATGTGCTGGCGGCGGGGGCGCTGGCGGCGCTGTGGCGGCTGCGGCAGGGCAGGGCGGGCAACCGTCTGTTTCTGACGATGCTGTTTTCGCTGGCGATGCTGGTGGCCGTGCAGCTGTCGCTCAATACGGTGCTGGGTTGGCTGGGCGCGGGGCAGGTGGAAACGGCCTTGCAGCGCGTGGAAAGCAGCTCGTTTGCCATGTCGGCGCGCGATTTGGAATGGCGCGATGCCTGGCGCGTGTTCCTTTCCGCGCCCGTGTGGGGGCACGGTTGGGACAGCTTTTCATTGCAGGGCTTTCTGGCCGCCGAGTTTCCCGACGGCTACAGCCCCAACGGCATCAGCGTGCTGTTTACCCATTCGCACAATATCGTCTTGCAACTTCTGGCCGAGATGGGGCTGGCGGGCACGCTTTTGGTGTTCGGCGGCGCGTTGTGGACGGTGTGGCCGTATTTCAAACGGCCTGCCGCCGATGCCGCGCTGCTGCCTTTGGCGCTGATGGCGGTGAGCCTGTGCCACAGCATGCTGGAATATCCGCTGTGGTATGTCTATTTTCTGACGCCGTTTGCCCTGATGATGTCGCTCGCGCCGACCCGGCGGCCGCCTTTTCAGACGGCCTTCGGTCTGGTTGCCATGCTGCCCGCCGCTGCCGCGCTGGTGATCGCCGCCGGCATCGTCAAACTTGGTTTCACTTATGCCGACCTTGTGTATTTCGACAAACGCGGCAAAGACGACAGCCCGATGGAAACCTACCGCAAAATCGACGGCCTGCGCGCCATCGCCGCGAAAGAGCCGCTCTTGGCCTATTACGCCGAACTCTCGCTCACCCGCCGCGCCTCGCCGTCGGACAACGTGGTCAAACCATGGGCGGAAGCCGCCGCCAACCGCGCCCTGCGCCACCGCCCCTACGCCACCGCCGTCCAATACGGCCTCTACCAATACCGCGCGGGCAACCGCTACACCGCCGAACAGTGGCTCAACCGGCTCTACCGCTACTATCCGACTTCGATGAAACAGTATGCCGCGCAAATCCACCGCTCGCCTCACTTTGCCGCGCTCTATCCCGACCTCTACCGCGCGTGCAACGAATACCAAAAGCTCAAACCGCGCACCGAAAGCTGCCCGCAGCCGTGAGCGCAGGCCGTCTGAAAAGGCAAAAGGCCGTCTGAAAAACGGGCGGACGGGGTTCGGCTCCGCCGAAGCTGTGTTTTCAGACGGCCTTCTTATGCCGCATGGCTTATAATCGCCCCCTTTTTTATCCGCCGTTTCCCCACCATGCCCATCACCCAAACCGCTGCCTGGCAGGCACTCGAACAACACCGCCGCGACACCGCGTCCCTCACCATCAGCCAACGCTTCGCCGCCGAGCCCGACCGCTTCGAACGCATGCACGGGCAGCTGCACGGCCTGCTGGTCGATTACAGCAAAAACCGCATCGGCGAAGACACCCTGCAATTATTGTGCGCCCTCGCCGAAACCGCCCGCCTGCCCGAAAAAATGCAGGCCATGCGCCGCGGCGACGCCGTCAATGCCAGCGAAAACCGCGCCGCCCTGCACACCGCCCTGCGCCTGCCCGCCGATGCCGCCCCTGTGTATGTGCACGGCGAAAACGTCCTGCCCGCCATGCACGGCGAACTGGCGCGCGCCCTTGCCTTTGCCGACAGCCTGAACGACGGCTCCTACGCCAATTCAGACGGCCTCCCCTTCACCGACCTCGTCAACATCGGCATCGGCGGCTCCGACCTCGGCGCGCGCACCGCCGTCGAAGCCCTCGCCCCCTATCACGGCAGGCTGCGCGTGCACTTTGCCGCCAATATCGACGGCGCCGAACTGGCCTCCGTCCTCGAACGCTGCACGCCCGCGCAAACCCTGTTCGTCGTCGCCAGCAAAAGCTTCACCACCCCCGAAACCCTGCTCAACGCCCGCGCCGCCCGCGCCTGGCTGCTGGACAACGGCATCGGCGAGGCCGCCCTGCCCCGCCACTTCGCTGCCGTGTCCGCCAATGCCGAAGCCGTGCGCGCCTTCGGCATCGCCGAAGAAAACCGCTTTGCCATGTCCGACTGGGTGGGCGGCCGCTACTCCGTCTGGTCGCCCGTCGGCCTGCCGCTGATGGCCGCCGTCGGCGCGCAGAACTTCCGCGACTTCCTCGCCGGCGCGCACGCCGTGGACGAACACTTCTTCAACACCCCGCTGCGCCGCAACATCCCTGTCCTCCTCGGCCTGATTTCCCTGTGGTACAACAACTTCCACGGCGCGCAAACCCACGCCGTCATCCCCTACACCCACCTCTTGCGCAGCCTGCCCGCCCATTTGCAGCAGCTTGATATGGAAAGCAACGGCAAACACACCCTTTCAGACGGCCGCCCCGCCCGCTGCGACACCGGCAGCATTATTTGGGGCAGCGAAGGCGTCAACTGCCAGCATGCCTATTTCCAACTGCTGCACCAGGGCACGCGCCTGATTCCCGTCGACTTCATCGTCCCCGCCGACACCCCCTATCCGCAGGAAAACCGCGCCTTCGCCGCCGCCAACGCCTTCGCCCAGGCCGAAGCCCTGATGGCGGGTAAAAGCAGCGGTGAGCCGCACCGCAGCTTCGAGGGCAACCGACCCAGCAACACCCTGCTGGCCGAACGCCTCGACCCCTTCACCCTCGGCATGCTCATCGCCCTCTACGAACACCGCGTCTTCGTCCAAGCCGCCGTGTGGGACATCAACCCCTTCGACCAATGGGGCGTGGAATACGGCAAAGTGCTGGCCAAAACCATTCTCGCCGAACTGGAAAACGGCGTCCCGGCCGCACACGATGCCTCCACCGCCGCCCTGATCGCCCGTTTCAAGCAACAGGCCGTCTGAAAAACGGAGGTGCATATGAAAAAGGCCGTCTGAAACCCTGTCGGACAAGGTTTCAGACGGCCTCTTGCCGTATTTTTATAGTGAGCCAAAATAAAAAATATACGGCGTTGCTGCGCCTTGCCGTATTACCCATACTGTCTGCGGCTTGCTGCCTTGTATCTTTTCTATTTTGGCTCACTATAAAAGCCCTTGGCTGCAAACCCGATAGCCGGAATGTTTGGAAGGCTCGTTGCGTCTCAATCTGCCGTCTGAAACGGGCTTGCAGTTTTCCCACAGGGACTTCCTTTGGCCGCAGACGGCCTTTTGCCGCAGCCTGCGACAAAACGGTTGCGACACAATTCGCGGGTTTGCAAAAAGGCCGTCTGAAAGCCCCCTTTCAGACGGCCTAAGCGTTTTCAGACGGCCTTTCTCCTTATCAGCCCAACACCTTGCGCGCGGCGGCGAACATCCGATACCAGCCGCCCAATTCGCCCCAGTTTTCAGGCTGCCAGCTCATTTGCGCGGTTTGGTACACGCGCTCGGGGTGGGGCATCATGATGGTGATGCGGCCGTCGGCGTTGGTGATGCCGGCGATGCCCTGCGGCGAGCCGTTGGGGTTGAGCGGGTAGGTTTGGGTTACGGCGCCGGTGCCGTCGATGTATTGCAGGGCAATGGCAAGGCCGTCTGACACCGAATTGCCGTCGCGTCCCAAGTGGGCGAAATCGGCGCGGCCTTCGCCGTGGCTGACGACCACGGGCAGGCGGCTGCCCTGCATTTCGGCGAGAACCAGCGAGGGCGATTTGGCGACTTCGACCATGCTCAAACGGGCTTCAAACTGCTCGCTGCGGTTGCGTTTGAACTTCGGCCAGCCTGCGCTGCCGGGGATGATTTCGGCGAGGTTGCTCATCATTTGGCAGCCGTTGCACACGCCCAGCGCGAGGGTGTCTTGGCGTGCGAAGAATGCGGCAAACTGCTCGCGCAGCGCGGGGTGGAACAGGATGGTTTTCGCCCAGCCTTCGCCTGCGCCGAGTACGTCGCCGTAGCTGAATCCGCCGCAGGCGGCGAGCATTTGGAAGTCGGCGAGCTTGGCGCGGCCGGCCATCAGATCGCTCATGTGCACGTCGTAGGCATCGAAGCCCGCGCGGGTAAAGGCGGCGGCCATTTCGACTTGGCCGTTGACGCCCTGTTCACGCAACACGGCGATTTTCGGTTTTGCGCCGCTGTTGACGAAAGGCGCGGCGATGTCTTCGTTCACGTCAAATTTCACGTCGGCAAACAATGCGCTGCGGTCGTTGTCGCCAATCAGGGCGAACTCGCTGTCGGCGCAGGCGGGGTTGTCGCGCAGACGTTGGATGGCGTGGCTGGTTTCCTGCCAGGTTTGTTGCAGTTTGATTAGGTTGTCAGAAATAAGGTGCGTTTGCCCGTCGCGGATGATTAACGTGTTCTCATCAGTTAACGTACCGATTTCAAAGACATTGTGATGCAGCTGTTGTTGATAGAATAAATTGATAATATCGGCAACATCTTGTTTTCTAACTTGGATAACAGCACCCAACTCTTCATTAAATAATGTGCGGGCAATGGTTTCTTGCCATTCAGCCAACGCTTTTACCTCTTCAGTCCGCAATGATTGAGACAGAGCGGTATGGTTGGTAATAAATGTTTGTGCAAGCAATAAATTTAAATCTATATCCAAGCCGCAACGTGCCGCAAACGCCATTTCCGCCAGCGTGGCAAACAAACCACCGTCGCTGCGGTCGTGGTAGGCCAAGAGCTTGTCTTCGGCCACCAGCTTCTGCATCACATCGTAAAACGCTTTCAGGCTGCCTGCGTCGATGTCGGGCGCTTCGCCGCCGGTTTCGTTGTACACCTGCGCCAGCGCCGAGCCGCCCATGCGTGCTTTGCCAAAGCCCAAATCGACCAACAGCAATACGCTGTCGGCGACGTTTTTCAATTCGGAGGTAACGGTTTTGCGCACGTCGGCTACCGGCGCGAAGCCGGTAATCACCAGCGACAGCGGCGAGATTACGGATTTTTGTTCGCCATCGTCCGTCCACACAGTTTTCATCGACAGCGAGTCTTTGCCCACGGGAATGCTGATGCCCAAGTCTTGGCAGGTTTCGGATACGGCCTGCACGGTGCGGTAGAGTTTTTCGTCTTCACCCGCGTTGCCGCAGGCGGCCATCCAGTTGGCGGAGAGTTTGATGTTGCCGATGTCGCCGATGTTCACCGCCGCCAGGTTGGTTACGGCTTCGCCGATGCACATTCTGCCCGATGCGGGCGCGTCAAACAGGGCGACGGCGGGTTTTTCGCCCATCGCCATCGCTTCGCCGCGATAGGTGTCGAAGCCCATCATGGTTACGGCGCAGTCGGCCACCGGCGTTTGGTAGCGGCCGACCATCTGGTCGCGCGCGGTCAGGCCGCCGACGCTGCGATCGCCGATGGTAATCAGGAAGTTTTTGGCGGCCACGGCAGGCAGGCGCAACACGCGGTAGGCGGCTTCTTTCAGGTCGATTTGGCTGCCTGAAAATGCTTTTTCAGACGGCCTTACGGTCTCATCGCGGCGGGTGGTTTTGGGCGGTTTGCCGAGCAATACGTTGAGCGGCAGATCAACGGGATTGTCGCCGTACAAATCGTCGCGCACCTGCAAATGGCCGTCGTCGGTGGCCGTGCCGACTACGGCAAACGGGCAACGTTCGCGCTCGCACAGAGCAGAGAAGGTGTCGAGATTTTCCGGCAACACCGACAACACATAACGCTCCTGCGCTTCGTTGCACCAGATTTGCAGCGGGGTTAAGCCGTGTTCTTCCAGCGGCACGTCGCGCAGCTTGAACACCGCGCCGCGACCCGCGTCGTTCACCAATTCGGGGAAGGCGTTGGACAAGCCGCCCGCGCCTACGTCGTGAATGGCGATAATCGGGTTGGCCGCACCAAGCTGCCAGCAGCGGTCGATGACTTCCTGCGCGCGGCGTTCGATTTCGGGGTTGCCGCGCTGTACCGAGTTGAAATCCAGGCTGGAATCGTTGCTGCCGGTGTCCATCGACGAGGCCGCGCCGCCGCCCAAGCCAATCAGCATCCCCGGGCCGCCGAGTTGGATTAACAACGCGCCTTCGGGGATTTCGTTTTTATGCGTCTGCTGCGCCTGGATGTTGCCCAAGCCGCCGGCAATCATAATCGGCTTGTGGTAGCCGCGCACCTGGCCGTCAAACTCCTGCTCAAAGGTGCGGAAATAGCCCAGCAAATTCGGGCGGCCGAATTCGTTGTTAAACGCCGCGCCGCCGATGGGGCCGTCGATCATAATATCCAGCGCGGAAGCCAGATGGCCGGGTTTGCCGTAAGGCTGCTCCCACGGTTGCGCGAAACCGGGGATATTGAGATTGGACACGGTAAAGCCGGTCAGACCCGCTTTCGGCCGTGCGCCGCGACCGGTTGCGCCCTCGTCGCGGATTTCGCCGCCCGCACCGGTGGCCGCGCCCGCAAAGGGGGCGATGGCGGTGGGATGGTTGTGGGTTTCCACTTTCATCAGAATGTGCGTGTCTTCCTCGGCGAAACGGTAGCCCTGATTTTCCGCCGCATGCGGATAAAAACGCCGGATTTTCGCGCCTTCGATAATCGACGCGTTGTCCTTATAGGCCACCACCGTGCCCTCAGGGTGTGCCTCGTGGGTGTCGCGGATCATGCGGAACAAGGATTTCTCCTGCGCCTGCCCGTTTAACACAAAATCGGCGTTGAAAATCTTGTGGCGGCAATGCTCCGAGTTGGCCTGCGCGAACATCATCAGCTCGACATCTGACGGATTGCGGTTCAACGCGCGATAGTTTTCCACCAGATAATCGATTTCGTCGGCCGAAAGTGCCAAACCCAACTCGGCATTGGCCTGCACCAGCGCGTCGCGGCCGCCGTTTAACACGTTTACCGTGGCAAAGGTTTGCGCTTCGGGGTGGGCAAACAGCTTTTCGGCAGCCTGAAAATCGGGCAAAACCGACTCGGTCATGCGGTCGTGCAGCAGCGCCGCCCACGCGCGTTTTTCGTCTTCGTTCAGACGGCCCGACACCCACACCGCCATGCCGCGCTCGATGCGGGTAATCTGCGACAGGCCGCAGTTGTGCGCGATGTCCGTCGCCTTTGATGCCCACGGCGACACCGTGCCCAAACGCGGCGTAACCAAAAACAGATTGAGGCCGTCTGAAACCTGCGGCGCGGCCACGCTCTGCGCGTCGATCAAGGCTTCGAGTTTCGCCGCATCATCCGCCGCCAAAGGCGCGTCGGACGCGGAAAAATACCAAAATTCGCTGGACAACTGAGCCGCAGGCAAACCCAGCGCAGCGGCCTTTTGCAGCAGTTTTTCAACACGGAAATCGGAAAGGGCGCGGGAGCCGCGCAGGGGGAGAACGACGGACATGGCTGGGCTCTTCAAAACGGAGTTGGAAAAGGCGCGCATTATACGACGGGCGGGCGCGGCGTGGGCGGTGCGGACGGTAAAAATGCAGACAATCGGCCGGATGCCGCCGCACGGTTTTGTCGGCAGCTTTTCCGATCGCGCCGCCGATTGAAGCGCATGTGCCTTTGTGTTACTTTCGCCGCCTTTCAAACCCCGCTTTCAGACGGCCTTTGCAGGAGATGAGGCCGTCTGAAAGCCCCGACCCGACAGGTGTTCTCATGAAAAAAATCGAAGCCATCATCAAACCCTTCAAACTCGACGACGTGCGCGAGGCGCTCACCGACATCGGCATCACCGGCATGACCGTTACCGAAGTCAAAGGGTTCGGCCGCCAGAAAGGCCACACCGAGGTCTACCGCGGCGCGGAATACGCCGTCGACTTCCTGCCCAAAGTCAAAATCGAACTGGTTTTGCGCGATGAGCAGGTCGACCAGGTGGTGGACGTGATTATCGAAACCGCCCGCTCCGGCAAAATCGGCGACGGCAAAATCTTCATCATCCCCGTCGAAGAAGCCGTGCGCATCCGCACCGGCGAGCGGGCGGATTCGGCGGTGTAAACGTGTCTGCGCGGCAGGAGGCCGTCTGAAAAAGGCCGTCTGAAACCTCGGATTGGAGTTTCAGACGGCCTCTGTGTACCTGCCTCTGTGTACCTGTACGTTTCCCTACGCTTCCCCGCAAAGCCGCCAGCCGCGTGCGTTGCTGCGCAACACACCCTACCGGTACCGTAAAGGCCGTCTGAAAGCCTCAAACTGCTTTTCAGACGGCCTTTGCGGCGGGCGGGTGCCGAATCAGAATTCTTTTTCCAGAGTCAGCAATACCTGTTTTTTGTTGCGGGGGAAGGCGTAGATATTGCTTTTGACTTTGAGATAGGAAAATTCCAGCTTGGGTGTGATGCCGCCGGGCAGCCATTTTTCTTTCCAAACCGAGGCATCGGCATAAATTTCTTTGTCGCGGCGGATGTCGCCGCCGTAGAGGGTGGCGGGGTTGGCGAAGCGGCGGGAGACGTGGCGGCCGCCGATGCGGAAGTTGATACCGTTGTCGAAGCGGTAGAGTGTGCCGAGGCTGAGCGAGCGGCGGGTGGAGGTTTCTTCTTTGTCGCGGGTGTTTTCGCGCTGTACGGCTGCGCCGCCGAAAACAAACCAGTTGCCCGTCAGGGCGTAAACGGAAGACAGGGAGAGGCTGTTGGCGGTGCTGTCGTAGCCTTCGTAACGCTCGTCGCGGTATTTTCTGCGCAGCGCGGAATACGAGCCCGAGAGTTGCAGGCGGGGCGTGACCCAGCGGCTTGCCGATGCCGCTGCGCCGATGCTGCGGCTGTACGGTCTGCCGCCGAGCCATGAGGCGGAGACAAGCGGGGTGAGGGTGAAGGTGTTGTTCAGGTTTTGGTATTTGTAGCCCGCGTCTGCCGAGAGGGAAAATTCGTTGTCTTCGTGCCGGCCCGGATAATGCACGCCGTCGGCTTCGATGTTGAAGCCGATGTTGTGGTTGCCCGAGAGGTTAAAGTCTTTTTGCAGTTGCGCACCGTAACTGTAGCCGTGGCCGGAACGGGGCAGGCTTTCGGGATCGCGCGGCAGTTTGTAGTAGTAGGTTACGCCGTCGATAACGGCAAACGGCCACAGGAAGTAGTCGTTGGAGGTGGCGTTGTTGGTGTTGCTGCTGTATTGCAGGCCGCCGCGCAGCTTGAACTGCCACGGATTGGCCTGTTTCACGGCCTGCAAATAGGCGTCGGCTTGTGCGGCGGCTTCCGGTTCGATGTCTTCCTTTTTTACCTGCCCGAATTCTTTTGCCGCATCCCGATAGGCGCGGTTTTCAAACAGCATGCCTGCCAAATCGAGGCGGACATAGCTCAAATCGGGCTGTTTGTCCAAGATTTTGCGATAGGTTTTGATGGCTTTGCCGTGCTTGCCCTGAGCGCGCCAAAGCGCGCCTTGAACAAAATCGTACATAACGGGATCGTGGCCGGGAATGTCGCGGTAGAAACCCATGATGTGTTCCAGCGTATCCCAGTCTTCGCGCAGCATGGCGGTGTTCAGGATGTGGTTGGCGATTTCGGGATTTTTTTTCAAATCTTCGTCGCTTAAATCAGGCGTGTCGTCTTCCTGTGCGCCGTCGGTATTTTTTCTGCGCAGGCTGTCGTTGCGCTCGATCTGCTGCTGCCGATAGCCGATATCGCCGCCCACGTCGCGGAAAATACCGAAATCGTCGCGGATGCTTGTTTTGGCTGACGGATCGTCGGCCAAGGCGGTTTGCTGTGTCAGCAGCAGGAGGAGGGAAAGGCTGAGCGGGCGGATGTGTGTCCGATACATGGGAATCCCCGAGAATGTTTGCAGAGGAATGGTTTGCACAGAGTGCCGGAATGTTTCAGACGGCCTGACGGAAAAGGCCGTCTGAAATACGGGCGTGAAAAAAGCGGATTGCGCGTCGCAACCCGCTTTTGCAAGGGCGTATCAGCGTTTGCCGATGATGGCCACGCCGCCGACGCGGTCGGGCAGTCCGTTGACGAAGCCGGCAACTTCTTCGCCGTTCGGGCCGTACACGTTCAGGGTGTAGTGCGGGTCAACTTTGCCGTAGATACTTTCCTTATGCTTGCTTACAACTTCTTGATAAGCAGCTTGGGCGGCAGCAGTGTTGGTAATATACTGCTTGCCTTTTTCAGTAGCGGCTGCACCGCGCACTTCCGCTTTGCCATTGGTTACGCCCAATGTGCCGTTGGCATTGGCGACAATCGGAGCTTCTTTCAATGTGCCGGCTACATTAATAAAACGATTGATATTTTTACCTTTTTCTGATGCTAGGTTCGGGTTCTTAGAACCTTCAATCCATGCAGCGGGCACCAGCAGCTTGTTCAGCGTAAAATCACCCTTGCCGCGTTTGCTTGCCAGATCGATCTGATAGTTGAAATCGCCCTGCGGGAAGTTGGTAAAGGCCACACCGTGATAGCGGAAAGTACCCGATTTCGGCAGGTTGGCGAGTTTGGTGTTGTCGCCGACGATGTGTTTGACAAAATTACGGTTTTTGTATTTGGTGCCGTCCGATTTCAGCTTGGTAACGTTGGCCAGAACACCGGAATATTTCTGCCGGTAGATTCTGTATACCACGTTTGAATCCGTACCTGCCGAGCCGTTGTTGCCGAGCTTGGTTTTGTCGTTGTAGGCCGGGTCTTTCGCCTGCGCGTTGTGCAGTTTGTCGGGTGCGAAAGTGTTCAGCGCGATGGTGGTCTGCGTTACCTTGCGGCCGTTCTGTCCGGCAACGGCGGTGGATGGGCCGTAGGTTTGGCGGCCATAGGTGAATGAACCGGCATATACGCCGTCAACAGATTTGTCGTAGGGCGAATGCTCGTTCAGGTTTACGCGCCAGCCGTTCCAATCTACGGCGGAAGCCGATTGGGTGGCGAAGAGGGCTGCAATGAGGGCGAGGGATTTAAGAGAATTTGCTGCCATGTTAGAATACTCCTATAAAAGGCAAAAAATGAAAGAAAAAGCGCGTAGCGCATTCCCGTTTCTTGATCCGCTGCTCCCCGAAACTGAAATTTTAAGAGACAGCAACGGGTCAAGTTTTTTTTTCCGCATTGCTGCGGGAATTCTGTTTTATGGCTTGGGTTCTGAAATGGCGGCTGATGCCGCTTTTTTGTTGCCTGCCGGAAATTACGGCGGCTTACGGCGGCGTTTGGATTTAATGTAACGAATGAATATTAATCCTACAAATTAACAGAGCGCAAGCAAAAACAGATAAAATAACCATATTTATTTTAATACTGTTGCTTTATGTGAATAAATTTTTATATTACCACCTTATTTTTATCGCTGCGTTCACACTTCTGTGTTTGCCGTAAAAATTACCCCGTGCATTGGTGTAGTAGCGTTTGTTGAACAGATTGCCGACATTGACTGCAACGGCAGCATGTTTGTTGATTTTGTAAGAAGCCATCGCATTCCATACAGCGTAAGAAGGCTGCCACAGTTCCTTCGGTTTGTCTGAAACATAATATTGGCCGTTGGACATTCCGTGTCCCCAAGGTTTCGGCTTCACGCCACTGTTCCATCTCATGCCGATACCTGCGGCAAATTTCGGTGTGAAATCATAGCGGGTAAAGAATTTGAAGGTTTTGGCGGGAGCGGTATAGGTTTCGCCGTAATCCATATTCAGCTCGTCGCCCAATTCGCTGTCGGAATTGGGGGAAGCGTAGGGTTTGCCGATTTTCAGCTTGGTAAAGCCTGCCTGAACCAGCCATTTCGGCGTGATTTTCCCTGCGATATTGATGTCGAAACCGCTGCTTTTGTAGCCGTTGGTAATATCGTATTCCAGCGGGCGGCTGATACACTGACCCGAACTGTCCCAGCCGTTGCATTCGCCTACGCCTGTCGGCTCGAAGGAGGGGTAGCCGTTCTGCGTCATGGTGAAATAGGCAAGGGAGAAATTGAGTTTGTCGTCGAACAGGCCGCCTTTGATACCGAATTCTTTCGAGTTGCCTGTAATCGGCGGAAATTTGCCGCCGCCTTTGGGCTGGCGGTCAAACTGGGTTACGCCGAATGTATCGTTGTCTTTGGCAATACCCGTATAGCTGGCATAAGCATTAACGGATGGGGTTAGTTCGACAATCAGGCCGCCATACGGAATAAATTTTTTGAAATCGCCTGTGCTACTGCCGGCTCCACCACTTATTTCATATTCATATATCGGTGCTTTCTGCCAATTAGCGTCTTTTCTTCTCACGCCGAGCTGTTTATTGAGATCAGACCATCCATGTCCGCCTTTGCGTTTCCAATGAAGCCAGCGTCCTCCTAAAACAGTGGTGATTTTTGCTGTTGGTTTGAGTTTTAAAGAAAAATAAGGTCCAAACTGATAGCTTTTAATTTTCAGGCCTCCTGTCGGATCGTCTGCTGGTCCGAATTTTCCTTTATAAACAAGATTTTCATTCATCATCGGGAAATTACCGTTATTCCAGTAATCCAAAGGCATTGCCTCTGACAAATATGCGGTGGTTTCATAATACGAACCGTTAAAAGCAATACCGTCAGGTTTGGTATTAGCAATAAGCAAGTCTCCCGTTGGAGTTTCACCTAAATAAAATCCACCGCGCGAAGTTCTGTGATCACCACTAATTCCAATAATAAATTGCTGTTCCTGCTTAAATAGTTTGAAACGTCCATCAAGAAAAATATCAAGAGCATGACCGATAAAACTGGCTTTTTCCCTCCCCCATTCGTAGCTGGCGGCATTTAATTTTGGTGCATAACCTGTTGTGCCGATGTCGCCATAAAGAAAATGCTGTTTGTTACGGGTTTGATTATAGGTAGTTTGAAGAGAGAGATTAGAATTAAAAAAGTGCTTGTATTCAATAAAAAAATTGTCATTTATTTGCTTGTCAAACGCCCAGTCTGCGCCGTTATTGAAATTCGGCGGGGTGTCGCGGGCATCTATCCATTCCAGTTTCTCTTCATATGTATTGGGGTCTAGCCCCAAATTGACGCGGGAGTAGCGGGAAACTCCTCTACGTGGTGCGCCGCGCACAACACGGTGCTGGTGGCGGTGGCCGAAGGTGAGAAAGTTTTTATTGTCGGGCGACCATTCGACTACGCCGTAGAGCGCGTGCGAACGCTGCCTTACTCTGTCTAGAAAGCTGTTGCTGTGCCCGAGCGTGGCGACAAAGCGGCCTTTGAGGGTTTTCGATTCGTTTAACGCGCCGCCGTAGTCGAATTCGATGCGCTTGTCGTTCCATGAGCCATATTTCAGATTGAGCGTACCGGCTTTTTCGGCGGTGGGGCGTTTGCGCACAAAATTGATGCTGGCGGACGGATCGCCCGCGCCCGTTGTCAGTCCGGTCGAGCCGCGTACCACTTCCACGCGGTTGTATAAAAAGCTGTCCTGCGCGGTGCGCCCGCCGAGCATGGAGCGGCTGACCATCACGCCGTCAAGCTGGTAATTATCGACGGGGAAGCCACGCGAATAGTATTCCGCATCGCTCACGCCGGGTATGGAATCGTTAATTACCGTAATGCCTGGGGTTTCTTCGAGAATATCGTTGAGGTTTTGCAGGTTCTGATCCTGCATCTGCTGCTGGGTGAACACGCTGATGCTCTGCGGCGTTTCTTTGAGTTTCAAATCGAGCTTGGCGGCGGAGGTGCTGCCTTTGACGGTGTAAT
Source organism: Neisseria sp. KEM232 (assembly GCF_002237445.1). NCBI lineage: Bacteria > Pseudomonadati > Pseudomonadota > Betaproteobacteria > Neisseriales > Neisseriaceae > Neisseria > Neisseria sp. KEM232. The sequence continues at coordinate 100,041 of NZ_CP022527.1, forward strand.
TGTCGCCGCTCTGGCGCGGGGTGTTGCGGTTGGCGCGGACGACGACGGCGCTGATGCTGTCGCGCGCATCAACTGTTTCGGCGGAAGGTTGCGGATTGGCGGCCGGGGTTTCGTCTGCCGCACGGGCATAGGCGGACAAGAGTGCGGCGGCAACAAACAGGGAAAGGGGTTTGACGCTCATCTGGATCTCCTTACAATTTGACGAAAAAAGAAATTTACAGGAGTTTACATTCAATCAACCATGATTTCAATAATTAGAATCAATAAGTGTATTAGTCTTAGGAATAAACGGAGGCCGTCTGAAACAACGGGCAACCGGTTTGCACTTTGTTGCAACTCCGCTTTTAGACGGCCTACCATTTCATTTTCAGCGCCACGGCGATATTGCGCGGTTTGCCGTAGAAGTTGCTGCGGGCATTGGTGTAGTAGCGCTTGTTGAACAGGTTGCCGATATTGACGGCTACTGCTGCATTCTTATTGATTTTGTAAGAGGCCATGGCATTCCACACGGAGTACGGGGGCTGCCACATTTCTTTTGGTTTGTTGGAAACATAGTATTGGCCGCCCGAATAGCCGTGTCCCCACGGTTTCGGCCGTACGCCGCTGCTCCAGCGCATGCCGACGCCCGCGCTGAATTTTGGCGTAAAGTCATAACGGGTGAAAAATTTAAAGGTTTTATTGGGGGCGGTGTAGGTTTCGCCGTAATCCATATTCAATTCATCGCCTAAATCGCTATCAGAATTTGGAACATCATAAGGAGTGTTTATTTTTAATTTGACAAAACCCGCCTGCATCAGCCATTTCGGGGTGATTTTCCCGGCGATATTGATGTCGAAGCCGCTGCTTTTGTAGCCTTTGGTGATGCCGTATTCCAGCGGACGGTTGATGCATTCGCCGGTGGCGGGATTGCGTTCGCAAGGCCCCCAACCGAGCGGCTCGAAAGTAGGGTAGCCGTTTTGCGTCATGGTGAAATAGGCAAGGGAGAAATTCAGCCTGTCGTCGAACAGGCCGCCTTTGATGCCGAACTCTTTCGAGTTGCCGGTAATCGGCGGGAAGTCGCCGCCGCCTTTGGGCTGGCGTTTGAAATAGGATTCTTTCAGTGCATCGTTGCGTTTGGCGATGCCGGTGTAGCTGGCATAGGCGGTGAGCGAGGGAGTAATGTCGACGATCAGGCCGCCGTAGGGGATGAATTTGCGGAAGGATGCGCTGCTGATGGGGGATTCATATATTTCGTCCGCCGGTTCTGCATTTAGATCCTTCATTTTGTGTGTAATCAGTTTGTTAAAGTCAATCCATTCCGAACCACCCTGCTTTTTCCAATTCAGCCAGCGGCCGCCCAAAACGGCAGTAATTTTTTTATGCGGCTTTAATTTGAGGGAGAAATAAGGGCCGAACTGGCGCAGCTTGCCTTTCATTCCGCCGGCTTTAATGTTTCTGATATTCAAATCTTCGGTAGCCTCGCTCGGATAGTATGCTGCGCGCCCAGTGGTTCACTCGCCGCTGATGCCGACGATAACCTGCTGCTCCTGATTGAACAGTTTGAATTTGCCGTCGGCAAATATATCCAAGGCTTCGCCGTCAAATCTGTAGTTGCCCCTGCCCCATTCGTAGGTGGCGGCATTGTATGCGGGCGCGTAGCCCAGCGTGCCGATGTCGCCGTAGAGAAATTTCATTTGGTAGCGGGTGCGGTTGTAGGCGGCTTGCAGGGAGAAATTCGGTGTGAAGAAGTGTTTGTATTCGATAAAGGAATTTTCGGTCTGCTGTTTGTCAAACGCCCAATTCGCACCGTTGTTGAAGCTCGGCGGGGTATCGCGCTCATCAATCCATTTTTGAATTTCCTCGCCCGTATTTGGATCGCGTCCAATTAAAACGCGCGAATATCGGGAAACACCTTTGATGGGTGCGCCGCGTACGATTTGGTATTGGTGGCGGTGGCCTATTGTCAGGAAATTTTTATCGTCGGGCGACCATTCGAGCACGCCGTATACGGCGTGCGAGCGTTGTTTCACGCGGTCGAGAAAGCTGCCGCCGTGCCCCATGGTGGCGACAAAGCGGCCTTTGAGGGTTTTCGATTGGTTGAGTGCGCCGCCGTAATCAAACTCGATGCGCTTGTCGCCCCATGAGCCGTATTTGAGGTTGAGCGCGCCCGCTTTTTCGGCCGACGGGCGTTTGCGCACGAAATTGATGCTGGCGGCCGGGTCGCCCGCGCCGGTTGTCAGCCCGGACGAGCCGCGCACAACTTCGATGCGGTCGTAGAGAAAGCTGTCCTGCATGGTGCGGTTGCCGAGCATGCTGCGGTTAACTATTACGCCGTCGAGCTGGTAGTTGTTGACGGGGAAGCCGCGCGAATAGTATTCGGAGTCGCTGACGCCGGGAACGGAATCGTGGAGCACGGTGATGCCGGGGGTTTCTTCCAGGATGTCGTTGAGGTTACGCAGGTTCTGATCCTGCATCTGCTGCTGGGTGAGGACGGTGATGCTTTGCGGGGTTTCTTTCAGTTTCAAATCGAGCTTGGAAGCGGAGGTGCTGCCTTTGACTGTGTAGTTGTCGCTGCTTTGGCGCGGGGTGTTGCGGTTGGCGCGGACGACGACGGCGCTGACGCTGTCGCGCGCATCAACTGTTTCGGCGGAAGGTTGCGGATTGGCGGCCGGGGTTTCGTCTGCCGCGCGGGCATAGGCGGACAAGAGTGCGGCGGCAACGAGCAGGGAAAGGGGTTTGACGCTCATCTGAATCTCCTTACAATTTGACGAAAAAAGAAATTTACAGGAGTTTACATCCAAGCAACCATGATTTCAATAATTAGAATCAATAAGTGTATTAGTCTCAGGAATAAACGGGAGGCCGTCTGAAACAACGGGCAACCGGTTTGCACTTTGTTGCAACCCCGCTTTCAGACGGCCTTTTGCTTTGGATGTCCGCACGGTCTGCCTGCGGTTTGCAGCAAAGCGAAACCGCGTGCATTGCGGGGCGGTACATCCTGCCTCAGCGGCACAAAGGCCGTCTGAAAGCTTTTTCAGACGGCCTTTCTGTTAAAATGCGCGCCGTTTTTTCCACACGCACGCCGCCATGAACCAACGCAGCCAATACAGCGAATCCAGCATCACCGTACTCAAAGGCTTGGAGCCGGTTAAAGAACGCCCGGGCATGTACACCCGCACCGACAGCCCCACGCATATCTGCCAGGAAGTCATCGACAATGCCGCCGACGAAGCCTTGGGCGGCTTTGCCGACCGCATCGACGTACAAATCCACGCCGACGGCTCGCTGTCGGTGCGCGACAACGGGCGCGGCATTCCCACCGGTATCCACCCCACCGAAGGCTTGCCCGTGGTCGAACTCGTGTTCACGCAGCTGCACGCGGGCGGCAAGTTCAACAAAAAAGACGGCATGGGCGCGTATTCCTTCTCCGGCGGCCTGCACGGCGTGGGCGTGTCCGTAACCAACGCGCTGTCCACCCGCTTGGAAGTAACGGTCAAACGCGAGGGCCAAATCCACCGCATCGTGTTCTCCGGCGGCGATGTTGTCGAGCCGCTGCACGAAACGGGCAAATGCGCCGTGAAAGACAGCGGTACGGAAGTGCGCGTGTGGCCGGACGGCAAATACTTTGAAAGCCCCAATTACAGCATCGCCGAACTCGAACGCCTGCTGCGCGCCAAAGCCGTGTTGCTGCCGGGTGTAACCGTATCGCTCACGCGCCCCGTAAAAGGAGAAGACGCGCCGCAAACGCAGACTTGGCACTACCCCGACGGCCTCAAAAGCTATCTCACCGACCTCATCAGCGACGCGCAGGAAGCCGTGCCGCTGTTTTCCTGCGCCAACTATCTTTCAGACGGTCAAAGCGGCGATTTCAGCGCAGGCGAGGGCGCGGCCTTCGCGCTCACATGGCTGGAAGAAGGTTCGTGCGCCAATGAAAGCTATGTCAACCTGATTCCCACCCCGCTGGGCGGCACGCACGAAGCAGGGCTGAAACAGGCCGTGTTCCAAGCCGTGAACAATTTCATCAACCTGCACAATCTGCTGCCGCGCGGCGTGAAAGTACAGAGCGACGACGTGTTCGGCAAAGTGGCGTTTGTGCTTTCCGCCCGTGTGCTCGATCCGCAATTCCAAGGCCAAACCAAAGACAAACTCACCAACCGCGACGCGCTCAAACTCGTCGCCGCCGTGTCGGGCGACCCGCTCGAATTGTGGCTCAACCAAAACGTCGAATACGGCAAAAAAATCGCCGAACTCGCCATCCGCCAGGCGCAGGCGCGGATGCGTTCGGTGAAAAAAATCGAAAAGAAAAAAGGCAGCGGCGTGGCCGTATTGCCCGGCAAACTCACCGACTGCGAAAGCGAAGACATCCGTGAAAACGAGCTGTTTCTCGTTGAGGGCGACTCCGCCGGTGGCTCGGCCAAACTCGCCCGCGACAAAGCCACCCAAGCCATCCTGCCCCTGCGCGGCAAAGTGCTCAACAGCTTTGAAATCCACCCCGACCAGCTTTTCGGCAATGCCGAAATCCACGATATTTCCGTTGCCATCGGCGTCGATCCGCACATGCCCGGCGAAGAGGCCGACCTCTCCGGCCTGCGCTACGGCAAAATCGCCATCCTCTCCGATGCCGATGTGGACGGCTCGCATATCCAGGTTTTGCTGCTCACCCTGTTTTACCGCCATTTCCCCAAACTCGTTGCCGACGGCCATATTTACGTCGCCCAGCCGCCGCTGTTCCGCGTGGACGTGAACGCGCAGGGCAAAAGCAAACCCGCGCGCAAATTCTACGCGCTCGACCAGAACGAACTCGACGGCATCTTGGAGCGGCTGCAAAAAGAGGGCGTGGCCGAGTCCAAATATTCCATCAGCCGCTTTAAAGGCTTGGGTGAAATGAACCCCGACCAGCTCAAAGACACCACCATGCACCCCGACACCCGTCGCCTGCTGCGCGTCGAAATCCCCGAGGGCGCGGACGAAGAAACCTACGACATCTTCGTCAGGCTCATGGGCAAAGGCGAAGCCGCCGCCCGCCGCGCCTGGATGGAACGCGAGGGCGATACCGCGCAGGTGGATATTTAGGCCGTTTGAAAATCTGAACAAGGCCGTTCCCGCGCAGGCGGGAGCGGCCTTTTCCGTTTCATCAAACCAAGGTTTCAGACGGCCTTTCCGAGTTTCGGTTTGCCGGAAACCGTATTTTCACTTCGTCGAAGTTTCGTTTTCAGGCGGCCTCTTTATCCGAATCGCGTATAATCCGCCCGTTTTGTCCGTTTCCGTCTGTCCTGTCATGAAATCCTACCGAACCGTTCTGTTTGTTGTGTTCCTGCTGTCCGCCGCTGCCGCGGCGGGTTCGTTTTTTGCCCAATATGTGATGGGGCTGAACCCTTGTCCGCTGTGCATTTTGCAGCGCGTGGCGGTGCTCGCGGTGCTGGCCGCCTCGGCGCTCGCGCTGCTGCTGCCGACGGCCAAGGCCGCCGGACGCGCCGCTGCCGCGCTTTTGGTCGGCACGCCTGCGGTGTGGGGGCTGTATGTCGCGTGCTACCAGCTCTGGCTGCAAAGCCTGCCCGCCGAAGAGCAGCCCAGCTGCGGCGCGCCGTGGACGTTCCGTCTGAAAGAGTGGCCGCTGTTCGATTACTGGCGCTTCGTCGTCGAGGGCTTCGGCAACTGCGGCGTGCGCGAGTATGTGCTAGGCGTGCCGCTGCCCGTGTGGAGCCTGCTGTTTTTCGCTGCGGTGCTGCTTTTGGCGTGGGGCATGCTTCTGCGCCTGCGCGGGCGTTAAACCGCCGCATCAAGGCCGTCTGAAAAGGTTTCAGACGGCCTCTCCCGTTTCCCGAAGCGATAAAAAAACCATGCGAAAACGTTTTGCCCTTCTCCTTCTTTTCCTTTCCCTGCCTGCCGCCGCACTCGATTTGGGCGGCCTGCGTCCCGACGAAGCCGCCGTGTACGTTCGCAATCTGCAAACGGGCGAAGTGATTGCCGAACACCGCGCCGACGTGCCGGTCAACCCCGCCTCGACGATGAAGCTGGTTACCGCCTTCGCCGCCCTGCGCGCGCTGGGGGCGGATTTCCGCTGGCAGACGGCATTCAAATCCGCCGCGCCGCTGCGCCCCGACGGCCTGCTCGACGGCGATCTCTACTGGGTCGGCAGCGGCGATCCCGTATTCGACCAAAACGGCCTGCTGGAAATGCAGGCGCAGTTGCGCGACAAGGGCGTGCGCCGCATCGGCGGACATCTGGTGCTCGACCGCAGCGTCTGGCCGCACACCGGCAGCGCCGACGGTTTCGACGACGACGCCCACCGCGCCTTCGCCACCGCGCCCGACCCGCAGATGCTCGCCTACAAAGTGGCCGCCGTCACGCCCGGCTACGCCCTCGGTAACGCCTCCGCCCCGCCCGCGCTCAATCCGCCCCTGCCCGACGTGTTGGTAGACAGCCGCGCCGTCTTTACGCCCTCACCCGCTCCCTGTCCCGACCCCTCGCGCTTTCTGCGCGGCCGCTACGCCGAAGGCGTGATTACCGTGGAAGGCCGCGCCCCCGCCGCCTGCGCCGGACGCGAAATCTACGTCAACATGCTCGGCGCGGCCGAATTTGCCGGACGCAGCTTCGCCGCACACTGGCGGCAGAACGGCGGCAGCCTCGCCGACGGCCTGATGCAGGGCAAAACCCCGCCCGCCGCCCGCACCCTCGCCCGCAGCATATCCAAACCGCTGGGCGAAGTGCTTGCCGACATGAACAAACACTCCAACAACATCATCGCCCGCACCGTTTTCCTCACGCTGGGCGAACGTTTCGGCGGCAGGGACACGCAAGACCCCGATGCCGCCGTGCGCGTCCAATTCATGCTCGCAGGCATCGACACCGCGCCCCTGGTTTTGGAAAACGGCTCCGGCCTGTCGCGGCGCGAGCGCGTGTCCGCCCGCATGATGGGCGAAATGCTCGCCGCCGCCTACAAAAGCCCCTTCGGCCGCACCTTCGCCGCCACCCTGCCCGCCGCAGGCGGCGAGGGCACGCTGAAAAACCGCTTCCGCCACATCGGCGCGCCGCTGCGTCTGAAAACGGGCACGCTCAAAGACGTGCGCGCGCTGGCAGGCTATTACGATGGCGGCAACGGCACGCCGCCCCTGGCCGTTGTCGTGATCGTCAACAGCCCGCGCGCCGAAAAACTGCTGGGCGAATTGGACAGGCTCATCGAACGCCTGATTTTCCCGCCCGCCCCGCTTTCAGACGGCCAAACGCCCAAGTAAAGCGCAGGCCGTCTGAAAACCGTTTGAAAACCGTTTAAAACCCCACCGAAAGGACAACCCGTGAATATCGAAAAAGGCCGCCGCGTCGGCATCTTCTACACCCTCACCGACGGCAGCGGCCGCCTGCTCGACCAAAGCGAAAACGGCCGGGCGCTGCGCTACACCGCCGGCGCGGGCGAAATCATCCCCGGCCTCGACCAAGCCCTGATCGGCCGCGCGGCGGGCGACAAACTGACCGTTACCGTTGCTCCCGCCGAAGGTTACGGCGAGCGCGACGAAAATCTGGTACGCGAAGTAGACAAAGCCTATCTCGCCTCGGTATTGCCGCAGATGGAAGAAGGCATGGCGATAGAGGCCGACACCGGCGACGGCGCGCGCGTGTTCTACGTCCGCGAAATCGACAGCGAACGCGTCACCCTCGACGCCAACCACCCGCTCGCAGGCATGACCCTGCATTTCGACATCGAAATCGCCGACGTGTCCGAAGCGGGCAAAATCCGCGTGGATTATTAGGGGCTGTTGGCAATCAGCCCCCGCCCGCACGGCAAAAGGCCGTCTGAAAACCCGGAAACAGGTTTCAGACGGCCTTTCTGTCAGCCCCCGACAGTGTTTTCACTTCGTTCGTTGAATCTTCGCTTTCAGAAACGTCATGTCCGCGCAGGCAGGAACGGCCTTTCGGGTTTCAGGCTGATTTGAGGCCGTCTGAAACCTATCGGACAACAGCGTCCCCTCTCCCGCTAGTACCCCTTCGGGGCATAAACGGGGGAGGGCTAGGGTGGGGCTTGCGCTGCTGCGGAAATCTTTGCGGGCGGTGAAAAATACAGTTCTGCGAACTGCCACCCCACCCCGACCCTCCCCCGCGCTTAGGCGCAGGAGAGGGGGTAAGGTGCGCGGAGGAAATGACGGTTTTAGAAACGTTATCCCCACGCAGGCGGATGGCCTGAAAATGTCGGATACAAGTATCCGACCTGCGGCTGTTTCTTTGAGGCTGTCTGAAACAGGGCGTTCAGACGGCCTGTTCTATCCACGCGCTCAGGCCGCCTTCGCGGCGGTTTTCCAAACGCAGGGTCAGGCCGTGCAGGGCGGCGATTTGTTCGACGATGGAGAGGCCGAGGCCGCTGCCTTGCTCGTTTTGTCCGGCGGGGCGGTAGAAGCGTTCTTTGATGCGCGGCAGGTGTTCGGCGGCGATGCCTGCTCCGTGGTCGCGGATTTCGATGCGGTCGGGGTAGAAGTACAGGCCGACTTCGCTCTCTTCGGGCGAGTGGCGCACGGCGTTGTCGATGAGGTTGCGCAACATGAGTTGCAGCAAAACGGGGTCGCCTTGCAGCGGCAGGGGGCGGCCGGCGAAGTCGCGTTTGAGGCGGATGCGTTTTTCGCGGGCGGCGGTGTTGGCCTGTTGCAAAACTTGGCCGCTGAGGGTTTCCCAGTCGATGTCTTCGCGCCGCGCGAGGCCGCTTTCGGGGTCGAGGCGGGCGAGGGTGAGGAGCTGGTTGATGAGGTGTTCGGCGCGTTCGATGCTTTGGTGGATTTGGTGCAGGTGGTGCGGCTGCTCGTCGGGGTCGCTGAGGGCGAGCACTTCGCTTTGCACTTTGAGCGCGGCCAGCGGGCTGCGCAGTTCGTGGGCGGCGTCGGCGGTGAAGCGTTTTTCGCGCTCGGAGGCCGTCTGAACGCGCTCGAGCAGGCGGTTGAGGGCGTTGACGACAGCTTGGGTTTCTTTGGGTACGGCGCGGGTAACGGGGGTGAGGTTGTCGGCGCGGCGCTCGGAGAGTTCGCGCGCCAGCAGATCGAGCGGGCGGATGCTGCGTTTGACGGCCAGATGCAGGAGGATGGCGAGCAGGGGCAGGACGAACAGGGAGGCGGCAAGCTGCACCCAGACGATGTGCCAGAGCATTTCGAGGCGTTCGTGCCAGCGTTGGGCGACGGCGGCGGTGAGGCCGGTGGCGTCGTTGCGGTAGTAGACGACGCGCCAGCTGTCGTCGCGCCAGACGGGGGCGGTGTCGGTGAAGCCGGGGGTGTCGCTGAAGGGAATGCGGCGGCCTTTTTCGTCGGCCAAAAGCAGGCGGCCGCGTTTGTCCCAGATGGCGATGCCGTTGTGTTTGTCTTTGGCACTGCCGCGCCGAGCTTCTTCGAAGCTGTGTTTGATTTTGGGCAGGAGGATGGTTTCCCAGTCGGTTTCGCCTTCGACGTCGTCGTCTTCATCGTCGTCGTGTTCGCCATCATCGTCGCGCTCGTCGTCTTCGATGTCGATATAGGGCAGGGCGCGGGCGAGTTCGCTCATCTGGCTGTCGGCCGATTCGTTGAGCTCGTTCAGGGCGAGGGTGAGGGAAACGGCGTTGGTGACGAGCCAGACGGCAAACAGGCCGCCCGCCAGATAGTAGAACAGGCGTGTGCGGATGGCGGTTTCGGGGGGCAGGGTTTTGAAAAGGGGCATGGCTGTTCGGGCGGTTTGGGTTGGCGGATGTGCGGAGGCTTTCAGACGGCCTTTTCAGACGGCCTAAGGCGCTTCGCCGAGGCAGTAGCCCAGCCCGCGTTTGGTTTGGATAACGGAGGCGCCGATTTTTTTGCGCAGGTTGTGGATGTGCACTTCCACGGCGTTGCTTTCCACTTCCTGCTCCCAGCCGTAGAGGCGGTCTTCGATTTGCGCGCGGCTGACGATGTGTTTGGGCTTGGACACCAGCATTTCGAGCAGACGCCATTCGCGGGCGGTCAGGTCGAGCGGCTCGCCGCCGAGCGTGGCCGTTTGCGCGGCGGTGTCGAGTTTCAGACGGCCGAAGGACAGGCCGCTGTCGCTGCGCCCTTGGCTGCGGCGCACGAGGGCGTTGAGCCGCGCGGCGAGTTCTTCGAGGGCGAAGGGTTTGCACAAATAGTCGTCCGCGCCGCCGTTCAAACCGGCGAGGCGGTTGGGCAGCGCGTCGCGGGCGGTGAGGATTAACACGGGAAAGCTCAGGCCGCTTTGCCGCCACGCACGCAATATTTCCATGCCGTCCATGCCCGGCAGGCCGAGGTCGAGCACGGCGGCGTCGTAAGGCGCGAGGGCGGCGGCATCGCGCCCTTGGAGGCCGTCTGAAAACCAGTCGGCGGCCATGCCGAGCTTTTTCAAACCGGCGGCGATGCCGTCGCCGATGTGGGGGTCGTCTTCTATCAACAATATGCGCATGGGAGATTCCGTATGAGTGAGAGGCCGTCTGAAAGGCGTTCAGACGGCCTGTATTAAAGCACGGTTTGATTAAGGGAAGCTTAATAGTGAGCCAAAATAAAAAATCTACGGCGTTGCTGCGCCTTGTCGTACTACCTGTACTGTCTGCGGCTTGCTGCCTTGTATCTTTTTTATTTTGACTCACTATAAACAAAACGCGAAGGCCAAACGGGTGTTTAAATTTGTTTTCTGTAAAAACAATGGATTGAATAAAAATCCGCGTCAAAATGCCTTCTTAAGATTCGCTTAATCTTGCTTTGGTTTAATGCGCTCCATCGACAGGGACGGCAGCAGAAAAACGTCCCGCCCCGTTTACCTCAAACCGAAAAAAGGAATCCGACATGAAAAAATCCCTCTTCACCGCCCTGATCGCCCTCACCGCCGCCGCTTCTTTTGCCGACGACCACATCGAACGTCAGATTTACAGCGACAGGAATTTCGAGCAAAACCGCGCCAAAGCAGTGAAAATGCTGGAAAAACGCGGCTATCAGGTTCAAGAAGTCGAAGCCGACGACCGCCGCGGCAAACCCGTTTTGGACATCGACGCCTATAAAAACGGCCGCAAATACGACATCGTGCTCTCCTATCCCGACCTGAGAATCATCAAAGAGCGCATCGACTATTGATTTTCCGTTTTCCGATTATCCTGTTAACCATCATTCAGACACCAAAGAAAAAAACCTTATGAAAGCCAACAAAAAAAGCATCATCGCCGCCCTCGTCACCGCCGCCGTCCTGAGCACCGCAGGTGCGGGCGCCTACGCCGCTGGCATGGTTCCCGACAGCAAACACGCCGCCCTCGCGCAAAGCAAAATCAGCGCCGCCCAAGCCGTCGATCATGCGCTGGCCAAAGTCAAAGGACAGGCCGTCGACGTCGACTTCCGCCACAAACACGGCCAAAGCTACTACAAAGTCGAAATCATGAACGGCAGCGAAGAGACCGAAGTATTCGTCGACGCCAACAACGGCAGCATCATCGACAGCCGCCCCGACTACGACAGCAAACCGCGCCGCCCCGTGCCGCAGACCGGCATTTCGCTGAAACAGGCTATTGCCGCCGCCGAAGCGAAAACCGGCGGCCGCGCCAAAGAAGCCGAGTTGAAATACAAACGCGACCTGCCGGTATATGAAGTGGGAACGGTTAACGGCGCACGCAAATACGAAGTGCGCGTCAACGCCGCCGATGGTCAGGTTCTCTCCTCGCATCTGGATTTCTAGGGTCTGTTGACATTCAGCTTGCGAGACGGTTTTTTGAGTAAAAAATGCCCGAATGCAAGGAAAAAAGCACAGCAAGGTTGGACACCTTGCGAGCATTTTTGACGTGGCAGGCGGGTATTTTTTGCCAAAAACACCGCCGCAACGCTGATTGTCAACAGACCCTAAGGTATTCCGTTTGCCCCTCAGGCCGTCTGAATCATTTTCAGACGGCCTTTCCCGTGTTTCAGAAACGTCATTTGCGCGAAGGCGGGAGCGGCCTCATCCCGTTTTAGGCCGTCTGAAAACCCCGTCCTGCCTCCTTTCGGCTACAATCCGCCCCGTTTCCCACATAAGGAATAAGGAGCAGAACATGAGCGCCGGCCATCATCACGACCATGCCCACACCGCCAACAAAAAAGTGCTGGCCGTGTCCTTCTTCATCATCGCGGGCTATATGCTGGTGGAAATCGCCGGCGGCCTCGCCACCGGCTCGCTGGCGCTGCTCTCCGACGCGGGACATATGCTCTCCGACGCCCTCTCCGTCGGCCTGTCGCTTCTGGCCTTCAAACTCGGCGAAAAAGCAGTGAACAGCAGCCAGACCTTCGGCTACAAACGCGCCGAAATCCTCTTTGCCCTGTTCAACGGCCTCACCCTGCTGGCGATTGCCGTGTTCGTCGTTATCGAAGCCGTCGAACGGCTGGACAACCCGCCCACCGTCGCCGGCGCGGGCATGCTGGCGGTGGGCGCCGTCGGACTGGCCGTCAACCTCTTCGTCGCCCGCTATATGCACAGCCGCGGCGACGTGCACGAAAACATCAACATGAAAAGCGCCTACCTGCACGTTTTGGGCGACCTGCTCGGCTCGCTGGGCGCCGTGGCCGCCGCCCTGCTGCTGATGTTTTTCGACTGGCGCTGGGCCGACCCCGTTATCAGCGTGCTCATCGCCCTGCTTATCGCCAACAGCGGCGCTTCCGTGCTGCGCCACACCCTGCACATCCTGATGCAGGGCGCGCCGCCGCATATCGACCAGGCCGCGCTGGTTGCCGAAATCCGCACCGTGCCGCAGGTGCTGGGCGTGCACGACCTGCACATCTGGACACTCACCAGCAGCCGCCACCTGCTCTCCGCCCACCTCGTACTCGACGGCGCGCTCACCGTGCGCGAAGCCCAAGCCGTCGTCCGCACCGTGGAAGAACTGGCGCGCGGCAAAGGCATCGGCCACATCACCCTGCAAACCGACGCGCAAGACCACACCCACGGCGACCATCTCTACTGCCAAACCGAAGACGCCGACGACGGACACGGCCGCCACCATTAGCCGCACCCGTCACGCAAACGGCAAAAGGCCGTCTGAAACCCGCTTTTACGGGTTTTCAGACGGCCTTTTTTTTCGACGCCGCGTGCTCAGAAATCCGCCATCGGCGCGGGGTAGCCGTTGCGCTCGATGCCGCTGCCTGCGCGGTGCGGCGCGTGGATCAGGCTGTTGTCCAGGTGCGCCAGTTCGGGCAGATGGCTGCGGATGAAGCGGCCGTCGGGGTCGAGGTGCTGCGATTGGACGAAGGGGTTTTTCAGACGGCCTCCCGCCGCTTCCTGACAGCCGGCGCGGCAGAGGGCGGGGTCGTAGTCGGCGAGGGTGTCGGCGAAAAAGCGTTCTGCCGCCGCAGCGGGCATATCGGGCAGGGCGGCGGGGAAGGCGGCGCACAGCAGGCGCAGGCGCGGGTGCAGCCAGCCGCTGCGCACGAGCGAGCGCATGGCGGCGTCGACAAGCGGCACGCCCGTTTCGCCGCGCTGCCAGCGGCTCAGGGCTTCGCTGCGGGCGGTGTCGGCGGCGGGTGTTTCGGGCGGCGGCGCACTCGGCAGGATTTCGCGCAGGCTGCCGTTTTCCCAAGTCCACAGGCCGTCTGAAAACGGCATTTTGCGGCGGCAGTAGTCGGCGTAGACCAGACCTTCGAGCCATTGCGGCGCGTCTTGGCGCAAGGCTTCGCGGGCGAGGGCGCGCACGGGCAGGAGGCCGAAGCGCAGGGCGGCGGAGAGCTGCGATGTGCCTTTTTGCGCGGGCAGGTCTTTGAGCAGGGGGTAGAGCGCCAGTTTGGGAACGAACGCGTGCCAGGCCGCCTGCGCCGCCGCTTCGCCGCCCTGCTGCAACAGCGGCGTGTCGGGGGCGTCGGGCAGCGGCGGCACGTCGCGCAGGCTGTCGGGCAGGGCGCGCTGTATGCGCTCTGCCACCGCCCAATCGGGTTCGCCGTCTGCGCCGTCGTCGGCCTGCGCCTGCCGCAGCCATGCCTGACGGAACACGGAAAAATCGGGCGGCGGCGCGGCATCGGCGCCGTGGCGCATGACGGGCACGGCGAGGATTTCTTCCTGTACGCGCAGCACGCGGTTTGCGGCTTCGCTGCCGGCCAGGCGTACGGCCTGCGCTGTGACGAGGCGGGCGGAAGGATGCCGCGCCATCAGGCCGTTTAGGGCGTCTGCGGCGCTGCCGTGCAAAACGTGCAGCGGGATGCCGTGTGCGGTGAGGCCGTCTGAAAGTCCGGCCAGCGTTTGCCGCAGAAAGGTCTGCTGGCGCGGGTTGGCGTGCTGCGGCCAGACGAACACGCCCGCCACGGGCAGGCCAAAGCGCAGCGCCGCGTTCAGGGCGGGGTTGGCGGCAAGGCGCAGGTTGCGGGTGAAGTGGAGCAGGATAAGGGTGGGTGCGGGCATGGGAGGCCGTCTGAAAAAAGGAAAAGGTTGCAGGGGCGGGTTGCGGCGGTCGGCGCGTGTTCAGACGGCCTCTTTGCCGTTGGTGCGGCGGACTTGGCCGAAAAAGCGCAGCACGGTTTCGGGCAGCCAGCGCAGATGGCCGAGGCCGCCGCCGGAGACAAAGCCCGCATGGCCGCCGTGTTCGGGTTGCAGCAGGCGCACCTGCGGGGAAACGTCGTGTTCGGCGGGCAAAAAACGCGCGGGCAGGAAGGGGTCGTTTTTGGCGTTGACGAGCAGGGTGGGCACGGCGATGTCGCGCAGGTAGGGCAGGGCGGCGGCTTGGCGGTAGTAGTCGTCTTTGTCGGCGAAGCCGTGTATGGGCGCGGTGTAGGCGTTGTCGAAATCGCCGAGGGTGCGGATTTTCTGCGGCACGGGCGGCATTTTCGCCAGCAGGCTGCTAAGGAAATAGCGGGTGTAGATGAGGCGCGGCAGGCCGCTCTCGAGGGCGGCGCCCGAGGCGGCGAGGTTGACGGGGGCGGAGAGGACGGCGGCGGCACGCGGCACGGCGGGCGCGTTCAGACGGCCTTGTTCGCCGAGGTATTTGGCCAGCGCGTTGCCGCCGAGGGACACGCCTGCGGCGTAGATTTCGCGGTAGCGCGCGGCGAGCAGGCCGAGCATGTGGGCAATTTCGCGGGTGTCGCCGCTGTGGTATTTGCGGTTGGCAGGCACGCCGCCGCAGCTTCTGAAATGGGCGACGACGCCGTGCCAGCCGCACGCCTGCACGGCGCGCATGAGTTCGACGGCGTAGTGGCTGCGGCTGCTGCCTTCGAGGCCGTGGAAGAGGACGACCAGCGGCGCGTCGGGGTTGGCCGCGTCGACGAAATCGTAGGCGGCCAGGTCTTCGCCGTAGCTGTCGGGCAGCAGCTCGCGGCGGTAGGCGGGCGGCGGGCTTTGCCGCAGCTTGGCGTAGATGCTTTGCAGGTGGCCGCCGACGAGCCAGCGGGGGCTGCAAAAAGGCGGCAGGTCGGGAAGTTTGTTGTGGTTCGAGGTCATGTCGGGAAGGGCGGGAGGCCGTCTGAAAGCGTGTTTGCGGTTTTCAGACGGCCTTTGGACTTTCGGGCGGTTCAGGCCGTCTGAACGGCGGGAGGGGGTGTGAAGGCGTTGTCGCGCGGGGCGAGGAGGACGGCGGCTTGGGCTTCGATGGCTTCGGTGCGGCCGAGATAGCCGAGTTTTTCGTTGGTTTTGCCTTTGATGTTGACGCAGCTTTCGGGCAGGCCGAGGTCGGCGGCGATGTTGGCGCGCATGGCGGGAATGTGGGGGGCGAGTTTGGGCTGCTGGGCGATAACGGTGGTGTCGGCGTTGACGACGCGCCAGCCCGCTTCCCGCACGCTTTGGTAGGCGGCACGCAGGAGGACGCGGCTGTCGGCGTTTTTGAATTCGGCAGCGGTGTCGGGGAAGTGGCTGCCGATGTCGCCCAGCCCCGCCGCGCCGAGCAGGGCGTCGGTGAGGGCGTGCAGGAGGGCGTCGGCGTCGGAGTGGCCGAGCAGGCCTTTGTCGAAGGGGATGGCGACGCCGCCGAGGATGAGGGGGCGGCCGGGGACGAGCTGGTGTACGTCGTAGCCTTGGCCGATACGCAGGTTCATGTCGGTATTCCTTTTTGGGTGGGAGGCCGTTTGAAAGGGTTTCAGACGGCCTCTTCGGGTTTATTGCAGTTTGAATTTGTCGGCGCGGGGCGCGTCGGGCATCGGTTGTCCGAGCGCGGCCAGGATTTCGCGTTCGACCAGCAGCACGATGGCGTCCAGCGGCAGGTCGTTGGCCTGTGTGCCGAAGGGTTCTTCCAGTTCGCCGCCCAGTGCGTCGAGGCCGAGAAACAGGTAGGCCAGCCAGGCTACCATCACGGGTGTCCATACGCCCAAGATGTTTTCGATGCCGAAGGGCAGCATGAAGCAGAAGCCGTAAATCGCGCGGTGCAGCAGCACGGAATAGGAAAACGGCAGCGGTGTGCCGGCGATGCGGTCGCATCCGGCCTGCACGTTGCCCAGCTCGGCGAGGTGGGCGGATAGCGAGGTGTAGACGATGCTGTCGATTTGTCCTTCGCGCAGCGCCCGTATCAAATCGCGCTGCATGGTTTCCAAGACGAATTGTGGCGGATTGATGTGGCGGATCAGGCTTTGTGCGTCGAGCGTTCCGTATTGGCTCAGGTCTTCGTGGGCGGCGGTTTCCTGCCGCAGCCGGTCGCGCAGCAGGCGGGCGAACAGGATGACGCGGCGGAGCAGGCGGCTGCGGGTGTCGTCGTCGAGCACGCCGCTTTCGCGTACCAGGTGGCGCTGCGCCGCAATCAGCACGCCCCACAGTTTGCGCCCTTCCCACCAGCGTTCGTAGCTTGCGTTGTTGCGAAAGCCCAGCGAGATGGAAAGAATCACGCCGAATACGGTAAAGCCTACCAGGGGCGGCGTGGGAATGTCGAACCATTTGTAGTGCGCGACCATGCCCAGCAGCACCGAGGCGGCGCTCAGAAACAGTATCGGCATCAGCACGCGCGGCAGGATGGTGCCGTGCCACGAGAAAAGCAGTGAAAAAGGGGTTTTGTTGCGGATAATCATGGCGGGTGGAAGGGCGGTTTCAGACGGCCTTTTTCCTGTTCGTTATATGTTAAAAGCCAGTCCGTGCGCCCATTTCACGCGTTCTACCGGCTCGCGGGTAAAGAGGCTGCGGCCGGATTCGAGCGCGGCGATGGCGGCTTTGTCTTCATCGTCGAGCGCGAAGTCGAACACGTCGAGGTTTTCCGCCATGCGCTCGCGGCGGGCGGATTTGGCCAGCACCACGATATTGCGTTCCACCAGCCAGCGGATGATGACCTGCGCCGCCGATTTGCCGTGTTTCGCGCCGATGGCACAGAGCGCTGGGTTTTGGAAAATGCCGTGTTGTCCTTCGGCAAACGGCGCCCATGCCTGCACGGCGATGCCTTCGGCCTGCAAATCGGCGGCTTCGCGCAGCCGCTGGTGGAAGGGGTTGACTTCGATTTGGTCTGCCTGCGGCATCACGCGGTTGAATACGCCCAAATCCACGGCGCGTTCGGGCGCGAAGTTGCTCACGCCGATGGCGCGGATTTTCCCTTCGGCCTGCCATTTTTCCAGCGTGCGCCAGGTGCCGTAGTAGTCTCCGTAGGGCTGGTGCACCAGCACCATGTCGATGTAGTCGAGGTTCAGACGGCCTAAGGAGCGGTGCAGCGAGGCTTCGGCGGCGGCTTCGCCCGCGTTTTCCACCCAGATTTTGGTGGTGACGAACAAGTCTTCCCGCGCCACGCCGCAATGCGCGATGCCGCGGCCGACTTCGCTTTCGTTCAGATAGGCCTGCGCGGTGTCGATATGGCGGTAGCCCGCTTCGACGGCATGGATAACGGCCTGTTCCGTGTCTTGCGGCGGGATTTGGTACACGCCGAAGCCGAGCAGCGGGATTTTTACGCCGTTGTTGAGGGTGAGGGTATGCATAAGGATTCCTTGCGGGTAAACAGAAGTTTCAGACGGCCAATCTTACCGCAAAGGCAGCCCAATCAGACAGAGGCCGTCTGAAAAGAAGCCTTTGACAATCCCGCCCGCCGCGCCTAAGCTGCCCGCCCAACCTTCCAACCGGAGAGCTGCCCATGTCATTGAAAACCCTCGCCCTTACCGCCGCCCTAGCCGCCGCAGGCGCAAACGCCGCCGATTTGGATTTTGCCAAGCAGCCGCACACCAGCCGCAGCGCCGAAATCAACGGCCAAACCGTGCAATACCGCGCCTTTGAAAACATCCCCTACGTGAAAAACCCCGTCGAAGCCGACTACCAGACCATCAACATCTACATCCCCGAAGCCTATTTCCACGGCGGCAGCATCAACGGCTACACCGCCGACACCGCGCCGATTTTCCTGCCCAACAAAATCGGCGGCTATATGCCCGCCAAAGCAGGCACTCCCGGCCAGAAAGGGCGCGGCGGCGAAGACAAAGGCGCAGACGCGATGCAAGTTGCCCTGTCGCGCGGACTCGTTGTCGCCAGCCCCGGCGCACGCGGCCGCACTTCGCCCACCGGCAAAGCGCCCGCCGCCATCGTCGATTTGAAAGCCGCCGTGCGCTACCTGAAAGCCAACGACAAAGCCATGGCCGGCGACGCGCGCAAAATCATCTCCAACGGCACCAGCGCCGGCGGCGCCTTGTCGGTATTGCTCGGCGCGTCCGCCAACCAGCGCGACTACGCAGGCCGTCTGAAAAAACTCGGCGCCGCCGAAGCCGACGACAGCATCTTCGCCGTGTCCGCCTACTGCCCGATTTCCATACTCGATCATGCCGATGCCGCCTACGAATGGCAGTTTCACGGCGTGAACGACTACCAGAAAATGAACATCACCATGCTCGATTACAACGTCGAGCGCAAATTGGTCAAAGGCACACTCACCGAAGCCGAAAAACAGCTTTCAGACAGCCTGAAACCCCAGTTCGCCCCCTATCTCAACAGCCTGAAACTCAAAAACGCGCAGGGCAAGCCGCTCACGCTGGACAAAAACGGCAACGGCAGTTTCAAAGACCACATCGCCGCGCTGCTCGCCCAGTCCGCGCAAAGCGCGCTGGACGCAGGCAAAGACCTGTCCGATCGCAACTGGCTCACCGTGTCCGGCGGCAAAGTTACCGCCGTCGATTTCGATAAATACGCCGCCGCAGCCGGCCGCCAGAAAACCCCGCCCGCCTTTGACGGCGTGGATTTGTCCACCGGCGAAAACCAGCTCTTCGGCAGCCAAACCCAAGACAAGCGCCACTTCACCGCCTTTGCCGCGCAACACAGCACCGTCAAAGGCGCGGGCAAGGCCGACGCGCAAACCGTCAAAATGATGAGCCCCATGCCCTACATCGCCCACACGCCCACGCAGCACTGGCGCATCCGCGTCGGCACCAACGATCGCGACACCTCGCTCGCCGTCAGCGCGATACTCGCCGCCAAACTGCAAAACAGCGGCAAATCCGTCGATTACGCCCTGCCGTGGGACGTGCCGCACAGCGGCGATTACGATTTGGACGAGCTGTTTGACTGGATAGACGGGATTGCCAAAGGGAAGTAGGGCCGTCTGAAAGGTAAAGGCAGCCTGAAAAACCGCGCAGCAAACGAAAGGCCGTCTGAAAACCCGTGTTTTGGGTTTTCAGACGGCCTTTTTGTATTTTCGGGCTG
Organism: Neisseria sp. KEM232; assembly: GCF_002237445.1. Lineage (NCBI taxonomy): Bacteria > Pseudomonadati > Pseudomonadota > Betaproteobacteria > Neisseriales > Neisseriaceae > Neisseria > Neisseria sp. KEM232. Next base: position 119,523 of record NZ_CP022527.1, read on the forward strand.
CCTTGCCAATCTTGCTATGTTGTCAAACGGCAGCCTGAAACCTTATCTGTAAACCGGCTGCCACATCGCATCCTGCACGGCCTGCACCCAGTTTTCAGGCTGCTTCGCCGCTACGCCGTCTTTGGCGGCCTGTTTGGCGACGGCGACTGCGACGGTGGCGGAGGAGGCGCGCAGGTTGTCCACAGGGGGCAGCAGCGACGCGCCCAAATCCTGCGGATTGACCTGCGAGGCGACGGCTTCGGCGGCGGCCAGCAGCATGCCGTCGGTTACCTGTTTCGCGCCGGAAACGATCACGCCCAGTCCGAGGCCGGGGTAGAGCATGGCGTTGTTGGCCTGGCCGATGTGGTAGTCCGTGCCTTTATAGGGTACGGGCGGCACGGGGATGCCGACGGAAATCAAAGCCTTGCCGTCCGTCCATTCAACCGCGTCGGCGGGCATGACTTCGATTTTTTCGGTGGGGTTGGACAGGGGGAGCAAAATCGGGCGTTCCACGCCTGCGGCGAGGGCTTTGACCACTTCTTCGGTAAACGCGCCGTGGTCGGTGGAGGTGCCGATAAGGATGGTGGGCTTGACCTGTTTCACCACTTCGAGCAGGCCGATTTTGCCGTCTTTGCGCGCCCAGTCCGCCGCTTCGGCAGCGGAGCGGGCGTATTCCCGCTGGTAGTCGGGCAGATCGGGCATGTCGTCGGTAACCAGGCCGTTGATGTCGATAAGCCAGACGCGCTTTCGGGCTTCTTCGCGCGAGAGGCCGTCGCGCTCCATCGCCGCGCTGATCTGGTCGGCCATGCCGGTACCGGCCGTGCCTGCGCCGTACACGACAAGTCGTTGTTCGGCAAAGGTTTGTTTGGTAACTTTCAGGCCGGAGAATACGGCGGCCATCACAATCGCGCCGGTGCCCTGCATGTCGTCGTTGAAGATACGGTAGCGGTCGCGGTTTTCCACGAGGATGCGGCGGGCGTTGGACGGGCCGAAGTCTTCAAAGTGCAAAAGCGCGTTGGGGAAGAGTTCGGATGCGGTTTGCAGATAGGTTTTGATGAGTGCGTCGTAGCGTTCGCCGCGCACGCGGGCGTGGCGGTTGCCGAGATAGGCAGGGTCGTTCAGCAGGATTTCGTTGTCGGTGCCGACGTCGAGGTTGACGGCGATGGCGCGGGCGGGGTCGATGCCCGCGGCGGCGGTGTAAACGGCGAGTTTGCCGATGGAAATGTCGGTGCCGTTCACGCCCCAGTCGCCGATGCCGAGGATTTCTTCCGCATCGGAAACCACAATCAGATCAACGTCGTCTGCGCCCAGCCCCAAAGTTTCAAACGAGGCGCGGACGGCTTCGGGGCGGTTGATGTTGAGATAGACGGCGCGCGAACGGCGGTAGTCGCGGCTCCATTTTTTGATGGCTTCGCCGACGGTGGGGTCGTACACAATCGGCAGCATTTCGGCCAGATGGTCGGTGAGCAGGCGGTAGTAGAGGATTTCGTTGCGGTTGTGAAGCTGGTCGAGAAAGATATATTTTTCCATGTCTTTTTCGTAAGACGAAAACTGGCGGTAGGCGCGCGCAGCCTGCTGGTCGAGGGTTTCCACGGCGGCGGGCAGGCGGCCGGTGAGGCCGTAGCGTTCGCGCTCTTCCAGTGTAAAGGCGGTACCCTTGTTGGTTAAGGGATTCTGCATGATTGCGGGGGTGTTGCTCATAGCGTGTCTCCTGAACGGGATGGGAACAAAGGCAGCCTGAAAGCCGCCGCCGCTTCAACGGCTTTCGGAAACGCTTCTTTGGCCGCGCGGCGGATTGTACACAGATTATCCGTATCTAAAGGTTGTTTTACCATATTTAAAAGTCCTTAAATATTCGTTTTTAAAAGGCGAATATCCAACTTTTAAAGACCAATCGGATGCAAAAATGAACCTGAACCACAGCGAAATCAACAAACGCATCGGCAAAGCCATTGCCAAATACCGTCAGGAAAGCGGCCTCACTCAGGAGCAGGTGGCCGAAATCCTGCAAATCGGCAATGAAGCCGTCTCGCGTATGGAACGCGGCCTGATTATGCCCAACGTCATGCGTCTGCTCGAACTGGCCGAAATCTTCCAATGCACCGCAGCCGACCTGCTGGCCGAAGGCAGCCCGCGCCTGTTTGACAAAACCCATAAAATCCACCTGCTGATTTCTGATCTAGCCGAAGCCGACCGCCAGCTGATGCTGCATTTTCTCGAACAGTTCGGCAGCCGTCTGAAACGCGGCGCAGTGCAGGCGGTTTGAAACAGAGGCCGTCTGAAACCCCTTTTCAGGCTGCTCCAAGCCAAAGGAAAACCATGAACTACTGGCATATGCAAATCCACCCAAGCGGCCAAGCCGCTGAGTTTGCGCCGCATCTGGCGGGCATTCTGCAGCGCGGCATTATCGGCCTGGGCGAGTGGCCGCAGGGCGCGGCGGCAATCCGCGCGTTTCGCGAAACCATGCAGGCAGGCGATATTGTTGCCGTCAAACGCGGCGGGCAACTGGTGGCGCTGGTTGAAGTGGCAGGCGACGCCTATACCGTTTCGCCCGACGACGACCCCGACCCGCACAGCCGCTGGATGGCGCACCGCCGCCCCGTGCGCGTGCTTGATTGGGCGGACGGCAGCGCGCGCATCCCGCACAACCGCGGCACGCTGGTGCGCTGCGCGAATGCAGACATCGATACGAGCCGCATCATCCGAGACTGGCATCACCGCGTGCAGGCAGCCTGAAAACGTTGCCCTGCCAATCTGCCGAAGCGGTGTTATCCGTGTTTGTGCGGGCATCAATGCGGGAAGGGCGGGAGGCCGTCTGAAAAATCAAAAAGGCCGTCTGAAAACCCTGTTTGGGGTTTTCAGACGGCCTTCAGTTTTATTTGCCCGCATCAAACTGCGACACGATGTTTTCCAAAAAGTCCTGCATGGTTTCCAGCGGCGGGCGGCGGGTGGGTTTGAGATTGGCGACGATGTGCGAGACGCCGATTTCCTGCTGCTGCGCGTAAAAGTCGGCAATGGCTTTATGACCACCGCGCAGGTAGATGCCGTTGAACACTTGCAGCGGCGCGTCTGCGTCTTCCAAAAGCTCGACGAAGTTGCACGTGCCAAACGGCCGCCAGATGCCGCTTTCGTTCAACGCATCGAGTTCCGCCAAGAGTTTTTTCAGGTGCGGCAGGTCGGCGGAATACCACAGCCAGCCGTCGGATTCGTTGGCAATCCAGCGCAAATCCTGCCGCGCGCGGCCGACGGTCATCATCGGCAGGCGCGATTGGGTCGGCTTGGGGGTTAAATCCAAATTGCCGTAAAAGCGGCCGCCGTGTGCGGTGTCGAAGCGCGGGAAGCTCTGCTCGGTGAGGCGGCGGATGGTTTGCCAGTTTTCTTGGAAACGCTCGGCGCGGTTGTCAAACTCTTTGGCAAAGGCGGGGTATTCGCTGGGGCGGTCGCCGCCTGCCAGACCCAACACAAAACGCCCGCCGCTCATCTGGTCGACGGAGGCGGCTTCTTTGGCGGTGAGTATCGGCTCGCGCAGCGGCGAAACGTAGCCCGCCGAGCCGATGGTGATGTGTTCGGTGAGCGCGGCGAGATAACCCAGCGTGGCGGTGATGTCGTACATTTGCCCCGCGTCGCCGAAATTGGGGTCGTAAAACGGCACGTCGCGCACCCACAGCGCACCCAGCCCGCTGTTGTCGGCCTGTTTCACCAGCGCGGTGAAGTCGCTCATGTCGGGAAAGGGCGAATCGGCGTAGCCCATAAACGGCGAAATAATGCCCAGCGTGAGCCTGCCCGGGCGGAAGGCGCGGGCGAAACCGCGATGGTTTTGCAGATGTTGCGGCACGGTTTTTTCCATTTGCTGCTCCTTAAAATCAGTTGCCCGAAAGGGAATGGCTGCATTGTAGGCTGGCTATTGGCAGAGAAAAACCGCATAATGATGAAAAAACTTTTTGATTGTTTCAAATAATCGGGGTTTCAGGTGGCCTGAATGCTTAGCAAGCCAACTTCCTAAATGCCGTCATTCCCGCGCAGGCGGGAATCTTTTCTACCCTTTAACCGGCCGATTGTTCTATCAGAAATAGCCGAATGCCAACCAAGATTCCCGCCTGCTCAGGAATAGCGGCATTTAAAAAACATTAGAGAAAACCGATATGCACGATTTCCGCGCCATGGCGATATTCGCCGAAGTCATCAAACACCAGTCCATGCAGCAGGCGGCAAAAGCCTTGGGTCTGACCGTGTCCACCGTCAGCCTTGCCGTGTCCAAGCTCGAACAGCAGCACGGCATCAAGCTGCTCAACCGCACCACGCGCAGCCTCTCGTCCACCAACGCCGGCGAAGCCTTTTACCAAGCCTGCCTGCAAATGCTGCACGGCGCAGAGCGCGCCCATCGGATTTTGGAGCAGCAGAAAACCGAAATCGAAGGCACACTGCGTATCGCCAGCTTCACTTCCGTAAGCGCGCTGCCGATTGCCGACAGCCTGAAAAACCTGCTCGCGCAACACCCCGCGCTCACCGTCGAATGGCACGTGGACGACAGCTTCAGCAACCTCTACCGCCAACAAATCGACATCGCCATACGCGGCGGCGCACACGCCCTCAACGACCCGCAGCTCATCGCCCGCAAACTCTTGGAAACCGAAAGCGTACTCTGCGCCAGCCCCGACTATCTCGCCGCCGCACCCGCCATCCGTACGCCGCAAGACCTGCCCGCCCAGCAATGGATAGATGCCGCGCCCGCCGAATACGTGTTTACCCATGCCGCACAAGGCAGCGTCCGCATCGCCCCCAAAGCCCGAATGCTGTGCAACAACGGATTGTTATCCAAAGAACTTTTGCTCAAAGGCTTCGGCATCGCCGTGCGCGCCCGCGCCGAGTTTGACGGCGAATTCGCCCAAGGCCGCCTAATCGAAATCCTGCCGCAATGGACGCTGCCGAAAATCCCGATTTACCTCGTTACCCTCAACCGCGAACAACCCGCCCGCGTACGCGCCGCAGTCGAAGCCCTCGGCGCGGCTTTGTATGAGTACCGGCTGCAGGGCGGGGGTGAAAGGGGGAGGCAGTCTGAAAGCCTGCAAAACAGGGTTTTCAGACGGCCTCAAATCGGCCTGAAATCCGAAAGGCCGTCTGAAAGCGAAGTTTAAACGGAGTGAAAACGTGGTTTTCAAACCCGAAAGGCCGTCTGAAATCAAAAATCCCGCCGCGCACCTGACTACCTCCCCTGCACCCCAAGCGCGGGGGGTTGGGGGTGGGGGTGGCAGTTCGCAGAACTGCATTTCCCGCCGCAGCCGCTCCCGCAAAAATTTCCGCAGCGGCGCGAACCCCCACCCTAGGGTCTGTTGACAATCAGCCTTGCGGCGGTGTTTTTGGCAAAAAATACCCGCCTGCCGCGTCAAAAATGCTCGCAAGGTGTCCAACATTGCTGCGCTTTTTTCCTTGCATTCGGGCATTTTTTACTCAAAAAACCGTCTCGCAAGCTGAATGTCAACAGCCCCTAGCCCTCCCCCGTTTATGCCCCGAAGGGGTACGAGCGGGAGAGGGGACGCCGTTGTCCGATAGGTTTCAGAAACGTCATTCCCGCGAAGGCGGAAACGGCCTCAAATCGGCCTGAAACCCGAAAGGCCGTCTGAAAGGAAAGCTTAAACGGAGTGAAAACGTGGTTTTCAAATCTGAAAGGCCGTCTGAAAGGTTGAGGCCGTCTGAAAAAACGCGGATGTGGTTTTTTCAGACGGCCTCTGTCTGCGTTTTGCAAGCCGCAAGGCGGTGTTCAGTTGCCGATCATCTTCCGGTTGCCGTTTGCGTCGATTTCCATATATCCGGCATCGCCGCTGAGGATGTTGCCCGTCACATAGGCGGGCAGGCAGGGGGCGGCGGGGTAGCTGTAGCCGAGCAGGCCGATTATCCAGGCAGACAGTTGGTAGTGGTGGTTGCGGCGGCAGGCGGAGAAGGTTTGTCTGACCTGTGCCTGCAAGGCGCTGTCGGGGGTGTAAACCATCAGGGGCACGGTGTAGACGTCTTCGTGCCAAACGCCCGCTGCGGCGTCTTTGTCGTTGACGAGCTGGCCGTGGTCGGAGGTGTAGATGAAAATCCAGTCGCTGCCGCCCGTGCTTTGCAGGTGTTGGAGGATTTCGTCGCGGACGGTGTCGGTTTGGCGGACGGTGTTGTCGTATTTGTCGGTTTGCGAGGCCGTGCCGAATACCTGCTCCTGCGGTTCGAGCAGCTTGCCGTAGGGCATATGCGAGCCCCGCTGGTGGAGGACGATGAAATGCCTGCCCTGCGACAGGTCGGTTTCTTTGAGCTGTTTGACGAGGTTTTTGTCGGGCATGCTTTCTTCCGCGCCGAAGCCGAAGCTGCCGGAGTAGGTGAGGCGGTCGATCCACTTCATGCCCAGCAGGTTCATTATCCGCATTTCGCCTTCGGCCTGGGCGCTGTGGAAGTGGTTGGTATAGCCCTGTTCTTTGGCCAGGCGCATCAGGGAGGTGTCGCCGCGCGATATCTGCATGAAGCCGTTGGGGCGGGGCACGGCGTTAAACAGCATGGGCAGGGCGACGCGGGTCATCAGTCCGGCGGAGTAGGCTTCGGCTATCCAGGCGTCGGGGTGTTCTTTGGCGAAGGCCGACAGGCGCGGCGTGGTGTCTTTGGGGTAGCCGAAGTGGCCGAGATGGCGGGCGCTTTCGCTTTCGCCCACCAGAAACACGATGTTTCTGATCTGCGGCGCGCCGGTTTTCTGCGGCGCGGGGTGCAGGTAGGCGGGAATGCGGCTGCGGCCGAAGAGGTAGGTGGGCAGGACTTTGCCGAACACGCCGCCTAGGCTCAGATAGGCGGCTTCGATGCGGGCGTATTTGGCTTTGGGGCTAATGCTGCGCGTGTCCTTTGTGCGGGCGGCCATGGCGGCGGACACCGCCAGCGCGGCGAAAAACAGGATGTCGGCGGCAGGCCGTCCGCCGCGTTTTTTGTTCCAAAGCGCCAGGGTGCAGAACAGAGCGCATTCGGCGGCGCCCCACAAAACGTGTACCGCCAGCCTGCCCGTCATGTCGGCGCCCGCCGTGCGCACTTCGCCAAATTCGATCAGTGCGAGATAGGCGTTTACGGCGGTGAGCCAGGTTTTGTAGATTTCGTAGTGGATGTTGTTGCCGACGGCGGCAATGGCGAAAAACACGAAAATCAGCAGGCGGCTGAATGTGTATCGGGCAAAATAAAAGGCGGCGCAGAGGGCGCAGGTGTAGGCGAGGATTCTCGGGTAGCCGGAGATGTCGGCGGCAATGCCGTAAGCGGCGCGGTAGGCGGTTTCGCTGAGAAAGAGCACCAGCGTGTAGATTAGGATAACGGACAGGCTTTTTTTCATGTTATGTTTTGGTGGCGCGGCCGGTAGGGGTTTGTTACGGAGTGTAAAGGAGAGGCCGTCTGAAAAAAGGCGCGATTATACGACTGCGTAATATTTCAGACGGCCTTAACGTTTTAAAACGATATAAAACGTCTTTTAAAAGAGAATTTCAGAATATCGTGTTTTGAAAACAGGTTTTTCGGAAAGATAAATGCGTGTTGCGGGGCTCTTCGGCACAAAGCCTGCCTTATCGCGGCGGGCGCTTTTTTCAGACGGCCTTTTTGTTAAAATCGCGCGCTTCTTGTTTACATTCGGGTATGTGTTGATGAAAACCCCTTCCACCTGGTCTTCCAAGATCGGTTTTATTTTGTCCGCTGCAGGCTCGGCCATCGGCCTGGGCGCAATCTGGAAATTTCCCTACACCGCCGGCACCAACGGCGGTGCGGTTTTTTTCCTGCTGTTTCTGCTGTTTACCGTTTTGGTGGCGCTGCCGGTGCAGCTTGCCGAGTTTTATATCGGCCGCAAGAGCGGCAAGAATGCGGTGGATTCGTTCAAAGCGCTCTCGTCGAGCAGAATCTGGCCGTGGGTGGGGCGTTTGGGCGTGTTCGCCTGCTTTGTGCTGCTGTCGTTTTACAGCGTGGTCGGCGGCTGGGTGCTCAATTATGTGGTGCACGCCTTTACGGGCGAAATTCACGCGGGCGCGGATTTCGGCGCGCTGTTCTCGGCGACGATTGCCGATCCCGTCGGTTCGATTGCCTATCAGGGGCTGTTTATGCTGATGACGGTGTGGGTGGTGAAAAGCGGTATTTCAGACGGCATCGAGAAGGCCAACCGCTATATGATGCCCGCGCTGTTTGTGCTGTTTGTCGTGCTGGCGGTGCGCTCGCTGACGTTGCCGGATGCGATGGCGGGCGTGTCTTTCCTGCTGAAACCGGACTGGTCGTATTTCACGCCGCAGTCGATGCTGACCGCGCTGGGGCAGGCGTTTTTCGCGCTGAGCATCGGCGTGTCGACGATGATTACTTATGCCTCTTATTTGGACAACAAGCAGGATTTGTTCCGCTCGGGACACAGCATTATGTGGATGAACCTGTTTGTGTCGCTGCTGGCCGGGCTGGTGATTTTCCCCGCCGTGTTCGCCTTCGGTTTCGAGCCCAGTTCCGGGCCGGGGCTGATTTTTATGGTGCTGCCTGCGGTGTTTATGAAGATTCCCTTCGGCAGCGTGCTGTTTGCGGTGTTTATGCTGCTGGTGGTGTTCGCCACGCTGACTTCGGCGTTTTCGATGCTGGAAACGGTGATTGCGGCGGTGATCCGCGAAGACGAGGCCAAACGCAGCAGCCGCACATGGCTGATCGGCACGGCGATTTTTATCGTCGGCATTCCGTCGGCGCTGTCCTTCGGCGTGATGGCGGAGGTGAAGTTTTTCGGCAAGACGCTGTTTGACTTGTGGGACTACATGATTACCGCGCTGATTATGCCGCTGAGCGCATTGAGCGTGTCGGTGTTCGTCGGCTGGCTGCAAAACCGTGCGGAGGTGCTGCAGCATATGCGCGAGGGCAGCACCGTGCCGCAGGCGGTGCTGGTGTTGTGGCTCAACACCTTGCGCTTTATCGCGCCGGTGGCGATTGTGCTGGTGTTCGCCAATACGCTGGGCTGGATTTAGGGTATCTGCCAAACGGAATAAGGCCGTCTGAACGCGGGTTTGCGCTTTCAGACGGCCTTTTTTCAGACGGCCTCAGCGTAGCGGGCGGCCGCTTTGCGCTCAGTAGCGCGGCATATCGGGCTCGAGATCCCGCGCCCAGGCGTCGATGCCGCCTTTGAGGTTGTAGAGCGGCGCAAAGCCCGCGTCGGCCAGATAAAGGGCGCAATATTGGCTGCGGATGCCGTGGTGGCAGTAGACGGCGATGGGCGTGTCGTCGGGCAGTTCGTTGTGGCGCATCGCCAGTTCGGCCATCGGGATGGACACGCTGCCGGGCAGGGCGCAGAGGGCGGTTTCTTCCGGCTCGCGCACGTCGAGCAGCAGGGTGTCGGGCTGTTCGGCCAGGAGCGCTTGCAGTTCGTGCGGGGTGAGTTGGGTGATGTCGGTCATGGATTACATTCCTTAAAGCAGGGGCGAAAGAGTGCAGGCCGTCTGAAATTCAGACGGCCTGCGCCAAACATCGCTCCTGCGCGGCGTGTTGAACAGGTTTTAAAAATCGAAGTCGCCGAAAGGCTTGGCGGTTTTGTCGCTCAGATAGGGAATCATGGTGTCGAAGAGCACTTTTTCGCCAAACTGATTGCCCTCGCGGGTAATCAGACGGGCGCACTGCACGGGGTCGCGGCCGGTAACGATCACCAGCCTGCCGCCGTCTTTGAGCTGGTTTTTCAGTACTTCGGGCACGCCCTCGGCCGCGCCGCCGACATAAATGGCGTCAAACGGGGCGGCGGCGTTCTGCGTGGCGAGGCCGTCGCCTTCGGCGTAGACGATGTTGTCGAAACCCAGTCCGTCGAGCACGCTTTTGGCGCGTTGCTGCTGTGCGGGGTCGATGTCTACGGTAACCACTTCGCCCGCCAGCTTGGCCAGCACGGCGGTGGCGTAACCCGAGCCGGTGCCGATTTCCAGCACTTTGTCGGTTTTTTTCAGGGCAAGCCCCTGTATCAGGCGGGCGACGACTTTCGGTTCGAGCATGGCGCTGCCGTTGGGCAGGGCGAGCGTCATATCGGCATAGGCGTAGCCCTGCTGCTCCTGGCTGACGAAGGCTTCGCGCGGGATGCCGTCCAGCGCGTCGAGAAGGTCGAAGTCCAACACGTCCCACGGGCGGATTTGTTGTTCGACCATATTGAAACGTGCTTTTGCAAAGTCCATGATTGTGCTCCGTTGTGTTTTGTCTGGCGGGAAAGGCCGCGATTATAAAGGCTTTGCCGTGCTTTTGACAGCAAGATGCCGTCTGAAAAACCGTTTTTCAGACGGCATCTTGCAGCAGCCAGTGTTGCAGGGCGATCAGGGTTTTGCCGTCTTGGATTTCGTTGTTTTTAAGGGCGCGGCGCACTTCGTCGCGCGTGAGCAGGACGGTTTCGACAAATTCGTCCTGATCCGGTTGCAGGCGGCTGGTTTTGCTGACGTTGACGGCGCGGTAGAGATACATTTTTTCGTCGCAGAAGCCGGGGGCGGTGTAGAAAGTGGCGATTAACTCGGCGCGCTCGGCGGCGTAGGGCGTTTCTTCGGCCAGCTCGCGCAGGGCGCAGGCGGCGGGATCTTCGCCCGCATCGAGTTTGCCTGCGGGCAGTTCGAGCAGCGGCGCGCCCAGCGCATAGCGCCACTGGCGCACGAAGACGATTTCGCCGTCGGCCGTTTCCGCCAGCACGCAGGCCGCGCCGGGGTGTCGGATAACGACGCGCTGCCCTTCGTTGCCGTTGGGCAGGCGCACGGTGTCGCGGGCGATGGTGACGAAAGAGCCTTCGTAAATCGGCTCGCTGCTGATTTTGGTTTCGGTTAATTCCATATCGGGTTGGTCCTTGTTCGGTTGGTGGGAGGCCGTCTGAAAGATTACATCATGCGTTTGAGGTTGCGGAGATATTCTTTGTCGTTTTGGACGACGATTTCAATCCAGCCGCTATGGATGGCACGGACGGCCTGGGAGATGGTTTTGTGTCCCAGTGTTTTCGGGTTGAAATCGGGATCGGCCAAGCGGATGCGGCTGCAAGTGGTGTTGAGAGCGGCAAGACCTTGCGCGTCGGCATGGGCTTCGACGGTTTCCTGCACCAGACGGATGAATCGGCGGAAGCTTTGTTTGCGCACATACAAATCAGAGGGCGAAGTGCCGGTTTTGAATTCGATGGTGGGAGCGGCGCGCACGAGATCGGAGAATTTGCCGTAGCCGTAACTGCGGTGGTCGAAGTCGGGTTGGGTTTTGCTGATGTAGCTGCCCACAGCGCCTAACTGTGCCCAACCGTTTTCGTCGGCTGTTTCTTTGATGGCGCGGCAGATGAGTTGGTTGAGGGCGGCTGTGTCGGCGGCAGTTTTTTCAGACGGCCTTTGCGTTGAACTTTTATCGTCGGCGGGAATCAGGTTTTCAACGAAGATGAAGGCGTCGCAGGCACGGCGGAAGGCTTCGGGTGTTTTCTGTTCGCCAAAGCCGTAAACGGTCAGCCCGCTTTCGCGGATGCGTGAGGCCAGTCGTGTGAAATCACTGTCGCTGGATACAATGCAGAAGCCGTCGAATGTGCCGCTGTAAAGCAGATCCATCGCGTCGATCACCATTGCCATGTCGGTGGAGTTTTTGCCTTTGGTGTAGGCAAACTGCTGGATGGGGATGATGGCGTGCGGCAGCAGGGCTTCTTTCCATTTGTTCAGGCCGCTGCTCCAATCGCCGTAGATGCGTTTGACGCTGGCGATACCGTATTTGGCAATTTCGGCCAAAAGGGGTTCGACGATGGCGGCGGAGGCATTGTCGGCATCGATTAAAACGGCCAGTTTTTTGTCGGAAATATTGTGGTTCATGGTGTGAAGGATTGTTTTCGATTGGAAGGAGGCCGTCTGAAAACCGTTTACCCGTTTTCAGACGGCCTTTGCGGTTTACTCGTCTTCACTCGCCTTTATTTTCAGGCTGCTTGCTGCTCAGGCTTTTGGCGATGCCGACGAGTTCTTGGAACTCGGCAATGAAACCGTAGGGGTCTGTGGCGCGGGTGGCGGCGGCCATTTTTTCGATGGCATTCCAGTCGAGTTTGCCGTTGTATTCGCCGCCGCGCAGTTGTTGGGCGTAGGAGGCGGCGGCAAGGGCCAGGCGGGTGTCGGCGTCGGCTTGGGCGAGCGGGATGCTGCGGGCGGGTACGGGTTGTTCGATCAGTTTGCTTGCGCTTTGGCCGGGCAGTTTGTAGCGCACTTTGACGTAGGCGTATTCGTTTTTGCTGCCGTCTGCGGCGGGGGCTTTTTGGTAGCGGGAATCGGCGAGCCAGCCGGTTTTGCCCTGCGGGATGATTTCGTAAAGGGCGGTGACGCTGTGGCCGGAGCCGATGTCGCCGGCATCGACTTTGTCGTTGTTGAAGTCTTCGTTGCGCAGGGTGCGGTTGGTGTAGCCGACCAGGCGGTATTCTTTAACGGTGGCGGGGTTGAATTCGACTTGGATTTTGACGTCTTGGGCAACGGTGGCGAGGGTGGAGGTGAGCTGGTGTTGCAGGACTTTTTTCGCTTCTTTTTCGCTGTCGATGTAGCTGTAGTTGCCGTCGCCCGCGTCGGCGATTTGTTCCATCATCTCTTCGTTGTAGTTGTCGGTGCCGAAGCCTAAGGTGCTGAGCGAGATGCCGCTTTTGCGTTTTTCGGCGACCATGGATTTGAGGGTTTCGGTATCGGCCACGCCGACGTTGAAGTCGCCGTCGGTGGCCAGCAGGATGCGGTTGATGCCGTTTTTGACGAAGGCTTTTTGCGCTTCTTCGTAGGCCATTCTGAGGGCGCGTTCGCCCGATGTGGCGCCGTCTGCTTCAAGGCTGTTGACGGCGCGCAGGATGGTGTCTTTGTCTTTGCCGGAGGTGGGCGGCAGGACGAGTTTTTCGCCGGAGGCGTAGGTGATGATGGTGACTTTGTCTTGCGGGCGCAGCTGTTCGGTGAGGATGCGCAGGGTTTTTTTGACGAGGGGGAGTTTGTCGGGGTCGGACATGCTGCCGGATACGTCCACTAAAAAGACGAGGTTGGCGGGGGGCAGGTCTTTTTTGGCGGTGTCCTGCGCCTGGATGCCGATTTTGATGAGTTTGGCTTCGCTCTGCCAGGGGGAATCGACGGTTTGGGTGTGGACGGCGAAGGGGCGGCCGTCTTTGGGCAGGGGGTAGGAATAGGGGAAGTAGTTGACGATTTCTTCGATGCGCACGGCGTCTTTGGGCGGCAGGCGGCCGTTGTTGAGGAAGCGGCGCACGTTGGCGTAGCTGCCGGTGTCGACGTCGATGCTGAAAGTGGAAACGGGCTCTTGGGCAACGGCTTTGACGGGGTTTTCAGGCTGCTTTTGGTAGCGTTCGGTGTCGGTGCGCAGGGGGCGGGATTCGGCTTCATACATAACTTCCGCGTTGCCTGCCGCTTCGGCGCGGGGGGACGGAGAGGCGGGCGGTTGGGGTGTGTCGCAGGCGGCCAAAGCGGCCAGCGTGGCAAGGGTTGTGGTTTTCAAGAGCAGGGTGCGGACGGTCATTTGCGGATTCCTTAATAATAGATAACGGATAATGGAAATAAGGGGAAAACAAACGGTTGAGGTCGTCTGAAACCTTTAAAACAGGCTTTCAGACGGCCTTTGCCTAGTTGGCGCGCTCTTGCGGGATTTGGAAAATCTGGCGCAGGTAGGCGAGGAAGGTGTCGTTGTCGGTCATGGTTTTGCCGGGGCTGTCGGAGAGTTTGGCGACGGACTGGCCGTTGCATTCGACGAGTTTCAAAACGATGTTCAGCGGGATGTGGCCGAGGTCGTTGGTGAGGTTGGTGCCGATGCCGAAGCTGGTTTTGAAGCGGTCTTTGAAATATTGGTGCAACGCCCATGAACGTTCGATGTCGAGGCCGTCTGAAAAGGTGAGCATTTTGGTGCGGCTGTCGATTTTGAGATTTTTGTAGTGGGCATAGGCTTTGTCGCCCCAGACGTAGGGGTCGCCGCTGTCGTGGCGCAGGCCGTCGAAGAGTTTGGCGAAATAGAGGTCGAAGTCGCGCAAAAAAGCGTCCATGCCGACGACGTCGGTGAGCGCGATGCCCAAGTCGCCGCGGTATTCGTGCACCCAGGCTTCGAGGGCGGCCGTCTGAAAGTCGCGCAGGCGCACGTGCAGGGCTTGGAAGGCCTGCAAAAATTCGTGCGCCATGGTGCCGATGGGGGTGAGGCCGAGTTTTTTTGCCAGATAAACGTTGCTGGTGCCGCGGAAGACTTCGGGTGCGGCCTGGTGGAAGGTGCGGACGACGTGTTCCTGCCATTTAAGGTTGTAGCGGCGGCGGGTACCGAAGTCGGAAACGAGAAACGGCGGGTCTTCGGGATTTTGGCTGCCGGCAAAGGTTTTCAGGCGGGCTGCCTTTTCTTGCAGGCGGCGTTCGCCTTCGGCCAGCACTTCGGGCGTTTCCAAACGGCGGAAGTAGAGTTCGTTGACGATGGCCAAGATGTAAATTTCAAAGAACATGGCCTGTATCATCGGCCCTTCAACACGGATGTGCAGTCGGCCGGCCTCGTCGGTCGTTACCGTTACGAAGCGGCGTTTGAGCTGGAACAGTTCGAGATAATCGACAAAATCGCTTTTGATGAACCGCAGGCCGCGCAGGTAGTCCAATTCGTCCTGCGTGAGTTTCAGGGTGCACAGCGCGTCGAGTTCGGCTTCCAAATCGCTTTTGATTTCCGCCAGCGGGTAAACGGTGTCCGCATTATTGCGGCAGCGGAATTCGTACACGCCGTGCGCCTGCGGAAACTGGTGCAGCACGACTTGCAGCATGGTGAATTTGTAAAGGTCAGTGTCGAGCAGGGAGTGGATGATGGGGGCGCGGGACATGGCTTTTGCCTTTGCGTTGGAAGGGAAAACGCATTAGAACACGTTTACAAAAAGGCGGCAAACAGGCCGTCTGAAAAGGCGGTTTGCAAAGTTATGCAAACAATAGCTATAATCAATTTGCAGAGACGGCGCGGAAAACGCCGTTTTCTTTCCACCTTGTCAAACAGGAGAAACCCTATGAGCACCCGTACCGAACACGACACCATGGGCAATGTAGAAGTCCCTTCCGAAGCCTATTGGGGCGCGCAAACGCAGCGCAGCCGCCAGAATTTCAAAATCGGCGGCGAAACCCTGCCGCAGCCGATGATTCACGCGATGGCGCTGGTGAAAAAAGCCGCCGCGCACACCAATGCCGCGCTCGGCCGCATCAAACAAGAGCAGGCAGACTTGATTGTTCAGGCTGCCGACGACGTACTCGCGGGCAAGCTCGACGGCCAGTTCCCGCTGGTGGTGTGGCAGACCGGTTCGGGCACGCAGTCAAACATGAACATGAACGAAGTGCTGGCCAACCGCGCCAACGAAATCGCCGGTACAGGCTTGGCGGCTTATCAGCCCGTCCACCCCAACGACCATGTCAACCACGCGCAGTCCACCAACGACAGCTTCCCCACCGCCATCCACGTGGCCGCCGCGATTGAAATCAACCGCCTGCTGATTCCCGCCGTGAAAGCCCTGCGCGACACGCTCGACAAAAAAGCCCAAGCGTTCGCCCCCATCGTCAAAATCGGCCGTACGCACCTTCAAGATGCTACGCCGCTGACTTTGGGTCAGGAATTTTCCGGCTACGTTTCCCAGCTCGACCACGGCCTCGACCGCCTGCAAGACGCGCTCAAAGGTCTGTACGAACTGCCCTTGGGCGGCACCGCCGTCGGCACAGGTTTGAACAGCCACCCCGAATACGCCGAAAAAGCCGCCGCCAAACTCGCCGAACTTTCAGGCTTGCCGTTTGTTACCGCGCCGAACAAATTTGAAGCCCTCGCAGGTCGCGATGCCGCCGTATATGCCTCGGGCGCGCTCAAAACCCTCGCCGCCAGCCTCAACAAAATCGCCAACGACATCCGCTGGCTCGCCTCCGGCCCGCGCTGCGGCCTGGGCGAAATCAAAATCCCCGAAAACGAACCCGGCTCGTCCATCATGCCCGGCAAAGTGAACCCCACCCAGTGCGAAGCCATGACCATGGTGTGCTGCCAAGTGTTCGGCAACGACACCGCCATCAGCATGGCGGGCGCGTCGGGCAACTTTGAGCTGAACGTGTACATGCCCGTTATCGTGTACAACCTGCTGCAATCCGTGCGTTTGCTTGGCGACGCCTGCAACAGCTTCAACGAAAACTGCGCCGTCGGCATTGAGCCCGTGCCCGAAAAGATTGACTACTTCCTGCACCACTCGCTGATGCTGGTTACCGCGCTCAACCGCAAAATCGGCTACGAAAACGCCGCCAAAGTCGCCAAAACCGCCTACAAAAACGACAAATCCCTGCGCGAAACCGCCATCGAGCTGGGTTTGCTCACCGGCGAAGAGTTTGACGAACTGGTTGTGCCTGCGGATATGGTGGCACCGCGTTAAGCCAGTTTCCGCTTGATTTTGATTGGATGCAGTAAAAAGGCAGCCTGAAAACCTTGTGACGGGGTTTTTAGGCTGCTTTTTTTGGTTTTCAGACGGCATTAGGCAGCCTGAAAAATGGTTTACGATGGGCAGTGCTTATCCGCAATCGGCGGGAGTGAAAGGCAGCCTGGAAACGGGCGCAGCGGGTTTCAGCAAAGAAGCCCCAATGCCCCAACCCGTCCCGCCGTCATTCCCGCGCAGGCGGGAATCTTGTTTGGTATGCGGCAATGCTTGGAAAAACAATATTGCCCAAACCATGCAAGATTCCCGCCTGCGCGGGAATGACGTTTTTTTGTTTTTCAGGCTGTCTGTTGCCTTTCAGACGGCATTAGGAGCAGCCTGAAACCCATTTGCAACATCACTCCCCATCGGGCAAACGTTCCATCCATGTTTGCAAGTCAAGACGGGTTTCGCCGCCATACACGCTGCCTGCGGGAATGCGGGCGCTCAGGCGGATGCGGTAGGCATTGCCTTGTTTTTCAAGAAATTGCAGCTTGGTGTTGAACAGGTCGCCGTGTTCAAAAACGTAAAGGGTGAAATAGGGTTCGTTGTACTCGCTGTTCCAAGCATCGGGCAGGATCAGGGTTGTGCCTGTCAAATCATCTTTGTTTGCAAGGGGGATTGGGTCGCGCTCGGCATACAGGCGGGGGGTGCGCCCATAGAGATTGTGGCGGGCCGTGAGATCGGGGTTTTCGCCGCATTCAATATTAAAATCCCAGCCGTTGTAGGGCTGATGCCCGCTTTGGGGGCAATAGCGAAACACGGCGCGTTCAACGGGAAAAACGGTGCGGTGGATTTTAAGGATGTTTTCCATAGCGTAACTTTCTGTGCAAAGGCAGCCTGAAAGCTGATTTCCCGCTTTCAGGCTGCCTTTCCAACTGCTGTTCAATCAGGCGCAATCAATACCAGCCACGAAATTTCATCGCTTTTTCCAAGCGGCGAATACTCATCATATAGGACGCGGTGCGCAGATCAATGTCAAATTCCTGCGCCAAGTCCCAAATGTCGTTAAACGCGCGGCGCAGGACGACGGTTTGTTTTTCCTGCACTTCGTCAAATTCCCAGTAGTAGCCTTGCAGGTTTTGCACCCATTCAAAATAGGATACGACCACGCCGCCGCAGTTGGCGAGGATGTCGGGCACCACCAGCACGCCGTTTTGGCGCATGATGGCGTCGGCTTCGGGGGTGGTGGGGCCGTTTGCGCCTTCCACCACAATTTTGGCGCGCACCTTGCCCGCGTTTTCGGAGGTGAGCTGGTTTTCCAGCGCGCAGGGGGCGAGCACGTCCACGTCCAGCGCGAGCAGTTCGGCGTTACTGATTTCTTTGCCGTAGCCTGCTTGGTTGGTGATGAAGCCGTTGGCGCGGTATTCTTTGAACAGCGCGTCCATGTCCAGCCCGTTTTCGTTGTAGATGGCGACATCGACGGTGGAGACGGCGACGACTTTCGCGCCGGCCTGATGGGCGTAAAGACCGGTGTGGAAGCCGACGTTGCCGAAGCCTTGGATGGCGTAGGTCGCGCCTTTGACGTCTTTGCCGAGCTTGGCGAGCGCCTGCACGGCGGCGAAGTTGACACCGTAGCCGGTGGCTTCGTTGCGGGCGAGCGAGCCGCCGAATTCGACGGGTTTGCCGGTGAACACGCCGGGGGCGGATTTTTTGACGATGCTTTCGTATTCGTCCACCATCCACGACATGATTTTGCCGTTGGTGTTCACATCGGGCGCGGGGATGTCGATTTTTTCGCCGATTAGGGGTTCGATGGCGTTGGCGTAGCCGCGTGCCACACGCTCAAGCTCGGCTTCAGAATATTGTTTGGGGTCGATAATCACACCGCCTTTGCCGCCGCCGTAGGGCACGCCGGCAACGCAGCATTTGATGGTCATCCAGATGGAGAGGGCTTTGACTTCGTCGAAGGTAACGCCGGGGTGGAAGCGCACGCCGCCTTTGTAGGGGCCGACGGCGTTGTTGTGCTGGGCGCGGTAGCCGGTAAAGGTTTTGATGCTGCCGTCGTCGAGTTTGACGGGGAAGGTTACTTCCAGCGCACGCATGGGGTTTTTCAGGATTTCGTAAACGGCAGGCTCGGCGTTGAGGCGGTCGCAGGCGGTTTTGACCTGTTTGCGGGCGATTTCAAAGGGGTTGAGGGTTTCTTTTGTAGAAGCGGACATGGTTTTTCCTTTGTTTGGTTTTCGGGAATGTGCTCGGCACGGACAAAGGCGGAACTATATATAAAATTCGGGGGAAATGTAATAGTATGTAACGGCTATTTCCCTGATTTTTAACATTGTCTACATTTTTGCACGATTTGTGTGAAGAAAGCGCATGAGGGAAAACTGCAGAGAAGCGTGGCGTTTGGCACGGACGCAGGCGGGTTTGGCTGCGCCGAAGCGGCGTTTCAGACGGCCTTTCTGCCGCGCTGCGCTTGGGCGGCGGACAAATGCAAAAGGCCGTCTGAACGTTTCAGACGGCCTCTTTACTGCCTGCTTTTAACGCTGTGTGCCGTTTTGACTTTGTCGAAATTTCGCTTTCAGACGGCCTCAGACACCAAATCCGCCAGCGCGGGCAAAAAGCATTCGGCAAGGGCGAGGGTTTCGCCTTGGTGGGTGAAGAAGGAGCGGCGGGCGAGGAAAGCGGACGGGGCTTGGGGGACGGCGGCGGGCACGGGGCAGGCGTATTGCAGGGTGCTGCGGTGCAGGCCGGCGATGCCGCCGCCGAAGAGCATTTCGCCGAGCGGGCGCGTGCCGCAGTTGAGGATGCCGCGCCAGAAGGCGGAGTCGGGCGGGCATTGGCTGCGCGCCCAGACGACGGGCGAGCCGTCGAGGCAGAGGAAGACGTCGCGGCAGAAGGGTAGGGCGGTTTGCTGCGCCGCGCCCTTGTCGAGCAGGGGGGAGGCGCTGTTTTCGCCCAAATGCAGCAGGCGTACGGAAAAGGCGTACGGCAGGGTGCGCAGGGCGGCGGTGAGCGAGGGGGCGGTGATGATGCGTACGAGTGGCGCGCAGCCGTTTTCAGACGGCCTCTGTGCGGCGGGCGCGTCGTTCCAGAGTGGGGCGGTGTTCATTTGTGCTTGTAGAAATGGCTGGCGAAATAAACCTGCGAGCCTTCGCGCAGGAGGACGAGGCAGACGGCGGCCAGCGGCAGGCCGACGAGCATGCCGACAAAACCCATGAGCTGCCCGAAGGCCATCAGGGAGAAAATCACCCAGAAGGGGGAGAGGCCGATGCGGTCGCCGACGATTTTGGGGGTGATGAAGAAGCTTTCGAGAAACTGTCCCACAGCAAACACCGACCAGACGGCAACCATGCCGTGCCAGGAGTTGAATTGCAGCAGGGCGGCGACGGTGGCGAGCAGCAGGCCGGTGAACGCGCCCAGATAGGGGACGAACACGAGGATGCCGGCAATCATGCCGATGGCGAAACCGGAATCGAGGCCGGTAAGCATGAGGCCGGTGCCGTAGACCAGCCCCATAATCAGCATCACCATAAGCTGCCCGCGCAGGAATTCGCCCAATACTTCGTCCATTTCGCGGCTGATGCGGGTGTAGGTGTCGATGAAGCGGCGCGGAATCAGGGCGCGGATGCCGTGCGACCAGCGTTGCCAGTCGAACAGAAAATAGTAAAGCAGCAGCGGCAGCAGGACGAAGTTGCTCACGCCCACGGCCAGCGCGCCGCCCTGCGCCATGAGGGCGGGGGCGATTTGCGAGGCGGCCTGCTGCACCGTGCCGCTGTGGTTTTTCAGCCAGTTGGCGGCGGCTTCTTTGTTCAGCGGCAGGCTGCCGCCGAAATGGGCGTGCAGCCAGGGCAGGGCTTTGTTTTGGGCGAAGTCGATAAGCTGCGGCAGGCGGTTGGTGAGGTTTTCAAACTGGGTGATCAGCATGGGCACGAGGATCAGCAGCAGGGCGAGCAGCAGCAGCAGGGCGAACATCATCACCAGCATGGAGGCCGCGCCGCGCGGCACGCCTTTGTCGCGCAGTTTTTCCACCAGCGGGTTGAGGATGTAGGCGAGCACGGCGGCAACGATAAACGGCATCAGAATGTCGCGCAGGGCGAGCACCAGCGCGCCGCAGGCGAGGAAAAAGGCCGTGCCGATGATCCAGGGCGAGAGGCCGCGTTTTTTCTTGGTGTACATATAAAGTGTGCCAAAGGCGGGGCTGTAAAGGCGCGAAGGATAACACGGCGGGAGAGGCGCCGCACGGGCAAGGGCTTGAAACGGATTTTGAAGCCGTCTGAAAAACGGTTTTCAGACGGCCGCAGGCAGCCACAGCAGGGGCAAGTTCGGGTAAAATGCGCCCCGTTTTTTCCCTACCGTTTTGAAAGCAGAGCAGACATGAGCGAATCTTTAAGCTACCGCGATGCGGGCGTGGACATAGACGCAGGCGACCGCCTGGTCGAAAACATCAAACCCTTTGCCAAACGCACCATGCGCCCCGAAGTATTGGGGGATTTGGGCGGTTTCGGCGCGCTGGTCGAAATCGGCAAAAAATACCAAAACCCCGTGCTCGTCAGCGGTACCGACGGCGTGGGCACCAAACTCAAACTCGCCTTCGATTGGGACAAGCACGACACCGTCGGCATCGATTTGGTCGCCATGAGCGTAAACGATATTTTGGTACAGGGCGCAGAGCCTTTGTTTTTCCTCGATTATTTCGCCTGCGGCAAACTCGATGTCGAACGCGCCACCGACGTGATTAAAGGCATCGCGCAAGGCTGCGAAGAATCCGGCTGCGCCCTCATCGGCGGCGAAACCGCCGAAATGCCCGGCATGTATCCCGAAGGCGAATACGATTTGGCGGGCTTTGCCGTGGGCGTGGTCGAAAAAGACCGCGTCATCAACGGCCGCAGCATCAAAGCGGGCGACGCGGTACTCGGTTTGGCCTCCAACGGCGCACACTCCAACGGCTACTCGCTCATCCGCAAAATCATCGAGCGTGACGCGCCCGATTTGGACGCGGAATTTGACAAGGGCAAAACCCTGCGCGAAGCCGTAATCGCCCCCACGCGCCTGTATGTCAAACCGATTCTGGCCGCGCTCAAACAGTTCACCATCAAAGGCATGGCGCACATCACCGGCGGCGGCATCACCGAAAACGTGCCGCGCATCCTGCCGGAAAACACCGTCGCCCAAATCGATGCAGGCGCGTGGCAAATGCCCAAGCTGTTCCAATGGCTGCAACAGGCGGGCAATGTCGAAACGCAGGAAATGTACCGCACGTTTAACTGCGGCATCGGCATGGTGCTGGTGGTCGCCGCCGAAGATGCCGACGCAGTGGCCGCGTTCCTTGCAGGAGAAGGCGAAACCGTTTACCGGCTCGGCACAATCCGCGAGCGCGTAGGCGGCGAACACCAAACCCAAGTCGCTTAAAGCCAAAGCAAGGCAAAGGCCGTCTGAAACGCCCAAACGGGATTCAGACGGCCTGAACTTTACACCGGTTCGCAACTGCCGCATTTGCAGCCTCAAAAAATTCCAATTCAGACGGCCTCAACCCTCCCCACGAAAGATACGCATGACCCGCCAAGCCCTTATCCGCGCCCTGCCCAAAGCCGAGCTGCACGTTCACATCGAAGGCACGTTCGAGCCGGAGCTCATGTTTGAAATCGCCCGCCGCAACGGCGTGGCCATTCCCTATCCAGATGTCGAAACCCTGCGCCGCGCCTACGATTTCCACAACCTGCAATCCTTTCTCGACATTTATTACGCCGGCGCGTCGGTATTGCTGCACGAACAGGATTTCTACGACCTCACCGCCGCCTATCTGGTGCGCTGCCGCGAAGACAACGTGGTGCACACCGAAATTTTTTCGACCCGCAAACCCATACCGCTCGCGGCGTAGCGTTTGACACCGTGTTAAACGGCATCTTACGCGCCTGCCGTGATGCCGAAGCAAAATGGGGCATCACCAGCAGCCTGATTATGTGTTTCCTGCGCCACCTCTCCGAAGCAGACGCATTCGCCACGCTCGAACAAGCCCTGCCCTATAAGCAGCACATCATCGGCGTCGGCCTCGATTCCAGCGAAGTCGGCCACCCGCCATCAAAATTCACCCGCGTGTTCGAACGCGCCCGCGCCGAAGGTTTTCTCGCCGTTGCCCACGCGGGCGAAGAAGGGCCGCCGCAATACGTTTACGAAGCCCTCGACCTGCTCAAAGTCGAGCGTATCGACCACGGCGTACGCGCCGAAGAAGACGACGTACTGATGCGCCGTCTGATTGCCGAAGAAATGCCGCTCACCGTCTGCCCTTTGAGCAATCTGAAACTCAAAGTCGTCAGCGAGTTAGCCAGGCACAACCTGCACCGTATGCTCGGGCGCGGCGTACTCGTTACCGTCAATTCAGACGACCCGGCCTACTTCGGCGGCTATATGAACCAAAATTTCGCCGACGTTGCCGATGCGCTGGATTTGAGCGAAAACGACATCCGCGCCCTGTGCAAAAATTCCTTCAAGGCTTCGTTTCTGTGCGAAGACAAAAAAGAAATGTGGTATCGCCGCGTAGACGAATGCGCGCCTGAGGCCGTCTGAAAGCGCAGCGTGCACATCAAAAGAGGCCGTCTGAAAATGGGTTTCAGACGGCCTTTTGTCTTGCATCCTGACAAAACTTAACGCAGCTCAAATTCCTGCGTCTGCCTTTGTGTTAATTTCGACCGTGTTATACCGTTTCATTTTCAGCGGTATGGCGACCAACGATAACGAAACCGAAAAGGACACAAACCATGAAAATCTACTTAGCGATGATTTCCACCGCCGCGCTGGTGCTTGCCGCCTGTTCGCAGGAGGCGGCGAAACCTGCCGAACCCGCGCCCGCGTCCGAGGCTGCCGTTTCCGCGCCGGTTCAGGCCGCATCCGAGGCCGCCCCGGCCGCCCAAGAGCAGACGCAGCAGCCTGCCGCGTCTGCCGAAACACCTGCGCTGCAAGCGTCTGCCGAAGACAAACCGACAGAAGAAGCCAAGCCCGCAGCGGAGGACAAGCCCGCCGAAACCGCCGCCGACGGCAAAAAAGTGTTCGACGGCCTGTGTTTCGGCTGCCACGCCGCCAATTCCGCCATTCCCGATTCGCCGCGCATCACCAATAAGGCCGACTGGGCGCCGCGCATCAAAAAAGGCAAGGACACGCTGTTCAAACACGCCCTCGAAGGCTTTACCGACAAAGGCATGATGCCCGCGCGCGGCGGCAATTCCGCGCTGTCGGACGACGAAGTGAAAGCCGCCGTGGTGTATATGGTGAACGAATCGGGCGGCAAGTTCTGATTCCCCGTCCGCCATAGCGCGTAAAGGCCGTCTGAAAGCACCGTTTGCAGGCTTTCAGACGGCCTTTCCATACCCGCCGCCGCCTACCGCGTGTTAGAATCGCACATTTGCAAATCTTCACAGGCCGTCTGAAAAACAGACCGTCTTTTCAGACGGCCTCCCCCAACCTTTCAGGAGAAAACAGCATGGACGATATGATTAAAGAAGCGGCGCTGCGCTTTCACGAATATCCCAATCCGGGCAAAATCCAAGTCGCCCCCACCAAGCCCTTGGGCACGCAGTATGATTTGTCGCTGGCCTATTCGCCCGGCGTCGCCGCGCCCTGCATGGAGATTTACGACAATCCGCTGAACGCCTACAAATACACCGCCAAAGGCAACCTCGTCGCCGTGATTTCCAACGGCACGGCCGTGCTCGGCCTGGGCAACATCGGCGCACTGGCGGGCAAACCCGTGATGGAAGGCAAGGGTGTGCTGTTTAAAAAATTCGCCAATATCGACGTGTTCGACATCGAAGTGAACGAAACCGATCCCGACAAGCTGGTGGAAATCATCGCCTCGCTCGAACCCACCTTCGGCGGCATCAACCTCGAAGACATCAAAGCGCCCGAGTGCTTCTACATCGAGAAAAAACTGCGCGAGCGCTGCAACATCCCCGTCTTCCACGACGACCAGCACGGCACCGCCATCATCACCGCCGCCGCCGTCCTCAACGCCCTGCGCGTGGTGAAAAAAGACATCGGCCAAGTGTCGCTCGTCTGCTCCGGTGCGGGCGCGGCCGCCATCGCCTGCCTCGATTTGCTTGTCGCCCTGGGCATGAAACGCGAAAACATCACCGTCTGCGACTCCAAAGGCGTGATCTACCAAACCCGCGAAGACCGCGAGCGTATGGACGAGAGCAAAGTGCGCTACGCCGTTGCCGACAACGGCCAACGCGTCCTCGCCGATGCCGTGTCCGGCAAAGACATCTTCCTCGGCCTCTCCGGCCCGAACGTGCTCAGCACCGACATGCTGAAAACCATGAACGTCAGCCCCATCGTCCTCGCCCTCGCCAACCCGCAGCCCGAAATCTGGCCGCCCGAAGCGAAAGAAGCCCGCCCCGACGTGGTTATCGGCACCGGCCGTTCCGACTTCCCCAACCAGGTCAACAACGTCCTCTGTTTCCCCTTCATCTTCCGCGGCGCGCTCGACGTGGGCGCCACCACCATCAACGAAGAAATGAAACTCGCCTGCGTGCGCGCCATCGCCGATTTGGCCATGGCCGAATCCAGCGCGGAAGTGGCCGGCGCATACGGCGACGCCGAACTCACCTTCGGCCCGGAATACCTCATTCCCAAGCCCTTCGACCCGCGCCTGATCGCCCGCATCGCCCCCGCCGTCGCCAAAGCCGCGATGGATTCCGGCGTTGCCACCCGTCCGATTGACGATTTGGACGCCTACGCCGAAAAACTCACCGAGTTCGTTTACAAAACCAGCCTCTTTATGCGCCCCGTCTTCAACCAGGCGCGCAAAGACATCAAACGCATCGTCCTCACCGAGGGCGAAGACGAGCGCGTGCTGCACGCCGCCCAACAGGTTGTGTCGCAGAAACTCGCCTTCCCGATTCTGGTGGGCGACGCCAAACTCATCGAAGAGCGCCTCGTCGCGCAGGGTCTTACCATTCAGGCGGGCAAAGATTTCGAGCTGGTCGACATCAAAAACAGCCCCTACTACGAAGAAAGCTGGAAAGAGTATTACAACCTGCGCAAACGCCTGGGCGTGACCGAAGAAATGGCCAGACGCCGTCTGAAAGCCAACAGCACCCTCGTCGGCGCGCTGATGGTCAAACTCGGCCGTGCCGACGGCCTCGTCTGCGGCACGATGGGGCGTTTCCACGACCACTTCGCCGTGATGGAAGAAGTGATCGGCTACAACAACCCCGAAAAAGAAGCCTTTGCCATGAACGCCCTGATTTCCAACAAAGGCAATTTCTTCATCGCCGACACCTACATCAATGAAAACCCCACCGCCGAGCAGCTGGCCAAAGGCACGCTGATGTGCGCCGCCGAAATGAAACGCTTCGGTATCAAGCCCAAAGCCGCGCTGGTGTCCAACTCCAACTTCGGTTCGCGCCGCGATGCGGATGCCACCAAAATGCAGCAGGCTTTGGAAATGATCCGCGAGCTTGATCCCGAGTTGGAAATCGACGGCGAAATGCAGGCCGACGTGGCGCTGGACGACGAAATGCGCCGCAGCATCTTCCCCGAAACCACCCTCACCGGCGCGGCCAACCTGCTGGTGATGCCCAACGTCGAAGCCGCCAACATCAGCTACAACCTGCTGCGCGTCAACGCCACCAACGGCATCACCGTCGGCCCCATCCTGATGGGCTTGAACAAACCCGTGCAGATTGTGACGCCGATTTCCACCGTGCGCCGCATCGTCAACATGATCGCCCTCGCCGCCGTGGACGCACAGCGCCAGTAAGCCCGATTGGCAGACAAGAGGCCGTCTGAAATGTTTTCAGACGGCCTTTTTTGTTTGCCTGTGCCGCGCGCGGCGGCATCGGAGAAGGTTTGTTGCAAAGTAGGGGAGCGATGCGGCAGCTTGTATTAAAAAATTCGAAATAATATAGGAATGATGCCTATCTTTCATTCGGAAATGGATACGGCTGTGAAAAACGGGTTTTTCGATTGGATTTTTTCTGATTGTTTCTTATGGGTTTAACTTGAATTTCGTCAGTTTTTTGTTATGGGGGTATCACCCGATTTTATTATTAGTATCAGAATAAGTGATTTTACGGCCAGACTACACAGCACTACAGTCCCTTACACAAGAACAACACCACAGGAGAACACAGTATGACCATCCCTTCCGCAGGCCTGCGTTTCCGTCAGGCAGTTCAAGAATCCCGTCCCCTGGCCGTTGTCGGCTGCATCAATGCTTATTTTGCCCGTTTGGCCACGCACAGCGGCTTTAAGGCGGTTTACCTTTCCGGCGGCGGCGTGGCGGCCTGTTCGCGCGGCATTCCCGATTTGGGCATCACCACCATGGAAGACGTGCTCACCGACGCGCAGCGCATTACCGACAACGTCGATACCCCGCTGCTGGTGGACATCGACGTCGGCTGGGGCGGCGCGTTCAACATCGCCCGCACCATCCGCGCTTTCGAGCGCGCAGGCGTGGCGGCGGTGCACATCGAAGACCAGGTGGCGCAAAAGCGCTGCGGCCACCGCCCGAACAAAGCCATTGTGCCGTTGGCGGAAATGGTTGACCGCGTCAAAGCGGCGGTAGACGCCCGCCGCGACGAAAACTTCGTTGTGATGGCGCGTACCGACGCACTGGCGGTGGAAGGTCTTCAGGCTGCCATCGAGCGGGCGCAGGCCTGTGTCGAAGCGGGCGCGGACATGATTTTTCCCGAAGCTATGACAGAGCTGGGCATGTACCGCCAATTTGCCGATGCGGTCGGCGTGCCGGTGCTGGCCAACATCACCGAGTTCGGCGCCACGCCGCTCTACACGCAACAGGAGCTGGCCGACAACGGCGTGAAACTGGTGCTCTATCCGCTTTCCGCCTTCCGCGCCGCCAGCAAAGCCGCGCTGAATGTCTATGAAGCGATTATGCACGAGGGCACGCAGGCCAATGTGCTCGACACCATGCAGACCCGCGCCGAACTCTACGATCATCTGAACTACCACGATTTCGAACAGAAATTGGACGAATTATTCAGCAAAAAATAATAAAACCAAGGGACTGAAAGTCCCCCCCGCTTTTCCCGCCCACTCTACTTAAAGGAGCTTGCCATGACAGCACAAACCGCCACCCCCGCCTTCAAACCCAAAAAATCCGTCGCCCTGTCCGGCGTGGCCGCAGGCAATACCGCGCTGTGCACCGTCGGCCGCAGCGGCAACGATTTGAGCTACCGCGGCTACGACATTCTCGATCTGGCCAAACACTGCGAGTTTGAAGAAGTCGCCCACCTGCTGATCCACGGCCACCTGCCCGACAAACACGAGCTGGCCAACTACAAGAAAAAACTCATCGCCCTGCGCACCCTGCCCATGCGCGTGCGCCACGTGCTGGAAAACCTGCCCGCCAACACCCACCCGATGGACGTGATGCGTACCGGCGTTTCCGCACTCGGCTGCACCCTGCCCGAGCGCGAAAGCCAGCCGACCAGCGAAGCCCGCGACATTGCCGACCGCCTGATCGCTTCTCTCGGCAGCATCATGCTTTACTGGTACCAATACACCCAGCACGGCAAAGTCATCGATTTGGAAAGCGAAGAAGACAGCATCGGCGGCCACTTCCTGCACCTGCTGCACGGTAAACGCCCCACCGCCGAACAAGTCAAAGCCATGCACATCTCGCTGATTCTGTATGCCGAACACGAGTTCAACGCATCCACCTTCACCGCCCGCGTGATTGCCGGCACCGGTTCCGATTTGTATTCCTGCATCGCCGGCGCCATCGGCGCACTCAAAGGGCCCAAGCACGGCGGCGCCAACGAAGTGGCCTACGACATCCAAAAACGCTACCGCAGCGCCGACGAAGCCGAAGCCGACATCCGCGAGCGCATCGGCCGCAAAGAAATCGTCATCGGTTTCGGCCACCCCGTGTACACCATTTCCGACCCGCGCAACGTCGTGATCAAAGAAGTGGCGCGCCAACTTTCCGCCGAAAGCGGTGACATGCTGCTCTTTGACATCGCCGAGCGGCTGGAAACCCTGATGTGGAACGAGAAAAAAATGTTCCCCAATCTCGACTGGTTTTCCGCCGTTTCTTACCAGAAACTCGGCGTGCCCACCGCCATGTTCACCCCGCTGTTTGTCATTTCGCGCACCACCGGCTGGTCGGCGCACGTTATCGAACAGCGCGCCGACGGCAAAATCATCCGCCCCAGCGCCCACTACACCGGCCCCGAAGATCTGGCCTTCGTACCGCTGAACGAGCGCTAGGCGCTTTCAGGCTGCCTGCGGGTTTCCCTTTTCAGGCAGCCTGAAAACCTTTTCAGACGGCCTGATGCCGCGCAAGGTGTATAATTTTCAGCTCTTATACACACAGGAGCAGACCATGCGTACCAATATCGTCATCAACGACCAACTGATGGCCGAAGCCCTGCAGCTTTCCGGCCTGTCAAGCAAACGCGAAGTCGTCGAAACCGCCCTGCGCCTGTTGGTGCAGCAGCAGCGCCAGCGGCAAATACGCAGCCTGCGCGGCAAACTCATATGGGAAGGCGATTTGGCACAGATGCGCGGAGTAGGCGATGATCATTGCTGATACCGGCGTGTGGATAGACTATTTCAACGGCACCGGCAATGCCGAAAGCGACCGTTTGGATTTCGCCCTGCAACACGAACAGGTTGCGCTGACCGACCTGATTCTGATGGAAATCCTGCAAGGCTTTCGCGACGATGCCGCCCACAGCCAAGCCCTGTCGCTGCTTGGCGCGCTGCACTGCTTCGACACGCTCGGCCGCGAACGCGCCATCCGCTGCGCCGCCCTGTACCGCGCCTTACGCAAACGCGGCATCACCATACGCAAAACCAACGATGTCATCATCGCGGGCTTCTGCATCGCGGAAAACATCCCGCTGCTGTTCCGCGACAAAGACTTTTTGCCGTTTGCCGAACACATGGGCTTGCAGCGCGTAGCGGCAGGTGTGGTCAATTAGGCAGCCTGAAAGCCTTTTCAGACGGCCTTTGCCGCCCAAACGCAGGCAGCCTGAAAAGCCCCAAGGCCGTCTGAAACCGCTTCACCCCCCTTTCAGGCTGCCTGCACCGCATCACAAGGCAGCCTGAAACACCACTCGGCTTAGCCCGAACACAAGAACAATACCGAAACAAAGGAAAAAACCATGAGCGCCAACGAAAAATACCGCAAACCCTTAGCCGACACCGGCCTGCACTACTACGACGCCCGCGCCGCCTGCGACGAAATTCAGGCAGGCTCGTACGACACACTGCCCTACACCAGCCGCATCCTGGCCGAAAACCTGGTGCGCCGCGCCGACAAAACCGATTTGTCCACGCTGCAATCCTGGCTGGAACAGCTGATTAACAATAAACAGGAGCTCGATTTTCCCTGGTATCCCGCCCGCGTGGTGTGCCACGACATTCTCGGCCAGACGGCGCTGGTGGATCTGGCCGGATTGCGCGACGCGATTGCCGAGCGCGGCGGCGATCCGGCCAAAGTCAATCCGGTGGTGCAGACCCAGCTGATTGTCGACCATTCGCTGGCAGTGGAATGCGACGGCAACGACCCCGATGCCTTCGCCAAAAACCGCGAAATCGAAGAGCGGCGCAACGAAGACCGCTTCCACTTTATCAACTGGACGAAAACCGCCTTTGAAAACGTCGACGTGATTCCGGCGGGCAACGGCATCATGCACCAGATCAATCTGGAAAAAATGTCGCCCGTGGTGCAGGTGCAAAACGGCATCACCTTTCCCGACACCTGCGTCGGCACCGATTCGCACACGCCGCACGTGGACGCACTGGGCGTGATTTCCGTGGGCGTGGGCGGCTTGGAAGCCGAAGCCGTAATGCTCGGGCGCGCGTCGATGATGCGCTTGCCCGACATCGTCGGCGTAAAACTTACCGGCGCCCGCCAGGCGGGGATTACCGCCACCGACATCGTGCTGGCGCTCACCGAATTTCTGCGCAAAGAGCGCGTGGTCGGCGCGTTTGTCGAATTTTTCGGCGAAGGCGCCGAAAGCCTGACCGTGGGCGACCGCGCCACCATTTCCAACATGACCCCCGAATACGGCGCCACCGCCGCCATGTTTGCCATCGACCGCCAAACCATCGACTATTTGAAACTCACCGGCCGCGACGAGCATCAGGTGCGGTTGGTGGAAACCTACGCCAAAACCGCCGGACTGTGGGCAGACGATCTGCGCGGTGCCCGCTACCCGCGCGTGCTGGAATTCGACCTTTTGCAAGTGGGGCGCAACATGGCCGGGCCGTCCAACCCGCACGCGCGTTTTTCCACCGCCGATCTGGCCGCCAAAGGCCTGGCCGCGCCCTACGAAGAACCGGCAGACGGCCGTATGCCCGATGGCGCCGTGGTTATCGCCGCCATCACCAGCTGCACCAACACCAGCAACCCGCGCAACGTCGTTGCCGCCGCGCTGCTCGCCCGCAACGCCAACCGCTTGGGGCTCAAACGCAAACCGTGGGTGAAAACGTCCTTCGCCCCCGGCTCGAAAGTGGCCGAAATCTACCTGAAAGAAGCCGGCCTGCTGCATGAAATGGAACAACTGGGCTTCGGCATCGTCGCCTTCGCCTGCACCACCTGCAACGGCATGAGCGGCGCCCTGCGCCCCGAAATCCAACAGGAAATCATCGAACGCGACCTGTATGCCACCGCCGTCCTGTCCGGCAACCGCAACTTCGACGGCCGCATCCACCCCTACGCCAAACAAGCCTTTCTCGCCAGCCCGCCGCTGGTTGTCGCCTACGCCATCGCCGGCAGCATCCGTTTCGACATCGAAAACGGCATACTCGGCACCACCGCCGACGGCCGCGACATCCGCTTAAAAGACATCTGGCCGGCCGACGAAGAAATCGACGCCGTCGTTGCCGAATACGTCCGCCCGCAGCAGTTTCGCGACGTGTACGTGCCCATGTTCGACACCGGCACCGCGCAAAAAGCCGCCAGCCCGCTCTACGACTGGCGCCCCATGTCCACCTACATCCGCCGCCCGCCCTACTGGGAAGGCGCGCTGGCGGGCGAACGCAGCCTGAAAAACATGCGCCCGCTGGCCATCCTGCCCGACAACATCACCACCGACCACCTGTCCCCGTCCAACGCCATCCTGCCCACCAGCGCCGCAGGCGAATACCTGGCCAAAATGGGGCTGCCCGAAGAAGACTTTAACAGCTACGCCACCCACCGCGGCGACCATCTCACCGCCCAGCGCGCCACCTTCGCCAACCCCAAACTGTTCAACGAAATGGTGAAAAACGCCGACGGCAGCGTTCGCCAAGGCTCGCTCGCCCGCATCGAACCCGAAGGCCGCGTAACCCGCATGTGGGAAGCCATCGAAACCTATATGGCACGCAAACAGCCGCTCATCATCATCGCCGGCGCCGACTACGGACAAGGTTCCAGCCGCGACTGGGCCGCCAAAGGCGTGCGGCTGGCAGGTGTCGAAGCCATCGTTGCCGAAGGTTTCGAGCGCATCCACCGCACCAACCTGATCGGCATGGGCGTGCTGCCCCTGCAGTTCAAAAGCGGCACCAACCGCCACACCCTTGCGCTCGACGGCACGGAAACCTACGACGTTTCCGGCAGTTTCGTCCCGCGCGGCGACATGACGCTCACCATCCGCCGCCGCAACGGCGAAACCTTGGAAGTCCCCGTCAGCAGCCGTCTCGACACCGCCGAAGAAGTCCTGATCTACCAGGCCGGCGGCGTGCTGCAACGCTTCGCCCAAGACTTTCTCGAAGAACACGCCGCCTGACGCACACAGGCAGCCTGAAAAGCCGTTTTTCCCTTTTCAGGCTGCCTGGGGTGTGCTGACATTCAACATTTTGGCGGCTTTTCCGTCCTAAAACGGCATCTGCCGCGTTGAAAACACTCGCCAATGGACGGCATTGGCTCGCATTTTCGCCTTGCATCTGCCATTTTATGCCGCAAAATCCGCTTCAAAAGTTGATTGTCAACACACCCTATGGCGGCACAGGCCGTCTGAAACCAAGGCAGCCTGAAAAACGCGAAAGGCCGTCTGAAAACCCCAAAGGCAGCCTGAAAATCCCGTACAGGCCGTCTGAAAACCCACCACAAAGGACACCCCATGCCGCAAATCAAAATTCCCGCCGTCTATTACCGCGGCGGCACGTCCAAAGGCATCTTCTTCAAACGCAGCGACCTGCCCGCCGCCGCGCAGCAGCCCGGCGCCGCCCGCGACAGCATCCTGCTGCGCGTGCTCGGCAGCCCCGACCCCTACGGCAAACAGATAGACGGACTGGGCAACGCCAGCTCGTCTACCAGCAAAGCCGTGATTCTCGACACATCCGAGCGCCCCGATCACGACATCGACTATCTCTTCGGCCAAGTCGCCATCGACCGCCCCTTCGTC
Organism: Neisseria sp. KEM232; assembly: GCF_002237445.1. Lineage (NCBI taxonomy): Bacteria > Pseudomonadati > Pseudomonadota > Betaproteobacteria > Neisseriales > Neisseriaceae > Neisseria > Neisseria sp. KEM232. Next base: position 152,190 of record NZ_CP022527.1, read on the forward strand.
GATTGGAGCGGCAACTGTGGCAACCTGACTGCCGCCGTCGGCGCATTCGCCGTCTCGCAGGGGCTGGTGGACGCCGCCAAAATCCCCGAAAACGGCACCTGCACCGTCCGCATCTGGCAGGCCAATATCGGCAAAACCATCGTCGCCCACGTTCCCATTGAAAACGGCCAAGTGGCCGAAACCGGCAGCTTCGAGCTCGACGGCGTCGCCTTTCCCGCCGCCGAAACCGTCATCGAATTTCTCGACCCCGCCGACGGCGCAGGCGAGATGTTCCCCACCGGCAACCTGACAGACGAGCTCACCGTCCCCGGCATCGGCAGCCTGAAAGCCACCCTGATCAACGCCGGCATCCCCACCGTCTTTCTCAACGCCGCCGACTTGGGCTACAGCGGCCGCGAAAGCCAGGACGACATCAACGCCAACCCCGCCGAACTGGAAAAACTCGAAACCATCCGCGCCCACGCCGCCCTGAAAATGGGACTGATCCAAACGCTGTCCGAAGCGCAAACCCGCGCCCACACCCCGAAAATCGCCTGGGTCGCCCCCAGCGCCGCCTACACCGCAGCGGGCGGCAAAATCATTGCCGCCGAAGACACCGACCTGCTGGTACGCGCCATGAGCATGGGCAAACTGCACCACGCCATGATGGGTACCGCTTCCGTTGCCATCGCCGCCGCCGCCGCCGTTCCCGGCACCCTGGTCAATCTCGCCGCCGGCGGTATCGCGCGCGACGCCGTACGCTTCGGCCACCCGTCCGGCACCCTGCGTGTCGGCGCCGCCGCCCGCTGCGAACAAGGCCGCTGGCGCGTCGCCAAAGCCGTGATGAGCCGCAGCGCCCGCGTGATTATGGAAGGCAGCGTACGCGTGCCGGATGATTGTTTTTAGGCGGTTTTGCGCCATGGCATAAATCATGCATGCGCAGCAAAAAGGCCGTCTGAAAACCTGTAATACAGGTTTTCAGACGGCCTCCCGCTTTTTTAAGATTCCCCCCCGCCCGTCAAACCCGCACCAACGAAGCCATGACGCAATTAATGGTGCAATACGGCAGACAAGGCAGCTGTTCGCAGGACTACGGAGACTGATTGCCAACGAATCTTAAGGCCGTCTGAAAACGGGAGAATCCGCTTTCAGACGGCCTTTTTAAGGGTAAAGCCTTAGGGGCTGTTGACATTCAGCTTGCGAGACGGTTTTTTGAGTAAAAAATGCCCGAATGCAAGGAAAAAGCGCAGCAATGTTGGACACCTTGCGAGCATTTTTGACGCGGCAGGCGGGTATTTTTTGCCAAAAACACCGCCGCAAGGCTGATTGTCAACAGACCCTAAGTCAACGCCTCTTTCACCGCGCGGTATGCTTGGTCGATGGCGTCCTGCACATAGGGCTTCCATGCCACGTCGCTGCCGGCCATCAGGATGTTGCCCAGGTGTTTTTGCATTTTCGCGGTAGTGTCCGCCGCGTTTCGCTCGGTGTTGAACAAATCCAGCCGCTCGTAGCTGTAGCCGTGCGACCAGCGGTTGATGGAAACGTCGAGCAAGTCGTTGTCGAGATTTTCGCCCGCGAGCGCGTAGATGGCGCGGAGCTGTTTGAGCATTTCTTCTTTAATCGCGTCAAAGGTCATGCCCGCCAGTTTGCCGCGCCCTTTTTTATACATTTCCTGCGGCGTTTTGCCTTCGGTGGCGGTGGCGATGTGCGCCATGTGGATTACGATCGGCTCGTCGGGCGTTTTGGCGAATTGGTAGTCGCCGATGCTGACGGGGTCGTCCAGTTTCACGTCGCAGAAGAAGGCGGCGGGCGAATACAGGCGGTGTACGCCGAGTTTTTTGAAGGCGCGGGCGTTTTTTACCAGGGCATTGGCGTAAACCATGGGCGTGCGCGAGTTGCTCAGCTCGGCCGTTTTTTGTGCTTCGGGCATTTCGGGCATGATTTTCGCCGCCAGCGCGCTGTGTCCCGCGAAAATGCATTTCGCCGCGTCGGCGCGCGCCAAGTCTTGGCTGCTCGGGGTTTTGTATGCCACCGCCACGCCGTTTGCCGTGTTTTGCACAATCAGCGCGGTGCTGTTGAGGCGGATGCGGACGTTGTTGGAGGGCAAGTCGAGTTTGCCATAGTCAAACTGCGCGGTAACGATGTCTTCCATGGTATTGCCTGCGGCGATGCCGGGGATGAGTTTGCGCACCAAAAGGCGGGCGATGGAAGCGTTGCCGTCGGGGAAGTGGTAGATATAGGGCTCTTCGGTGTGGGCTGTGTGGCTGATTTGCAGGTTTTGCACGCCGGGGTAGCCGTCTTCCAGCGCGGAATAAACGGAAATGGCGTGGATGGAAATGCCCCAGTATTCGCTGCTGATTTGGGTGAGGTAGTTGAGGGCGCTTTCGGGCAGCTTGGCGGTGTTTTTCAGGAAATCGTAGTAGCTCGTGCTGTGGGCAAGCTCGGTGCGCTCGCGTTTGCTTTTGCCCTGCCAGTGGTCGGCGGGCTTGGTGTACAGCGCGGTGAGCGCGGCGCGGGCGTCTTCGGGCATGGGGAATTGGGCGATAAGGTCGGCGGATTGGGCGTTGCCGTTTTCAGGCTGTCCTGCGACGACGGCGTTTTTGCCGAAGGTGGCTTCGTCGAAGAATACGCCTTCTTTCAAGCCCCATTTTTCATACAGGGTTTGGTCGAAATAGCGGTTGAATTTGGTGTAGTCGATGCCGAGGTCGTGCAAGAGCTGCTTGGCTTGGCGCGAATAGCCTGTTTTTGGGGAGTCGATGGATTCGCTGCCGCCGTAGCCCAAGATGAGTTTGCCGTTTGCATTGAATTCGTTGCGGATGGCGTGTCCGCCGAAGTCCTGATGCGCGTCCAAAATCAGGATTTTGGCTTTGGGGCGGGATTTTCGATAGAGATAGGCGGCGGTCAAACCGCTTAATCCTGCGCCGATCACGATTAAATCGTATTGCTCGCCGGCTTTTTCGGGCAGGGTAACGCTTTGTCCGCGCAGGGCAAGGCCGTGGGCGGCGGCCTGGCTGCCGTCGTTGTCGCCCATCAGTGTGCGGATCAGCGCGGGCGGGTAATACGCGGCGGCTTCTTCTGCGGCGAGCACGCGGTAAACGGGGCCAGCGAAGGCGAATGCGCCGACGGCGGCGGTGCTTTTGAGAAAGCGGCGGCGTGTGAGGTGTAAGGGCATGGTGGTGTTCCTTTTTGTTGTGGTTAAAAAAGGGGCGATTGTACCGAAAGACGGAGCGGGCTTGAATGAGGCCGTCTGAAAGACAGCTTTTTGTGTGGGGAAAGATGGCAGGCGATGGTTTAACTTCGTTGAAGCCTGCGGCTTTCAGGCTTCTTTCAGCCCTGCTTTACTTACTGGCGCATATCGAATCAGCACGGCGGCCTGTTTTTCCGTACCGCCCAACGCTTGCGGCGCGGACGAATCGCTCACCTAAAAGCAAGACGAGTAATCCTTGTCAAAAACATAGGCATATTCGTAGCCGCAAAGTGCGTCCAAATTCGCCAAGTCCGCTGCTATTGCTTGCGATGGGGCGGCAAACAGCGGCAGGGCGTTGCCCTGAAAAACGTAGTGCCGCAACACATACAGCTCTTGCGCGGGAAACCACTCTGCCAATGCGGCGGGCGTGCAGATTTCTCCGTCTGCGGCGTAGAACGGTCTTTTAAATGAGAAGACGGTTTTATCCTTTAATTGTCCGTTTACCCGTATCTTTTTCACACCGATGTTGCCGTTAAAGAAACGCCCGATTAAGCGTCGGACGATTTTTTCGGCGGATTTGGGGGCGATAAGGGCGGGTAGGCAAATTCTTTCATGGCGCGGGTTTCTTTGTTGGAGAGGCCGTCTGAAAAGCCGGATAAGGGGTTTTCAGACGGCCTGATGAGACGAACTAATACTGCATGCCAGTAATACAAAGCCGTAGGCAAACCACAGCCAAACTGCCAGCGAAATCATCCGTTTGCCGCTATGGTGATGTCGTTTGTGACAGCCTGAAAGCAGGCAAACGGCGATTATCAGCAGCACCATCGCGGTGGGCGCAATCAGGCTTGGCCACTCTGCAACATGGGGCAGGTAGGCAAACCAGCCGATTGTGCCGGCCATCAGCCACAGCAGCACGGGCGAGAGCAGTATTTCCAGTGCGAAACCGGAATGCTGCATCGCGGCAGGCAGCGTAAACAGCATAAGCAGCAACAGCGTTGCAATATGCGGCAACAACAGGACGTAGAGCCACGGTTTCAGGCTGCCGCGCATGGCTCGACCGTCTGCCAAACACATGGCATCCAACACGCCAAAAACGCCGCCTGCAACCGTGGTTGCCGATGTGGTGCAGGTGCGGTTTTGCAGCACTTGGCCGCGAAAGGCGTTGATGTTGGGGGTGTTGCCCATGGTTTTCCCTTGCTCTTGGTTTGGCAGCCTGAAAGTGCAAAGCTGACTTTCAGGCTGCGTTTGGTTTTTAGCTTCGCTACTTTGCTGCACTGCGCTGCGCAGCCGGCATCAGAGCAAGCGTAGCCGTGTATGGCGTAGGGTGTGTAGCTTTGCCACACACGCGGTTGGCAGGTTTTCCGCCCAAGCCCGCGTGCGTGCCTGCTGCAGACCCCCAGCGCCGGCTGCTGGTTTAGTGTTTGCATTCGGGCCAGGTTTCTATGGGCAGGCAGTTGCCGTATCGGGCGTTGCATTGCTGTATGGCCTGCGATTGGGCGTCGGTTTCGGTCATCACGGGGAGTTGGTTGCCTGCGCCGCGGTCGCTGTTGAAGGATTCAATGTCGAGATAACGCACAACGGCAAGCTGCGCTTTGCCTCGGCTGCCTCTGCTGCGGGCGGCGGCGATGCACACGGGACTGGTTTCGCGCAGGAAAACGGCTTCGGGGCTGCATGCAGCGCGACCGCCGTTGCGGGCAGTTTCGTTGCACAGGCGCAAGGCTTGGCTGCGGGCGGAAGAGAATGTGGCGGGCGGCTTGCCGGATGCGCCGCTGCCGCCGCCGAGCGAGCCGTGCAGGCCGCCGGGTTCGAGGATGCCGACTACATGGCCGGGCTGGATGGGATCGGCCTTGATTGCTTTGTTGTTTAATCCCCTAGACCACCAATGCTGATTAGGCTGCTCGCTGTAAGGCTGTGCGTTGTTTGAAGTGCAGACTGCTTGCCCGACGGGAGTCTTCCACCCCTGCCGTCGGGAACTACACAGATTAGTGCGCCTCCGTGCAGTGTGCCGCCATAGGGGCAGGAGCAGCCTGCGGCGGCAGGTGCGGCATACAGCGCGGCGGCAAGGGCGAAAGCGTGGAACATCAGGGATTTGGGCGGGTATTTTTTGCCAAAAACACCGCCGCAAAGCTGATTGTCAACAGCCCCTAGTGTCTAGGCTACCCGAAAAATGGAAGCTGCGGTTCGGCGTTTCTTTGGTTGTGGGATGGTTTAGGCAGCCTGAAAACAGGCGAAGCGGGTTTCAGCAAAGCTAAAACGGCATCTAAAAATGTTTTCAGACGGCCTTTTGGCTTTCAGGCTGCCTACAAGCCCAACTCCCCCCACATCGCATCCACCTTCGCCGCTACATCGGCATCGCGTTCAATCACGCGCCCCCATTCGCGCTGGGTTTCGCCCAGCCATTTGTTGGTGGCGTCCAAGCCCATTTTGCCGCCGAGTCCGCTCACGGGGCTGGCGAAATCGAGATAATCAATCGGCGTATTTTCCACCAACACGGTATCGCGCACGGGGTCCATGCGCGTGGTAATCGCCCAGATGACTTCTTTCCAGTCGCGCACGTTCACATCATCATCTACCACAATGATGAATTTGGTGTACATAAACTGGCGCAGGAACGACCAGCAGCCCATCATCACGCGCTTGGCGTGGCCGGCGTATTGTTTTTTCATGCTCACGACTGCCATGCGGTAGGAGCAGCCTTCGGGCGGCAGGTAGAAATCGGTAATTTCGGGGAACTGCTTTTGCAACAGCGGAACGAACACTTCGTTCAGCGCCACGCCCAGCACGGCCGGTTCGTCGGGCGGTTTGCCTGTGTAGGTGGAGTGGTAAATCGGGTTTTCGCGCATGGTGATGCGTTCGACCGTGAATACTGGGAAATGGTCCTGCTCGTTGTAATAGCCCGTATGGTCGCCGTATGGGCCTTCCAACGCGGTTTCGTTCGGATGGATGACGCCTTCCAGTACGATTTCGGCACGTGCGGGCACTTGCAAATCGTTGCCGATACATTTCACCAGTTCCGTCCGCGAACCGCGCAGCAGTCCGGCAAACTGGTATTCGCTCAAGGTATCGGGAACGGGCGTTACCGCGCCCAAAATGGTGGCGGGGTCGCAGCCGAGTACGACGGCGACGGGATACGGCGTATCGGGATTGAGTTTGCGGAACTCCTGATAATCCAGAGCGCCGCCGCGATGCGACAGCCAGCGCATAATCAGCTTGTTTTTGCCGATTAATTGCTGGCGGTAAATGCCTAAGTTTTGGCGTTTTTTGTTTGGTCCGCGCGTGACGGTCAAGCCCCACGTTACCAGCGGCGCAACGTCTTCCGGCCAGCAATGTTGAATCGGAAGTTTATACAAATCAACGTCTTCGCCTTCCAACACGATTTCCTGACACGGCGCGTTTTTCACCACGTTCGGCGCCATGCTCCAAATGTCTTTCAACAGCGGCAGTTTGGAAAACGCGTCTTTGATGCCCTTGGGCGGTTCGGGTTCTTTCAGGTACGCCAGCGTCTGCCCGATTTCGCGCAGCTTGGCGACGCTGTCCGCGCCCATGCCCATCGCCACTCGCTCGGGCGTGCCGAACAGGTTGGTGAGCACGGGAAAATCGTAGCGGCTGCCGTCGGGGCGCACGGCATTTTCAAACAGCAGCGCCGGCCCTTCGGCACGCAATATGCGGTCGGCGATTTCGGTCATCTCCAAATGCGGCGAAACGGGCGCGGCGATGCGTTTCAGACGGCCTGTTTGTTCCAATTGGGCGATAAATTCGCGCAGGTCTTTGTATTTCATGGGTAGTTTTCCAAGAAGGTTGGATTTTGTTTTGCAGACGGTTTTATCCGCCTGCACGGTTTTTTTGACAATCGCTTGTCTTTTTAGGGGTTTCGATTGTGACGAGCTCCCATAGGATTGGCAAGAGGCCGTCTGAAAATGCGGAAACAGGCTTTCAGACGGCCTCTTTCGTCAGTGCAGGCAATGAAAAACCGCCGCCAGAAACTTTGCTGACGGCGGTTTGCGGTATGGGAAAACCTTAGCGGAAGATGCGGACGATGCCGGCGACGCCGCCAATCAAGCCCGCGCCTGCGGCGGCAGTACCCATTGTTTGACGGATGCTGTCGTGTTTGTTGGCACGTTTTTCGCGCTCCAGAGCCAGCTCTTCGGATACGTTGGCACGCTGGCGGCGGTGCTGTTCGAGCTGGGCGCGGCTGAGTTGGGCTTCTTTGCGGTTGCGGCCGGCATTGATGGCGGCGTTGTCGTCGCCGATGGCGTAGTCGCCGACGGATTGGCCGGGCGCGGCGCAGGCGCCCAGTGTCATGGCAATGATTAAAGGCAGAACGAGTGCTTTCATAATAAAACCCCTATGTGGAAGATTTGTTTGTCGGTCGGATTAGCGGATGATGTAAACCTTGCGGCCGCGGTTGGCGCGGTTGATGGCATCGGCGGCATCCATCATTTCTTCGCGGTTTTCGCGGCGGCGCTCTGCGCGTTCTGCGCGTTCTGCGCGGTCTACCGATTCGGCGTTGTGGCGCAGCTCTTCGGGGGAGAGTCTGCTGACGTAGGGCTGGCTGCCGACGCAGGCGCCCAGCGACAGGGCAGCGGCGAGAATCAGGGCTGTTTGTTTTAACATAAGACGTATCCTTTTTCGGTGTTTGGAAAAAAATCCTTACGCAATTTAACAAATATGTGTGTTTGGGTCAAGATATTCGGTTGTTTTTTGGGATTTAAGGCAGATGTGTGGTTTGCATATCTAAAGAGGCCGTCTGAAAAACGGTTGCGGTGCTTTGATTCTAAGAAAATATCGTCGCTGTCTTTCGTGTACGGCAGGTAAAATGCCGAGCATATTGATAGGCGTTATTGCAACGTAAACAAATGTAATGCGCTGCGGTATGCGGGAAAACGGCGGCTGCGGCCGGTATTCCTGTTGCGTCTTTGCCATAAGGCCGTCTGAAAGGGCGGTGTGGCGTGGTTTTCTGTGTTTTCCAACTGTTTTGCGGCTGCGTTTTAACTTCGTTGAAGCTTCGCTTTCAGACGGCCTTTTTTCAGACGGCCTCTCCATGCTGCGGCCGGTTTTCTTTTTTACTCGCAAAACTTTACACAAGCCAGTATGATGGCGGCCTTACATCAAGAGGGGCTGCCGAAAAAGCAGCCTTTGTTTTCCAACCAATCGGCAGCCGCCCGACGAGGGTGCCTGCCGATAGAGCAAGGAGTGTTTCCGTGTCCGAAAAACAATCAAAACGCGAAACTTTTTCCAGCCGCAAGGCGTTTATTTTTGCCGCCATCGGCTCGGCCGTGGGGCTGGGCAATATTTGGCGTTTCCCCTATGTGGCTTACGACAACGGCGGCGGCGCGTTTGTTCTGCCGTATCTCGTGGCGCTGCTGACGGCGGGCATCCCGCTGCTGCTGCTGGATTATGCCGTCGGCCACCGCTATCGCGGCTCGCCGCCTCTGGCTTTCCGCCGCATCAGCCGCCTGTTTGAACCGATGGGCTGGTGGAACGTGATGGCCAACGTGGTTATCTGCGTTTATTACGCCGTGATTCTCGGCTGGGCGGCCAGCTATACTTGGTTTTCGTTCACCGGCGCATGGGGCGCCGACCCGCAGGCTTTCTTTTTCAACGATTATCTGAAAATGGCGAAAGACGCAGGCGTGAGCTTCGATTTCGTCGGCGGCGTGTTCGGCCCGCTGGTGGCCGTGTGGCTGTTTACCGTTGCCATTATGGCCTTCGGCGTGCAGAAGGGCGTGGCGCGTGCCTCGTCGTTTTTCATGCCGCTTTTGGTGGTGATGTTTGTTGTGATGGTGGCCATCTCGCTGACCCTGCCGGGCGCGGCCAAAGGTTTGGACGCGCTGTTTACGCCCGACTGGTCCAAGCTGAAAAACCCCAGCGTGTGGGTGGCGGCCTACGGGCAGATTTTCTTCTCCCTCTCCATCTGCTTCGGCATCATGATTACCTACTCCTCCTATCTGAAGAAAAAATCGGATTTGGCGGGCACGGGTTTGGTGGTCGGCTTTGCCAACAGCAGCTTCGAGCTTCTGGCCGGTATCGGCGTGTTTGCCGCGCTGGGCTTTATGGCGCAGGCTTCGGGCAAGGAAGTGGGCGAAGTGGCCGCTTCGGGTATCGGCCTGGCCTTTGTCGCCTTCCCGACCATCATCAACCAAGCGCCCTTCGGCCAGCTTCTCGGCCTGCTGTTTTTCGGTTCGCTGGTGTTTGCGGGCATTACCTCGCTGATTTCGATTGTCGAGGTGATTGTGGCGGCGGTTCAGGACAAATGGCGCATCAACCGCGTGGCCGCCACGCTGACCGTGAGCCTGCCGATGATGGTTATCTCCTCGCTGCTGTTCGGTACAACCACCGGCCTGCCCGTGCTCGACGTGCTCGACAAATTCGTCAATATCTACGGCATTGTCGCCGCCGGTTTTGTTTACGTCCTGCTGATTGCCCTCTCCGGCAACCTGCCCAAGCTGGCCAAGCACATCAACGCCATTTCCTCGTTCAAAGTCGGCACTGTTTGGTACGTTTGCGTGCTGGGCACGTTCTGCGTGCTGGGTTACATGCTGTTCAGCGACAGCCAAAAACTCTTGTCCGAGAATTACAGCGGCTATCCCGACTGGTTTTTGAACATATTCGGCTGGGGCATGTCGCTGGCGCTGGTGGGAGCGTCCGTGCTGCTCTCCTTCCTGCCCTGGCACAAAGAAGAGCCGTTTGACGCCGATGCCGAAGAAGAGAAAGGAGACGAATAATGGGCACTTCCGCAATAATTATGATGCTGGCGGCGCTGGTGATTATTTGGGGCGGTTTCATCGTCGCCATCATCCGCCTGCCTAAGGAATAAGCGCAGCGGCGTATCCCGCCGCAGGAGGCCGTCTGAAAAACCGCAATATAGGTTTTTCAGACGGCCTTTTTTGCTGTGTTTAGAGTGTGCCGCATGGCGGGATTGGCGGGTCCAGACGGCCTTTGGGGCTGCGGTAGGGTGTGTTGCGCAGCAACGCACGCGGTTTGGGGCTCGGGAAAGCGTGCGGGCAAAGAAGAGGTCGTCTGAACTGAAAACGAAGCTTCAACTAAGTTAAAACACAAAGCAGGTTTTTCAGACGGCCTCTGTTTCCGACGGGCGGATGAGGACGGCAACAAAGAAACATTGCAGCCCCGTTCCCTGCCTTTTGACAACAGAAAAGCCGTCTGAAAACGGGTTTCAGACGGCCTCTTTCATCGGTTGTCAATACGGCGCGGAAGACGGAATCAGTTGCCCGCTTTGATTTTCTGCCACAGATCCACGGTCTGTTTCTTCGCTTCGTTGCCCATCTGCGGCATGACGAAGCCGTCGGCCATGTCCTGATCGTTGGGGAAAATCGAGCGCACGTCTACCAGCTTCGGATCCATCAGTTTCTTCGCGGGCAGGCTGGCCGGGGCGAAGGTGACGAAGTTGCCGTTGCGCGCGGCGATTTCGGGGTTCAGCGTGTAGTCGATGTATTTGTGCGCGTTGGCGACGTTTTTCGCATCGGCGGGAATCAGCCAGGACTCGATCCAGAAGCCCATGCCTTTCGGTGTCAGCACTTCGATGCCTTCTTTGCGGCCGATTTCTTCCGAGCGTTTTTTCGCCATGTTCAGATCGCCGCCGTTGCCGACCGCCAGGCAGACGTCGCCGCGCGCCAGCTCGTCAATCAGCGAGGGGCTGAAGCGTTTGATGTCGGGGCGCACTTTTTTCAGCACTTCCGCCGCTTCGGCAATGTCGGCGGGGTTGGTGCCGGCCGGGTCTTTGCCCAGGTATTTGAGCAGGATGGGGAAGACTTCGCTGGGGCTGTCCCACATGGCGATGCCGCAGCTTTTGAGTTTGGACGTATATTCGGGTTTGAACAGCAGATCCCAGCCGTTTTCCGGCAGTTGGCCGCCGAGCGCGGCCTTGCCTTTTGCGGTGATGGCGACGGTGTTCACGCCCGAGAAGTAGGGCACGGCATATTCGTTGCCCGGGTCGGCCGTGGCCAGCATTTCGAGGAGTTTGGGGTTGATGTTTTTGTAGTTGGGAATCAGGTCTTTGTTGATTTTCTGATAGGCGCCGGCCTGAATCTGGCGCGGCAGGAAGGCGATGCCGGGCACGACGAGGTCGTAGCCGGATTTGCCGGTCAGCACTTTGGCTTCCAGTGTTTCGTTGTTTTCGTAAAGGTCGTAAACCAGTTTGAGCTTGTTGGCTTTTTTGAATTCGTCGACGGTATCTTCGTCGACATAGTTCGACCAGTTGTAGATGTTCAGCGCGTCGGTGGCGCCGCTATTGGCAGCAGTTGCAGGCGTTTGGCCGTTGGTTTCCGAAGCGGCTTGTTCTTTGTTTCCGCCGCAGGCGGCCAGTGCCAGTGCAATCATTGCGGTCAATAATGTTTTTTTCATGATGGCTATCATTCCTTGCTGTTGATAAATAAGGGAAAACAGCCGACGGTAATGCTGTCGGCAGGTAGCAGATTGTAATGGTATTTTTACAGAAAATCAAAATATTAAACATTTCTCCCGCCTGCCTGCCGTGTGGTCGGGACTGGTGTTTTGTCGTTTTTGCGCACGATGCGCGCGCAAAAGGCCGTCTGAAAAGGAGTCGTCCAACAAAAATCTTGCATCGCACGGGTTTGGCTATTAGAATGCCGCGTTTACGAAATTTGATTTATTCAGGAGATATCCGATATGGCCAATAGCGCACAAGCCCGCAAGCGCGCCCGTCAGGCGGTGAAAAACCGCGCCCACAACGCCGGTCTGCGTACCGCATTCCGCACTGCCGTGAAAAAAGTTCTGAAAGCCGTTGCCGCAGGCGACAAAGCCGCCGCTCAGGCTGTTTATGTTGAGTCCGTCAAAGTGCTCGACCGCATCGCCGACAAAGGTGTGTTCCACAAAAACAAAGCCGCCCGCCACAAAAGCCGTCTGTCTGCCAAAGTGAAGGCAATGGCCTGATTGGTTTGAAGCTGCTGCACCATGCCCCCGAGACGGCCGCCATGCGGTTGGCGGGGGTTTTTTACGGTTATTGCAAAACGGCCGCCCGGCTGCGGGCGGCGGATTGCGGGGAAAACGGATACAGATGAATTGTTTGAAGGATGTGTTATGAAAACAAACCGTTATTTGCCGGCGGCTTTGGCCGTTGCGCTGCCTTTCGCCGCTTATGCCGCCGAAGATGCCGCCCTGCAATGCACTCTGTTGCAGGATAATGCCCTGCGTCTGGCCTGTTACGACAAAATTTTTGCCGCCCAACTGCCGCCTGTGAAGGCAATCGAAGCGCCCGCAGCCGAAGTCAAGCCGCAGCCGGATGTGGTGCGCAGCATACAGGACAGCGTTGAGCGCAAAGAGCCTGCGCTGGTGTTTGAAAAAGAAGGCCAATTCGAGCCTTCGGCTGAGCTGGCGGAAGCTGCCGAAGCCTACACGCCGCTGAGCCGGATGTACGATTTGGATGCCAACTCCTCCGGCGGCCTGCTCACCGTGCGCGAACACAACCCGATGTATCTGATGCCCGCGTGGTACAACAGCAGCCCCAACCGCAAACCCTCGTCGCCGACGCTCGGCGTCACCACGGCCGAGCGTTTCACCGACCAAAAACGGACGGAAACCAAAATGCAGGTTTCCTTCAAAAGCAAAATCGCCGAAGACCTGTTCAAAAGCCGCGCCGATTTGTGGTTCGGCTACACCCAGAAATCAGACTGGCAGATTTACAACCAGGGCAACCGCTCCGCTCCCTTCCGCAACACCGACTACGAGCCGGAAATCTTCATCACCCAGCCTGTCAAATCCAAGCTGCCCTTCGGCGGCAGGCTGCGCATGCTCGGCCTGGGTTTCGCCCACCAGTCCAACGGCCAGAGCCGCCCCGAATCGCGTTCGTGGAACAGGGTTTACGCCATGGCAGGCATGGAGTGGGGCAGGCTCACCGTCATTCCGCGCGTCTGGACGCGTGTGTTCGAGAAAAACAACGACGACAACGACAACCCCGATCTCGCCAAATACATGGGCTACGGCGATTTGAAACTGCAATACCGTCTTGCCGACAAACAAAACCTCTCCGCCACCCTGCGCTACAACCCGCGCAGCGGACGCGGCGCGGCCGAAGCCGCCTACACCTTCCCCATCAAAGGAAAATTGCAGGGTATCGTGCGCGGCTTCCACGGCTACGGCGAAAGCCTGATCGACTACAACCACAAACAAAACGGCATCGGCATCGGTCTGATGTTCAACGGCTGGGATGGCTTCTAGGGACTGTCGACAATTGGTATTGTGGCGGCTTTTGCGCCATCAAACGGCATTTGCTGCTTTCTGACGCAAAGTCCGCTTCACAAACCGATTGGCAACAGCTCCTGAACCGTTTTCAGACGACCTCATCCCCTTTGCCGCCCTTTATTTCAGACGGCCTCATGCCTTTTATGCGGTACAGAGGCCGTCTGAAACCACCCCGTCAGAAAAAACGCAATGGCAGAACAAACTCCGGAAAAAGAAAAAAACACCATCGGCAAAGCATTGAAAAAATACATGCTCACCGGCGTCCTCGTGTGGATGCCCATCGCCGTTACCGTGTGGGTCATCGGCTACATCATCAACGCCACCGACCAGCTCACCGCCCTGATTCCCGCCCAATGGCAGCCCGAACGCTATCTCGGCTTCCGCGTTCCCGGCACAGGCTTCATCGTCGCCCTCGCCGTTCTCTTCCTCACCGGCGTGTTTGCCGCCAACATGCTCGGCCGCAAAATCCTCGAAGGCTGGGACAGCCTGCTCGGCCGCATCCCCGTGGTCAAATCCATCTATTCCAGCGTCAAAAAAGTGTCCGAATCGCTGCTCTCCGACAACAGCCGCTCCTTCAAAACCCCCGTGCTCGTCCCCTTCCCCCAGCGCGACATCTGGACCATCGGCTTCGTTTCCGGCAGCCTGCCCGACAACATCGCCGCCGCCCTGCCCGACGCCGCGCCGCGCATCCCCGTGTACGTCCCCACCACCCCCAACCCCACCGGCGGCTACTATATTCTGGTTAAACAAAGCGACATCCGCGAACTCGATATGAGCGTGGACGAAGCCCTAAAATACGTCATCTCGCTGGGCATGGTACTGCCCGACGAAGCCGCCGCCAAAGCGCAGAGCGACGCGCAAAGGCCGTCTGAAAACACACCTGAAAGCAATGTTTGATTGGTATTAAAACCGACGCAACTCTACCTGAAATGACCGCAAAGCATTAAAATCCGCCTGTTTTGTTTTAAGCTCTGTTAAGGCCGGGCCGTTTCAGACGGCCTCCCCTCTAAACAAACAACCGACAGCGAAAGAAACCGATATGCTCCGCACCGTAAAAATCCTCACCGCCCTCACCCTCGCGCTGGCCGTTGCCGCCCCCGCCGCCGCCAAGCCTGCGCAGACCGGCCAAAAATCCGAACAGGTCAGCCAAAAAGACGCCGACACCTATCTCTTTGACCTGCTCAAAAAACCCGCCTACCGCAAAGTATGGCGCAGCCAAATCGTACCGCACACACCCAAAAGCGACAGATATTGGATTAAAGACGCCGACGGCCCCACCGCTCCCGAAGGCGCGGTAACGGTGGACGGCAAACGCTACATCGCCACCACCATGTGCCAGCCGCACAACTGCATCAGCAACAGCATCTACATCCTGCTGAACAAACAGCGCGCCGTGGTGCTGCACCGCGAAAGGCACACCGTTGAAGGCACCTACGAGTTCCGCTACACCGACCGCTACTACGGCAAACCCACCGAAGCCGAAAAAGCAGCCCTGCAGAAACTCGTCGACGACGAAGAAGAAAAATAAACGGGGCTTAGGAAGCAAAAATCATTTTAAAGGATCATTCCGCAACATTTTCAGCAGTACTTTGTACAAATCATCATGCCTGTGATTGAAGCGAAATTCAGTTTCTTTCAGATGCAAGTAAAACGTATGTTTTGCTACACCATGTTGTGTATCAGACGGTGTTTTGCATAACTCCAAAACGATGTGAACTATACAGAACCCGGCAAACTTCAGTCAAGCTCCAGAAACGGAAACACAGAGGAAAATTCGTCATATCAATGAACAGAAAAGAAATTTTGTTTTCTCATCATCCACCGAAACCTCGTACCACTATTGTTTGTAACGCCGTGCAATTCGAACCGCCCGGCCAAACCACGCCCGCTGAGTCCTTTTATCCGGCATGATTTCGGCGGCAAACTGCCAGTCCTCATATTGCCGCAGCAAGTCTTGCAATTCCCGGTCTTCCACTCCGTTTTGCCGCAGCATTTCGATCAGCTCGGAGGCGGTAACGGCTGCGGCTGTTTCATCTTCATCGCCGATAAAGATGCTTTTCAGCAGCGCAAAGCCTTCGGCCAGCGGTTCACGCTCTTTCAGACGGCCTCTTCTCCACCACCAAACCACGGGCAGCAAGGCCGCGAAAATGCCGACAATGCCCGCCAGCAAAGCCGTGCCGAATCGGAAACGTCCCAGCCCCAGCCCGGCGAACAGATTGTTTTGGCTGCTTTCGTCATAATTCACTACCCACTGCTGCCAGTAAAACTGGCCGCTTTCCAGCCAGCCGCCCCACATTTTTCCGTTATGGTTTCCGGCAACCATCGCCCGATCGCTTTCAGGCAGCGCTTCGCTCAAACCAGCCGTGATACGTTGCTCGGACACAGCTGCCGTAGGGTCGACGCGTAACCAAGCCTGTTCGCCCTCCAGCCAGATTTCCGCCCATGCATGGGCGTTTTTGCTGCGTATCTGCCAGAAATTGCCGCTTTCCTGATAATCCGCTCCGAGATAGCCGGTCACCACCCGCGCGGGCACACCTGCGGCACGCATCATCACCACATAGCTTTGCGCGTAATGTTCGCAAAAACCCTGCCTGCCCTCGAACATAAAACTGTCGATGCTGTCGGCTCCCCGATACAGCGGCGGCTGCAAGGTATACGCAAACCGTCCATTACGGTAATAGTCCAACACCTTCTGCGAAAACTCTCCGACCGAACGGCTTTGCTGCGCCAGCGTCTGCGCCAGGCGGCGCGTGCGGAAATTGCCCGACTGCGGCAGACGCATATACAGTTTCTTTTCAAATTCCTTCAGTTTCTGCGGCAGCATACCGCCGGCGCGCGACTGCAATACGACGCGGCGCAACCCTTCCCTGCTGCGCACGCGCACCACATCGCCCAAACGCACGCTCATGCCCGAGCCTTCGCGCACGACGGGATAATCCAACGCAGGCACAACGCCTTTCTGATCACGCAAAATCATCTGATACGACAACTTGAGGCCGTCTGAAACCCCGGGCGCACTCATTTCCTCGAAATCCGGCATGGCGCGCCATGTCTGCCCGTCGAAATCCGCCATCACAATGGCACGCCAGTACAGCTGCCCAGCACCGGGCTTGAGGCCGTCTGAAAACGTCACATTCGCCACCAGCTCGTCGCTCTGCACCAGATTGCCGATACTGCCCGGCTGCATCGTGTCCGACAAACCCGTCTTCGCCTGCTCCTGCTGCGGCTGGGGGATGCTCCACAAAGGTTCGCTGCGCCGCGGCATCACGACAAACAGTACCGCCGCCAGCGGCAGCGTCAAACCAAATGCCAGCAAACCCTGTTTCAACGCACTGCGCGCATCCAGCCCGCACAGCACGGCAAAACACAGCCCCACCGCCAGCAACGCCGCCAGCAGCCACAAGCCCGTCAGCAGCGTCTGCCCAAACAGCACCGCCGAACCGATTAAAAACAGCATGGCCAGCAGCAACACCTGCCAGTCGCGCATCGCATTGCCTTCGAAGGATTTCAGCATCACCATCAAAAGCAGAAAGGAAATGCCGCCGTCGCGGCCGATTACCGTACCCAGCTGCTGCCACACCAGCAAACCCGCCCCCGCCGCCAGCAGCACCACGGCCGCCAAAGGCAGCTTGGCAACGCCCATGCGCAACAGGGCAAAACGCAGCAGCAGCAAACCGCCAAACACCGCCGTCACTCCCGCGGGCAGTTCGGCCAGCAGCGGCAGCGACGACCACAAAAGCGCCAGCAGCACCGCCGCCACAACCTTGCGCGGCGGCGCTTCCTGTAAAAAGACGGGATTGGAAATCAGCATAATCGGTAAGGTATTTTCAGACGGCCGTTGTTTGACAGAGGCCGTCTGAAAACGGCGTTGGCGGTTTTCAGACGGCCTGATGGAATTTTTCGCAAGACGGCGGCACGCGGCTTTTGGCCGGCCGCTTTTCACGCGGATAAAAAAATAACCGCTGCGAGGCGGTTTGGGTGTCTGGTTGCGGGGGCAGGATTCGAACCTACGACCTTCGGGTTATGAGCCCGACGAGCTACCATGCTGCTCCACCCCGCGTCAGAATTGGCGCACTATACAGACCGCCCCGAACGTTGTCAAGCGCCCGAAAGCGACCCGAGGGCTTTTTCGGCGGCAGATTGCATATCTTTACAAAACAAGCCGCCCGTGCTCTAATCTCCGCCTTCGATGAAACAGGGGTGCCGCCCGCGTGCGGGCGGCTGAGAATCACCCTTCACACCCGATCAGGATAATGCCTGCGTGGGGAGTTTCGCGGTTTTGCCTTTTCAGACGGCCTCCATCCGTATTACCTTATATATAGGTAAGACTGAGGCCGTCTGAAAAACAAACGCTCCTGTTTCCCCTTCAAGCGAGAAAACAGGAGCATTTTTATGACCGCCAAAAACAAAAACACCGGCCGTGAAGCACAAGATTTGGCCGATTTGAGCCGCGACATCGGCATCCGTTTCCCCTATCCCAACTCCCGCCGCGTCTATATAACGGGCAGCAGGGCCGACATCCGCGTGCCGCTGCGCGAAATCGATCAAGACGACACCGTCACCGCGCAGGGCACGGAGCACAATCCGCCGATTCCCGTATACGACACCTGCGGCGCATACGGCGATCCTGCCGCTGCCATCGACCTCAAAAAAGGCCTGCCGCAGATACGCACCGCCTGGATAGACGAACGCGGCGACAGCGAAATCCTGCCGCGGCTTTCCAGCCGCTACGGCAGCGAACGCGCCTGTGACCCGAAAACAGCCCATCTGCGTTTCAGCCAAATCACCCGTCCGCGCCGCGCCCGATCCGGCGGCAACGTCACCCAGCTGCATTACGCGCGCCGCGGCATCGTCACGCCCGAAATGGAATTTGCCGCCCTGCGCGAGCGCATGAGGCTGGACGAACTGTTCAGACGGCCGGAATACGCAAAGCTGCTCAAACAGCACCCCGGCCACAGCTTCGGCGCCAACATTCCCGCTCATCCCGACCAAATCACGCCCGAATTCGTGCGCCGCGAAATCGCCGCCGGCCGCGCCATCCTCCCCGCCAACATCAACCACCCCGAACTCGAACCGATGGTTATCGGCCGCAACTTCCGAGTCAAAATCAACGGCAACCTCGGCAACTCCGCCGTCACGTCGAGCCTTACCGAAGAAGTGGAAAAAATGGTTTGGGCGCTGCGCTGGGGCGCCGACACCATTATGGATTTGTCCACCGGAGCGCACATCCACGAAACCCGCGAATGGATTATCCGCAACGCCCCCGTGCCCGTCGGCACCGTCCCCGTTTACCAGACGCTGGAAAAAACGGGCGGCATCGCCGAAGACCTGACCTGGGAGCTGTTCCGCGACACCCTGGTCGAACAGGCCGAACAGGGTGTGGACTACTTCACCATCCACGCAGGCGTGCTGCTGCGCTACGTTCCGCTCACCGCCGACAGGCTCACCGGCATCGTCTCGCGCGGCGGCTCGATCATGGCCAAATGGTGTCTGGCACACCATCGGGAAAACTTCCTCTACACGCATTTCGACGAAATCTGCGAAATCATGAAAGCCTACGACGTGTCGTTCAGCCTCGGCGACGGCCTGCGCCCCGGCTGCATCGCCGACGCCAACGACGAAGCCCAGTTCGCCGAGCTGCACACCCTGGGCGAACTCACCGCCCAAGCATGGCGGCACGACGTACAGGTCATGATAGAAGGCCCCGGCCATGTCCCCCTGCAACGCGTCCGCGCCAATATGGACGAAGAACTGCGCCACTGCTTCGAAGCCCCGTTTTACACCCTCGGCCCGCTCGTCACCGACACCGCACCCGGCTACGACCACATCACTTCCGGCATCGGCGCGGCCAACATCGCCTGGTACGGCACGGCCATGCTCTGCTACGTCACCCCCAAAGAACACCTCGGCCTGCCCGACAAAGAAGACGTGCGCACCGGCATCATCACCTACAAACTCGCCGCCCACGCCGCCGATCTCGCCAAAGGCTGGCCGGGCGCACAGCTGCGCGACAACGCCCTGTCCAAAGCCCGTTTCGAATTCCGCTGGCGCGACCAGTTCCGCCTCAGCCTCGATCCCGAACGCGCCGAGAGCTTCCACGATGCCACTCTGCCCGCCGAAGGCGCGAAAACCGCCCATTTCTGCTCGATGTGCGGCCCCAAATTCTGCTCGATGAAAATCACGCAGGAAGTGCGCGACTACGCAGACCGACAAAAAGGCCTGACGCAAAAGGCCGTCGAGTTCGTCAAAAACGGCGCGCAGATTTACCGCTAGCCGCCCGTTTTCAGACGGCCTCTCTGCCGCAGAATTCATGCCAAAGGCCGTCTGAAAGCTCAGCTTCAACGAAGTGAAACACAGCCGAACCTTTGAGGCCGTCTGAAACCATCCTTTCAGACGGCCTCAACCATTCCGCAGAACGCGCATCCGAAAGGCCGTCTGAAAAACAAGGCCGTCTGAAACGGGTTTCAGACGGCCTTCATGCTACAATCCTCGCCTTTTCAACCGATTGAACGCATTACGGATATGACAGACAACATACAGGCCGCGCTTGCGCAGCTCAACCGGCTCATTTTAGGCAAAGAAGCCGTTTTGAAACAACTGATGGCCTGCATCCTCGCCGACGGCCACGTCCTGCTCGAAGACGTGCCCGGCGTCGGCAAAACCACGCTGGCGCACGGTTTGGCGGCGGTACTGGGCCTGGGTTACCGCCGCGTCCAGTTCACCAACGACATGATGCCCTCCGACCTCTTGGGCGTAAGCGTCTACCTCCCGAACGACGGCAAATTCGAGTTCCACCCCGGCCCCGTGTTCCATTCCTTCCTGCTGGCCGACGAAATCAACCGCGCCTCGCCCAAGCTGCAATCCGCCCTTCTCGAAGCCATGGAAGAGCGGCAGGTGTCGGCCGACGGCAAAACCTACCGCCTGCCGCAGCCCTTTATCGTCGTCGCCACGCAAAACCCGACCGAGCAGCTCGGCACCTTCCCCCTGCCCGAATCGCAGCTCGACCGCTTTATGATGCGCCTGAGCATGGGTTATCCCGCGCCCGAAGCGGAAAAAACGCTCTACCTCCAAGGCGACCGCCGCAACGCCCTGCCGCAGATTCAGGCCGTCTGCAACGCCGAAACCCTGCGCGGCTGGCAGCAGCATGCAGCGCATGTGCGTTTTGCCCAGGCCGCCGCCGACTATGTTTACCGCCTCGTCGAAGCGACGCGCCGCCCGGGGCAGTTTGTCACCGGCCTGAGCCCGCGCGCCGGGCTGGCGGTGGTAAACGCCGCCAAGGCTTGGGCGTTTATGCACGGACGCGGCCATGTGCTGCCCGACGACATCAAGGCCGTGTGGGTTTCCGTTGCCAACCACCGTTTGCAGCCCGTGCAGCAGGGCGCAAGCTCGGCGCAACTTCTCGCAGGCATCCTCAGCCATGTGGCCGTTCAGTAAACCCGTTCAAGCGGCCTCCGTCAGCCGCTCGCCCACCCTCGCCGCCATCCGCTGCCGCCCGACGCGGCCGGGCGTCGGCCTGCTCGCCGTCGTCGGCCTGCTGTGGCTGGTCGGCGTCAACTATCAGGTCAACCTTGCCTACGTCGCCGCCTTCTGGCTGTTTGGTTTTCTGATGGTCGGCGTGCTGCTCAACCTGCGCCAGCTCCTCGCCCTGCAAATCGACGTCGCCATGCCGCAGGAAGTGTTTGCGGGACAAAACGCCGTATTGCGGCTCACCGCAGACCACGGCGGCCGCAGCCGCTTCCTCTGGCTGTGCAGCGAAGACGACTATCTGGCACAGAGTCCGTCTGAAAACATCTGGCAGCCCTGGCGCATCGGCAAAAGCGGCGGCGCATACGAGTGGCGCATTCCCGCCCTGCTGCGCGGCCGCCTGCGCGTGCCGCCGCTGCGCACCGCCTCCGTCGCCCCCTTCGGCCTCACCGTATCGCAATGCGTGTGGCACTGGCCGAGCGACGCCGTCGTCTACCCCGCCCCCATCGACCACGCGCCGCCCGCCGCCGCCCCGCGCGACAGCGGCGAAAGCACGGAGCGCCGCCCCGCGCAGGGCGGCGACGAACCCGCCTATTTGCAGCCACACCAAGACGGCATGCCCGTGCAGAACATCGCCTGGAAAGCCTACGCCAAAACCGGCGAAATGCTGGCGAAACGCTTTGAAGAAGAAGCACCCGCAGCCGACAACCACATCATCTCCTACCGCGACTACCCGGCCGGCACGCCGAAAGACCGGCTCGCCGGCTTCCTGTGCCGCCGCGTCCTTGACGCCGAGCGCAGCGGCGCGCCCTACATTCTCGAACTGCCGCAGCGCACCGTCGCCCCGCAAAACGGCCAGCGCGAAATCTGCCTGACCGCCCTGGCCTTGTGGTAAACGGTTTGAGGCCGTCTGAAAGCCGTTTTTCCGTTTTCAGACGGCCTCGGAATAAGGCAGCCAAAAATTCGACAGTCATTTCGGAGCTTCACTGGAATTTGACTTGGAAATCCTATGCCCGTCGGCAGCCGCCGCCGATGCGGATTTTCTCGACGCATTCAGATTTGCCGGCGGCAGGGCGTGTTGACATTCAACTTTTGAAGCGGATTTTGCGGCATAAAACGGCAGATGCAAGGCGAAAATGCGAGCCTATGTGTCCATAGGCGAGTATTTTCAACGCGGCAGATGCCGTTTTAGGACGGAAAAGCCGCCAAAACGTTGAGTGTCGACACGCCCAAGTTTCCCCGTTCCTACCGCCTGTTTGCACAACGCTACGGCTGGGGCAGGACATTGGGCAATTTTCTCATCTATCTGCCTGCAGACGCCGCCTGCGATTCGTGGCAGCAGATGCGCGAAGCCGTCAAATCCGCCTATCTCGACGATTTGGCAGACTATGCGGACTACTACCCCGACGACATCGTGCAACTGATGGCACGGACAGAACCGTTTGCCCGCAGCGAATCGGGTTTCTTCCTGTTTTGGGACACCGCAAGCGGCGCCGGCCGCGACGAGTTCGACATTTACGCCACCGATTTTGTCGGCGGCTTCCATCTCTTGGGTAGCGATCTGCCCGAAATGTTCCGCAACCTGACGCGGCATGGCAGCGTATTGCAAGCCTGCTTCAACCGCGAACCCTTCCCCAACACCTTTGAGGGCTTTGACGGGATTGCCTGACAGGGGAAAGGCCGTCTGAAAGCCGCTTTTGCGTTTTCAGACGGCCTCAAACCGATAAAGCACATGAAGAAACCAATGGATTTTGCCCAAACCAATCTGTTACTCGAACAATATATCAACGGCACGCTGCAAAAATACGACCTGTTGTTCTGCCTTTTCGGCGGCAACGGGCGCGAAGTACCGCCGCAGGAGCGCAGCCGTTTCCTGCTCGAATACCTGCACCGCGTCACCGAAACGCAAAACGGCGGCGGTGCGGAATACGCGGTTATCCTGCATGAAGTGTTGTCGTGCAAAGACCCGCAGACGCTCGCCGCGTTCCAAAAACTGCTGGCGCAAGACTGGCACGAACGGCATGAAGACATCGTGACGCTGCTGGCCGAATGTCCGTCCGAATCGTCACTGCCGCACCTCGTCAAAGCCTTTGCTTTCGACCCGCCGTATGCCGACCGCTACCCCTTACAGAAAAAAATCATGTGGGCGGTATACCGCATCGCAGCAGGCGGCAGACGTGGCGCAGAAATCCTGCAGCCGCTGGCCAAATCGGCCGCACCCGAGCTGCAAAAAGAGTTCCGGCAGTTTGCCAGCAACATTGTCGCCAAGCCGTGAACGGTTTGCAAACGGAGGCCGTCTGAATGTTTTTCAGACGGCCTTTGGATTATTGCGCTAGATGTCAAAGATAATTCCCACCCACACAGCAACTATTACGCCATGATAAGCGAAGTTTCAACATAACAACTGCTTGAAGGCAGCTGCCACAACCACCACCCACCGCCGCAAAAAGCATTGCTTTTCAACACACAGCCGCCCGAATGCGGCTGCCCGACGACTTTGCCCGCCTAAACATCGACGGCCGCGTTTCAACACACAGCCGCCCGAAGGCGGCTGCACAAAAGCGTCTACGGCCTCTACAAATCGGCCGAAGTTTCAACACTCAGCCGCCCGAAGGCGGCTGCGACGGCAGACCGATATTGGTTGCCGCGTACTACGGTTTCAACACTCAGCCGCCCGAAGGCGGCTGCCGTCTGCATCGACGGCGTAGCCGCCGAGATGTGCGGTTTCAACACTCAGCCGCCCGAAGGCGGCTGCAACCGTCTGCCGCAGCACGCAAGCCCGTTGCGGTGTTTCAACACTCAGCCGCCCGAAGGCGGCTGCATCTCGTCAGATGCCCCGAGATTGTCCGGACCGATGTTTCAACACTCAGCAGCCCGAAGGCGGCTGCGGTTTTGAGCCACAGGGTGCGGTTGGCCAGCGCCTGTTTCAACACTCAGCCGCCCGAAGGCGGCTGCAAAAAACCGTTTTGCACTTGGGCGGCGTGGGGCAGTTTCAACACTCAGCCGCCCGAAGGCGGCTGCGCTAACGCCGTACCGTCCCAATCAGACGGCTGATGTTTCAACACTCAGCCGCCCGAAGGCGGCTGCTACCGCCAATTCGTGGCCGACAACGCCGCCGCGATGTTTCAACACTCAGCCGCCCGAAGGCGGCTGCGACGGTGGACGGACACGCCGCCGGCGAAGGGGACGTTTCAACACTCAGCCGCCCGAAGGCGGCTGCAAAAACTGCGAGGCCAACGTCCTCAACAACAACGTTTCAACACTCAGCCGCCCGAAGGCGGCTGCGCCGAGCAGCCAACGCCCTTTGTCTGTCCACGGTTTCAACACTCAGCCGCCCGAAGGCGGCTGCGTACTGGCCGACGGCAACACCGCACCGTACACCTTTGTTTCAACACTCAGCCGCCCGAAGGCGGCTGCGGATTGTAACGTCAAACTGAAGCGGGCTTCGGATGTTTCAACACTCAGCCGCCCGAAGGCGGCTGCGCATGGCGGATGCCGACGTGTTCAACACCTGCCTGTTTCAACACTCAGCCGCCCGAAGGCGGCTGCTGTACTTGGTCGTCTGGCCGCCCTCTTCAAATTTGTTTCAACACTCAGCCGCCCGAAGGCGGCTGCCAGGTTTCGGTTTATCGCACCCCCGATGAAAATAGTTTCAACACTCAGCCGCCCGAAGGCGGCTGCGAAGGCTCGGTCTTGATAGTTGACGAAGCATCTGTTTCAACACTCAGCCGCCCGAAGGCGGCTGCCGCCTCAAAAGCCGTATCGGGTGTGATTTCGTTGTTGTTTCAACACTCAGCCGCCCGAAGGCGGCTGCGCCCGTCAGCTGCATGGCCGCCGAAGTGACATTGTTTCAACACTCAGCCGCCCGAAGGCGGCTGCGTCTTAATGTGCTTGGTCGAACTGTGATAAAGGTCGTTTCAACACTCAGCCGCCCGAAGGCGGCTGCCGTCCCCGAACGCGAGCGGCAGGCCGTACCGTCGGTTTCAACACTCAGCCGCCCGAAGGCGGCTGCCGCGTAGCCCTAAGGGGCGTGGCGAACGAGATGGGTTTCAACACTCAGCCGCCCGAAGGCGGCTGCTGCCTTTTGCGGAACGCCCGCCGATTCAGGCTTTGAGGCCTGTTATTCGCCAACGTCGCCGCAAAAGTGCAGTGGGGGCGAGTATAGCACAGCCTTTATGCGCACCCGCCCGATAATTTCCTGATTGTTAAAGAACTGTCCCTTATCGCCAACCTGCCCGCGTTTCGGTGCGAACCGCAGGTTGGCGATTCACACCACCAGCGTGTCCTGAAACACGTCAAGCGCCGGTTTGGCGCCGTGGTGTTCGACTTTGCGCCGCCAGCGGCTGCCGAGATGGTAGAAACGCAGGCTGTCGGTTTCGGGGTTGTAGGTGTCCAGCAGCTTGGCTTTCAGTTTCACCCATTGGTCGGGCGCGATGTCGCATTCGAACACGGAATACTGCACGCGCGTGCCGTAGTCCAGGCAGTGTTTGGCGATGCGGTTGAGCCGCGCGGCGCCGGCGGGGTCTTGCAGGGAAATGTCGTAGGTAATCAGCATCAGCATGGCGGTTCTTTCAGGCTGCCTGAAGGCCGTCTGAAAACGGGTTCAGCGCATTAAAAACGGCGGATATTCGGCCAGATCGCCGCGCAGGTGGCGGGCGAGCAGCATGGCTTGGATGTGCGGCAGCAGGCCGATTTCCACTTCTTCCTGCAAAAACGGGTGGACGATTTTTTCCTGTTTTTTGCTTTGCAGACTGTGAAACAGCCGTTTGCGCGCGTCGTCTTTCAGGCTGACGGCACCGCTGCTTTCGCACACGAAGTCGTCTGTTTTGAGCTGGCCGCGGTTAATCAGGCTGAGAGCAAGACGGTCTGCCCACCAGGCGCGGAATTCTTCCAGTATGTCTTGGGCGAGGCTGTCGCGGCCGGGGCGGTCGGCGTGGAGAAAGCCCGCCTGCGGATCAAGCCCGACGCCTTGCAGTGCACCGCTGATTTCTTTGCCGATAACGCTGTACAGCAGCGACAGCAGGGCGTTGACGGCATCGCGCGGCGGGCGGCGGTTGCGACCGTTGAAAGCAAAGCCGCTGCCCTCGCGGATCAGGCTGCCAAACACGGCAAAATAACGCGCGGCGGCGTCGCCTTCGATGCCGCGCACCCAATCGAGCGAGTCGGCGCGTTTAAGCTGACGCAGGCTGCTGTTGAGCGCGGCAACGGCATCCTGAATATCTTCGCTGCCGCCGTGGTTGCGCAAACGGCGTTGCAGCACGCGCTTGGAAGCCTGGATTTTGGCGGCAACAATATTGCGGGCAACGAGAACGGGATTACGCTCGGATTGGCGGTACTGCTCGCGCCGCAGCAGGATGTTGCCGCTCTGCCGCCCCTGCAAACGCCCAAGATAGCGGCCGTTTTCGGTGAAAAAGGCGAGATTGACGCCGTTTTCGCCGCAAAAGCCCATCAGAAACGGCGACACCAGCACGTTGCCGAAGCAGAAAATATGGCCGATGGCGTGCACCGGCAGTTGCGCGACTTTTTTGCGCTCGCGCTCGACCACCAGCGTTTCACGCTCTTTGTGCAGATAGCTGCCCTGGCCGGTGATGTAAAGCGTGTTTTGCAGCTTGCGCATGGCGGATGCTCGCTTGACGGCGGCAGGCCGTCTGAAAGGAAAGGGGATGGGGACGGTTTTTGCAGGGCGGAAACGGATGGGCAGCCTGCAAGCACGTTTGCGCCGTATCGGGTTTTCAGACGGCCTTTTGCCTTCTTTTCAGGCTGCTTTTCGGTGTGGCGCCGTTTTTCCGCTGCACAGTTCAGGCCGTCTGAACGGTTTGGCTTGTGCGGCAGCTTGAAAGCGAACTTGCGCCGTATCAGGCTTTCAGGCTGCCTTTCTCTGGTTCTATTAGGGCAGCCTGAAAGTTAAGGCCGTCTGAATAGTTGAACTATGCGGCAGCCTGAAAATATTTGGAACAGCTTTCAGGCTGTTTCCGAATCCGCATCGTCTGCCGCTTCGTCGTCTGCGGTGTCGAACAGGGCGGCAGCGTAGCGGCGGGAACGGTCGCGGGACAGCAGCTTGGGCTGGCAGATTTCTGCCAGCGAACACGCCTTGCAGCGTTTGCCGTATTCGGGCGGCGGCGTTTTACCGCCGGCGAGCAGTTCACGCACGGCGGCGACGGTTTGCAGGGTTTGTTCGCGCAGGCCGTCTGAAAACACCACCGGCACGCGGTGGCGGGTTTGCCCGTACCACAGCGCGCCTTCGGCGACCGTCTGCCCGCTCATTTCTTCCAGGCATAAAGCCTGCGCGCAAAGCTGGATTTCGTCGCAAACATCCGGCTTGGGGCGGCCGCGCTTGTATTCAACAGGTTTCAGGCTGCCCGAACGCAAATCGCGCTCGACCATATCCAATACGCCGTGAATGCCCAGCCGCTCCGCCGCCACATGCACGCTGCGCTCAAAACGCACGCCCTTTCGGGTTTCCGGCTCGCCAGAATCGACGCGCTCATGCAACACCCTGCCCTGCGCAGTGAGAAAATTCTCCGCCCACGCCTGCTCGTTGTGAATCAGCGCACATTGGCGCGGGCAGAAGGCATAGTGTTGCAGAGCGGACAGGGGGATGGTGCGCTCGTCTGCTGTGGCGGTGGCAGGCTGCATATCAGAAGCCGTCAATTTCTTGGGCTTGGAGACCGTTGAGGTTATTCAAAACATAGCTGCCGTCGGCATTGACTTTCAGGCTGCCATGCACTTTGGCGGAGGAATATTGTCCTGATTTGCAGCCGTGTTCCCACCAGATGAGTTTCAGAACCTGCATGCTGCCTTCGGGGCGGGCGGATGAGGCGTCGCCTTCAAACAGCTTGGGCAGCACGGCTTTGATTTTTTCCGCATCGGCATCGGAGAAGCCGGTACGCTCGGCAAGCTGGGGGGACATTGCGCCGTAGGCAACGTAGATGCCGCTGTCCACGCGGTGCTTCATGCCCATGGTGTCAGGGCTTTTCTTAACATCACTGTCGCCATCGCCATTCACGCTTTTGGTAATTTGTGTGCTGGTAATGTTGATCGGCTCAATACTAAACGCAGAGTGAAGAGTAACAGGACCGCGAACTGCAATAGACACACCGTCTTCATCTTTGCCACTAAACGCAAAAACTTGACCAAAACTACGAACATCTACCCAGTGTTTACAGGCTTCTTTTGCAATGATGTCTTTTTTCAGATCTGATCCTTTTTGGTTTTTTTTCCCTGTCTCTTCGGTAGAGTTTTCTGTTTTCAATTGTTTGACGAAATGATCATAACGGTTTTTCAAGCTAACCATTCCGTCATCTTTTCTTTCATTTGCCTGCACGAAAATGCTCTCGCCCGCATCTTGCAGACGGTCGCGGATTTTGCGTTTCAGGCAAACATCGGTCATTTCGCCGAAACCGGCAAAGTCGGCACGCGGACGGTTACCGTTGAGCGGGTCGCCGTTGGGGTTGGCGTTTTGCACTTTGATAATCAGGGCAAAGTCGATTTTTTTGCTTAAAGACATGTCATTTTCTCCAAAGGTTTAAAAAGGATTAGTTACTTTCTGCTTGATCATCTTGCATATCTGATTGTACTTGGGCATTGACTTTATTGCGGTAAGCCATTTTTTGGCTGTGATAACCCAATAAAAATTCACCATCCAATTTGGTATCTAACGAACAGCCGGTTTGATCTCTTAATTCGTTTAACGCAGACATGATTTCATCAATTTCTTTTTCACGATTGCGTAAAAAACCCATATAACGGTTATTGCGTAAACGGTCTTTATAAGATTTGACAAGGTTTGTCTCAATTTGCAACCAAGTGCTGAGCGGATGTACTGCAAAACGCTGCATATAACGCTCGGCAGTAGTGGCACGTTCTTCATCAGCAATTCTCAATGCTGTGCTTTCCAATTTTTCTGCAACAGCCAACAACCTGCCAAACAAATAATCGCGTGAACGGTTTTCAAGATCTAAGTCCATAGAATAAATCCTCTTTTGTGATGAATCATGATGGCGGGCGCGCCAACCTTTATAAAGCGCGCAGGCGACGCCGATATTGCGCTGCCATTCCCAATGTTCGCAGCCGCTGGGATTGCAGGCAGCCTGAAAGCTTTTCTGCACCAGATCATAGGGTAGCGGCACGCTGCTGCCACCCGCAATCACGGGCAGCAGGCGGGCATAGAGTTGTTTTTTCAGGGTATCGCTGCCGCGTTTGCCATACACGGTTTCATAAACGGCATAGGGCGAAGGCGGCAGAATCGGCCAGACGGTCTGCTTTTTATTGATGCTGTGCCGTTGGTACCAAGCGGTATCGTCCACCCACGCATCCAGATTGGCGAAATAATCATCAGGCAGGAATTCCTGGTAATAGGTCAGCGCCATGCGGCCGGGCGTGGCGGAATCGAGCATCAGCAGGGAAATTTGCTCATGCTTTTCCAAATCCGCCCGATAACCGCGCATTTTCCGTTTGATGATTTCTGCGGCGGCTTTCCCGATATTGTCCGACCAGTCGATACCGCCCTCTTGGTTTTCAGGCTGCTTTTTGGCTTCGGTTTTGCCGATACTGCTGCCCAAGTTATCCAAATCCAGTTCAACAAAGGTGTCTTGCAGCGGCGAGGGAATACGCTTGCCGCTGATTGCCCAAGCGACAGTTACTTGATCGCCGAATTTAAATCCCTGACGTTTAATTAACCATTTCAGCACATTGAATGCTTTTTGAGAAACATCTCTTCCCAAAATAACAGCTTGTTTGTCTGTTAGAAAACGACCAAGAAAAGTCAAACCTCCCGTATCATTGGCAGATATTAATTTGGCATTTCCTTGAATCTTAGGGTATGCCGCTACCGGAAACTCCTGCTCTCCCGTTATGTAGCACAAATCTTTCTGGGTGCTATCTTGTTCGCTCATACTCTCTTGGTATCTAATCCAGTCTGCTTGGACGCTGTTTTTACTCCATAATTCTGCATGTGGATCACCCGGTATTTCTACTGCCCACACAATCGTAAAGCCAAACGGGTCATCTTTTTTCGACAACAAAATATCTTCTTCAATCGTGAAAACTTGATGGCTTAATAAATCCTTAATCAAAGAGCCTTTTCGTATATATTGCAAAACAGCCTGTATTTCTTTCAACCCACTAAAATCAGCCCAATCGGATAATTGCTTTTCGTAACATTCAAAACTATTTCTGAATTTTTCTTTTTCCGAATCTGCAAATTTTCTTCTGCCGTCATCGTTATCAGATAAAAAAGCCTTCCATTTTTCTCCTCCTTTTTGCGGTGCTTTTTTTTCAGCTACTTTTGAAAGATATTCAATCGTTAGATACTGCTCCGCAGTTTTAGCAATATATTGCAAGTTATCATGCAAGGCATACGGCGCAATCGTCGAACCAGATCGTTTTGATGATTTTTCTGTTACCTGAATAGGAACTTGTTTCTTGCCATCGAAGCGTTCTGCACAAACCAATTCGCCTTTATCATTTAGCACTACTTTTAAATGCGCAGCTTTAGGCATATGGAAAGGCAAAGCCAAGTCTTCATCGTCTAAATTCTGTTTTTGTGCGTACTCATAAGTTTGATACAACTTGCTCATCCAGCTCATAAGCCCAACTCCTGCGCTTCGTTTTCCACCGCTTTCAGATTCTCGCCGCGCTTAAACGGCTTTTCAGGCTGCATTTTGCGGATAAAACGGCTTTTCAGACGGCCTGTTGTGTCGTTAACGCTGGGAAATTCAATTACGCCGTATTCCATTTTAGCCTGCCAAAAACGACCGACCAGCTCGGGTTTGCCGGTTTCTTCGGGATAGCCGAAGCTGTGGAACATCAAACCGAAATCCAGATTGTCGATGCCGTCGTAAAAACCTTCGCCGCTGCGAAACTCGCACGGCTCAACATAGCCTTGGCAGTCGCGCGTACCCAGGAAAATATCCTGCCGCCCGCCGCGTTCCAGCATTCGGCGGGCGATGGCGATGTGCTTGCCGGCAATACGATCTGGCGCCAGCTCTTCCCAGTTTTCGTTCCAAGTGAAATGCGCTTCAACCTGGTATTCCACATCTTGCAAAAAGGTGTAGATAGCCAATGTATGATGATTTCCCTTCAGAGATTCCCATTGCCTAGGTTTGGTGGACTTGCTTTGCGTGCGTATCGGCTTCACCACACGGATGCGGTCTATATGCCAGATCAAGGTTGGCTTCCAATATATGCTTTTCAGTATGCCTTTTATCGCTTCATAGGTTGGCACTTGATAGCTGAATTTTTCGCCGCCGATTTTGGTAACGGGGTCGGTAAACAATGCCTGCCGCCCCCAAACGCGAAAACTGATTTTATTGTCCATATCGCTCCTTATGATTGCTATAAATCGTAAAACGTCATTTCGCCCGCTTCATCAACGCAAAGTCCGTATGCTTCGTGATAGTGCCGCTCGTCGAGATAGTAAATGCCCGAACCGGCAAGAGTTTCCCGCACTGCTTGCGCTTTTTGCAGCCGCTCCCACACATTGGGAAAAACATTCACGCTGTAACGCTGCGCCTGCGCCAATGTGCGGCGCATTTCTTTGGCATCCCATGCGCCGCACAGCTCGGCTATCAGCTCCTGTCCTTTGCCGTAGGGCACAATTACGGCACGGGTTGGCGCATCGATGGCGGCAAACGCCCTGCCTGCGCTTTTGAACGATTGCATCAACAGCGGAATAGCTTTGCCCCGTTTATTATTTTTCGGCATATAAGGATTGCGGCTGTTGTCGGAAAGCCAGTCCAAAAGGCAGCCTGAAACGCTGTTTGCAAGGGTGTAGCTCATTTCGCTGCCGCGTTGGTGGAAGTAATATTCAAAATAACGGTTCATGGCGTCGGGCTGCAAAATATCCTGTCCGTCAAACTCGCGAAACACCCGATCGGCATTAGCTTGCCCGGCGGTGATATCGGGCAAAACTTTGGAAAAATCCGGCTCTTGCAGATTAAGCACATACACCTGCCCTTTATCGGTATTTTCGCCGTTGCGGTTGCAGCGTCCCGCCGCTTGGGCAATGCTGTCCAGCCCGCCCAAGGCGCGGATCACGCAAGCCATGGAAATATCGACGCCCGCCTCTATCAGCTGGGTGCTGATACAGAGCACGGGCTTGCCGTCTTGCAGGCGTTGTTTAATGACATCGAAAATCGCCCTGCGGTGCGCGGCGCATTGGTTGGTGCTGAGATGAAACAGGGCGTCGCTCGGTACGTTTTGCCGACGGCAGTATTGGTAAAGCTCCTGCGCCCAGCGTTTGGTATTGACGACAAACAGGCAGCTTGAGGCCGTCTGAAAACGTTCCAGCAAAAACGCGCCCGCCTCGTCCACCGACCAGCCGCCCGCTTTCAGCTTGGGGATGATTTCCACGCGCGACAAACCGGCAAACAAGATGTCCAAATCCTGCCCGCCACCCATGATTTCGGCGTCTTTTGCCAATTTCAGGCTGCCTAATTCGGGATTGGGAACCTGTCCCAGCAAAGGCTGCGTGGCGGTACACAAAACCGCGCTGCTGCAGCCGTATTGCGCCAGCCAGTTGAGCACATTGCAAAACAGGCGCACACATTTCACAGGTAAGGTTTGGATTTCGTCAAAAACCAGCACGCTGCGGGTCATTGCATGAACATGCCGCACCCCGCGCGTACCGCCGCCAAACCATGCATCCAGAAACTGCACCATGGTGGTGAACACAATGGGTTTGTCCCAGTTTTCGGACAACAGCTTGTCTTGCCAGCTTTGTTGTTCGGGTTCCAAATTGGAATGATGTTCGAGCACCCAATCCGCACCCAGAATATCCCGCACGGCGCGGGCGTTTTGATCGATGATGGAAGTGTAGGGAATGATATAGATAATGCGGTCGAGCCGGTGCTTTTGCGCATGGTGCAGCGCATAACGCAGGCTGGCGAGCGTTTTGCCGCCACCGGTGGGAACGGTTAGCGTATAGATTCCCTGCAGATCGCCGGATCGGCGCAGGCAGGTATCGGAAATATCGCGGCGGATTTTGTCGATAGGATAACGGACGGGAAACTGCGCAAGATGCGCTTCCAGCTTGTCAATGGCGGCCTGCCAATCCGGCATTTCAGCAAAGCGGCGCACATCTTTCTGCGCTTCACGCTCAAAATCCGCGCTGTTGATACGGTCGGCATCGATCAAGCAGCTAAAAAGAAAACGGGTGAAACAGCCAAGATAAAACTCTTCAATTTTGTGCGGGGTTCTAATCTCGCCATGTTTTCTTTCTTTATTAAACGACTCGCTCATTGGCCGAATAATCGCATCCAACGCAGTCAGCATTTCTTTAAGCAAAGCCTCGCCAGCCAAGGATTGCGCCTGTTGCAAAACGGATTTGTCGGCGACCTGTTCACACTGCGCCAAATGCGTCAGCGCATCGTCTTTATTAAAGCGCTTGCGCCAAACCGCCTCTCCGTTATCAGGATCCAAACAGTCAATCAGCCCCGCCCCATGATGCGAGGCAATGCATAAGCCAAGCATCTGCCCGAACAGTTCGCCGATGCCGTATTGCGCCCAAAACACTTTCAGACGGCCATAAACCCATTGCGCACCCGCCGTGGAATGATCAACCTTGCTGTCCGTTGGCGTGTTTTCTTCTTCATCCGCATCAGGATCAAGCAAGCCCGTGGCATGGCGGATATAGCTTTGGAACTTTTCGGAATATTTGCCGAAATCATGCATCAGCCCGAGCAACTTGCCCGCCATACCCAAACCCAACTTGGCAGCAAGCAGCCCCGCTATTTCAGCCGTTTCCGCAAGATGCGTTTCAAGCAGCTGCTGCTCTCCGTCTGCCTTTCGTACATGAGCGATAAATTGGTTATCAGACACGGTTTTCCCCGTTTAATTCGTAGATTTGGTTGTTGTTATTCGTTTGCGGTCTGCAAATATGCAAATAACTTAATATTTATTAACGAATAATATCACAACAAACAAATTATTTACATTTCTCCTTGCACCTATCTCCATCCTAAACGACTGTTCCTATACAAAAAGGCCGTCTGAAAGCTTTCCAGACGGCCTTTGGGCTATAATTCCGCCCTTTGTTTTCCCTGAAATTTCATACACAACCATGCTCCAGCCCGACTTCACCCAAGTGCTCTCCAAAGACCGCCATTTCCTGCAATCCGCCTTTAAAAACCCGAAAAAATACGGCGGCCAAGCCAAAGTCGAAGAAAAATACCAAAAATCCCACGATATTTTCTTAAAACGCCAAGCCGCGTTGCCCAAGCCTGAGTTTGATAACACCCTGCCCGTGCACGAGCGTTTGGACGACATCAAAACCGCCATTCAAAACAATCAAGTAACGATTATCTGCGGCGAAACGGGTTCGGGCAAAACCACCCAGTTGCCCAAAATCTGCCTGGAACTCGGGCGCGGGGCGGCGGGGTTGATCGGACACACGCAGCCGCGCCGCCTTGCCGCGCGTTCGGTTGCCGAGCGCATTGCCGAAGAGCTCGGGCAGCCCATCGGGCAGGCGGTGGGCTACAAAGTGCGTTTTAACGACAACACCTCGCGCGACGCCAGCATCAAGCTGATGACCGACGGCATCCTGCTTGCCGAAACGCAAACCGACCGCTATCTCGCTGCCTACGACACGCTGATTATCGACGAAGCGCACGAACGCAGCCTGAATATTGATTTCCTGTTGGGTTATTTGAAACAGCTTTTGCCGCGCCGCCCCGATTTGAAAGTCATCATCACCTCGGCAACCATAGACGCCGAACGTTTTTCCCAACACTTCAACGGCGCACCCGTATTGGAAGTGTCGGGGCGCACCTATCCCGTAGAAATCCGCTACCGCCCGATTAACGAGCGTGATGAAGACGAAGCGGAAATCGACATTCCCGAAGCGATTGTGGACGCGGCGGACGAACTCGCGCGGCTGGGCGACGGCGACATTCTCGTCTTCCTGCCCGGCGAGCGCGAAATCCGCGAAGCCGCCGAAGCCCTGCGAAAATCCCCGCTGCGCCGCAACGACGACATTCTGCCCCTGTTCGCCCGCCTTTCCGCGCAGGAGCAGCACAAAATCTTCCACCCCACAGGTTCGCAGCGGCGCATTATTTTGGCGACCAACGTTGCCGAAACCTCGCTCACCGTGCCGCGTATCAAATATGTGATTGATACGGGTTTGGCGCGCGTCAAACGCTATTCCGCCCGCGCCAAAGTGGAGCAGCTGCATGTGGAAAAAATCTCCCAAGCCGCCGCCCGCCAGCGTTCGGGGCGATGTGGACGCGTGTCGGCGGGCGTGTGCATCCGCCTGTACGCCGAAGACGATTTCAACCAGCGCAGCCCGTTCACCGACCCCGAAATCATCCGCAGCAACCTCGCCGCCGTCATCCTGCGCATGGCAGCCTTGAAACTCGGCGACGTGGCGGCATTCCCGTTTTTAGAAGCACCCGACCAGCGGTATATCAACGACGGGTTTCAGGTGTTGCTGGAATTGGGGGCGGTGGAAGAGGCCGTCTGAAAGGGGATAGGCAGCCTGAAAGGCAAAATATCGTATTTTTTGAAACCATAGATAACCATAGAAAGCAGGCACGCCATGAACATCTTAAGCAAATACAACCGCCCCGTTTTCTTCTATTTCTGGTCTATGCTGATTCCCGCCGTGCTGTGGTTCGGCATGGCGTATTTGAGCCACCTGCCCGCGCAGACGGACGCCGCGCAAGTGGGGCAGATTGTTTTGGGCATTGCGGGCTTGGTGTCGCCGATGCTGGTTGCGCTGCATTTGTTCCGCCAAGACGCTGATTTGTGGAACGATTTGAAACGCCGCCTGTCTTTGCACCGGCATTTTTCGCCGCTTGCCGTCGGGCTGGTTTTGCTGCTGACCTACGGCTCAATTATGGCGGCGCAGGCGGTTTCTACATTGTTTGGGTATAGCTGGGCGCAGTTTCATATTTCGGGGCAGCCGTCTTTTCAGTCTGCCTTTGTCTCCGCATGGTTTGTGCTGACTTTTGCCCCGCTGGTTGAAGAATTGGCGTGGCACAGCTATGGCACGGATGCGCTGTTGCGAAAATTCAGCCTGTTTTCCGCTTCCATGATTTTCGGCGTGTATTGGGTGGTGTGGCATCTGCCGCTGGCTTTTGTGAAAGGCTATTACCACAGCAATGTGGTTGCCGAAGGCGCGTTGGCGTCGGTTAATTTTGCTGCCAGCGCATTTCTGTTTGTGCTGATTATGAACTGGCTGTACTGCAAGTTCGGGCGCAATATTTGGATAAGCGTGCTGTTTCATTTGGCTGCCAACACGGCCAACGAAATTTTTGACACGCACCCCGACACCAAAATCATACAAACCTTGATTTTCCTGCTGTTTGTGATGGTGTTGATTGCCAAAGACCATAAATTGTTCTTTGCTAAATACAAGTAGGTCGGGCATTCATGCCCGACAACTGCCGGTAAATTTAAAAAACGTCGGGTATCAATGCCCGATACGCCGTCTGAAAACCCAAAGGCAGCCTGAAACTTTTATCAGGCGCAAACCTGCCCACCTGCCGTCATTCCCGCGCAGGCGGGAATCTTGTTTGATGCTTGGAAATTTTTGAAAAAACAAACTATTGGTTAAATCTACTAAGATTCCCGTCTGCTCGGGAATGACGTCGGCGGGGTATGGTTCAACAATTTTCAGGCTGCCGAAAAGGCCGTCTGAAAGCCCCAAAGGCAGCCTGAAAACTCCGCAAGAATCGGGTCGTCTGCCTGTGGTCTTTTCCTTAAAATCCGCGCTGTTACCAAACAACTGACAGAAAAGGAAAAACCATGCAAAACGATTTTTTGAATTTGAGCGGCAAAGTTGCCGCTGTCATCGGCGCATCGTCGGGCATCGGCAGGGCAACGGCCTTGCTGTTGGCAAAACAGGGTGCGGCGGTAGTGTTGTGCGCGCGGCGCGCGGACGAGTTAGCGCAAACGGCAGCATTGATACACGAAGCGGGCGGCAGGGCGGAGATGGTAGTAGGCGATGCGCGCCAATCTGCAACCCATGCAGCGGTGGTGCGCACGGCAGAGCAGGCTTTCGGCGGGCTGGATATAGCCGTGAACAACGTCGGTGCGCTGGGTGCGTACAAGCCGCTGGCCGAGCTCTCGCCCGATGAATGGCGCGACACGTTGGACAGCAACCTCACCACCGCATTTTTGGGCGCGCGCAGCCAAATCCCGGCGATGCTGGCGCGCGGCGGCGGTGCGCTGGTGTTCACGTCCAGCTTCGTCGGCAGCAGCGTTGCCCTGCCGAACCTGTCGGCTTACGGCACGGCAAAAGCGGCGTTGAGCGCGTTGGCAAAAGGCATTACCGCCGATTACGCGGCGCAGGGCATCCGTGCCAATGTGGTACTGTCGGGCGGTGCGGACACCGACATGGCAGGCAACGCAGAGCAGAAAGTGTGGGCGGCAGGGCTGCATGCGGTCAAACGCATCGCCCAGCCTGAAGAAATTGCCTCGGTGATTGCTTTTCTTGCCAGCCCGGCGGCAGGTTTCGTTACCGGCGCGTCGCTGTTTGCCGACGGCGGCAATGCGTCGGTGAAATAGGGTTTTGCCCGACGGCGTTTCAGGCTGCCTGAAATGCCGTCGGGCACCTTCAATCACAGGAGCATATGTGAAATATTGGATAGGCACAGTTTCCCAAGAACACGTTTTACGCGGTGTCGCAGGCGGCTTTTGCCAAGTCTGCCACGGCAAAGCCGCCCCGCTCAACCGCATGAAACGCGGCGACTGGCTGCTGTATTACAGCCCCAAAATCCGTTTGGACGGCAACGAAAAGCTGCAAGCCTTTACCGCGTTCGGGCAAATTCTGGACGACAGAGCCTATCCGTTGCAGATGAGTGAAACTTTTATCCCGTTTCGCCGCAATGTGGCGTATGCCCAAATTGTGCGCGATTGTCCGCTAGACATCGCCCGCCAGCATGGCGAATGGAAACAATACGCCAGCCTGCTGCGCTACGGGCATTTTGAAATTTCGCAAGATTTTTTTAACCGGGTTACAAGCTATATGCTCAGGCAGCCTGAAAACGCATCCGCACCCAATCCACAGCAAGCAAGTTTGTTTTAACGTTTCAGGCTGCCTGAAATACTGTCGGGCAAACTGCAAAAGCGTTTTTCCTTTATCTAAAACAAACTGGAAATACGATGACTCCCGCCGAACAAATCCAATTCGCCCGCATCGCCGCCGCGATAGAGTTTCTCTACGACCACCACCGCGAGCAGCCCGACCTGGCCGCCGTTGCCGCACACGTCCACCTCAGCCCGCAGCACTTGCAGCGGCAATTTCAGCAGTGGGCGGGCATCAGCCCGAAAAAAATGCTGCAACACATCAGCATCGAAAACGCCAAGCGCATCCTGCACGCCCAAGGCAGCGTGCAGGATGCCGCGCTGGCAAGCGGCCTAAGCGGCACCGGGCGGCTGCACGACCTCTTTACCACTATAGAAGGCATGACCCCGGGCGAATACAAAAACGGCGGCGCCGGCCTGCAAATAGACTGGCAGCTCGTCGCCAGCCCCTACGGCAGCGTGTTGGTCGCCAACACCGGCAAAGGCATCTGCTTCCTCAGTTTCGCCGACGAACCCGCCGCCGAACGCCCGCGCCTGCAAGCCCTTTTCCCCAATGCCGAACTGCGCAACGCCGCCAGCCAAGTCGCATGGTACGGCGAGCAGAACTTCGCCTACACCTATTCAGGCGCGACCCGCACCGCGCAGCCGTGGGACAGCGTGCTATCCGACATCAAACAGCAGGTAGAACAACAGCTTGCCGCCGTCAGCCCCACCTGTTTCAACTCCTGTCTGCTCAACCGCTACGCCGACGGCAGCCAAGGCATGGCGTGGCACAGCGACGACGAAGCCTGCTTGGGCAAAAACACCGTTATCGCCTCCGTCAGCTTCGGCGCGACCCGAAAATTTGCCTTCAAACACAAACAAACGCAGGAAAAACGCGAACTCATGCTGCAACACGGGCAGCTTATTGTCATGCGCGGCAGCACCCAAACCCACTGGCGGCACGCCGTGATGAAAAGTAGCAAAATCCAAACCCCGCGTATCAACTTGACCTTCCGCACCATGCTGCCGCAGGGCTAGGTTTTTGGTTTTCAGACGGCGTTTTCAGGCAGCCTGAAAAATACCGATACCGTCTGAAAACAGCGCACGCCCTGCGCAAGCAACACTCAGGCAGCCTGAAACCCGCCGCCGTCATTCCAGCGCAGGCGGGAATCTTGGTAGAATTTGAGCAACGAATTGTTTTTAAACAATTGCCGAATATCCACTAAGATTCCCGCCTGCGCGGGAGTGGCGGCATAAGCTATGCCGTCTGAAAACAATGTGCGCCGCAAAGGCAGCCTGAAAACCCATTATCCAACCCCATCCGCCATGCAAAACACAAAAAACCTAAATACACTACCCGAACCCAAACCCCGCTACCGCCTGACCAAAATCGGCGAGCAAATGGCACGTCTGCCGATTGACCCGAAAGTCGCCCGCATTTTGCTGGCGGCGAAAAAGCACGACTGTATGGCGGAAATTCTGGTGATTGTGTCCGCGCTGTCCATCCAAGACCCGCGCGAGCGGCCGCTGGAAGCGCGTGAAGCCGCCTCCAAGGCGCATGAGCGCTTTGCCGACAAGCAGTCGGATTTTCTCGCCTACCTGAATATTTGGGACAGCTTCCAGCGCGAGCGCGACAAGGGTTTGTCCAACAAGCAGCTGGTGCAGTGGTGCCGCCAATATTTCCTGTCGCACCTGCGGATGCGCGAATGGCGCGAGCTGCATCACCAGCTTGCCCAAACCGCGATTGAAATGGGTTTGACCACCAAGGAAGCGGCTTTCAGACGACCTCCCGAAGCCAAACAGCTCACGTCGTCTGAAAATGCGGGCGATCAAGACTTATCCGTCAAACTCAAACAAAAACAACTGGATAAGAAACAACACCGTGCCCAAATCCGCGCCGCCAAAGAAGCGGGCTACGAGCAAATCCACCGCGCCCTGCTCACGGGGCTGATTGCCAATGTCGGCATGAAATCGCCCGACGGCAACGATTACACGGGCGCGCGCGGCAGCCGTTTTCATCTGTTTCCCGCGTCCGCGCTGTTCAAATCCAAGCCCAAATGGGTGATGGCGGCGGAGCTGACCGAAACCACGCGCCTTTACGCGCGCGATGTGGCGGCGATTCAGCCCGAATGGATTGAGCAGGAAGCGCCGCATTTGGTGAAATATCATTATTTTGAGCCGCATTGGGAGCAAAAGCGCGGCGAAGTCGTCGCCAGCGAACGCGTTACGCTTTATGGCCTGACCGTGCTGCCGCGCCGCCCCGTCGCCTACGGCAGAATCGCCCCCGCAGAATCCCGTGAAATCTTTATCCGCAGCGCGCTGGTGGCGCAGGAATGCGACTTGAAAGCGGACTTTTTTTTCCACAACAAAAAGCTGATTAAGGAAATTACCGAACTCGAACACAAATCGCGCAAGCAAGACGTGCTGGTCGATGACGAAGCGCTGTTTGCGTTTTATAACGAACGGCTGCCCGATTTTTATACGGCGGATGCGGTTTCAGACGGCCTGCACACCGAAAGCAGCCTGCACCCCCGAAGGCTACCTGAAAACCAACATGCCTGTTTCCCTGCTGGAACGTTAGTGCATACCGACAAAGGACCTGTGCCAATTGAACATATTCGTGTAGGCGACCATGTTTTGTCGCGTTCGGAATATGGCGGAACAGATGCGCCCACTGCCTACAAAACCGTTCTACGTGCTTTCTGCTCTGGAGAGAGCACGCTGGTTCGGTTGATGCTTTGCTCGGATAACCAAGATAGCAAACATCCGTCCCCTGTTTATCAAGCCTTAATGACGGCCAACCATCCTTTGTGGGATACCGTTTTGCAAAAATGGAGACCTGCTGCCGAGCTGGAAAAAGGTACTTTGCTGGCTTGCGCAAACGGTAACACTTTACGCGTGTTGTCGTTGGAACATTTTGAAAAATCTACGACCGATACCGTCATCTACAACCACCGTCTGACTGTTTCCGGTACTGAAATTGCCTATTACAGCGTTGGGAATACAGCAGGGCGTCCCATTCTATTACTGCATGGCGGCGGTGTGGATTCAGCACTGTTGTCTTGGCAAGAGGTCATGCAAAAATGGCAGGATGATGATTACTACCTGATTGCCCCCGATTGGCCTGGATATGGGGCAAGCGAGAAGCCTAATGTAAACTATTCAATTGACTATTATGAGCAATTCCTAAATCAACTAATAACTTCCCTAAATCTATCTAACCCCATATTGTGCGGCCTATCTATGGGTGGCGCTGTTGCATTGCAATATGCGCTGCACCATCCGCAGCAGGTGGAAAAACTGGTATTGCTCGCGCCATGGGGTATCAGTCGCAGTGCTCCATTGTCTGGTATTGGCAAATGGTATGCCAAATCGCGCCTAAACCGCTTGAGCTACCGTTTGTGCGCTAGTCGCTGGCTGACCCGCTATCTGATTGCCACTACGTTAATTGGCGACCCGCAACGTATCACACCCGAAACTGTTGATTCCGTACGCGCCGCTGCGTTGGATAAAGACGCGGGTAAAGCGTTCCAATCGTTCCAAATTAACGAAATCGGCGATAGCCAACAAATAGGCCGCCTGCTACCACAATTACCTTCGCTATCTATGCCTGTATTGTTAGTGCATGGAGAGAATGATCCAGGTGTACCACTATCAGATGCACAAGCTGCCGCCAGTAGCATTCCAAATTCACGGTTAGAGGTGTTTGGGCAACACAAGCACTGGGCACAAAAAGAAAGCCCGCAACGTTTTGCTGATTTGCTGCGAGATTTCTGCTGCCATGAGCAACCTTCCTCCGCCGTGTCGAGAGTGCCTGTTTATAATTTGGAAGTGGAAGATTTTCATACCTATTTCATCGGAGAACAAGCAATTTGGGTACACAACTGCGATATGCAAATCCAGCCTGAAAAAATATTGTCAGACGCCCCCAAACCCGAACCCCTGCCCGAATACTGCCGCCCCAAAATCCGCATTGCAGACGATGCCGAACAGCGCGACCGCTTGTGCAGGCTGCTTGTCGCGCAAAACCAGCACGATTTGGCGACATGGGCGATGCAGTGCGTTCAACATATCCTGCCGTTGCTGCCCGATGCAGTAGAAGCAGACGCCGTTCACGACGCATTCGATTTGCTCAAACGTTGGCAAAACGGACAGGCAGACGTTGCGCAACTGCGGCAGACAGGTTTTGCGCTGCACAAGCTGGCAAAAGAACAGCAAAATCCCGTTGCTACCGCCGTGTTACGCGCCGCAGGTCAGGCGGTGGGCGTCGGGCATATGAAGGAACATGCGCCCGTGTGCGGCGACTACGCCGTCAAAGCCGTGGGCTTGGCAAACGGACAAAATCCGCAAGCCGTCAGCCAAGAACGGCAGTGGCAGCTTGAACAATTACAGCAAATCGCCGCACAACCAAGCAGCCTGCACCCGGAAAGGCTACCTGAAAACACAACCGGCACACTTTCAGACAACCTCAAACCCAAAAAGCAGCCTGCACCCCAAAAAGGCCGTCTGAAACCAAATATCCGTCCCGCCGCAAACAGCGATGCCGCCGCCCTTGCCGAATTGTTCTGCCGTGCCGTCAAACACATCTCAAACAGCCATTACAGCGAGCAGGAAAAAAACGCATGGCTGCAAGGCGCAGACGATGCCGAGTTTTGGCAACAACGCATTGACAGCGGTAATGTCCGCGTGGCAACGCATAACGGGCGCATGCTCGGTTTTATTGAATACCAGCCCGAACAAAGCCACCTAAACTGTCTCTTTACCGACCCGAGCCACCAGCGGCAAGGTATTGCCACTGCGCTGCTGGCTGCCGTTTTGCCGTCGGCAGACAGTGGTACGGCAGTCAGCGCAGATGTGTCCAAAGCCGCAGCGGCATTTTTCCAAAATCAGGGTTTTGTGCTGCAACA
Source organism: Neisseria sp. KEM232 (assembly GCF_002237445.1). Classification (NCBI taxonomy): domain Bacteria; kingdom Pseudomonadati; phylum Pseudomonadota; class Betaproteobacteria; order Neisseriales; family Neisseriaceae; genus Neisseria; species Neisseria sp. KEM232. The sequence continues at coordinate 194,952 of NZ_CP022527.1, forward strand.
CGAAAACCAAATTCCGCGCAACGGCACGGTCTTGACCAATTACTGCATGGTTCGTCAGGCAGACAGCCTGAAAGCCCAAAAGCAGCCTGAAAACGTAGGTCGGATTCTTGAATCCGACAAAACTTTTGACGCTGCACAAACGTCGGATACGAGTATCCGACCTACACGCCTTTCAGGCAGCCTGAAGCCCCAAACGCCGTCTGAAAAACCCCTCGCCGACATCCGCACCTTCGCCGCATGGCTCAAAACCGCCGAGCGCGACAACCCGCGCCTGTTATTCCTCAGCCGCGACGACCTCATGCAGCACGCCGCCGCACACATCACCGAAGAACAATTCCCCAAACACTGGCAAACCGCAGACGGCAAATTCAAACTCAGCTACCGCTTCGAGCCGCACCACCCGCTCGACGGCGTTACCCTCACCCTGCCGCTCACCGTGCTCAACCGCATCAGCCCCGCCGCCCTCGAATGGCTCGTGCCCGGCATGATACGAGAAAAAATCCAGCTACAAATCAAAGCACTGCCCAAACAAATCCGCCGCATCTGCGTGCCCGTGCCCGAATTCATCACCCAATTTTTAAGCCAAAACCCCGACCGCAACGCCCCCATCCTGCCCCAGCTTGCCCAAGCCATCGCCAAAACCGCAGGCGACATCCGCATACTCGAGCACATCAACCAAGACGAATGGGCCGCGTTCAGACTGCCCGAACACTGCTATTTCAACCTCCGCATCATCGACGACGGCGGACAAGAATTAGCCATGGGGCGCGATTTAATCCAAATCCAACAACAACTTGGCAAAGCCGCCGCCACCACCTTCCGCGACAACACCCAAGAATTCGAGCGCGACAACGTTACCGCATGGGACATCGGCACCCTGCCCGAATCCATCAAATTCGCCCGCGGCAAACAACAGCTCACCGGCTACCTCGGCCTACAAAAAGAAAAAGTCGGCCGCATCGCCCTGCGCCTGTTCGACACGTCTGCCGCCGCCGAGCAAGCCCACCGATTAGGCGTAATCGAACTCATGAAACTACAACTAAAAGAACAAGTTAAAGACCTGAACAAAGGCATCCAAGGCTTCACCCAAGCCGCCATGCTGCTCAAACACATCAACGCCGACACCCTGCGCGACGACCTCACCCAAGCCGTCTGCGACCGCGCCTTTATCGGCGAAGACGAGCTGCCGCGCAACGAAAAAGCCTTCAAAGAACAAATCAAACGCGCCCGCAGCCGCCTGCCCGCCGTCAAAGAAGCCCTCAGCCGCTATTTGCAGGAAACCGCCGCCGCCTACGCCGAACTGAACAGCAAACTCGGCAAACACCCGCTCACCCACCTCATGCGCCAACGCCTGCAAACCCTGCTCGCCCCCGGCTTCGCCACCCGCACCCCGTGGGCACAATGGCCGCGCCTCCCCATCTACCTAAAAGCCATGACCCTGCGCCTTGAAAAATACAGCAGCAACCCCACCCGCGACGCAGCCCGCGAAGCCGATATTCAAGAACTGGAACAAATGTGGCAGGAAAAAACCGACAGCTTGGTGAAACAAGGACAGCCCGCTTCAGACGACCTCGCTGCGTTTAGATGGATGATTGAAGAATTGAGAGTGTCGCTGTTTGCGCAGGAATTGAAGACACCGTATCCGGTGTCGGTGAAGCGGTTGTTGAAGGAGTGGGATAATATAAAACTTACTTACTAAATCAATGTACAATCTTGCAAGATTAGTGTAATATTTACCAACATATATTATTAATAATTTGGTCAATAGGTATATTGCTTATGAAAATCAATGATTTATTTGATATTGAAGATGATCAAGATGTAACTGAGGATTTAGACTTTGACTCTAAATCCATTCCTAATGTAGTTGTTAGTAGCAATGATTGGACTACTGAAACCATCATAAGACAGATAGAAAAAGGAAATATCATCTTAAATCCTGATTTTCAAAGGAGAGATGCTTGGGATAAGAAAAAGAAAAGCCAATTTATAGAATCTTTGATTTTAGGTTTACCAATCCCTCAAATAGTGTTAGCAGAATCTAAAGATCAAAAAGGTAAATATATTGTATTGGATGGAAAGCAGCGTTTACTTAGCTTACGTCAATTTACAATACCCAAAAACAGCTTGGATTATAAAAAATTTAATCTACAAGGATTGGATATTCGAAAAAAACTTAATAAAAAAAGCTATGAAGACTTGTCGCAAGATATTGAGTTATCAGATGATTTTTCAAGCTTTGAAAATCAACCTATTAGAACAGTAGTAATAAAAAACTGGATGAGTGAAGATTTTTTATATCTAGTATTCTTAAGATTAAATACAGGAAGTGTGCCGTTATCAACTCAAGAGCTAAGGCAAGCTCTTCACCCTGGAGAATTCGTTAAATTTTTAAATAAAAAATCGATGAAAAGTCAAGAATTAAAGCATATTCTTGGTTTAAAAGATGATACGGTTGATTTCAGGATGAGGGATACAGAATTATTATTAAGATTTTTTGCTTTTAAAAATTTCATAGATAAATACACAGGAAACCTGAAGAGCTTTTTAGATTCCACATGTTATTTGTTAAATAAGGCATGGCTTGAAAATTTAGAAAAAAAAGAAGACTTAGAAAATCAGTTCGATTTATTCACAAAGGCTCATTCTCGTATAGTAGAAATTTTTGGTGAAAATGCTTATCGAAAATGGAATAAAGTGTCTTATGAATCTCGATTTAATAGAGCAATATACGATATTATGATTTTGACTTTCTCTGATCAAGAGGTTTTAAAAAAAACAGAAGATAATAAACTTCATAATACAATTGAAAAAGGCTTTAAAGATTTATGTTCTAACAAGGAAGATTTTCTAAAATCACTTGAAACTACTACTAAGAGCCTTTCATCCACTCAATGTAGAATAAATACCTGGTCATTATTTTTAAACGAAACTATTGGGACTAATTTGCCCAAATATACTCTAGTGTCGGATTAATAAATTATGAACCCTAAAAATATAAGAACAAAGCTACTAAATGATCTACAAAAAAGATTATCTTATCTTCGAAATAGTATGTTACCTAAGAAATTTGATGCATTGGGTAACTATGATGATCAAACTATCTTATTAACAGAGGCTTATATATTACTAGTACATGCAGAAATAGAATCCTATATTGAAACCGTTTGTCACGATTTGATTAAACATGTTGCTAAACAATGGGCTGATGAATCTAAAACTTCTCCGACTCTTTTTTGCTTATTAGCTTCATACCACCATAGCTGGGTTGAACAAGAAGGAGAACCGAAGAAAGCAAAAGATATTAAGGAAGCAATTAAGCTGGCTACGTCACAATATTCCCATATCATTAAATCAAATCATGGAATAAAACGTAATGATTTAAAAAAGATAATTATTCCGACAGGGGTTGATTATAATAATCTAGATGATTCTTGGATAAATAATATGGATGCATTTGGTAGTGATAGGGGGAAAATCGCGCATACTTCACATAAAAGTAGAATAAATTCTAGTGTTAGTCCACAAGACTCTCTAAATAAGTCAAATTCCCTTCTTGAAGGAATAAAAAAATTTGACCAAGAAATCATTAAACTATATTTAAGTTCGTAAACTTTTGACAATGCATATCAAAAAATCAATATACGGTGCTTTTATCTACTCACGCCATTTTCAGCCAAACCCAAGCAAACCGTAGCCTAGATCCAACCGCGTGTATGTATCTTCTCACCTCCCCCCTTTCTACTCCACCAAAAGGTCGTCTGAAACCCATTTTCAGACGACCTTTTGCCTCTTTGCTAAACAAATCTTCCCGCAACCCTCTCCCCAAACATCGCCCAAACCAGTAAACTCCCCATGTTTCAACAACTTCTTGGAAGCAAACCATGTCCGGTATCTATCTACCCCGCCGATTTCCGCCCCACATCGCCGAACGCGGACTGCTGTATTTTCAGCAGGGCAAGGTTCGCGATGTCCAAAAAACTTCCGCCGGGCGTTATCGGGCGGAGGTGTTCGGTTCGGAAAACTATTCGGTATGGCTGAAGCTGGATAATGATTTGTACATTAAGGACGGGGGCTGCGATTGCCCTTATAGCGGGGCGCGCAAGCATATGGCGGCGTTATGGTATGCGGTGCGCGCCCAAATGCCGGATAAACAAGCTGACGAATCCGGCGTGCAGCAGCCTGAAATCATTCTCTTTGTATTGTGCTCTAACACCAAAGGCTACCTGAAAACCATTTTTCAGGTAGCCTTTCTCTTAGGGGCTGACGTAGATTAGCCCTAAATTCCACACCACTCCCGCAAGATTTTTAGCTGCCGGGACGGTGTGCCGAAGTTAAACCGAAATTCGCATTCTTTCAAGAACAACGGGAAAGATTTGCGATCGATTCCGTTGTATTTGCGCAAGACGCGTTTCGCCTGATTTCAAAAGTTTTCAATGCCGTTAATGTGGTTCTGGCGGTCTGCAAATTCCTTGGAATGGTTGATGCGGTAATGGATGAAACCGCGCACGTCCAACTTGTCGTAACTGCTCAGACTATCGGTATAAACAATGCTGTCCGGCATGATTTTTTTTTGATGGCAGGGAGTAACGTTTCAGACTTGGTATTATCCACCACAACGGTATAGACCCCGTCCGTTGCGTTTCAGAATGCCAAAGACAACCACTTTTCCTGCCGCACCGCGACCGCGTCTGCCTTTACGCCGTCCGCCGAAATAGCTTTCATCCAACTCGACAGGGCCTTCAAAAACCTCATCGGCAACCAAGGCCAGATAATGGCTGATAACCATACGAATTTTGCGGTAGAACAGAATGGCGGAGTTGGGCTGAATGCCCAAAATATCGGCAGCTGAACGGGCGGTAACTTCGAGTACAAAAAATTGAAGCATTTTCTTTTAAATACTCTTTTTTAGTTTACAACGGGTTATCTTCGTTTTTGCAGTCTAACATGACTGCTTATCTAGTACAGCCCCAATGAGTTTGCTCGTGGAGCGCAACATATTAACGGTATTGAGTATTAATCAAAGCAAGCTGTTTGCCGACAGACAGAACCATATCAACGGCATTGAAAATTTCTGGAATCAGGCAAAGCGCGTACTGCGCAAATACAATGGAATCGACCGTAAATCTTTCCCGCTTTTCTTGAAAGAATGCGAGTTCCGTTTTAACTTTGGCACACCCTCCGAGCAGCTTAAAGTGCTGCGCCGGTGGTGTGAAATTTAGGGCTTATCTAGTACAGCCCCTTTTTATTTTGACTCACTATAAAACTTCGTTTTCAGAAACGCCCTCCCGCGAAGGTGGAAGCGGCCTTAGAAGCTTCACGCGGAAAGGCCGATACGGATTGGCGACAATGTCGGAAACTCCGAACAGGTTTTCAAACGCCGCTGCTCAGGAAAAATGGTCGTAACCGCCGCGTGCCAAATGTATCGGCCGCCCCGCCGCATCGCGCACCTGTAGGCCGTGTTGCGCCGTAATCCTGCCGATGCGGCAGACCTCCGTTTGACACTGCCGCGCCGCCTGCTCCACTTCGGCGCGCCGCGCCGGAGAAGCGGTAAACAGCAGCTCGTAATCGTCGCCGCCTGCCAGCACGCATTGCCGCCGCACCACTTCGGGCAGGCACTCCCGCAAGACAGGCAGAACGGGCAGCCTGTCTTCCTCAATCTCCGCGCCGACGCCCGATGCATCGAGAATATGCGTCAAATCCTGTATCAGGCCGTCTGAAATATCCTGCGCGGCATTGGCCAGCGTTAACAGTGCCTGTCCCAAAGCCACGCGCGGCACGGGGCGCAGCAGAGCCCGGCGGCAATGCTCTGCGGCCGGTTCGGGCAAAACCGCCTTGTCCAGCATATGCTGCAAAGCTGCCGCCGCCGAGCCGATATGCCCCGACACCCAAACATCGTCGTCCACCCGCGCCCCGCTGCGGCGCAATCCCAAACCCTGCGGCACATCGCCGATAATCGTGACGTTGAAGACTGAATGTCCTTTGGTGGTATCCCCACCAATCAGCGAAACGCCGTATTCGGCACAAAGCGCGAAAAAACTGTCGCAAAACAAGCGCAGCCATGTTGCATCCAGCTCGGGCAGCGCCGCACTCAGCAACACCCAGCGCGGCCGCGCACCCATCGCCGCCATGTCCGACAAATTAACCGCCAAAACCTTGTGCGCCACATCCTGCGGCGCCGTATCGGCAAAAAAATGCCTCCCCGCCAGCAACATATCGCTGCTAACACACAAATCCCTACCCCGTTCGGGACGAACCACGGCTGCATCATCGCCAATCCCAAGCAATACCGCCTTGTCTTTCGCCGCATCGGCAAGATAGGTTTTGATAAAGTCAAACTCGTTCATTGTCTGCCGCCTCCTGTATTTACGTTTTTTATTCTGCTGTTTTTATTTCGCCGTTTTGGTTCCATTGTTTTCTGTACTGTATTTTCCAAATGCAAAAAAAAACACCGGATTTGCCATTTTTTGCCGCCGCCATTCACAGCTTAGACTTTGGCAGCACGCAACCATCGCACACCGTTTCATTTTCAGCCGGACAAAATCAGGGGACAAAACGCCGGGCAGCAAATTTTCCATTTCGGCCGATTATATCTGCGTAAAACCAAACTGAAACAACACGGAAAGATACAAGACCGCAAGCCGCAGACAGTACACCTAAGTACGGGCAGGTTTGCTTGGCATTTTTAATACCTTACTTAGCACACCTGCCCTATTCGAGCTAAGACACAGCAACGCCGTAGATTTTCGTGTTGGTTCACTATATTTAACCGCACTGCGGTATTTCCGCCAGGCCGTCTGAAAACAAAGAAATGCCCCACCCGACGAAGCTGCTACCACAAACAAAACGGCTACCCTGCACACATCAAAAAACCGCACATAAAACCTATGAAAAGAAAAAACCCCGCATTCGCGGGGTTTTTCAAAATCATCTTACCAACGGGTGTAACCGTGGATGCTGGAACGCTCACCCGGCAACCAGTGGTTGTCGCTGGCAGGACGCTCGCCGAGAGCTTCAGCACCGGCAGAAACCTGACGCTGAACCACGCTGCGGATTTTCACATCTACGCGGCGGTCGGGTTCGATACATGCGATCAACTGTGCACGGCGTTTGGCTTTGGACAGTTTTTTGCCTTTGAGCTGGTCTTCGCAGGTTGCGGTCATCTGAGCTTGGGATTCGCCCAAACCGACTGCGGAAATCTTGCCTGCGGGTACGCCTTGGTTTACAAGGTAGTTTGCCACTACATTGGCGCGGCGTTCGGACAGAGCCTGGTTGTACTGCTCGGAGCCCATGAAGTCGGTATGGCCTTCTACGCGGACAGCCTGTATGTTTTCGTTGGACAGGCGGCCTGCCAAGTCGTTCAGGGTGTCGATGGCCTGCGGACGCAGGTTGTCTTTGTCGAAGCCGAACAGGGTGTTGGCGGACAGCGATACGGTTTCGTCTACAAATTCGGGAGCGGCAGGAGCTTGGGCTTCTGCGTCGCCGCACTCGATACGACCCTGTGTCGCTTTGTCGAAGTACATGGTACGCCAGCACTCTTCATAGTTGTTGCGGACGATTTCCTGAGATTCGCGGCTGACTACATAGCCGTGTTTGGTATGCGGCTCACTGGCTGCCAATGCGTTGGCAGAAGCGATAGCGGCAACGATTAATGCACCTAATTTAAGCTGTTTGGTCATTATTATTCCCTCATCAAAAGATTGTTAATGCAATGACCTGTGAGACCATTACAAAGCACAATATACAGGCCGCAGCGTGACGGCAACCAGAATATACAAGTCCGCACTATAAAAATCCCGATGCAAACTGTCAATATCCCGCTGCCTCCTGTGCGGGCAGCAACCTGTTTCCTAATGCCGCATCATGCCGAAAAATCAATTTTCTGTCACTTATTTACCGGAAAAAACGCTGCCTCCTTTATTAAAGTTGCGCAAAAACAACAGGAACTTTTTACCGCCAGACACTTCCGCCATTCGCCGTTGCAGCTCTCCAACCCTTTATCTGCCGCGGTTTTCTGCCATTAGGATTTGTTTTTATGTTAAAGTCCGCAGCCCGATTCCGCATTCCGCCGCCATACTTATGAAACTGCAACAGCTGCGCTACGCGCTCGAAGTCTACAAACACAATCTCAACGTCTCCGAAGCGGCGGATGCTCTGTTCACGTCGCAGCCCGGCGTATCCAAGCAAATCCGCCTTTTGGAAGAGGAACTCGGCATCCGCATCTTTATCCGCAGCGGCAAGCGCATCGTTTCCGTTTCGCAGCCGGGCAAGGCGGTTTTACAGACGGCCGAGAGGATTTTGCACGATATCCAAAACATCAAAAAAATCGGCAGCGAGTTTGCCAAACAAGACGGCGGGGTGCTCACGCTCGCCGCCACGCACACTTTGGCGCGCTATGTTTTACCGCCTGTGGTGGCGCAGTTTGCCAAAGCCTATCCGAAGGTGCGGCTGGTTATCCGACAAGGGACACCCGAGGAAATCCGCCGGATGGTTTCAGAAGGCCTGACGGATTTTGCCGTGACATCGGAACTTTCCGATTACGGCACAGAGCTGCGCGGCATTTCCTGTTCGAGCTGGCATTACGGTCTGCTCGTGCCGAACGATCATCCGCTGCTCGATCACAAAGGCGCACTGTCTGTCCGAGCCATTGCGTCCTATCCCTTAATCGCCTACGAATCTGCTTTCGTGCGCGGCAGCGTACTTTCGCGCGCGTTCGCCAAAGCAGACATTGCCGAACCGGAGATCGCCGTCTCGGTGGCCGACAACGATGCGCTGAAAACCTACGTCCGACTGGGACTGGGCGTCGGCCTGATGGCCAAGCCGGCCTACGACAAAACGGCAGATGCGGATCTGACGCTGGTCGATATTCCCTATCTTACCGAACCCTGCCACACCGGCCTGCTGCTGCGCAGCGACAGCTATCTGCGCGGATATGTTTACGGTTTTATCGAACTCTTCGATCCGTCTTTAACCAAGGCGCGGCTCGACCAACTTCTGTATACGCCCGTTGTCGAAGACTTTTCGATTTAGGCCGTCTGAAAAAGCAAAAGCGCCGCAGAACGTTTGCTCTGCAGCGCTTTTGCTTTTTCAGACGGCCTCTTTATTCAAACTGTGTGCATACTGCCGCCGGATACCATTCTGTTCAGCACTTCCGGTTTCAGTAATTTGATGTGTTTATGCTCCACCGAAATCAGCTCTTCCTGATGGAAACGCGAAAGCGTGCGGCTGACCGTTTCCAGTTTCAGCCCCAAATAGCTGCCGATTTCCTCGCGCGACATACGCAGGATGAAATCATTGGCGGCAAAACCCCTGTGGTGCAGCCTTTGCGACAAGTTCAGCAAAAAGGCGGCAATCCGCTCTTCGGCACGCATATTGCCCAACAGCAGCATCACACCCTGATCGCGCACAATCTCGCGGCTCATCAGGCGGAAGAAATGCGTTTGGATGCTCGGAATCACTTTGCTGAGCTCTTCCATATGGCCGAACGGCAACTCGCACACCTCGCTGTCTTCCAAAGCCACCGCATCGCAACTGTGCGCATGCGTACAGATACCGTCCATCCCGATCAATTCGCCGGACATAAAAAAACCGGTTACCTGATCGCGGCCGTCCTGCGAAGCGACAGTCGTTTTGAAAAAACCGGTGCGGATGGCGAAAAAGGAATGGAAAGACTCGCCCGAACGGAACAGAAACTCGCCTTTTTTCAGCCTGTGGCTCTGTCGGATAACGGTGTCCAACTGCTCGAATTCATTGGGACGCAGGCCGACGGGCAGGCACAGCTCGCGCAGCGAACAGGTCGAACAAAGCGTCTTCATCGGTTGTAGCAAAGTGTGTGCGGCCATACTGGTTACAGTCCTTAATTTTTTGCACCTGAGGCAAACTGTATACAATTCGCCTTGACTAATATCAAAGTATCATCATCGGCTTTGTGCCATTCTAGCAAACTACCATACATTTACCAACATCAAACCCTTCCGCATGAAAATCATCAACATAATCAACAAAGAAAAGCCGGAATTCGACCGCAACCTCATCGCTTCCCTCCCCGCCAGCGGCCCGCGCTACACCTCCTACCCCACTGCCGACCGCTTCCACAAAGATTTCGGTGAAAACGAATACATCGAAACCCTCGCCCTGCGCAGCGCGGGCGCACTCAACAAACCCCTGTCCCTCTACATCCACATCCCCTTCTGCGACACCATCTGCTACTACTGCGGCTGCAACAAAATCATCACCAAAGACAAAACCCGCGCCGACGAGTACCTCGGCTATCTCGAACGCGAAATGGAACTGCTCGCCCCCCACCTCGGAGGCAAAAATCCCCTCGCCCAACTCCACTTCGGCGGCGGCACCCCCACCTTCCTTTCAGACGGCCAACTCGACCGCGTCTTCGCCATGATACGCCGCCACTTCAACCTCCTGCCCGACGGCGAATACTCCATCGAAATCGACCCGCGCAAAGTCAGCCGCGAAACCGTGCACCACCTCGGCCGCCTCGGCTTCAACCGCATGAGCGTCGGCATCCAGGATTTCGACCCCAAAGTGCAGCAGGCCGTCAACCGCATCCAAAGCGTCGAAGAGACCCGCACCGTTATCGAAGCCGCCCGCGAAGCCGACTTCAAATCCGTCAGCGTCGACCTCATCTACGGCCTGCCCCACCAAAGCCTCGCAAGCATCAAGCCCACCCTCGACACCGTCCTCTCCCTCGATCCCGACCGCCTCGCCCTCTACCACTACGCCCACCTCCCCCACATCTTCAAACCCCAGCGGCGCATCGACACCGACGCCGTCCCCTCCAGCGAAGAAAAACTCGACATCCTGCAATACGCCGTCGAGCGCCTATCCGACGCAGGCTACGTCTTCATCGGCATGGACCACTTCGCCAAACCCGACGACGAACTCTCCGTCGCCCTGCGCGAAGGCTTTCTGCAACGCAACTTCCAAGGCTATTCCACCTACGCCGACTGCGACCTCGTCGCCATCGGCGTTTCCGCCATCGGCAAAATCGGCTGCACCTACGAACAAAACGAGCGCAACATCACCGACTACTACGCCGCCCTCGACGCCAGACGCCTGCCCGTCATGCGCGGCTACCGCCTCACCCGCGACGACATCCTGCGGCGCAACATCATCCAAGACCTCATGTGCCGCTTCGCCCTCGACTTCCGCGTCTACCAAGACACCTTCGCCATCCCCTTCTCCCAATACTTCGCCGACGAACTGGCCGACCTCGAACAAATGGAACGCCTCGGCCTGGTCAAACTCAAAACCAACGGCCTCACCGTCACCCCCAAAGGCCGCTTCCTCATCCGCAACATCGCCATGGTCTTCGACTACCACCTGCGCCACCGCGAAACCACCGCCCAATACTCGCAAACCGTATAAAGCACAAAGGCCGTCTGAAAGAGGTTAAAACCTTTCAGACGGCCTCATACTTCGCGCACGCCAACCGTCCGACAAAAAGGCCGTCTGAAAACAGAAAAACACCCTTTTCAGACGGCCTCAAAGCCCAAAAAGGCCGTCTGAAAAGAGTGCCGCATAAAAAACTTTACTTTTCCCCCGCACAGGTTTAAAACGCGCGCTTTCCTTTCTTCACCAACACCCAAACGGAGACACATCATGAAAGTAGGTTTCGTCGGCTGGCGCGGCATGGTCGGTTCAGTATTGATGCAGCGCATGCGCGAAGAAAACGACTTCGCCCACATCCCCGACGCGTATTTCTTCACCACATCCAACGTAGGCGGCGCGGCACCCGATTTCGGCCAGGCCGCCAAAACGCTGCTCGATGCCAACAACATCGCCGAATTGGCGAAAATGGACATTATCGTTACCTGCCAGGGCGGCGATTACACCAAATCCGTATTCCAAAGCCTGCGCGATTCGGGCTGGAACGGCTACTGGATTGATGCGGCATCTTCGCTGCGTATGGCCGACGACGCGATTATCGTGCTCGACCCCGTCAACCGCAACGTCATCGATGCCGGCCTGCAAAACGGCGTGAAAAACTACATCGGCGGCAACTGCACAGTATCGCTGATGCTGATGGCGCTCGGCGGCCTGTTCCAAAACGACCTCGTCGAATGGGCAACCAGCATGACCTATCAGGCCGCCTCCGGCGCGGGTGCGAAAAATATGCGCGAACTCATCAGCGGCATGGGCGCGATTCACAGCCAAGTAACCGCCGAGCTGGCCGACCCGGCAAGCGCGATTCTCGACATCGACCGAAAAGTGTCCGATTTTTTACGCTCTGACTCCTATCCCAAAGCCAACTTCGGCGTACCGCTTGCCGGCAGCCTGATTCCGTGGATTGACGCGGATTTGGGCAACGGCCAGTCGAAAGAAGAATGGAAAGGCGGCGTGGAAACCAACAAAATCCTCGGCCGCAGCGCCGATCCCACCGTTATCGACGGCCTGTGCGTGCGCGTCGGCGCAATGCGCTGCCACAGCCAGGCCATCACGCTGAAGCTGAAAAAAGACCTGTCCGTAGCCGAAATCGAAAGCATTTTGGCCGGTGCGAACGACTGGGTGAAAGTCATCCCCAACGAAAAAGAAGCCAGCATTCACGAGCTGACCCCCGCCAAAGTAACCGGCACGCTGTCCGTACCCGTCGGCCGTATCCGCAAACTCGGCATGGGCGGCGAATACATCAGCGCGTTTACCGTAGGCGACCAGCTCCTCTGGGGTGCGGCCGAACCCCTGCGCCGCGTGCTGCGGATTATCTTAGGCTCGCTGTAAAACCGCCCGATTGGGCTTGACCGCTTAAAAGGCCGTCTGAAACGGAAAACCGGTTTTCAGACGGCCTTTATCTTTCTTTATGCAGCGTAGCAAAGGCTCAGCACAAAATTTGAATCATGCAGCCCGAAAACCCGAAAGGCCGTCTGAAACCGCCAACTCTCCCACTCTCTTTACTCCCTCCCCTGCGCCACAAGCGCGGGAGAGGGTCGGGGTGGGTGACAGTGCGCAGAGCTGCATTCGCTGCCGCTCCCGCAAAAGTTGCCGCAACGACATAAGCCCCGCCCCAGCCCTCCCCTACGGGCGGAAAAGGGAGTTCAGTCGTCCCACCGCTTTCAGACAGCCTTTTGCCTCCGATGAAGGGTTACAAGGCAAAACCGCCACTCTTCATTTACACAGAGGCCGTCTGAAAACAAAAAACAGCTTTCAGACGGCCTTTATCTTTCTTTATGCAACGTAGGGTCTGTTGACAATCAGCCTTGCGGCGGTATTTTTGGTAAAAATCCGCGCCTGCCGCGTCAAAAATGCTCGCAAGGTGTCCAACCTTGCTACGCTTTTTCCTTGCAAACACGAATTTTTCCTCAAAAAACCGCTTCGCAAGCTGAATGTCAACAGCCCCTAGCAAAGACTCAGCACAAGATGTACATCAGGCCGTCTGCAAAACCTTTTTCGGTTTTTCAGACGGCCTCTCGTTTACGCTTGGGATTTACAAACGGGTGACGCGGCGTACCTGCGGGATGGTGTGCAGGGCGTGGATGATGCTGTTGAGCTGTTTGAGATCCTGCGTTTTGATGCGGAATTTGAATTCGATAAAGCCTTCCGTGCCCGACTGGCTTTGCGAGGGCGTTTCCACGGCTTCGATGTCGGCGCCCTGCTCGGACATGGCCATCGCCATGGCCGCCAGCAGGCCGTGGCTGTCCTGCGAGGCGACAAGCAGGACGGTGTGGTAGGTGTGGCCACCGATGTTTTCCCAGTCGGCGTCAAGCTGCTGGTCGGGATCGCTTTTGAGCAGGTTGGGGCAGGTTTCGCGGTGGATAATCAGCCCTTGGTCTTTAATCAGGATGGCGCGGATGGCGTCGCCGGGTATCGGGTTGCAGCATTGGCCGAGGTGGACGCGGCCGGTTTCGTTGCCGCTGATTTTTATCGGGCTGAGGCGCACTTCGCCGCCGAGGTGCTGTCCCGCCAGCTCGGCAATGTGCATGGCAACGGAAACGGGCAGGGTGTGCCCCATGCCGACGCTGTACAGCACGTCTTCAAAGCTGGTTTGTTTTTCGGTGAGGTCGGCAAGATAGGCTTCTTTGAGTTCTTCCGACAGGAGGACGTCGCGCGGCAGAAGGCCGGCGAGGGCTTTTTGCAGCAGGTTTTCGCCCAGTTCGACGGCGTCGCGGCGGTTCATGTTTTTGATGTAGCTGCGGATGGCGCTGCGGGCGCGGCCGGAAACAGCGAAGTTGAGCCAGGCGGCGTTCGGCCGTGCTTGATCGGAGGTGACGATTTCGACGGTGTCGCCGGTTTTCAGGCGGGTACGCAGCGGCACCATGCTGTTGTTGACGCGGGCGGCGGCGGTGCGGTTGCCGATGTCGGTGTGCACGGCGTAGGCGAAGTCGATGGGGGTTGCGCCTTCGGGCAGTACGAGGATGCGGCCTTTAGGGGTGAAGATGTAGACTTCGCTGGGGAAAAGGTCGACTTTGACGTGTTCGAGGAATTCGACGGCGTTGGCCGAACGCGCCTGCAAGTCGAGAATGTTTTGCAGCCATTTGTTGGCGTTGAGCGTGGCCTGGTCGGGTCGGTCGTCGCCCGATTTGTACACCCAGTGGCTGGCAACGCCGCTTTCGGCAACGGCATTCATCTCGCGGGTGCGTATCTGCACTTCTATCGGCAGGCCGTGCGGGCCGGTGAGTGTGGTGTGCAGGCTTTGGTAGCCGTTGCTTTTGGGGATGGCGATGTAGTCTTTGAATTTGCCGGGCTTGGGCTGGTAGAGGCCGTGCAGCGCGCCGAGTGCGGCGTAGCAGGCGGGGATGCTGTTGGTGATGACGCGGAAGCCGTAGATGTCCATCACTTCGTCGAAGCGCAGGTGTTTGTTGCGCATTTTCTGATGGATGCTGTACAGGTTTTTTTCACGCCCTTTGATTTGCGCTTCGATGTTGGCGCCGACCAGCCGCTGGCTGAACGCCGCCAGCACTTTGCCGACGATGTCGCGCCGGTTGCGGCGGAAGTTGTTCATCGCTTTTTGCAGGGTGCGGTAGCGCGACGGGTAGATGTTTTGGAAGGAGAGATCCTGCAATTCGCGGTAAACGGGGTTGAGGCCGATGCGGTTGGCAATCGGGGCATAGATTTCCAGCGTTTCCTGCGAGATGCGGCGACGTTTGTCGGGGCGCATCGAGCCGAGCGTGCGCATATTGTGCAGGCGGTCGGACAGTTTGACGATGATGACGCGCATGTCTTTGGTCATCGCCAGAATCAGCTTGCGGAAGCTCTCGGCCTGATGTTCGGTTTGGTTGTCGTATTGCAGTTTTTCCAGCTTGGAGAGACCGTCTACCATATCGGCGATGGCGTCGCCGAACTCGGCAGCCATTTCCTCTTTGGTGACACCCGTGTCTTCCAAGACGTCGTGCATCAGCCCCGCGCTGAGCGTTTGGATGTCCATATGCCATTTGGCCAGCTCGGTGGCAACGGCAATCGGATGGGTGATGTAGGGCTCGCCGCTTTTGCGCGTTTGTCCGTCGTGGGCGGAAAAGGCGTAGGCGCAGGCTTTTTCCAGGCGCTCCAAATCTTCTTTGGGAAGGTAGGACGCGGCATCGAACAGCAGGCCGCGCGCTTGGGCGGTCAGCGGATCGTAGGGGGCGGCGGGCGCGGGGACGACGGACATTTTCAGACGGCCTGAAACGTTATTTGCTGCGGTTGAGGATATCGGCCGTGACCTGTCCGGCAGCGATTTCGCGCAATGCTGTGACGGTGGGCTTGTCGTTGCGCACGTCGTCCACCAGCGGCGCGGTGCCGTTTTCCAGCTGGCGGGCGCGGCGGGCGGCGGCAAGTGTCAGGTCGAAATGGTTGGTGATTTTGTCGGAACAGTCTTCTACGGTGATGCGTGCCATTTTCGGGTTTCCTTGTTTGTTTGAGAATTGGTTTGAGACGGATTCGGAGAAATTCAGAAATTTTCCGAGAGCAGGTGTTCGATAAAGTTCTGCTGCCGCTCCAGAGTCTGCCTGTGCGCACGGATAATCGCGCCCAGCTGGGCTTCGGCCTCGGCCAGATCGCGGTTGACGACGATGTAGTCGAACAGCAGCGACTGTTCGATTTCGCCGCGCGCCTGGCGCAGCCTTTTTTCCACCACTTCCGGCGCGTCGGTGCCGCGCCCGCGCAGGCGTTCGGCCAGCTCGGCGAAACTCGGCGGCAGGATAAAGATGCCGACGGCTTCGGGCAGGGCGCGGCGAACCTGCTCGGCGCCTTGTACGTCGATTTCCAAAATCACGTCGAAGCCTTCGTTTTGCAGGGCTTTGAGGCCGGCGAGGCTGGTGCCGTAATAATTGCCGAACACGTTGGCATGTTCGAGAAAGCCGCCCGCATCGGCCATTTCTTCAAATTCCGCCGTGCCGACGAAATAATAATGCTCGCCGTGCCGCTCGCCTTCACGCGGGGCGCGGGTGGTGTGCGATATGGAAACGCGCACGTCGGCATGGGCGGACAGCAGGCGCGACACCAGCGTTGTTTTGCCCGTGCCCGAAGCGGCGGAAATGATGAAAATATTGCCGGGATTTTTTGCGCTCATGATACGGAAATCGCGTGGAATAAGGCTTCGGATTATAGCGCAACCGCGACGGAATAGAAAATTTGTTACAATGCCGCTTTTGCTTTGACAACGAGGATTACGGCGGTGTTGATTCATCCCGAAGTGATGGGCGTGGAAGCCCTTTTTGAAAAAATGCGCACGATTCCCGACTGGCCGGAAAAGGGGATTCTGTTTCACGACATTACGCCGATTCTGCAAAGCCCGCAGTATTTCCGCCTGCTGGTGGATCTGCTGGTCTACCGCTACATGGATCAGAAAATCGACGCCGTGGCGGGTTTGGACGCGCGCGGCTTTATCATCGGCGCGGCGCTGGCCTACCAGTTGAACGTCGGCTTCGTCCCCATCCGCAAAAAAGGCAAGCTGCCTTTCAAAACCGTGTCGCAGAAATACGCGCTGGAATACGGCGAGGCAACGGTGGAAATCCACACCGACGCACTGCAGCCGGGCGCACGCATGCTGCTGGTGGACGACTTGGTGGCCACGGGCGGCACGATGCTGGCGGGCGCGGAGCTGATCCGCCGCCTCGGCGGCAATGTGGTGGAAGCCGCCGCCATTTTGGAATTTACCGATCTGCCGGGCGGACAACGCATCCGCGACGCGGGCGTGCCGCTGTTTACGCTCTACCAAAACGAAGGCTGTATGCCCGATATCGCCTGAGGCCGTCTGAAAAAAAGGCCGTCTGAAAATGCCGAAAGGCTTTCAGACGGCCTTTTCGTATGGCGGCAAACCGTACCCGCCGCTGTTTCAAACCGCTTTCGTATCCGAACCGGCCTGCGTCCGCGCATCGGATGAGGCCGTCTGAAAAGAGGCCGTCTGAAAACGCTGGAACGTTTCAGACGGCCTCTTTGAATGCTGCAAGCCGCAGCCGCCGTTTTTAAGACGGCCTCTGCATCATCCAGCTTTGGATTTTGCGCGCGTCGTTGACGCGGGTGGTGGTGGTGGGCGAATTGAGCAGCACGATGGTTACCGGCTCGCTGCCGATTCTGGCTTTCACCACCATCGAACGACCCGACTCGCGGATATAGCCCGTTTTCTGCAATTCTATATCCCACAAGCCTTCGCGCACGAGGGCGTTGGAATTTTTATAGTTTTGCTGGCGGCCGGCACTGGTGTACACCGAACCGTAGGTGGACGTGCTGTTACGGCGTATTTGCGGATATTTGGCCGCTGCGTTCGCCAGCTTGCTCAAATCGGCGGCGGTGGACACGTTGCGGTAGTCCAAGCCGGTCGGCTCGTAAAAACGGCTGCTGGCCATACCCAGGCTCTGCGCTTTGGCATTCATCGCGGCGACAAACGCACCCATGCCGCCCGGATAGGTGCGCCCCAGCGCGTGGGTGGCGCGGTTTTCGCTCGACATCAGACTCAGGTGCAAAAGCTGCGCCCGCGTCAGCTGCGTACCCACCGAAAGGCGGCTGCCCGTGCCTTTGAGGCGGTCGATTTCGTCTTCCGTGATGGTAATCACCTCGTCCATATTCAGGCGCGCGTCCAGCGTCACCATCGCCGACATCAGTTTGGAAATCGACGCGATGGGCATCACGCGGTTCATGTTTTTCTGATACAGCACTTCGCCTGTGCGGTTGTTCATAATCAAAGCCGACTGCGAAGCCAAAAGCGGGCCTGCGATGGCGGCCTGCGCTTCGAGCATATCGCCCGGATTGTTGGCAAGGAAAGTGCCCAACGGATCCTGCTCGGTGGGGAAATTCTGTTGCAGAAACTGGCCGAGCACGTCCAAATCGTCGGCGGCGGCGTTGAGGGGGAACAGGCTCAGGCCGAGCAGAACGGCGGCGGCCTTTTTGTAAAACCGGGTTGCGTACATCGTGTTATCCGTAAAATTGCAAAGATTCGTCCGGCGGCGCGACACAAAGACGGGGAGGCCGTCTGAAAATATTTTTTATTCCGCGCCATCGGCTTAGGGAGAAGCGCTGCCTGTTTGAGGTCGCGGCGCATTGTCTGTGAAAAGCAAACGCCTTGTAAAGCGGGCAGACGCAGTTTTGCACGAGTTTTCGTTTCCGCCGCCAGCGCCCCTGCCGCCGCACTGCCTTGTCAGGCCGTCTGAAAATTGAAAAAACCACGGCCAATCATTATAATCGCCCACTTTTTTCAGACTTTCAGACGGCCTGTCCGTTTGCGCTGCCGAGGTAAAACCATGACCACAGAAAACCGCCACTGCTCCTTTTGCGGCAAATCCGAGCAGGAAGTCAAACACCTGATTGAAGGCCAAGACGCCTATATCTGCAACGAATGCGTGGAAACCTGCGGCGTGATGCTCGAAGCCGACGACGGTGCCGGCAAGGCAGACGGCAGCGACGGTACCGCAGACAAACTGCCCACGCCCGCCGAAATCGTCGCCAACCTCGACGACCACGTTATCGGCCAGGAACAGGCGAAAAAAGCCCTCGCCGTCGCCGTCTACAACCACTACAAACGCCTGCGCCACCCGCAGGCGGGCGGCAAAGTCGAACTGTCCAAATCCAACATCCTCCTCATCGGCCCGACCGGATCGGGCAAAACCCTGCTGGCGCAGTCGCTGGCGCGCAAACTCGACGTGCCCTTCGTGATGGCCGACGCCACCACGCTCACCGAAGCGGGCTATGTCGGCGAAGACGTCGAGCAAATCATCACCAAGCTCTTGGGTAAATGCGATTTCAACGTGGAAAAAGCCCAGCGCGGCATTGTTTACATCGACGAAATCGACAAAATCTCGCGCAAAAGCGACAACCCCTCCATCACCCGCGACGTGTCGGGCGAAGGCGTGCAGCAGGCGCTGCTCAAACTCATCGAAGGCACGGTTGCCAGCGTGCCCCCGCAGGGCGGGCGCAAGCATCCCAACCAGGATTTCGTCCAAGTCGACACCACCAACATCCTCTTCATCTGCGGCGGCGCGTTTGCCGGTTTGGAAAAAGTCATCCGCCAGCGCACCGAAAAAGGCGGTATCGGCTTCGGTGCGTCGGTGCACAGCAAAGACGAAAACGCCGCCATCACCGAGCTGTTTGAAATCGTCGAGCCGGAAGACTTAATCAAATTCGGCCTGATTCCCGAACTGATCGGCCGCCTGCCCGTAATCGCCACCCTGGCCGAACTCGATGAAGACGCACTCATCAACATCCTCACCGAGCCGAAAAACGCGCTGGTGAAACAATATCAGGCGCTGCTGGCCATGGAAGGGGCGGAACTCGAATTTGAAGAAGCCGCCCTGCGCGCCATCGCCAAACTCGCCATGAGCCGCAAAACCGGCGCGCGCGGCCTGCGCTCCATCGTCGAACGCGCCCTGATGGAAACCATGTACCGCCTGCCCGACCTGCCGCAGGTGAAAAAAGTGCTCATCACCGCCGACGTTATCGACAAACAGCAACCGCCGCTGCTGTTCTTGGAAAACGGCGAAGAATATAAGGGATAAGCCGCCACACGCCAAAAGGCCGTCTGAAAGTCTCGCACAAGGCTTTCAGACGGCCTTTCCCTATTAACCGGGTGCAGGGACTGCTGGCAACCTTTGCGGCGCACGCGGTTTTTGATTTTTTTGCGGGCAACAGCCTGAATGGTTTTGTCGGAACATTGGGGACGCGTGCGTCGCTGTGCGACACAACCTACGCATCGGTGGAAAAAACGTCAGATCGTCTGAAAAAGGCCGTCTGAAAAAGGCCGTCTGAAAACCGCTTTCGCGGTTTTCAGACGGCCTTTCGCCTATCTGTCTCTCAGCCCCAGGCAGCGAGAAATTCGCGCCAGTGCGGCTGTTCGGACAGGCCGGACAGGTAGTTTTTCAGGCGGCGGATTTCCTGTTCGTATTCGTCGGCGTCGAGCGCGCCGTTCATCAGGCGGAAGCGCAGGTACATCAGATAGGTGTTGGCGGCGTCGGTTTCGCAGTAGTCGCGGATGTCTTTCAGACGGCCTGCGTGGAAGGCTTCCCATACTTTGCCGCCATCCATGCCGAGTTTGCCGGGGAAGCCGCAGAGTTTGGCCATGTCGTCCAGCGGCACGGCGGCGCGGGCTTGGTAGAGGGAGAGCAAATCCATCAGGTCGCAATGGCGGCTGTGGTAACGGCTGATGTAGTTGTTCCATTTGAAGTCGCGGCTGTCGCCGAAGTCGCCTTCGCCGGTGTCCCAGTAGCGGGCGGCGGTGATGCCGTGGATAAGGGCGCGGTAGTGCAGAACGGGCAGGTCGAAGCCGCCGCCGTTCCAGCTCACCAGCTGCGGGGTGTGGCTTTCCACCAGCTCGAAAAAGCGGGCGATAACGGTTTCTTCATCGTCGCCGATGTCGCCTATCGTGCCGACGTGGATTTTGTCCTGCCCCCATCGCATGCAGCAGGATATGGCGACGACGCGTTGCAGGTGCAGGGGCATGAAGTCGCTGCCGGTTTTGGCGCGGCGTTTCTGCTGCGCGAACTCCACCACTTCGGCGTCGGAAAGTTCGGCGGGCAGGTCGTAAAGGGTGCGGATGCCGCGCACGTCGGGCACGGTTTCGATGTCGAAGGCGAGGATGGGGGTCATGGGTTTTCTTCCTTGGCGGGTTGCGGGCGGATTTGCTTTTGCAGCCACTCTTCCCATTCGGGGTGGCGGCGGCACAGAGTTTCGTGCCAATAAAGGCAGCCGAACAGGATTTCGACCGTCTGCGGGCTTGGCGGCAGGGCAAACAGGGCGTGCACGAATGCTTCCGCTTTTTCAACAGCGGTATCGCCGTGCATGCCGACCCAATCGCCGAAGGTGCGGCAGGTTTCGAGGTGCAAACCGTCGGACGCGGCGAGGATTTCCGTCTGCCACGCCGTCCAATCCGCACCGCCCGAAAGCACTTCGTACAGCCAGCATTTGACGTTTTCCAAACCGCGCATCTGCGGCGAGTGCAGCAGCAGGCGCAAGACGGCTGCGTGTGCCGTCTGAAAATCTTCGCCGGCGAATCGGTCGGGCAGGAGATACAGGGCTCTGTTGCGGCGGTTTTCCGGCAGGGCGGACAAAATGACGAGGCATTCCTGCGGCGTGTGCCAGTCGGGCAGGCTGGGTTGGGTCATGGAGTAAAGCCGGTTTCTTCGGTTTGAAACGAGCGGATTTTGCGGCAAGCTGCGGTTTTTGTCATGCAAATTGGCAGGCGCAAACGGCATTTTTTCGGCATAATGGCGGCCGATTTTAATTTGAGGAAACAAAGCCGCCATGAACAAAAAAATCCTGCCCGTCCTGACCGCCGCGCTGATGCTGGCCGCCTGCGGACAAAACCAGGCGCAAGTCGCACACTATCCCGCCAAATCCGCCGCGCAACAGGGCGCCAAAGCCGATGCCGCTGTGGAACAAACCATCCGCACGGCTCTGGAAAAAGCCTATGCCGAGCAGCAGCTCAAAGTCCAAAGCGTCCGCCCCACGCCGATAGCGGGCATTTACGAAGCCGTGTTGAGCGGCAAAACCATAGTCTACATCGACGCCAAAGGCGAATTCATGATAGTCGGCGACATGATCGACATCAAAAACCGCAAAAGCCTCACCGACGAGCGCACCGCCGAGCTGAGCGCCATCGACTACAACAGCCTGCCCTTCGACATGGCCATCAAAGAAGTGCGCGGCAACGGCAAGCTGCAAGTGGCGGTGTTCTCCGATCCCGACTGCCCGTTCTGCAAAAAACTGGAACACGAGTTTGCCAAAATGACCGACATCACGATTTACAGCTTTATGATGCCTTTGGCGAGCCTGCATCCCGACGCGGCGCGCAAAGCCGAACAAATCTGGTGCCAAAGCGACCGCACCGCCGCCTGGATCAACTGGATGCGCAAAGGCGTCATGCCGCCGCAGGTTGCCGCTTGCGACAACCCCGTCGCCGAAACCACTTCGCTGGGCGAACAGTTCGGCTTCCACGGCACCCCCGCCATCGCCTTCCCCAACGGCAAAACCACGGCAGGCTACGTGCCCATGCCGCAACTGGAAAAACTCATCAAAGACAACCAGAAATAAGGCTGCAACACAGAGGCCGTCTGAAACCGCCCGGGTTTCAGACGGCCTTTTTTCAGACGGCCACCTTTGGGGGCAGCCGCCTGAAAACATTGTTGGGACGCAGAATGTGTGCCGCAGGTGCCCGCACGTTTCGGTGTTTCTGAAAGGGTTGAGGCCGTCTGAAACGGGGAGGCCGTCTGAAACGGGGAGGCCGTCTGAAACGGGGAGGCCGTCTGAAACGGGGAGGCCGTCTGAAACGGGGAGGCCGTCTGAAACGGGGAGGCCGTCTGAAACGGGGAGGCCGTCTGAAACGGGGAGGCCGTCTGAAACGGGGAGGCCGTCTGAAAAAACCTGCTTCGCAGGTTTTTTCAGACGGCCTCTTTTATGTGCCGCGTTCAGTAAACCAGCGGCAGGGAGACGGTTTGGTTGTCGCGGGCAGAGCGGTAGGCGGCGATGAGCAGCTCCAGCGATTTGAGGCCTTCGCGCCCGTCGGTAATCGGTTTGGCTTGGCCGCGCATCACATCGATGACGTTTTTGTAGTAGAGCGGGTGGCCGAAGCCGTAAACCGAGGTGGTTTCGTAGTTGGCAGCTTTGATTTGTCCGTCGTAGTCGCGGCTGTCGGCGAAATTCCATTCTTGGATTTCGTTGACGGCCATGCCGCCGATGCGTACCGTACCCGTTTCGCCCAAGATGGTAATCGAGCCTTCGAGGTTTTTCGGGTAGGTGCACATGGTTACGGCCATCGAGCCGAGTGCGCCGTTGCGCCAGCGGATGTTCATCACGCCGGTGTCTTCGGCTTCGATGTCGCGGTGGGTGGCAATCATGGCCTGCACGTCGACAACGGGGCCGATGAGCCATTCCATCAGGTCGACATAATGGCTGGCTTGGTTCATAAACGCGCCGCCGTCAAATTCCCATGTGCCGCGCCAGCCGCCCCCTTGGTCGTAATACGACTGCGGGCGCGTCCAGAATACGTTGAGGTGCACCATGCAGATTTTGCCGAAGCGTTTTTCTTCGACGGCGCGTTTCAACAGTTGCAGGGTGGCGTTGAGGCGGTTTTGTTTGACGACAAAGAGGCGTTTGCCCGCTTTGTCGGCGGCCTGCACCATGCGTTCGCCGTCGGCAAGGCGGGTGGCCATCGGTTTTTCGGTTACAACGTGGAAACCGGATTCGAGCGCGTCCACCGCCTGCTGCGGATGCAGGCCGGAGGGAGTGGTGAGTACGATGATGTCGGCGTCGGTTTCGGCGAGCATCTGCGCGTAGTCGGCATAGCCTTTCGCGCCGGTGCGCTCTACGGCCGTCTGAAGGGCGGCGGGGTCGGTGTCGCATACGGCCACGACTTCGCAGTCGTCTTTCAGGGCTTCAAACGAGCCGAAGTGGTTGTTGGAGATACGGCCGCAGCCCACAAGGGCGAATTTGATTTTACCGCCGGTGATGGTTTCGTAGCGTACGGGTTCAAACATTTCAGACGGCCTTTATGCTTTGACGATGTTGGCGTGGCGGCCTTGGTATTTGCCGCGTGTGTCGATGATGAGCTTGGCGTGCTGTTTGAGCAGGCCGTAGTCGAATTTGTCGTGGTCGGTGGTGAGCACGACGCAGTCGTAGGACGCGATGCTCTCGGCGGTCAGCGGTACGCTTTTGAGGTCGAACGAGTGTTCGCGCATCACGGGGAATTCGGGGACGTGCGGGTCGGAGTAGGAAATGTCCGCGCCCAAGTCGCGCAAGAGTTCCATCACTTCTACCGACGGGCTTTCGCGCATATCGTCCACGTTTTTCTTGTAGGCGATACCCAAGACCAGCACTTTGCTGCCTTTGATGGCGCGTTGGCGGTCGTTGAGCGCGAGTACGGTTTTGTTCACCACATATTCGGGCATGTGCGAGTTTACTTCGCCGGCCAGCTCGATGAAGCGGGTGTTCACGCCGTATTCGCGGGCTTTCCAAGTGAGGTAGAAGGGGTCGATGGGGATGCAGTGGCCGCCCAAGCCGGGGCCGGGATAGTAGGCGACGAAGCCGAAGGGTTTGGTGGCGGCGGCATTGATGACTTCGTGGATGTCGATGTCCATTTTGTCGGCCACGATTTTCATCTCGTTAACCAAACCGATGTTGACGGCGCGGTGGATGTTTTCCAGAAGTTTGGTGAGTTCGGCCGCTTTGGTGGAGCTGACGGGCACGACTTTGTCGATGGCCGGTTGGTAAAGCGCGAGGCCGACTTCCAAGCAGGCGGGGGTGTGGCCGCCGATGACTTTGGGGATGGTGCGGGTTTCAAAATCGGGGTTGCCCGGGTCTTCGCGTTCGGGCGAGTACACGAGGAACACGTTTTCGCCGACTTTCAGGCCTCCTTCTTCCACGCGCGGCAGCAGCTCTTCTTCGGTCGTGCCAGGGTAGGTGGTGGATTCGAGCGACAATACTTGTCCGGCGCGCAGATAGGGTTTGACCGCGTCGGTGGTGTCGATAACGAAGCTCATGTCCGGTTCGCGGTATTTGTTGAGCGGGGTGGGTACGCACAAAATCACGGCTTCGACTTCGCCGATGCGGGAGAAGTCGGTGGTGGCGGAGAAGAGGCCGTCTGAAACGGCGGCGGCGATTTTGGCGGCTGGGATGTGTTCGATATAACTTCGGCCGCTGTTGAGTTTGCCGACTTTGGCAGGGTCGATGTCGAAGCCGAGGACGCGGAAACCCGCTTCGGCGTAGCGCAGCGCCAGCGGCAGGCCGACGTAGCCCAGGCCGACGATGCCGATGATGGCGGTTTTGCCGCGGAATTTTTCGATGGTGCTGTGTTTCATGGATGGAAACCGTCTTTTCAGACGGCCTGTTTGTGTTGAGAACGGAAAGCGGCGGATTGTACTCCAAATACAATCCGCCGAGTTTGCAGGCCGTCTGAAAAAACGGCGGGGCGTCAGATATAAAAGTCCTGATGGTCTTCTTCAAAGAAGTTTTGGTTCATTTCGGCCGAAGGTTTGACTTTGCTTTTGTTCCCGACGGTTTTCGCGGGCACGCCGACCACGGTGGTGAACGGCGGCACGTCGGCCACCACGACGCTGCCCGCGCCGATTTTGGCGCATTCGTTAACGCGGATGTTGCCGAGCACGGAGGCGTTCGCGCCTATCATCACGCCGTCGCCGATTTTCGGATGGCGGTCGCCCCCCTCTTTGCCCGAGCCGCCGAGGGTAACGCCGTGCAGGATGGAAATGTCGTTGCCCAGCACGGCGGTTTCGCCAATCACGACGCCCGTGCCGTGGTCGATCATGATGCCGCGCCCGAATTTGGCGGCAGGATGGATATCGACGCCGAACACTTCGGATGCGCGGTTTTGCAGAAAATAGGCCAACGTTTTGCGGCCTTCGCGCCACAGGCAGTGGTTGATACGGTGTGCCTGAATGGCGTGGAAACCTTTGAAATAAAGCAGCGGCAGGCAGTATTGGTCGCAGGCGGGGTCGCGTTCGTAATACGCGACGATGTCCGCGCCGGCCGCTGCGGCAATTTCGGGATCGGTTTCCAAGGCATGGAGGTACAGCTCGTAAAGAATCCGCATATCCATGGTGGGGCTGGCGAGTTTGCTCGACAGATGGAAGGCCAGCACACGTTCCAAGCTGTCGTGCCGCAGCACGGTCATGTGCAGGAAACTGGCCAGCATGGGCTCTTCCGCCGCCGCCTGCGCGGCTTCTTCGCGTATGGTTTGCCAAAGGTTGAAGGTGATGTGTTCCATTTTCAGACGGCCTCTGTTGTACTTATGTGTTAGAAAAGTTCGGCGTTTGCCTTTGCGGTGTCCGCCAAAATAACTCTCGTCCAACTCAATTGAGCCGTCAAAAACCGTATCGGCTTCCAGTGAAAGATGATGGCTGATGACTTCGCGAATCTTGCGGTAAAACAGCACTGCCGAATTAGGGTGGATGCCCAATAAATCAGCTGCTGAACGGGCAGTAACTTCGAGTACAAAAAACTGAAGCAGTTTCTTTTGAATACTCTTTTTTAGTTTACAACGGGTTATCTTCATTTTTGCAGTCTAACATGACTGCTTATCTAGTACAGCCCCTTAATATTTTAGAACCGTCTCGATTCTCCACGCGAGACCCTTGCAAACCATCGCCTACTTTATGCTCGGCGCCGCCTTAGCCTACGCCAACGGCGCCGACCCGCTTGCCGGCGGCAGCGCTGCTGTTACTGCCGAACGCGCAGCCGGCTACCTGGCCAAGCAATACGACGACGGCCATACCGCGATTGACCCGACAACGGGGAAATTCAATCCCAACCTGTTACCCGAGCACATTAAGGAAGAGATCAAAGCGCAGACCGGGGCTATCGCTTCGGTGGTGGGTGCGGCCGGAGGCAGCCTGAACGGCACCAACGGCGCAAACACCAATGCCCTGTTCAACGCACAGGTAGGGGGTGTGTTGGGGCAGAATGCGGTGGAGAATAATTACTTAACTAGAGAGGAACTCAATGCCCAAGTAGATGCTGCCGCAGATTGCCGAAAAGGAAATAAGGTAGCCTGCGCGGAACAAAAAAGGTTGGAAAGGCTAAATAAAGAGCGCGATTTGCGACTACTAGCTGAATGCAATGCCAATATCCGTTCTCCTTTATGTACTCGGTTGAGAAAAGAAGCGGAAGTTGCTATGAGTGGATTAAGTGCCACTCCATTAAGCAGATTGTTTGATTTTAAAATGGCATTTAATCCCGAAAGAAGGCAGGTTCATAGCGACGAGTTCGGCAAAACCGATACTGTTGTATTGATGTCTTACGGCAAATCACCGGAAGAAATTGCCGCCAATGCAAAAATGATGAGGATTGGCAGTGAGCTGCTTACCGATATGACGGTTGTCGGAACGATTAAAGATTTCAAACAGGCCGACACGTTTAGAGATTATGCTGTTGCAACTATTTTTGCCATTCCGGGAGTGAAAGTAGCTAAAAAACTAGAAACCGTCCGCGATTTCAGAAAGGCCTACGAAGCTGCCAAAGAAGCGGGGGATTTGCGCACAGCCAAGGAGTTGTTTGAATTGGCCAAAGAGGCGAAAAGCTCACCTAAAGTATTAGAAAAATTTGAAAATTCAGTAAGAAATATTAATTATATCAACAGAGCTAAATTATCTCAAAAGCAATTACAGAAGAAATTTAAACATGCTGTTGAATTTGGTATTGATACTAAAAAATCAAATCCTTCGAATTGGAAAATTTTTGGAGATGCTATTATTAATCATATGAAGCATAAAGAAACTATTCAATATGGCCGTTATCGTCTGCCAGATTCTAAAGTTTTTTATAATCGTGACAGTAATATTGCTGTTGTATTTTCCAAAGATGATGAATTCGTTACAGTGATAAAATTAAATAAAGGACAGCCACAGTATAATAATTTTATTAAGAATGGATATTTTCAATGAAAAAAATGAGCCCATTGTTATGCTTAGCAACAGACTTTATTGATGACAAAATAGACGCTGATACTTTTGTTGATGCATATATGGAAATGTGGAGAAGTAACGCCAGTGATTTTGGAGGTGGGGAGCAATGGGATCGTGCTGACATTGCGGGAAGTTTATACATTATTGCAGACCGTTATTGTCCATTGGAATTTAGAGAGGACATAGAGCCTTGGGAATTAGATGAGCATGAACTTAAGCAGGCAGTTTCAATATTTTTAAACAGTAAAAATTCTGATGAGGCATATGAAACATGGGAAAATATTCGGAATGGGAAATGAATGGATGTGTTTTATTCGTGAAGGGGACTTTTCTTCATATATGACGAAACCGATCTCGACATTGATGTTTAAACATCCCGAGAAAATTCAGTTTGATTTGGTAAAGAGTTCCTAGCTTATCCAATTTATGAACCTTAACTTAAGATACATTATGATTAAAATTAAATATTATTATTATGATAAGGAAATCGATTATAGATGCTGTTCGTTCTTGGATGAGCATGATAATGAACTAATTTGTTTTAATAAAATATTTTCTTATCTTTCAGTTTCAATGACCAGCGATATTTACCTGCCTGATCGTATTGAGAAGCATTAGAGAATCATAGAAAAAGTTTCAAAAGATGCATCGGCTACCGAATTTAGCGGCGGGCAGCAATTCGAATTAGAATTTCATAACAATATGGTCAGTTTTTATCACAACGAATTTGACGAAGAAGACGGCTTCCCCGACCTAAGCTGTCCGCTGTCGGTTTTCAAAACCGTCCTGACCGCATGGGATGCCTTTTTACGCCTGCCTAAAACATCCATTCTGTCGTTGAAACCGAGATTCCCGAATGGCGTGAATAGTGAAGCCGTAAGGCAGCCTGAAACTTCCATCTCCCGTTTTCAGGCTGCCTTCCCCGCACACACTACGGATACCCCCTACCATGAACAAACACTGCCATAAAATCGTTTTCAACCGCACCCGCGGCATCCTGATGGCCGTAGCCGAGACTGCCATCGGGCAGGGCAAAAGTCCCGGCGAGCGCTCAGGCGGAGAAGCCGGTGGCGGTAACGGCAGCCTAAAAACCCGTTCAGGCTGCCGGCTGCATTTCTCCGTCCTCGCCTTCAGCCTGCTGGCCGGTTTCGGTTCCGCCTTCCGCCTGCCCGCCGCCTACATCCAAGCCGACAAATCCGCTTTGTAAATTTCCAATACCATCAAACCCCAAAGCAACCTGAAAGAAATACGTCCTTTGAAATACTAAGGGCATCGTTTCCCAACCTATAGTTTAGTGTAAACAATGCCGTTGGTTTCCACAGTTAAGGCCGTCTGAAAATCGTGTAGAATGGCGGCCTTTTGCATTTTCGGGGTTGGCGATGGCCGCGCGTTCCAAATCTTCCAAAGCATGGCTCAACGAGCATATAAACGACCACTACGTCCATCTCGCGCAAAAAGACGGCTACCGCGCCCGTGCTGCCTACAAACTTTTGGAAATCAACGAAAAAGACAAACTCATCAAGCCTGGAACGGTGTTAGCCGACTTGGGCAGCGCGCCGGGGAGCTGGTCGCAGGCTGCGGCGAAACTGGCGGGCGCGTCGGGCAAGGTGTTCGCGCTCGACATCCTGCCTATGGCAGCGGTCGAAGGCGTGTCCTTCATTCAGGGCGACTTCCGCGAAAACGACGTGCTCGCGCAATTTGAAGCCCTGCTCGGCGGCCGCGCGCTAGATCTTGTAATCTGCGATATGGCGCCCAATATGAGCGGCCACGCGGTTACCGACGCGGCAAAAAGCCTTTATCTGAACGAACTGGCCTTGGATTTCGCCCGAAACCATCTGAAAACGGGCGGAAATTTTTTGGTTAAGGTGTTTCAGGGTGCCGGTTATCAGGAATATCTGGCCGAAATGCGGCGCAGCTTCGCTTCGGTTCAGACGCGCAAGCCTGACGCTTCGCGCAACCGTTCCAGCGAAATCTACCTGTTGGGCAAGAACAAAACCTGACATTCCGCCGGAAGACGGCTCGGCCGCCTTTCTGTTTTTTACCACCGTATTTTCAATCTTTTATTTATTCTGGGAGCCCGTTTTTGTGAGGAGCATTGTAAAAAACCTGCTGATTTGGTCGGCCTTGATTATCGGACTGATGGCGGCCTTCAACGCCGTCAAA
This sequence comes from Neisseria sp. KEM232, assembly GCF_002237445.1. Taxonomy (NCBI): domain Bacteria; kingdom Pseudomonadati; phylum Pseudomonadota; class Betaproteobacteria; order Neisseriales; family Neisseriaceae; genus Neisseria; species Neisseria sp. KEM232. Next base: position 224,942 of record NZ_CP022527.1, read on the forward strand.
AGCCAGAGGGACGAGGCGCGGCAGATCGAATATTCCCAATTTGTCCGACAGGTCGACAAAGGCGAAATCGCCTCGGTAACCATCGAAGGCTCGGCACTGGCGGGCTACACGCTCAAAGGCGAGCGCACCGACAAAAGCAAATTCGTAACCAACGCGCCGATGGACTACAAACTGTCCGAACGCCTGCTGGCGAAAAACGTCCGCGTGCAGGTTACGCCCGAAGAACGCCAGAGCATGCTCGGCAGCCTGTTTTTCAGCCTGCTGCCCGTGCTGCTGCTGATCGGCGCGTGGTTTTATTTCATGCGCATGCAGACCGGCGGCGGCGGCAAAGGCGGTGCGTTCTCCTTCGGCAAAAGCCGCGCCCGCCTGTTAGACAGCAATGCCAACAAAGTTACTTTTGCCGATGTGGCGGGCTGCGACGAAGCCAAAGAAGAAGTGCAGGAAATCGTCGATTACCTGCGCGCGCCCAACCGCTATCAGAGTCTCGGCGGCCGTATGCCGCGCGGCATTTTGCTGGCGGGCAGCCCCGGCACGGGCAAAACCCTGCTGGCCAAAGCCATCGCCGGCGAAGCGGGCGTACCGTTTTTCAGCATTTCCGGTTCGGATTTCGTGGAAATGTTTGTCGGCGTGGGTGCAAGCCGAGTGCGCGACATGTTCGAGCAGGCCAAGAAAAACGCCCCCTGCATCATCTTTATCGACGAAATCGACGCCGTCGGCCGCCAGCGCGGCGCGGGCTTGGGCGGCGGCAACGACGAACGCGAGCAGACGCTCAACCAGCTTTTGGTGGAAATGGACGGCTTCGAGAGCAACCAAACCGTCATCGTTATCGCCGCCACCAACCGCCCCGACGTGCTCGACCCCGCGCTGCAACGCCCCGGCCGCTTCGACCGCCAAGTGGTCGTCCCCCTGCCCGACATACGCGGCCGCGAGCAGATTCTGAACGTGCACGCCAAAAAAGTGCCGCTCGACGAATCCGTCGATTTGGTCTCGCTGGCGCGCGGCACACCCGGCTTCTCCGGCGCGGATTTGGCCAACCTGGTGAACGAAGCCGCCCTGTTTGCCGGCCGGCGCAACAAAGTCAAAGTCGACCAGAGCGATTTTGAAGACGCCAAAGACAAAATCTACATGGGCCCCGAACGCCGCAGCATGGTGATGCACGAAGACGAAAAACGCGCCACCGCCTACCACGAATCCGGCCACGCCATCGTTGCCGAAAGCCTGGAAGGCACCGACCCCGTGCACAAAGTAACCATCATGCCGCGCGGCCGCGCGCTGGGCTTAACCTGGCAGCTTCCCGAGCGCGACCGCATCAGCATGTACAAAGACCAGATGCTCAACCAAATTTCCATTCTGTTTGGCGGACGTATTGCCGAAGATTTGTTTGTCGGCCGTATTTCCACCGGTGCGTCCAACGACTTTGAGCGCGCCACGCAAATCGCCCGCGAAATGGTGACGCGCTACGGCATGAGCGACAAAATGGGCGTGATGGTGTATGCCGAAAACGAAGGCGAAGTCTTCCTCGGCCGCAGCGTTACCCGTTCGCAGCACATTTCCGAGAAAACGCAGCAGGAAGTCGATGCCGAAATCCGCCGTATTTTGGACGAGCAATACGCCATCGCCTACAAAATCCTCGACGAAAACCGCGACAAAATGGAAACCATGACCCAAGCCTTGATGGAATGGGAAACCATCGACCGCGACCAAGTGCTTGAAATCATGGAAGGCAAGCAGCCCAGCCCGCCAAAGGATTACAGCCACAATCTTCGTCAAGAAGACGAAGAAGAAACAGGCAAAGCGGGCGATTCCGAAGTGCAAAACGGCGGACAAGACAGCGCCGAAGCCGACGCTCCGCCTGCCGCCCCAAGCACGCCGGACGCCTGATAAGCGATACCGTCTCCAAACAGCCCGTACCTGCGGGCTGTTTTTCTGTTTTTATGCGGCACGCAAACGGAAGAGGCCGTCTGAAAGCAGAACCGCCGCTCCGTCGCAGCCCCGCTTTCAGACGGCCTGCCTGTTCCGCAGACCGCCCAAACCCGCGCCTCAGCTTGCATTCCGCGTCCAAGCTGCTTACACTGCGCGCTTTATTTTTCCCGCGCCGCCGGCAAACGCCGCCTGCATTCGCCCCGTCGGCGCCGCGCCTGCCCTTTTCAGACGACCTGAACCATTCGGGCCGTCTGTTGCCTTTGCAAGGAATCGGACAACAATGGATTTAAGCTGGTTAGCCGAACCGCAAACCTGGATAGGTTTCGCCACCCTGCTGCTGCTCGAAGTGGTGCTCGGCATCGACAATCTCGTATTCGTCGCCATACTGGCGAACAAAGTCAAACCCAAGCTGCGCGACCGCGCCCGCATCACCGGCCTGTCGCTCGCCGTCCTCCTGCGCATCGTCATGCTCGCCTTTATGGCGCACATCATGACCCTCACCTCCCCCTTCATGCACCTGGGCGCCCACCCCGTTTCCGGCAAAGACCTCATCATGCTCGCCGGCGGCCTCTTCCTCCTCTACAAAGCCACCACCGAGCTGCACGAGCGCCTCGAAGGCGCCAACCACTTCACCGTCTCCGACAGCCACAAAAAACACTCGCCCTTCTGGGGCGTCGTCGCGCAAATCCTCATCCTCGACGCCGTTTTCTCCATCGACTCCGTCATCACCGCCGTTGCCATGGTCGAACACATCGTCATCGCCATGGCCGCCGTCGTCGTCGCCATGGCCGCCATGATGTGGGCGAGCAAAGCGCTTACCGAATTTGTCGACCGCCATCCCACCGTCGTCATGCTCTGCCTCGGTTTTCTGCTGATGATAGGCTTCAGCCTCATCGCCGAAGCCTTCCACTTCCAAATCCCCAAAGGCTACCTCTACGCCGCCATCGGCTTTTCCGTCCTCATCGAAATCTTCAACCAGATTTCGCAGAAAAACACCAAGAAAAACGACTACGCCGGCAGCTCCTGGCGCCAGCGCACCGCCGAAAACGTGTTGGGCATGATGGGCATCCGCGAAAGCATACTGGCGGGCGGCGAAGGCGGCAGCGAAGACAGCGAACACTTTGAAGAAAACGAAAAATCCATGATACGCAGCGTGCTCACCCTCGCTGAGCGCCCCATCCCCGGCGTGATGATTCCCCGCCGCGACATCGAGCGTCTCGACATCTCGCAAAGCAAGGAAGAGCAGCGCCAAACCCTGCAAACCACGCCCTACTCCCGCCTGCTCGTCGTCGGCAAAGCGGGCGTCGACGAACCTTTGGGTTACATCAACAAAAAAGACCTGCTCGCCCAACTGCTCGACACGGGCGAGCTCAACATTCAGACGGCCTTGCGCCAGCCGCTCGTCCTGCCCGACAGCACCACCGCCCTCAACGCCATCGAACTCTTCCGCAACAGCAGCGCCGACTACGCCCTAGTCGTCGACGAATTCGGCGCCGTGCTCGGCATGGTCACCATGAAAGACCTGCTCGAAACCATCGCCGGCGAATTTCCCGAAGAATTCGAACGCGAAGAAGACGCCGTTATCCAAGCTGACGGCCAAACCGACAGCTTCACCGTCGACGGCAGCCTTGAATACGTCGAACTCGCCCCCCAGCTCAATCTGCCGCCGCCCGAAGAAGACGCCCCCTTCCACACCGTCGCCGGCCTGATTATGGAAGAGCTGGAAAACCTGCCCGAAGTCGGCGAAAGCACCGACTACCACGGCTGGCGCTTCACCGTATTGGAAAAAGAAGGCCAACGCATCGAGCGCGTGCAAATCAGCCGCATCCCCGACGAAGAATAAAAACGCAAAGCCTGAGGCCGTCTGAAAATTTCAGACGGCCTCAGGCTTTGTATATAGAGGAACAACACAAGAAACTACGGTGTTGATTCGCCTAAGATTTTTGTGTTGGCTCACTATAAAACAAGCGCCGCTTCCATTCCCGTACAGCGGGAATGGCGCCGACCGGACAAATCCGGCATTTTGCAAAAACTTTACAAACAGAACACCTCCACATCCCGCACGACACAAGAAGGCCGTCTGAAAGCACAGCTTGGCCGCAACCCAAGCCGCCATACGCTTTCAGACGGCCTCAAAATCCCTTAGCCGTCAAACAGAATTTCCACCGCCCTCCTTTACAGAACACAAACGCAGAAACCGCGCTGCCCGGGCGGTTCGGCCGCCAGCAAAGGCTGCCCCGCCGCTTTGCGGACGATTTACAAAACCTCAGGCCGTCTGAATGTGCCAAGCACAAAAAGGCCGCCTGAAAAAGCCCGCCCGCAAACGCAGACAGTTTTTTCAGACGGCCTGATCCTATTGCCCGTCAGCCCGCTTCAAACGTATTGCACTGATTGATGTCGCCGCTCTCCAGCCCGCGTTTGAGCCAGTACATACGCTGATCGGACGTGCCGTGGGTAAAGCTGTCGGGCACGGCGTAGCCTCTACTGCGCTTTTGCAGGGTGTCGTCGCCGACCGCGGCGGCGGCATTCACCGCCTCTTCGATGTCGCCCGCTTCAAGTAGGTTTTGCCGCTGCGCGTATTTCGCCCACACGCCGGCGAAGCAGTCGGCCTGCAATTCGAGTTTCACCGACAAGCGGTTGGCTTCTGCCTTGCCCGCCTGCTGCTGCATCTGGTGCACCTGCGGCAGGATGCCGAGCAGGTTTTGCACGTGGTGGCCGACTTCGTGGGCGATCACATAGCCGAAGGCCGTGTCGCCCGCCGCGCCGAGTTTGCTGCGCATTTCTTCGTAAAACGACAAATCGAGATAGACTTTTTTGTCGGCCGGGCAATAGAAAGGCCCCATCGCCGCCTGTCCCGTGCCGCAGGCCGTGCGCGTGCCGCCGGTGTAGAACACAAGGGTGGTCGGGCTGTATTTGGCGTTTTGCCGCGCGAAATATTCGCTCCAGGTTTTTTCCGTATCGGCCAACACCACGGCCGACAATTCGGCCAGTTGCGCTTCTTCCTGGCTGCTGACGCGCGTCTGCTGCGTGCTGCCGATGCCCAGTTGCGGCGAGCCGCCGACGATGCCCGACAAATCGACGCCGTAATACGCGCCGACGAGGACGACAATCAGGCCGACGATGCCCATGCCGCCTCCTCCTCCGCCGCCGCTTTGCCCGCGACGGTCTTCGATATTGCTGCTTTGTTCTCTGCCTTGCCAACGCATGATGTGGTTTCCTTTATTTGAGATGTGGAGAGTGTTTTTAAACTTCGTTGAAACTTTGCTTTCAGACGGCCTCTGCGTTTTTACGCCTGAAAATATGCGGATACCGTCATTCCCGCGCAGGCGGGAATCTTGTTTCGGATAAGGCCTAAAACCGTTTTTCAAAAATTGTCGGATATCGACCAAGATTCCCGCCTGCGCGGGAATGACGCCGGTTGTTTTTTCAGACGGCCTACCATTCCCCGCGTTTGAGTTTTTCGATTTGGCGGCGGTCGCGCTTGGTCGGCCGCCCTTCGGGATAGGCCGTGCTGATGCGCGAGGCCTGGTCGAGAAGCTTCTGCGCTTCGCGTTCGGCCGCCACTTTTTCGTCTTCGCGGTAGAGCAGGCGCGCTTCGGACGCGGGGCGGCGCTGGTGGTTGAGGGCGAGCACGGTGATTTCGTAGGGCAGCGAATTGAGCGTCAGGCGGATAACGTCGCCCGCCGCAATGTTTTTGCTGTTTTTCACCTTCGCGCCGTTTACCAAAACGCGCCCCAGCTCGATATGCTTCTGCGCCAGCGCGCGGGTTTTGAAAAAGCGCGCCGCCCACAGCCATTTGTCCAAACGCATCGCGGTTTCCGCCACCATTTCCGTCCCTTTCCTACCCGCTGCAAAAGACGGCAGTTTAACACGGCGGATGCGTCAGAATAAAAACTCTAAGGGGATGAAATAGCGCTTGCCCGCCTACCGTTTATCGCGTAAATTGCGCGCCTTGTTTCGCAAAAGCGCGCCATCCGCGTATGATATTGCGCGAAAACCCGATTAAAAAGTGAGAACGTCCGAATATGAAACCCGTCTTTCTTGACTTCGAGCAGCCCATTGCCGAACTGACCAAAAAAATCGAAGAATTACGTTTCGTCCAAGGCGAATCCGCCGTGGACATCAGCGACGAAATCGAACGTTTGCAGAAAAAAAGCAGCGATCTGACCAAATCCATCTACGCCAAACTCACCCCCGCACAGGTCTCGCAGGTTTCCCGCCACCCGCAGCGCCCCTACACCCTCGACTACATCGCCGCCCTGTGCACCGACTTCCAAGAGCTGCACGGCGACCGTCATTTTGCCGACGACTACGCCATCGTCGGCGGCCTGGCGCGTTTTAACGGCCAAAGCGTCGTCGTTATCGGCCACCAGAAAGGCCGCGACACCAAAGAAAAAATCCGCCGCAACTTCGGCATGCCGCGCCCCGAAGGCTACCGCAAAGCCCTGCGCCTGATGCGTCTGGCCGAAAAATTCCGCCTGCCCGTGCTCACCTTCGTCGACACCCCCGGCGCCTATCCCGGCATCGGCGCGGAAGAGCGCAACCAGTCCGAAGCCATCGGCCGCAACCTCTACGAACTGACCAAGCTCAAAACCCCCGTCATCTGCACCATCATCGGCGAAGGCGGCTCCGGCGGCGCGCTGGCGATTGCCGTCGGCGACTATGTCAACATGCTGCAATATTCCACCTATTCCGTGATTTCCCCCGAAGGCTGCGCCTCCATCCTGTGGAAAACCGCCGAAAAAGCCGCCGATGCCGCCGCCGCGCTGGGCATCACCGCCGACCGCCTGCTCAAACTCGGCCTGATCGACAAAGTCATCGACGAACCGCTGGGCGGCGCACACCGCAACTACGACGAACTGATGAACAACGTGCGCGAAGTGCTCACTGACCAGCTCCGCGCCGCGCAGGACATGCCACAGGCCGATCTGCTCGAACGCCGCTTCGGCCGCATCATGGCCTACGGCCGGTTCGTCGAAAAATAAACACATGGCAAAGGCCGTCTGAAAGCGTTTTTCAGACGGCCTTTTTCGTTTTACCGTTAAAAAACTTTCCGCAAACACCCTATCCCCCATCCTGCCCCGCCTTTGCAGCGGGCAGCAGCGCGGGCAAAACCAAACATTGAGGCCGTCTGAAAACGGATTTTTCCCAAGCCGAAACCGCGCTTTCAGACGGCCTCAAACAGACAAAACAGCAAATGAAGAAAAAGAAAACCGGCAAACAATACCTCGGCCTGCTGCTTGTCTGCCTCAACGAAGGCTGCGACGACACCCTGCCCGACTACGGCGGCCTGGACCTTACCAACCGCAGCAGCATCCGCAGCATGGTTGCCGATTACATCGCCCCGCATTACCGCAGCTTGACCCCGTCCGAACAATTCCGCGTCAAAGAAAGCCTGCGCTACGGACTGAACTTCTGGCCGGAAAGCGACTTGGCGGACGCGTTTCCCTACGAATCCGTCGTTGCCGTCCCGCCGCAGATGCCCGTCCGCGAACTCTTCCGGCAAATCTGGTACGACCTGTTCGACGGCGAAGAACCGCTGGTTGGGAACCCCGAAGACTACGAAGAAATCCCGCCGTGTTAAACACCACCACGCACGAAACCCCCGCCGTCTTCATCAGCGGCGACAAGGACGGACGCAGAATCGAATTTGCCGCCGATGCCGCCGCCTCCGCCGCACTTGCCCGACTGATGGCGCAAAACCGCAGCATCCGCCTGCCGCTGCCCGCCGACCCCGATGCCGCCCTGCCGCGCCCGTTTGCCTTTTTGCAACTGATCTGCGCCGATGCAAGCGGCGGGCTGCTGTCTGTCGGCATCAGCGACTCAGGCGACACCATCTGCCTCACCGGCGATGCCGCCTACGCCAAACTCATTGCCGCCTTGGAATATTTTTTCGACAGCGGCGCACAGGCGGGCGACCATTTCCATCTTGATGCCGCCGCACGCGACAGCCTGCTCCACTCCGCCGCCCCGGCATTGATATTCGTCTGCCTGTAGGGCAGCACTGAGGCCGTCTGAAAACAGCCGCCAAAACCGATAACGCGCAACCCGGATACCGTCCGAACAAAGGAATCAAATAAACCAAACCGCAGGCGATCCGCCATATCACAGGCCGTTTGAAAGCCTTTTCGGTTTTCAGACGGCCTCTGCCAAAGCAAACGGCGCGCTTGCCGGACAACAAAAAGAAAGCCCTGCAATTTCTTGCAGGGCTTTCGGAATGCTGGCACGCCCACGGGGAATCGAACCCCGGTTACCGCCGTGAAAGGGCGATGTCCTAACCGCTAGACGATGGGCGCGTAGTTTTTCTGGCGCACCCGGAGCGATTCGAACGCCCGACCCTCTGGTTCGTAGCCAGATACTCTATCCAACTGAGCTACGGGTGCGAGAAAGATTCAGATTATATGGGTCGGCATTAGGGCTGTCAAGCATTCTTGCTGAAAATTTTCCGCCACGGCGGTAAAATGCCGCCTTTTTCTTGAACGGTAACGGAATTTTAATGACGGATTCTTTGCGCTGGCGCGCTTTGGCAGAGTTTTTGACGGCATTCGGGCAGCCTGCGGTGGTGATCGATTTGGAAACCACGGGCGGCAATCCCGACAGCGACCGCGTCACCGAAATCGCCCTGCTGCGTTTCGACGACGGCGGCGTGACGCGCTATACGCATCTGGTCAATCCGCAGCGCGGCATCCCCGCCTTTATCGCCGCGCTGACGGGCATCGACGACGGTATGGTGGCCGGCGCGCCGCCGTTTGCCGCGCTGGCAGGCGAACTCTTGCTGCTACTGCGCGGCTGCGTGCTGCTGGCGCACAACAGCAAATTCGACTACACCTTTCTGCGCCGCGAGTTCGCCCGCTGCGGCCTGCATTTTGCCGTGCCGACGCTGTGCACGGTGCAGCTTTCGCGCCGCCTCTACCCGCAGTTTTTCAAGCACAGCCTCGAGAGCATCATCGAGCGCCACGGCATTGCCGCCGCGCCGCGCCACCGCGCGATGAGCGACGTGCTGGCGCTGGCAGACTATTTGGAAACCGCAGCGGCGGATTTGGGACGGGAAACGCTGGCGCAGCAGGCCGGCAAGCTGCTGCGTCCCCGTCTGCCGCCGGCCGGTTTGTCCGATGCGCTGGAGCGGCAGCTTGACGCTTTGTCCGACGGCCACGGCGTGCTGCTGTGGCTTGATGCGTCAGGCAAGCCGCTGCATCTGGCGGCGCACCGGCAGACGTTTTCCGAAGCGTCAGAGCTGCTGCACAAACAGAAACCTTTGCGCGCGGCGGCGGAAATCCGTTTCCTGCCCGCAGCAGGCGCGCTGCACGCGCTGATGCTGAAAGCGCAAACAGCGGCGGAATACGGTTTCAGGCCGTCTGAAAACGCGGCGGATCAGGAATATCTGACCGTGCGGCTGCGCAGCAATGAGCGCGGGCATTTGCAGGCAAGGCTGGTGCGGCTTTCAGACGGCCTGTCGGCAGAAAAGCCCAACGGCCTGTTCCTGCACAAGAAAGCGGCAAAACGGGCGCTGGACACATGGGCGCGCGAGCAGGGTTTGTGCCCCGCGCTGCTCGATATTCTGCCGCCTACCTTCGCCAAAAACGCGCCCTGCCCTGTGGCCGCTTGCGGCGGCTGCGGCGGCGAATGCGCGTCTTCAGACGGCCTGAATGCGCACAACCGCAAAACGGCCGATGCTGCGGCTCTGCTGCCGGTGGCGGACTGGGGCAAGGCGCACACGCTGGAAATCACGGAAACGGACGAGGCGCTGGGTAGCCTGTCGTTTTCCTGCTCGGGCGGCGCGCTGCTGATGCCCGACGGGCTGTGGTATTTCGACCGTTCGCTGCCTGCGGTGCTGAAAGAAAAGCTGCGTAAGGAGCGGCATACGGTTAAGGTGCTGGCTTAGGCGGCGCGGTGCTTTTGGCGAAAGCCGCTTGGCAAGGCGGGGGCATCGGCTGCGAAACCGGCTGTATCAGCCACAACAAAAGGCCGTCTGAAAAATATTTTCAGACGGCCTTCAAGCGGATACGGCTGGTTTATTTGCAGTATTTGGAAACGTCTTGGTTGAAGCGTTCAATCAGCGCTTCGCGTTTGTCGGTGCGGGCGCTTTGCGCGTAGGACAGGTTCATCTGCGCGGTTTTGCAGTTGGCCTCGGCGGTCTGTTTGTTCTGCTCTTCGATTTCTTTGTTGCGTTTTTCCGCTTCTTTGTTCTGCTCGGCCAGCTTGGCGTTCAGCGCACTCTGCTGGTCGGCCAGCGACGGCGCGGCGTTGGGATCGCCCACTGTGGTGACGGAGGCGGGCTGCGTGGTGGCGCTGGCAGGCGGGGTGACTTTGTGGGTGCGGATGTTGATGATGGTGGACTGGGTGGGTTTGAGGCCGCGCGGCACGTCGGAATAGACGTTGCCTTTGCCGTCTTTCCAGCGGTATACCTCAGAACCAGCCGCATACAAACTGCCGGACACCAGCAGGCCGCCCAAAACCAATGCTTTTGCAATACGGGTAATGTGCATCGTTCAACTCTCTTCTATGTTCGTTATTCGGAATGGCGCGGATTGTACCGCATTTATCCCTATGCCGTCATGTTATCGCCCGTTTTGCCGCCAAACTGTTTGGGGCGGGCGCGGCAAATTTGATACAATGCCGTGCATCTTGCACAAACTGAAAGTTAAAGCATCATGCGTATCGTAGAAAAAGCCTACACCTTCGACGACGTCCTGCTCGTTCCCGCACATTCCCAAGTGCTGCCGCGCGACGTTTCCCTCAAAACGCAGCTCACCCGCGACATCTCGCTCAACCTCCCCCTCCTCTCCGCCGCCATGGACACCGTAACCGAAGCCCGCTTGGCCATTTCGATGGCGCAGGAAGGCGGCATCGGCATCATCCATAAAAACATGACACCCGAACAGCAGGCCAGAGCGGTGGAAAAAGTCAAACGCCACGAAAGCGGCATCGTTAAAGACCCCGTTACCGTTGCGCCCGACGTGTTAATCGGCGAACTGCTGGAACTGCGCGCCCAACGCAAACGCAAAATGTCCGGCCTGCCCGTTGTCAAAGACGGCAAAGTGGTCGGCATCGTAACCAACCGCGACCTGCGCTTTGAAAACCGCCTCGATTTGCCCGTGTCCGCCATCATGACCCCGCGCGAACGCCTCGTTACCGTGGCCGAAGGCACCAGCATCGACGAAGCGCGCGAACTAATGCACACCCATAAAGTCGAGCGCGTTTTGGTACTCAATGCCGACGACGAACTCAAAGGCCTGATTACCGTTAAAGACATCATCAAAACCACCGAATTTCCCAATGCCAACAAAGATTCCGAAGGCCGTCTGCGCGTGGGTGCGGCCGTCGGCACGGGCGCGGATACCGAAGAGCGCGTACGCGCACTGGTAGCGGCAGGCGCAGACGTTATCGTCGTCGATACCGCACACGGCCACAGCCAGGGCGTGCTCGACCGCGTGAAATGGGTTAAAGAAAACTTCCCCGGCGTGCAGGTTATCGGCGGCAACATCGCCACCGCCAAAGCCGCGCTGGACTTGGTTGCCGCAGGCGCAGATGCAGTGAAAGTGGGCATCGGTCCCGGCTCCATCTGCACCACCCGCATCGTTGCCGGCGTGGGCGTACCGCAGCTTACCGCCATCCACAATGTTGCCGAAGCCCTCAAAGGCACAGGCGTACCGCTGATTGCCGACGGCGGCATCCGCTTCTCCGGCGACGTGGCTAAAGCCCTTGCCGCAGGCGCGTCCAGCGTGATGCTCGGCGGTATGTTTGCAGGCACGGAAGAAGCCCCCGGCGAAATCGAACTCTACCAAGGCCGCTCCTACAAATCCTATCGCGGCATGGGTTCGCTCGGCGCAATGAGCCAAGGCTCGAACGACCGCTACTTCCAAGACAAACAGGAAAGCGCAGACAAATACGTGCCCGAAGGCATCGAAGGCCGCGTGCCCTACAAAGGCCCGATTGTCAACATCATCCACCAGCTCACCGGCGGCCTGCGCTCCAGCATGGGCTACCTCGGCTGCGCCACCATCCGCGATATGCACGAAAAAGCCGAGTTTGTCGAAATCACTTCCGCAGGCATGAGCGAATCGCACGTCCACGACGTACAAATCACCAAAGAAGCGCCGAATTACCACCGCTGATTGGCGATACCGATTTGACGTGATGCAAGGCCGTCTGAAAACGTAAAACGGGTTTTAACTCCGTTGAAGCTGCGCTTTCAGACGGCCTTTTTGCTTTGCCGCGGGCTTAAGCCTGCCGCTCGCGCATCAGGCGGATGATTTCCTGTAAGGCTCCCAGCTCGCGGTCTTTCTGCGCCAGCATTTCCGCTTGGTGTTTCTGCATCAGTTGCAGCTTGTCGATTTCGGCAGCCATTTGGATTTGGCTGTCGTAGATGTTTTGGTAGTTATCGGATGAAATGTTGTTGACGGACATGCTGTACCGCCCGTCTTCCTGCGCGATCAGGTTGAGGATGTCGGTGTCAAAGATTTCGGCGATCTGTTCCAGATGCGGCAGGTTCAGGCGCGTTTCGCCGCGTTCAATTTTTAGCGTAGCCGTTGGCCGACAATCCCAGCCGCACGGCCAGCTCCTCCTGCGACCACTGCCGCTCTTCGCGCAGCGCGCGGATTTTCTCGTAGATTTTCATAACAACACTTTTCGTGTGTACCGCTCCACTTTTTGCTGCTGGCAGCATAATGTAAACGGCGTTTACAATTATTTAACCGATGGCAGCGGATTTTAGACGGTTTGGTCGCAGCCCGCCAGATCGGTTCACATTCGATTGTAAACTCTTACCAAGAACAACAAATGAAAAACATTTTTTCGGCGCGCGCCTTTGCCGTATTGCTGGCTGCCTCCGCGTTAATCGCGGCAAACATAGCGCAGGCAGAACCGACGACGGAGGAGAAAAAACAGGCAGTAAGAGCCGCCATAAAAGCAGCAAGAGCGGAAGCCTGTGATGCCGGTTTTGAAAAAATCATGGTGCAGTCGGAACTGCCGCAGCCGGTTTATTTGGTGCTATAGGAAACAAGTGCCCCAGATTACTTTAAAGACCCCGATACAGGAGAAACAAGATGTTCGGGCGGTTCGGGCACGAATTACTACGGTCTAGCGCGGGTGGTGCAAACGGGAAACCGTTTTACCGTTACCGATAAAAATCTCTTCGACAAAATGGACAGAGCCAACGGAATCAATCCGAATCAGGATTATGAAGATCAGTCCAAAGCATTGAACAATCGTTTTATCCAATCCATAAAAGTTCTTGATGGCAGCCGCATCAGGGTAGTGGCAGACAAATACGCCCCGGCGCGGGAAGACGACTTTCAGGGAAACAATTTTCCCACCCGTCGCTGGCAGTACGAGATCAGTGTAACTAATATGAAGCTGCCGGATGCAAAACTGGTGTGCAAGCCGGAATACGTCGTCGACATTAAAGGCGAAAGCGTTATTTGCAAAAGATAGCCCTCTCAGATCGTCTGAAAAACCTTACAAATCCGTTTCAGACGATCTCTTTCCACAAAACCAAACACATTGAAAAGCGAGTTACCCATGACAAACAAAAAACTGATCCCCCTTGCTGCCGCTGTGTTCCTGCTGGCGGGCTGCCCTTTGCAGCAAGGCGACGACGAAACGAAAAAAGAGCTGGCCGCATTGAAAGAGCAGCTGGCGCAGCAGCAGAAACAGGAAGCCGAACGCGCCGAAAAAGCGAAGCTGGAAGAACAGGAAGTCAGACAGCAGCAGCGGGAAGATGAAATCTACCGCCAAGCGCAAGCGGACATGGAACTGAGGCAGGCATTTGAGGCGGAAGAGCAAAAGCAGGCGCAGGAAGAACAGGCCAAACAGGAAGCGGAAAAATCCAAGCAGGAGGCGTTGAAGAAAAAACCTGTGGAGAAGCTTGCACGTTATCAGGCGGTAGTGATCAGCGAGTCGGGCTACGGCGCACTGAACCTGCGCGGTTCGCCTTCGGCGCAGTCGGTGGTGGTTACCGAATTGCAGGACGGCACGGAAGTACAGGTTATTGCCGAAACCGATGTCTGCCACAATGGCGCCGCCTCGAAGCAACGCACGCGGTCTTTGTTTTTTATCAGAAGATTTTCCAAAAAATTCCACAAACCGCGTGCGTGGTTGTGCCACATACTCTACCTTCACAGCAGAGGCCGTCTGAAAACCCTGATTCGGGTTTTCAGACGGCCTTTTTGCTTTGCTGCGGCACAAACGTCAATCGCGCAGGCGCATTTCGGCGGCGCGGGCGTGGGCGGTGAGGCTTTCGCCGTGGGCGAGCAGGCTGGCGGTTTTGCCCAGCGTCTGCGCGCCCTGTTCGGAGACGCGGATAAGGCTGGAGCGTTTTTGGAAGTCGTAGGTGCCCAGCGGCGAGGAAAAACGGGCGGTGCGGCTGGTGGGCAGGACATGGTTGGGGCCGGCGCAGTAGTCGCCGAGGCTTTCGCTGGTGTAGCGTCCCATAAAGATTGCACCCGCGTGGCGGATTTTTTCCGCCCAGCGTTCGGGGTTTTCGACGGAGAGTTCGAGGTGTTCGGGGGCGATGTGGTTGGCGATTTCGCAGGCTTCGTCCAAGTCGCGCGCCAGTATCATCGCACCCCTGCCGCCCAGCGAGGCTTCGATGATGGCGCGGCGGGGCATGTCGTTTATCAGGCGGTTCATGGCCGTCTGAACGTCGTCGAGGTAGCTTTGCGAGGTGGCAATCAGTATGGCTTGGGCGATTTCGTCGTGTTCTGCCTGACTGAAGAGATCCATGGCCACCCAGTCGGCAGGGGTGCTGCCGTCGGCGATGACGAGGATTTCTGAGGGGCCGGCCACCATGTCGATGCCGACGACGCCGAAGACGCGGCGTTTGGCGGCGGCGACGTAGGCGTTGCCCGGGCCGGTGATTTTGTCGACTTGGGGGATGCTTTGTGTGCCGTAGGCGAGTGCGGCAACGGCCTGCGCGCCGCCGACGGTGTAGGCGCGGGTGACGCCGGCAACGTAGGCGGCGGCCAGCACGATGTCGTTGCGCTCGCCCTTGGGGGTGGGGACGACCATGATGATTTCGCCGACGCCGGCAACGTGGGCAGGTATGGCGTTCATGATGACGGAGCTGGGATAGGCCGCTTTGCCGCCGGGAACGTAGATTCCGACACGGTCGAGGGGGGTGATCTGTTGGCCGAGCAGGGTGCCGTCTTCGTCGGTGTAGCTCCACGATTCGAGTTTTTGACGGCGGTGGTAACTTTCAACGCGCTCGGCGGCGGTTTGCAGAGCGGCTTGTATGTCGGCGTCCAAGCGATCGAAAGCGGCTTTGAGTTCGCTCTGGCTCAGGGTGAGATCGGCGATGCTGTGCGCGGATGTGCCATCGAAGCGGTTGGTGTATTCGATAAGGGCTGCGTCGCCACGGCGGCGGACGTCGTTGCAGATGTCGGCCACGATGCGTTCGGTTTCGGGGTTTTGCGCGGTTTCGAAGGCGAGCAGTTTGTCCAGTTCGCTGCGGAAGTTTGGCGAGGCGGTGGTGAGTTTTTTCATGGTGCGTTCCGTGGGATGTGATGGCGGCTTTCAGACGGCCTTTTGTCTGCATGAAAGAGGCCGTCTGAAAGCCGTGTTTATATCATCTGCCGCATGGTGCGGGCAACGAGCGGGGCGGGCAGCAAGGAAAAGGCCGTCTGAAAATGCCTGCCCTGTCGGGGCGGAGTTTTCAGACGGCCTTGCTGTTTTCGCGGCGGTTTACTGCGGCGGGGCAACACTTTTGATTTCGGTGTTGAAGCCGATTTTTTTGATTTTGGCTTCTTTGGCCATGTCGATAGCTTGGATCACCGTGCCGTAATCGACGTCTTTCGAGGCGTCTACCGCCAGCACGACGTCGGGGTTGCGCGCCACGGCTTCGGCAAAGGCGGAAGCGAGGTTTTCCTTGGCTGTGGGCGTGCTGCTGCGGTCGATGAAATATTGGCCGCTGTCGTCCACCGACAGCCACATCGGTTCTTTCGGCTTCTGTTCTTCTTCCGACTGCGCGTCCACGGAAGCAGTCGGCAGCTGGATTTGGATGGAATGGGTGAGCACGGGCATGGTGATCATAAACACGATCAGCAGCACCAGCATCACGTCTACCAGCGGGGTGACGTTGATGTCGCTTACCGGTGCGTCGTCGTCGCCGTCGTTCATCGAAAAGGACATGGCTTACTCCTTGTCTTTTTTGTTCAGGATTTGCGCGTGCAGGTCGTGGCCGAAGGCGTTGAGGTCTTGCAGCAGGGTTTTGTTGCCGCGCACGAGGAAGTTATAGGCCAATACGGCAGGAATGGCGGCGAAGAGGCCGACGGCGGTGGCAATCAGTGCTTCGCCGATGGGGCCGGCTACGGCAGCGATGCTGACTTGGCCGCTTTGGCCGATGTTGAGCAGGGCTTTGTGGATGCCCCATACGGTGCCGAACAGGCCGATAAACGGCGCGCTCGAACCGATGGAGGCAAGGGCGGTGAGGCCGCCGTCGAAACGGCGCATGATCTGGCTGATGCTGTATTGGATCTGGCGCAGCAGGTACGGGCCGAAGGGAACGCCGGATGCGAGGTTGGCATCTTTGTTGCGGTGGAAGGTTTCGTCGGTTTTCACTGCATCAAGCAGCATGTCGCTCATCGGCGATTCGTGTTCGCGGGCAATTTTCACAGCCTCTTCCAGCGATTTGGCATTCCAAATCAGCTCTTTGACGCGGGCGTTGCCGGCTTTGGCGCGGCGCAGTTTGATGGTGCGGACTATCATCACCGTCCAAGTGGCCAGACTCATGATGATGAGGATGATGAAGGCGGTGATCAGAACGAAATCGCCTTGTTTGAAAACGTGTAGTAAATCCATATTGTGCTGCTCTCTTTTGCTGTTGATTTGAAATTGGTCGACGGAGGCCGTCTGAACGCGTGTGCCGTTTTTTCAGACGGCCTCCGAGGGATTAATCGTTAAGCTCGAAAACGATTTTCGCGCCTTTGAAGCGTACCCATTTGCCGTGGGTTTGGTAATGCCCCGACATCGCTCCGCGTTTGGCCGCGGCGTCTAAGCGGGCATAGCCGCTGCCTTTGGTGATTTTCACCTCGGTGGCGCGTCCACTCGGATCGACGAGCACCTCCATCACAATCGTGCCGGTTTCGCCGTTTTCGACTGAAAGGGGCGGATAAGACGGTGTGGCCAGTCTGCCTCCGGCTTTGACGATGGCATTGCCTGCGCTGCCGCCGGCACCGTCACCACCACCGCTTCCGCCGCCGCTGCCGGGGCCTCTGCCCGACCCGGTGCCGGGGCCGTCTCCCGTGCCGTCGCCGCCGCCTCTGCCGCCGCCCGTTCCCGTGCTGCCGGGTTTGCCGTGGGCTTTCGGATCGGTGCCCTGCCCCTCGCCGCTGCCGGTACCGCCGGGAGCGGTGAATTCCGGTTTTTTCGCCGGAGGCGGCGCGGGAGGTGCGGGCGGAGCCGGTTTCGGCTCGAGCTTGGGTTCGGGTTTCGGTTGCGGCTTGGGCTCGATTTTTTCTTCCGGTTTTTCCTCTTTCGGAATGCGGATATCGGCTTTACGGTCGTGCGTAATCACCGGTTTGAGCTTCGGCTTTTCAGGTTCTTTCACTACCGGCTTCGGCTTCTCGATCGGTGGCCGGGGTTTGGGCTTCTCAGGCTCGGGCTGCGGCTCTGCCTGCTGAGGCTGCTCCGGCGCCGGAGCAGCCTCCGGCTCGCCCCCGCCTCCGCCGCCCGGCGGACCGAAAGCGGCCAAATCGACAAACTCCATATCTTCCACATCGGGAAGTTCGGGCTTGTTGTTGAGCAAAAGCAGCAGCGCAAACAGCGCCGCGTGCATCAGCACAACGAATCCGAAAACGGAAAAGGTTAATAGGCGGTCATTTTTCATAGGGACGGCATACTAATAAAAACAATTTTTGCTTGCAAGGTATTTTTTGCAGTTTTTTGTTTTTTCTTTACATATTCTAAACGGTATTAATTTGGAGATATTTGGGATTTGGCATTGATATATTTGAAATAACGATCGGTATTAGTACTGAACATTGCAGATAGCGTCACGGTATGTTTTATTCAGACCGTTTTGATTGAGATTCCGAAAATTATAAAAAAAGCCAAACCGGAATCCGATTTGGCTTTTTTCAGGATTTTGGTGGGTCGTGAGCGATTCGAACGCTCGACCAACGGATTAAAAGTCCGCTGCTCTACCGACTGAGCTAACGACCCATCGAATAATCGAAGTCGCGCATAATATCGGCGGAGCAGTCGGGCGTCAAGCGTTTTTTGTCTGCGGTGTTTTGACTTCGCTGAGGCTTCGCTTTCAGACAGCCTGACGCTGTTGTTGCTTGTTTAATGCTTAATCTTCTTATGCGTAGTCGGTTTTCAGAACGGTGATGCCGGTTTGGCCGAAAGACAGGGTGGTTTTCAGGCTTTCTATGGCGGCGCAGATGCGTTGGGTGACGGCTTCCGCTTCAGCCTGGTGTCGTTCGGTCATGCCGTCGGGCATTTTGCCGAAGAGGGCGGCGTCGAGCAGTTTTTCGGCGTGGATGCCGGGGTGGTGGTTGTGGATGACGGCGGGGTCGCGGCTGCCGAACAGGGTGCCGACGACGGCGGCACGGGTGAGGGCGATGCCGAGGGCGGCATCTTCGCCGCCGAAGCGGCGGAACAGGGCGTCTTGCGGGAAGCCGCCGCAGGCCAGCAGGACGCTGCGACGGAAGACCATATTGCCGCCGACGGTCATTTCCAGCCGCTGCCAGGCTTCGGCGAAGGCGGGATGGGCTGTGTAATGGTCGGGAAAACCGGCGGGACGCAGTTTGAGGCGGATGAGAGCGAGGTAGGGTATGGTTTCGAGGGCGAGATATGCGGGAGCGAGGGCTTCAGCTTCGTAGGCGTCGTCGGCATCGAGAAAGGCGGCGAAATCAGCATCGCTCTGTAACACGCCCCAGTTACGGGCTTGGGCGGCGCCGACGTTTTGCGACAGGCGTGTGCAGCGGATTTGCGGGTATTGTGCGGTAAGCTCCGCCATCACCTCGGCTGTGCGGTCTTGCGAGGCGTCGTCGACCAGCCAGACTTGACGCACGCGGCTTTGCGCCAACGCGCTTTCGGCGGCGGCGCGCAGGGTGGCGGCGGCGTTGTAGCAGGGAATAATGACGTCGAGGGTGGGCTTGTGGTCGGTTTGCATGATGGAGGCCGTCTGAAAAAATAATGGAAGTGTACTGGTTTGAGGCCGTCCCCGCCTTTACCCCTTCAGGACATAAACGCGGCGATGATGTTTCTGAAGGGCGGTTTGCGCTTTCAGACGGCCTTAATGGTATCCTGCCTCTGCCTTAATGTTAAAAGGAAGGTGCCGGCTGCCGCAGAACGGTTTGGCGGCGGCATTGGCACACAGGTAAACGAAAGGAGTTTTATGTCTGACAAACTGACGCGTGCCGAGGCGGCGGTTTACCGTCTGCTGACGCTTGCCGACCGGCCCGATGAAACGGTGGAAGTTCTGTTTGGCAAACCGTTTGCGGCCGAAACGGGCGAATGGGTGTGTCCCTGCCGTATCGTCGGGGCGGGCAGGGACATGTGTTTTCGGGTTTTCGGTGCGGACGGCGTGCAGGCTTTGCAGTTGGCGTTTGCCGTTATCGACGGCGCGATGGCGGACAAAGGTTTGCGGTTGCTGTGGGACGGCGAAGCCTTCGGCGGTTTTAATAGTTAACCAAAATAGAAAATATACAGCGTTGCTGCGCCTTAGCTCGAAGAGGGCGGCTTTCTACGGCATTTAAAATGCCAAGA
Organism: Neisseria sp. KEM232; assembly: GCF_002237445.1. Classification (NCBI taxonomy): domain Bacteria; kingdom Pseudomonadati; phylum Pseudomonadota; class Betaproteobacteria; order Neisseriales; family Neisseriaceae; genus Neisseria; species Neisseria sp. KEM232. Next base: position 244,574 of record NZ_CP022527.1, read on the forward strand.
AAACCTGCCCCGTATTACCCATACTGTCTTTGGCTTGCGGCCTTGTATCTTTCCTATTTTGTTTCACTATACTGCGCCTGTGCTTTGAGTTTGGCCAGTTCGGCCTTCACTTGGCGGACTTTGTCTTCGGTGAACAGCTTGGCGAGGTTGCGCCAGATGCTGTGGTAGCCGTAGGGGCCTTGCTGCATTTCGCGTTTGGCTTCTTCTATCGGCCAGTTTTGGTAGACGATGCGGTACATGGCGGAGATAAGGCCGGTGCGGTCGGCGCCGTGGTAGCAGTGGATGAGAACCGCGCCGTGCGTCTGGCGTTGCTCGATCAGGTAGAGGGTTTCGGCGATTTGGCGCGGGGTGACGCGCCAAGTGAGCAGGGGTTTGTTGAGCAGGGCGAGGCCGTGTCCGGCGAGGGCGGTGTCGTTGTCGTTGCGGTCGAAATAGCGCAGGTTGACGACGCTTTTGACGCCCAGATCGGCAAGCTGCGGGGCATCGGCGCGGGTGAGCTGCTCGCTGCGGTAGAGTTTGTCGTCGATGCGGTAGAGGTTGGCATCCGCTTTGACGGGGGCGGCCCATTGGTAGGATTCGGCCGTGGCAGCGGCGTGAACGGCAGCGGGGATAAGGGCGCAGAGAATAAGGGCAATCAGGCGGGACATGGGTTTTCCTTTTGTCGGCAGAGCGGCTAGGGTATCATTCGCGGCTTTTTTCGGCCAACAGGTTTTTCAGACGGCCTCTGTATTTGGAAATTTTAAGAGGCGTAATTACCTCTTTACGCAAGAAGTCTTGTTATTAACTATCTAAAAGGAAATGCCATGCAGCCATTGGATCTAAAAGACATTCCGAATAGTGTGTTCCTTGAAGATATTGAAGAGCTCACAAGGGAATTTCCCGTTGAATTTCCTCAATTGTTTGAAAAATAATATCTTATTTGGATATAGATGCAAAATATGTCTATATCACTGATTTTATTGAGGATGAAAGCAGAAGCAATCATTTTTACGGTTATTTTTTTGATGCCCTCAATAAAAAGCTTTATCAATACTCGTTTGAAGAAAATAGTTAGCGTTTTCAAGAAGTCAATATTGAATCTTTAACAATGAAAGATACATTCAGTATTAAGGTATTAAATCTTCTGGGTAAACGGCAAGCATAAAATTGGCTTGCCAAGCCCAATATTTTTTAAGGAGCATTCATCATGGCTCAGTTTTTTGCCATCCATCCCGACAATCCGCAAGAGCGACTGATCCGGCAGGCGGCGGAAATCGTGCACAAGGGCGGCGTGATCGCCTATCCCACCGATTCCTGCTACGCGCTCGGCTGCCGTTTGGGCGACAAGGAGGCGATGGAGCGGATTCTGCGCATCCGCAAAATCGATTTGAAACACCATCTGACGTTGGTTTGCGCCGATTTGGCCGAGCTGGGCATTTACGCCAAGGTGGACAACGCCCAATTCCGCCAGCTCAAAGCGGCCACGCCCGGCAGCTACACCTTTATTTTGCAGGCCACCAAGGAAGTGCCCAACCGCACGCTGCACCCGAAACGCAAAACCATCGGCCTGCGCGTGCCCGACAACGCCATCGCCCTTGCGCTGCTGCGCGAGTTGGGCGAGCCGCTGCTCTCGTGCACGCTGATGCTGCCCGAAGACGAAGAGCCGCTCACCGACCCCTACGAAATCCGCGACCGCCTGGAGCATTCCGTCGATTTAGTGATCGACGGCGGCTGGTGTGGCACCGAGCCGACCACGGTGGTGGACATGACCGACGGCACGGTTTTGGTACGCGAGGGACGGGGCGACAAGGCCGTGTTCGGCTTGTGAGGCCGTCTGAAAAGGCCGTCTGAAAGGGTTTGCATGAACAAAATCACGGACATTCTGAAATTCACCGGCTGCCTGCTATTGCTGTTTGTCGTGCCCACGCTGGTTTACACACTGGTCGACATCAACCGCCGCACTGGGCAGATCGGCAACACCGCCGCGCTTTACCAAACCGCCGTGTTCGCCGCCGTCGCCGCGCCGGTGCTGATTCTGTTTTACCGAGCCTACCGCACCGGCCGCCCTATCGGCGGCTACTTTGCCAAACCCGCAGACATCTCCCTGAAACGCAAGCTCTGCTGGGGCGCGTTTTACCTCGCGCTGATGCTGCTGGCAGGCGAATACGGCCTGCACGTGTTGAACTTTTTCTTCGACACACCCGTGAAAGACACGGAAAACCAGCAGGCAATTATCGAATGGACACGCCATCTGCCCGTATCTGTAGCGCTGGCCGACATCGTGCTGTTCGCACCGCTGGCGGAAGAATGGCTGTTTCGCGGCGCACTGTTCGGCCTGTTCGGCCGCAGCATCGATCAGCCCGAAGGCCGCGCCCACGCGTTTTTATCGTCCTCGCTGCTCTTCGGCTTCATGCACTCGGGAACGGACATCCCCGCCCTCGTCCTATACGGCACGCTCGGCGCAGTGCTGTCCGCCGCCTATCTGCACCTGCGCGACATCCGCTACCCCATCGCTATCCATATGGCGAACAACGCCGTGGCCATCGCCTCCGTTTACCTGTCTTCCTAAAAACAAGGCCGTTCCCGCCTTCGCGGGAATGACGTTTCTGAAAGCGCAAAACGGCCTTTAACTTCGTTGAAGCTGCGCTTTCAGACGGCCTCCCACACCAAGAAAGACCACACACCATGAATTTCGACCCCGCCTCCTTCCTTCTAATGATCGCGCCCGCCCTGCTGGCCATCACCCTGCACGAAGCCGCCCACGCCTACGCCGCCCGCTACTGGGGCGACAACACGGCGGAAAAACTCGGCCGCCTCACCCTCAACCCGCTGGCGCATATCGACCTGTTCGGCACCATCATCGTCCCCTCCATCCTGATTGTCAGCGGCTCGCCCTTCTTTTTCGGCTGGGCAAAATCCGTGCCCGTCATTACCCGCAACCTGCGCGACGCCCGCCTCGGCTGGCGCACCATCTCCATCGCCGGCCCGCTGGCCAACCTCCTGATGGCCTTCGCCTGGGCGGTGCTGATGGGGCTGCTGCCCGTCGTCCCCGTTTCCTTCGGCGAAGCGCTGGCCGGAATGGCAAGCTTCGGCGTCTCGTTCAACGCCTTTTTATTCGTGCTCAACATGCTGCCCATACTGCCGCTCGACGGCGGCCGCTTCCTCGACAGCTTCCTGCCCGCCAAATGGTCGGCGCAGTTCCAAAAAATCGAACCTTACGGCACATGGATCGTCTTTCTCGCCCTGATCGCCGGCCTGCTTGCCCCGCTGCTCGCCTATCTGGCCGAGCCGCTAATCAACGCCGCCCTTTTCCTCTCCCTGCTTATCGGCACCCTGCTGACGGGCGTTGTTATGTAGAAACCGACGCAGAGGCCGTCTGAAAGCGCAGTTTTCCTCTTTCAGACGGCCTAGGGCGTGTTGACATTCAGCTTGCGAAGCGGTTTTTTGAGGAAAAATTCGCGCCTGCAAGGAAAAAAGCGCAGCAAGATTGAATATCTTGCGAGCATTTTTGACGCGGCAGGCGTGGATTTTTACCAAAAATACCGCCGCAAGGCTGATTGTCAACGCGCCCCAGGGGCTGTTGGCAATTGGTATTGCCAACAGCCCCTAATCGTTTATGGCATAATGCCGCGTTTTTAACACAGCTTAACCACCTGCCATGACACGCAAAATCCTCGTTACCTCCGCCCTGCCCTATGCCAACGGCAGCATCCACCTCGGCCACATGGTCGAGCACATCCAAACCGACATCTGGGTGCGCTTCCAAAAACTGCGCGGCCACGACTGCCGCTACTGCTGCGCCGACGACACCCACGGCACGCCGGTAATGCTGGCGGCGCAAAAACTGGGCGTGCAGCCCGAAGACATGATTGCGCGCGTGCGCGAAGAGCATCTGGCCGACTTTACCGGCTTTCTCATCGGCTACGACAACTACTACTCCACCCACTCACCTGAAAACAAAGAGCTTTCCGAAAAAATCTACCTCGCTCTGAAAGCCAACGGCAAAATCGAAAGCCGCACCATCGAGCAGCTTTTCGACCCCGAAAAACAAATGTTCCTGCCCGACCGCTTCGTCAAAGGCGAATGCCCCAAATGCCACGCCGCCGACCAATACGGCGACAACTGCGAAGTGTGCGGCACCACTTATTCCCCCACCGAACTCATCAAACCCTACTCCGCCGTATCGGGCGCAACGCCGGTACTCAAAGAATCCGAACACTTTTTCTTCAAACTCGGCGAGTGCGCCGATTATTTGAAACAATGGACATCGGGCAGTACCACCCTTTCAGACGGCCGCGTGCAGCCGCATTTGCAGCCCGAAGCCTTAAATAAAATGAACGAATGGCTGGGCAAAGACGGCGAAACCGCGCTTTCCGACTGGGACATCTCGCGCGACGCGCCCTATTTCGGCTTTGAAATCCCCGGCGCGCCGGGCAAATATTTTTATGTGTGGCTCGATGCGCCCGTAGGCTATATGGCTTCGTTTAAAAACCTGTGCAGCCGCATCGGCATTGAGTTTGACGACTATTTCCGCGCCGACTCCGACACCGAGATGTACCACTTTATCGGCAAAGACATCCTGTATTTCCACGCCCTTTTCTGGCCGGCGATGCTGCATTTCTCCGGCCACCGCGCCCCCACAGGCGTATTCGCCCACGGCTTTTTAACCGTGGACGGCCAAAAAATGTCCAAATCACGCGGCACGTTTATCACCGCCAAATCCTATTTGGAACAAAAACTAAACCCCGAATGGATGCGCTACTACATCGCCGCCAAGCTCAACAGCAAAATCGAAGACATCGACTTAAACCTGCAAGACTTCATCTCGCGCGTCAACAGCGATTTGGTCGGCAAATACGTCAACATCGCCGCCCGCGCATCCGGTTTCATCACCAAACGTTTTGAAGGCCGTCTGGAAGACGTATCGGGCAGCGAGCTGCTGGCCAAACTCGCCGCCGAGAGCGAAACCATCGCCGCCGCCTACGAAGAGCGCGAATACGCCCGCGCCCTGCGCGACATCATGGCGCTGGCCGACGCGGTAAACGAATACACCGACGCCAACAAGCCGTGGGAACTGGCCAAGCAGGAAGGCCAGGAAGCGCGCCTGCATGAAGTGTGCAGCGAGCTGATTAACGCCTTTGCTGTGTTGAGCGTGTATCTCGCGCCCGTGTTACCGCGTGTTGCCGAACAGGCCGCCGCGTTTTTGAACATTCCCGCACTTTCATGGAACATGGCCGCGCAAACCCTGCCCGCAGGCCACGCCATCAACAAATACGAACATTTAATGCAACGAGTGGAGCAAACCCAAGTGGACAACTTAATCGAAGCCAACAAACAAAGCATTCAGGCTGCCGCCGCGCCCGCCGAAGCCGAGAGCCAATACGAAAAAGTCGCCGAACAGGCATCGTTTGACGACTTTGTCAAAATCGACATGCGCGTGGCCAAAGTCATCAACTGCGAAGCCGTAGAAGGCAGCACCAAGCTTTTGAAATTCGACCTTGATTTCGGCTTTGAAAAACGCGTTATCTTCTCCGGCATCGCCGCCAGCTACCCGAATCCGAGCGAACTCAACGGCCGCATGGTGATTGCCGTAGCCAACTTCGCCCCGCGCAAAATGGCCAAATTCGGCGTATCCGAAGGCATGATTCTCTCCGCCGCCACCGCCGACGGAAAATTGAAACTCTTGGACGTGGACGCAGGCGCACAGCCGGGGGATAAAGTGGGTTAAACCGCCGCTTTTCATACCAAAGGCCGTCTGAAACCTCAAACAGGGTTTCAGACGGCCTTTGCTTGCCAAACAGATTCGGGCTTTACCGAAAATGAGCTTTCAGACGGCCTATTGCTGCCGCGCCGCCTTTTCCGCCAGTCCCGACAAACCCTGCCGCCGCGCCAACTCGTTTACCACGTCTTCCGCCCGCAGGCCGTGCGCCGAAAGCAGTACCATGCAGTGAAACCACAAATCGGCCGTTTCGTAAACCAAATGCGCCTTGTCGCCGTCTTTCGCCGCCATCAGCACCTCGCCCGCCTCTTCGATCACTTTTTTCAAAATCTTGTCGCCGCCCTTGTGAAAAAGCTGCGCCACATAAGAGCTTTCCGGGTCTGCACCCTTGCGCGAGTCGATAACGTTTTGGATTTCGTCGAGAATACCGCTGTTCATTGTTTCTGCTCCTGTTTGGAAAACCGGTTTGAGGCCGTCTGAAAGCCATATTTCAGTTTTCAGACGGCCTTTTGTCTGATTTAGCGACGGTCTGCGCCGCCGTAGATTTCCGCTTCGTCTTTGATAACCGCATCCGCCGTCTGCCAGACGCCGTCGCGCCATACTTTGTAAAAGCAGCTCTCCCGCCCCGTGTGGCATGCGATGCCGCCGTTTTGCTCGATCCGCATCACCACAGCATCGCCGTCGCAATCGAGCCGCAGCTCGTGCACCTTCTGCGTGTGGCCGGAAGATTCGCCCTTCATCCACTGCTTTTGCCGCGAACGGCTGTAATAATGCGCGTAGCCCGTGGCCGCAGTCTGCGCCAGCGCCTCGGCGTTCATCCACGCCACCATCAGCACCCTCCCGCTCTGCCAGTCCTGCGCCACCGCGCACACCAGCCCGTCCGCACCGAATTTCACGCCCTGCAATACTGCTTCGTCCATCTGCTTTTCCTTTTATCAAACCCAAACCGCCCGAACGTTTCAGAAACATCATTCCCGCATAGGCGGGAACGGCCTTTCGGGTCAACCGGCTGTCACATCCGAGCCCGCACATTATGCCAACAATGGCCGCAGGCAAAAAGGCCGTCTGAAAACGAAACTTCAGCCCCAAGCGTTTTCAGACGGCCTCCAATCCATATTAAAATAAAGCCAAACCACAAACCGCCCGCAAACCATGTCCAAAAAAATCCTCATCATTTCCCCCAGCTGGATAGGCGACTGCGTCATGACCCAGCCGCTCTACCGCCGCCTGCACCAGCTTCATCCCGGCTGCACCATCGACGTGTTCGCGCCCAAATGGTCAATGGCCGTATTCGAGCGTATGCCCGAAATAAACGAAATCATCGAAAACCCCTTCGGCCACGGCGCGTTGCAGCTCAAAAAACGCTGGCGGCTCGGCCGCGAACTCGGACGGCGCGGCTACGACCAAGTCATCGTATTGCCCGGTTCGCTCAAATCCGCCGTCATCGCGCTGGCCACCGGCATCAGGCAGCGCACGGGCTATGTGGGAGAATCGCGTTATTTTCTCCTAAACGACATCCGCAAACTCGACAAAGCCGCCCTACCCCTGATGGTCGACCGCTACACCGCCCTCGCCCACCCTACCCAAGCCGACTTCAACGGCCATTCCGACAACCCGCGTTTTGCCATCGACCCCGCAAGCCGCCAAGCCGCCCTCGCCGCGCACGGCCTTAACACGGGTAAACCCGTTATCGCCTTCTGCCCCGGCGCGGAATACGGCCCGGCCAAACGCTGGCCTGCGCGCCATTTCGCCGAACTCGGCCGCCGTTATCTCGCGCAGGGTTGGCAGGTTTGGCTGTTCGGCTCGCAAAAAGACTTCCCCATCGCCGAAGAAATCAACGCCCTTTCAGACGGCCTCTGCACCAATCTTTGCGGCAAAACCAGTCTCTCCGAAGCCATCGACCTGCTCTCCTGCGCCGACACCGTAATCTGCAACGACAGCGGCCTGATGCACCTGGCCGCCGCGCTCGACAGAAAACTTGTCGCCGCCTACGGCTCGTCCAGCCCCGACCACACGCCGCCCCTAAGCCCGAAAGCCAAAATCGTCAGCCTGAACCTCGACTGCTCGCCCTGTTTCAAACGCGAATGCCCGCTGGGGCACACCGACTGTCTGAACAAACTCACGCCCGATATGGTGCGAAACGCAGCCGAAGAATTGGCGGAAGAAAACAAGGCCGTCTGAACGGACTTCTTGAAAACAATATAGACCATGCAGCAAAAGGCCGTCTGAAAGCATATCTTCCGCCCGAACACTTAGGAAACCGCTTGTTAACTTCGTTGGAACTTCACTTTCAGACGGCCTTTTTATGCCCATATGCCATATTTTTAAAACATGCCGCGCTAAAAACCATACACAGCGGCAAAATATCCCACAAAACAAAAGAAGCATTTCTTTTACTCTTTTTCATTCCCCGTTCCGAAAACGGCATCTTTTCCGAAAAAATCATCACTTCCACATCCGATTTCTGCCGTAAACAATCAAAAACAAACCCCATCATGCATTTTGCCGGGACGCCGTGCTTAAAAACGGTATAATGCGGCAAAAATTCCAACAGTTTCCGCCCAAGCCGATATGCAAAACAGAGCGGAACACATAACAAACCAGCACAACGGAGCAAATAATGACCCCCACCAGCCATCTGGTTCGCGACGAAATCCGCGCCATGTCGGCCTATGCCGTCGCCGCCGTGCCCGAAGACTGCATCAAGCTCGACGCCATGGAGCTGCCCTGCCGTTTTCCCGACGACATGATGCGGGAGCTGGCGCAAGAGCTGGCGCAGGCGCAGATCAACCGCTATCCCGCGCCCGACGCCTGCGGGGTACCCGAACTGCTGCGCGACACCTTCGCCATTCCCGATGCGGCGCAGATTGCCTTGGGCAACGGCTCGGACGAACTGATCCAACTCCTGCCGCTGCTTTTGGCCAAACCGGGCGCGAAAATGCTGGCACTCGAACCAAGTTTTGTCATGTACCGCCACAACGCGGCGCTGGCGGGCATGGAATACGTCGGCGTGCCGCTGAACGGTGATTTCACGCTCAACCTGCCCGCCGTGCTGGCCGCGCTGGAAACCCACCGCCCCGCCCTGGTTTTTCTCGCCTATCCGAACAACCCGACGGGCGTGCGTTTTGCGCGGGAAGAAGTACAGGCGGTTATCGACGCCGCGCCGGGCGTGGTGGTGGTTGACGAAGCATACGGCGCGTTCAGCGGCGACAGTTTCCTGCCGCAGGCGGGCGGCGAGGAAAAGCTGGTAGTGCTGCGCACGCTGAGCAAAATCGGTTTTGCCGGGCTGCGGCTGGGCTATGCCTGCGGCCATCCGTCGCTGATGGGCGAGCTGGCGAAAATCGTGCCGCCCTACAATATGAACCGCCTGAGCCTGACCGCCGCCGCTTTCGCCCTGCGCCGCTACGGCTGGGTGGCTAAGCAGATAGTGTCTTTAAAAGAAGAACGCGCGCGCCTGAGCGAAGCACTCGCCCGCCTGCCGCAGGTGCGCGTTTTCCCCAGCGAAGCCAACTTCGTCACCGCGCGCGTGCCCGATGCGGCGGCGGTATACGAAGCGCTGAAAGCGCACAATATTTTGATTAAAAAGCTGCACGGCTCGCATCCGCTGCTCGAACAGTGCCTGAGATTCACCGTCGGTTCGCCCGAGCAGAACCGTCAGGTTTCCAACGTTTTGCAAACACTTTTTTGATTTGAAAGGTCAAACCATGGATAAAAAAACCATCCGCACCGAAAACTTCCTGCGCCTCGTCGAAGAAGCGGGCAGCGTGTCCAAACTCGCCCGCGCCGCAGGCTATGCCAAACCCGCCTCGCTGCACCAGCTGCGCGCCCGCCTGAACAAAGAAGGCGAAAACGGACGCGGCATCTCCCACGTGCTCGCCGCCAAGCTGGAAAAAAGCATGGGCAAACCCAAAGGCTGGATGGACAGACGCCATCCCGAGAAAAAAGCAAAAGACACCACCTCGCAGGAAGCCGTTCAGACGGCCTTGGCCGAACAGACCGTGCAGGCCGCGCCCTTTGCCGCCCGCGAAGGCGACCGCGTCGTCACCGTCACCCGCAACACCAGCGAAACCCAAATCACCCTCACCCTGAACCTCGACGGCACAGGCAAAGGCCTCTTCGATACCGGCGTGCCCTTCCTCGAACACATGCTCGACCAAATCGCCCGCCACGGCATGATCGATCTCGACATCACCTGCAAAGGCGACACCCACATCGACGACCACCACACCGTCGAAGACATCGGCATCACCCTCGGCCAGGCGCTGAAACAGGCGCTGGGCGACAAAACCGGCATCCGCCGCTACGGCCATGCCTACGTCCCGCTCGACGAAGCATTGAGCCGCGTCGTCCTCGACCTCTCCGGCCGCCCCGGCCTCGTGTACAACGTCGATTTCGTCCGCGCCCTCATCGGCCGCTTTGATGTCGACCTGTTTGAAGAATTCTTCCACGGCCTCGTCAACCACAGCATGATGACCCTGCACATCGACAACCTCAGCGGCAACAACGCCCACCACCAGGCCGAAACCCTGTTCAAAGCCTTCGGCCGCGCCCTGCGCATGGCGGTGGAGTTTGACGAACGCATGGCCGGGAAAATGCCTTCCACAAAAGGCACGCTCACCGATTAGGCTTATTTAAAACACCGTCCCAACCGCCTGACCCGTCCTCCGGAGCAGGCGGTTTGTCCGCCGGTTCAAACCTTATTCCGTTTTTTCAGACGGCCTCCAACCCGCATCCGCACACCCGTTCAGGCCGTCTGAAAACACAACGTTTCGTTTCAAAGATACAAAAAACACAAAGGACACCAGCCATGAAAATAGCCGTCGTCGATTACGGCATGGGCAACCTCCATTCCGTTGCCGGCTCCGTGCGCGAAGCCGCCCGCATCAGCGGCGCAAACGTGCAAATCCTGCTCACCGGCCGGGCCGAAGAAGTGGCCGCCGCCGACAAAATCATCTTCCCCGGCCAGGGCGCGATGCCCGACTGCATGGCCGCCCTGCAACAGAGCGGCTTGGGTGAAGCCCTGTCCGACGCCCTGAAAAACAAACCCTTCTTCGGCATCTGCGTCGGCGCGCAGCTGCTGTTCGAGCGCAGCGAAGAAGGCGACACACCCGGCCTGGGCTGGTTTGCCGGCACCGTCGAGCGCTTTTCAGACGGCCTCACAGACGCGGCGGGAGGCCGTCTGAAAATACCGCACATGGGCTGGAACACCGTGCACCAGACGCAGCCGCATCCCCTGTTCGCAGGCATCCCGCAGGATACGCATTTCTATTTCGTCCACAGCTACCGCTTCGCCCCCGCCGATCCGTCGGTCGTCCTCGCCACCAGCAGCTATCCCGACCCCTTCCCCTGCATCGTCGGTCGCGACAACGTGTTCGCCACCCAGTTCCACACCGAAAAAAGCCACAACGCCGGCCTCACCCTGCTGAGTAATTTTTTACACTGGAATGGATAATTTGTGTAAAATGCGCTTTACATGCAGCCGCCATACCCCGCGTTTTGAGGACAAAGGCCGTCTGAAAGCGCAATCCCAACGAAATTAAAAAGCGTTGTGCCGCGCTTTGCCACCCAATAAAGGAAAAACCATGCTGCTCGTTCCCGCCATCGATTTGAAAGACGGAAGCTGCGTGCGCCTGCGCCGCGGCCTGATGGAAGAAGCCACCGTATTTTCCGATGATCCCGCGCACACCGCGCGGCACTGGCTGCAACAGGGCGCGCGCAGGCTGCATCTTGTCGATTTGAACGGCGCATTCGCGGGCGAACCGAAAAACTTCCCCGCCATCAAAGAAATCCTGGCGGCTGTGGCGGCGGACATTCCCGTCCAACTCGGCGGCGGCATCCGCGATCTGGCCACCATCGAAAAATACCTCGCCCTCGGCCTGAACGACGTCATCATCGGCACGGCGGCGGCGAAAAACCCCGATTTCGTGCGCGAAGCCTGCAAAGAATTTCCCGGCCGCATCATCGTCGGCCTCGACGCCAAAGACGGCAATGTCGCCGTTGACGGCTGGGCAACGCTCACCGGCCTCGACGCCGCCGAACTGGGCAGGCGCTTTGCCGGCGACGGCATCAACTCCGTCATCTACACCGACATCGGCCGCGACGGCATGATGAGCGGCATCAACATCGAAGCCACCGTCCGCCTGGCCGAAGCCATAGGCATCCCTGTTACCGCATCGGGCGGACTCACCGGCTTGGACGACATCCGCGCCCTGTGCGCCGCAGAAAGCAGGGGCGTCACCGCCGCCATTACCGGCCGCGCCATTTACGAAGGCAGCATCGATTTCGCCCAAGCGCAAAAGCTGGCAGACGAGCTGTCGCAAACCGTTTGACACACCGCGCCCGCAGCAGGCGCACACCGACAACACAAAATAAAAGGGATTAAAAATGTTAGAAGCATTCGTTTTAGGATTTTGGATGATCTGGTCGGCCGACCGCGACATTTACGCGCTGTCGGAAAGCCTCGGCTTTATGATTATCGCCGTCATCATCCGCGGCTTCATGTCCATGACCCTGCCGGCGATGGACGGCATATGGGTGGCGGAAATCGGCGTGCAGTGGATATACGTCGCACTGGTGCTCACCGCCGTCAACCGCCTGTCCAACAGCTTTGCCTCCACCCTCGCCATTTCCGTTATCGGCTCGCTCGGCTTTTACTGGCTCTCCCAGCCCGAACACATGAAAAGCATCCTGTCCCCCTTCGTTTCCTAACCCTCAGGCCGCCCCCCGACGGACGGCCTGTTTTTTTCGCAAGGAAGCACAGCATGGCACTGAGCAAACGCATCATCCCCTGCCTCGACGTCAAAGACGGCCGCGTCGTCAAAGGCGTCAACTTCGTCGGCCTGCGCGACGCGGGCAACCCCGTCGACATCGCCAAACGCTACAACGACGAAGGCGCCGACGAAATCGCCTTCCTCGACATCACCGCCTCCTCCGACAACCGCGACACCTTCCTCCACGTCATCGAAGCCGTGGCCGAACAAGTCTTCATCCCCCTCACCGTCGGCGGCGGCGTGCGCAGCGTCGCCGACATACGCCGCCTGCTCAACGCCGGCGCCGACAAAGTCAGCATCAACACCGCCGCCGTCACCAACCCCGGCCTGATTGACGAAGCCGCAGGCTTTTTCGGCTCGCAGGCCATCGTCGCCGCCCTCGATGCCAAAGCCGTCAACCCCGACAACAGCCGCTGGGAAATCTTCACCCACGGCGGCCGCACCCCCACCGGCCTCGACGCCATCGAATGGGCGCGCGAAATGCAGCGGCGCGGCGCGGGCGAAATCCTGCTCACCAGCATGGACAGAGACGGCACCAAACAAGGCTTCAACCTGCCGCTCACCCGCTCCGTCAGCGAAGCCGTCGGCATCCCCGTCATCGCCTCAGGCGGCGTCGGCAGCATCGCCCACCTCGTCGAAGGCATCACCGAAGGCAAAGCCGACGCCGTCCTGGCCGCCAGCATCTTCCACTTCGGCGAAGCCACCGTCCGCGAAGCGAAAGAAGCCATGCGCGCGGCAGGTATCGAAGTTCGCCTGTAAAATCCCGCATACCGAGCGCTGTCAGACGGCCCCATCCATCAAGGCCGTCTGAAAGCGCTTTTTCCTTCTTCAGACGGCCTCCCGTTTGGAGCGGCACGCACCCTGTGGCAGAATGGCCATCCGCAAAACACACCCCAAGGAAAAAACATGATCCGCAAAACCGCCGCCTGCCTGGCCGCCGCCCTCCTTCTGGCCGCCTGCGATTCCGATGCCGACAAAATCGGCGACGCCAGCACCGTCTTCCGCATCCTCGGCAAAAACGACCGCATCGAAATCGAAGCCTTCGACGACGAAGACGTCAAAGGCGTCACCTGCTACCTCTCCTACGCCAAAAAAGGCGGCCTCAAAGAAGCCGTCAACCTCGAAGAAGACGCCAGCGACGCCTCCGTCTCCTGCGTGCAGACCGCCCCCGCCGTCGAATTTTCCGAACAGGCCGTGCTCAAACCCAGACAAATCTTCCGCCGCAGCGCCAGCTTCGCCTTCAAAAGCACGCAAATCATGCGCTACTACGACCCCAAACGCAAAGCCTTCGCCTACATGGTATACAGCGACAAAATCATCCAAGGCTCGCCGAAAAACTCCCTCAGCGCCCTCTCCTGCTACGGCGCGGCCGCCGCCCCGCAGGCCGCCCCCGCAGGCCGCGAAACCGTCGGCGCCTGCATCATCCAACCCGCCCCGCAGCGCTGACCCTCCCGCTGCAAAAGGCCGTCTGAAAACAAAGCTCCAACCAAGTTAAAGCACCGTTTCAGACGGCCTCAAAGCAAAGAAAACCCGCAAATCCGATTCACTGCAAACTGTGGCACACAGCGTTTCAGACGGCCTTAACAACGGTAAACCATACGGCTCTGCCGCACAACTGACTTTTCAGACGGTCTTCAAACAGCCGTCCAGGCCGGGAATCGATGTCCGACCTACCGAACCCCGTTTCAGGCTGCCCAAAAAAGAAAAAAACATGCCCCGTTTCACCCAATCCGCCCTCACCGCCCCAGATACCCTCACCGTCAAAATCAGCCTGCGCCACCTGCGCAGCGCAGCCGCCTTTGCCGAGCGCATCGCCCAAGTCCTGTCCTTCCCCCGACCCTGTCCCAATGCCGACGCGCTGGACGACCTGATGCGCGATTTGGCATGGCAGTCTGAAAGCCGTATCCGCATCCGCTTTGAACACCTGCGCGAACTACACAACCAAACCCCCGCCCTCGCCCGCCAAATCGCCGACCATTTCGCCATATGGCGCGAATACCGGCAGCAGCCGCGCTGCGGCAAAACCGTCTCCATCCATTTTTAACTTTAAAGCAGCCTGAAAATGCCCATCCGCAAATTCACCCGCAACAGCGCAGACAGCGAACACTACGACTACTGCGCCCGCCACTGCTACCCCGTTATCATCCTCGCCAATCTCGATGCCGAACACTGCACCCTGTTCTACGACATCACCGAGCGCGATTGCGACATCGCCACCGTCTCCGCCGCCGTGCGCCGAATCGCCGAAGCCTACGCCGAACTCTACGACCTGCCCGCCCATATCCGCGAGCGCTTCGCCGACCAGACCTATTATTTCAATGTCCCCGTGCGCCGCGAACACGCCGAATACGCCGCCGACGCGCTGTTTGACTATTTGCTGCGGCAGATTCGGGCAGCCTGAAAGCCGTCTGAAAACACTTTCAGGCTGCCTTTCAGACGGCATCCAAAGCAGCCTGCGGGCTACGCTTGCTCATGCAAAAATTACCTGCTCATACACACCCAGCGGAAAAAAGAGAGCCGCAAGAATTTCTTAATCAATTGAGGGACGATAAATGATAAACAAAGACGATTTAGTATTTTTTGAAGAAAATGGCTTTGAAGTTTGTTTGGAAAAAAAGAAATCAAAATTAACCATGCATGATATAGAAAGAGACGTTTTTTCTTGGGGCTGTACTAGATAAGCAGTCATGTCAGACTGCAAAAATGAAGATAACCCGTTGTAAACTAAAAAAGAGTATTCAAAAGAAACTGCTTCAGTTTTTTGTACTCGAAGTTACTGCCCGTTCAGCAGCTGATTTATTGGGCATCCACCCTAATTCGGCAGTGCTGTTTTACCGCAAGATTCGCGAAGTCATCAGCCATCATCTTTCACTCGGTTCGGTTCGGTTCGGTTGCCATAATTGCGTCCTAGTGTCGGGAAATTGTAAAAACAAGCGGCGGCTTCTAACACATCATTGTGCCAAGTACAAGAGATTCCATAAAAAGGCCGTCTGAAAGCGTTGCGCTGTGCTTTCAGACGGCCTTTTTGCCGCGTTTTATTTGCCGATGCAAAAGCGCGAGAAAATCACGCCGAGCAGGTCGTCGGCGGTGAATTCGCCGGTGATTTCGCTGCACGCGGCTTGTGCGAGGCGCAGGTGTTCGGCCATTAATTCAATCTGGCCGCTGCCGCACAGGGCGGCGTTGTCCAATTCGCTTTGCGCGGTTTCGAGGGCGTGGGTGTGGCGGCGGCGGGCGAGGAACAGGCCTTCGCTTTCGCCCTGCCAGCCGATTTGCTGCAACAGCGCCTGTTTGAGCAAATCAAGTCCCGCGCCGGTTTTGGCGGAAAGGGCAATCAGCGTGTCCGCGCCGCTCTCAAGCGTGAGGCCGTCTGAAAGACTCGGCGCGGTGCCTGCGAGGTCGATTTTGTTGTGCACTTCGATTTTTTTCAGATTCGGCGGCAGCGCGGCGAGGATGTCGCGCGTTTTTTGGTTCAAACCTTCGGCCGGGTCGATGAGAATCAGGGCGACATCGGCTTCGGCAAGGGCTTTGCCGCTGCGCTCGATGCCGATTTTTTCTACGGTGTCGTCGGTGTCGCGCAGGCCGGCGGTGTCGGTGATGTGTACGGGGATGCCGTCAAGGGTGATTTGTTCGCGCACGGTGTCGCGCGTGGTGCCGGCGATGTCGGTAACGATGGCGATGTCGTCGCCCGCCAGTGCGTTGAGCAGGCTGGATTTGCCGACGTTCGGCGCGCCCACCAGCACCACGTTCATGCCCTCGCGCAACACCGCGCCCTGCTGCGCCTGCGCCAACACGGTTTTCAGACGGCCTTGCAAACCGGCCAGCCTGCCGCGTGCGTCGGCGGCTTCGAGAAAGTCGATGTCTTCTTCGGGAAAATCGAGCGTGGCTTCCACCAGCATCCGCAGCGTGATGAGTTCGTCCACCAGCGCGTGAATGTGTTGCGAAAACGCGCCTTTGAGCGAGCGCACGGCCATGCGGGCGGCGGACTGGCTGGACGCATCAATCAAATCGGCCACGCTTTCGGCCTGCGCCAAGTCGAGTTTGTTGTTGAGAAAGGCGCGTTTGGTAAATTCGCCCGGCTCTGCCAGCCGCGCGCCGAGTTCCAAACAGCGCGAGAGCAACATCTGCATGACAACCGGCCCGCCGTGACCTTGCAATTCGATCACGTCTTCGCCGGTGAAGCTGGCGGGCGCGGCGAAATAGAGCATCAGGCCGCTGTCGATGGCGCGGTTTTCGGCATCGAGAAAATCGGTGTAAAGGGCAAGGCGCGGCTTGGGCGTTTTACCGCCGCTGATTTGCTGCGCCAGCGGCAGCAGGTTTTTGCCGGAAATGCGGATTACGCCCACGCCGCCGCGCCCGGGGGCGGTGGCGACGGCGGCGATGGTGGGGGATGGGGTGTGGGTCATGCGGGGGCTTTCGTTTGGGGTTCAGACGGCCTTTTTTGGCGGGATGAGTCCGTCTGAAATATAGTGAGTCAAAATAAAAAAGATACAAGGCAGCAAGCCGCAGACAGTACAGGTAGTACGGGGCAGGTTTACTTGGCATTTTTAATGCCTTAGCAAACCGCCCTCTTCGAGCTAAGGCGCAGCAACGCCGTAGATTTTTTATTTTGGCTCACTATACGTTTTCAGACGGCCTGATGCTCACCGGCAGGGCTGCGGGTTTACCAGCCGACGGTAACGCCGTATTCGCCGAGCAGGTTTTGCAGGCGGTCGAACAGTTCGGCGCGGGCTTCGAGCTGCCATTGTTTTTGCAGGTCGATTTCGCCCAGCGCGCCGTCGTTGCGGTAGCGCACGCGCAGGGGGATGCCGCCTGTGTCGCGGCGGTATTCGCCGAGCAGGGCGGCGAGGGCGGCGGCGTCGCTGCCGGGGCGCACGGTGAGGGTGAGGTTTCTGGCGTATTTTTCGCGTGCCATCTGCAAGGTCATGACCTGGTTGGCCATAATCCGCAGGCCGTCGCTGCCGCCGTAGTCGTCGCGGCTGACTTTGGATTCGATAATCAGCACTTGGTCGGCTTTGAGGTGGCCGGCGCAGTTTTCCAGCGTTTGGCCGCTGATGAGGATTTCGACTTGGCCGCTTTGGTCTTCGAGGGTGGCGAAGGCGATTTTGCCGCGTTTGCCCATCATGGTGCGCACGGCGGTAACGAAGCCGGACAGCCGTACGCTCTCTTGCGGTTTCAGACGGCCTAGGCGCGTGGGGGCGATTTGGCGCACTTCTTCGGCGTAGGGGCCGAAGGGGTGGCCGGAGAGGTAGAAGCCGATGACGGTTTTTTCTTCGGCGAGTTTCTCCGATTCGCTCCATGCGGGCGCGTCGGCAAGCTGCACCGGTTCGATGGCGTCTTCCATCATGTCAAACAGCCCGCCCTGATTGGCATTGGCGGCTTTTTGGTCGGCGTTGTTCATGGCAAGGTCGATGTTTGCCAAGAGCATGGCGCGGTTGGGTTCGATACTGTCGAACGCGCCGCCGCGTATCAGGGCTTCGAGGGTGCGGCGGTTCATGTGTTCTTTGCCGACACGCTCGCAGAAGTCCAACAGACCGGTAAACTTGCCGCCGCCTTGTCGCGCGGCGATGATGGATTCGACGGCGGCTTCGCCCGTGCCTTTAATCGCGCCGAGTGCGTAGCGGATTTTCATGTTCGGATACGGCGTGAAGCGGTAGTCGGATTCGTTGATGTCGGGCGGCAGGAACTCGATGCCGTTGGCGCGGCAGTCGTCGTAGAAATGTTTGAGCTGGTCGGTGTTGTCCAATTCGGACGACATGGTGGCGGCCATAAACTCGGCCGGGTAGTGGGCTTTGAGCCAGGCCGTCTGATAGGAAATCAGGGCGTAGGCGGCGGCGTGGGATTTGTTGAAACCGTAGCCGGCGAATTTTTCCATGTAGTTGAAGATTTCGTCGGATTTTTCGCGCGAAATGCCCTGTTTGGCCGCGCCTTCGGCGAAGATTTCGCGGTGTTTCACCATTTCTTCGGGCTTTTTCTTACCCATCGCGCGGCGCAGCAAATCCGCGCCACCGAGCGAGTAGCCGCCGATAATCTGCGCCGCCTGCATCACTTGTTCCTGATACACCATGATGCCGTAGGTCGGCTCGAGAATCGAAGCCAGCAGCGGATGGATGTATTCGAATTTTTCGCCTTTCATGCGGGCGACGAAATCGGGAATGTTGTCCATCGGGCCGGGGCGGTAGAGCGATACGAAGGCAATCAGTTCTTCAAATTTGGTGGTGTGCGCCGTTTTCAGCATTTTTTTCATGCCGGTGGATTCAAACTGGAATACGGCGGTGGTGTTGGCATCGCGGAAAATCTGATAGGCGGCCTGGTCGTCGAGCGCGATTTTGCCTACATCAACGATGTCGCCCGTGGTGTTTTTGATGTTTTCCTGCGCCATTTCGATGATGGTGAGGTTGCGTAAGCCCAAGAAGTCGAATTTCACCAAGCCCACGTCTTCCACGTCGCCTTTGTCGTACATCGACACGGGCGAGGCAGATTCGTCGGCCTGATACACGGGGCTGTAATCGGAAATTTTGCCCGGCGCGATGAGCACGCCGCCCGCGTGCATGCCCAAGCCGCGCGTGAGGTCTTCGAGTTTTTTCGCCAGCGTGATGAGTTCGTCCGCCTCTTCGGCTTCGATAAGTTCCTGAATCTGCGGCTCGGCTTCCATCGCCTTGTCGAGGCTCAAAGGTTTGTTGGCTTCCAGCGGAATCAGCTTCGAGAGTTTGTCGCACAGGGTAAACGGCAGCTCCAACACGCGCCCCACGTCGCGGATTACCGCCTTGGACGACATCGTGCCGAAGGTAACAATCTGGCTCACCGCTTCCGCGCCGTATTTGTCGCGCACATATTCGATCACGCGGCCGCGGTTGGACTGGCAGAAATCCACGTCGAAGTCGGGCATGGACACGCGTTCGGGGTTCAAAAAACGCTCAAACAGCAGCGCGTATTTCAGCGGGTCGAGGTCGGTAATCTTTAAGGAATAGGCCACCAGCGAACCCGCGCCCGAGCCGCGACCCGGCCCTACGGGGCAGCCGTGCGTTTTTGCCCAGTTGATAAAGTCTTGTACGATAAGGAAATAGCCGGGGAACTTCATCTGAATGATGATGTTCAGCTCAAAATCCAGCCGCGCCTGATATTCGGGCATTTTCGCCGCGCGTTCGGCCTCGTCGGGATAAAGCTGCGCCATGCGCTCCTGCAAACCTTCGTTGGAGAGCTTGACCAGATAATCGTCGAGCGACAGGCCGTCGGGCGTGGGAAACAGCGGCAGGAAGTTTTTGCCCAAAGTGATGTGCAGATTGCAGCGTTTGGCGATTTCCACCGAGTTTTCCAAGGCTTCGGGCAAATCGGCGAAACGCTCGATCATGGTTTCGGGCGGAAGGAAAAACTGGCCGGACGTAAACTCGCGCGGACGTTTTTTATCGGTGAGCACCCAGCCGCCGGCGATGCACACGCGCGCCTCGTGCGCGTTAAAGTCGCCCTCGCTCATAAACTGCGCCGGATGCGTCGCCACCACCGGCAGCCCCAATTCCTCCGCCAGCTTCACGCTGCCCGATACCGACGCTTCCCATTCCGGCCGTTCGGGCAGGCGTTGCAGCTCCAAATAAAACGCGTTCGGAAACCAAGCCGCGTATTTCAAGGCCGCCGCACGCGCCGCGTCTTCATGCCCGTTCATCAGGTTCGCGCCCACTTCGCCCAAATGCGCGCCCGAAAGGCAGATCAGGCCGCTGTTGTCGCCCTCGGAGAGCCATTCGGGATTTAGCTCGGCATGGTGCAGATTGCGGTCTTTGCCGACATAGGCCGCCGTCAAAAGCTCGCTCAAGCGCAGATAACCGGCCTCGTTGCGGATAATCAGCATCGCGCGGAAAGGCTTGTCGGGCGACTCGGGGTTGCCGATCCACACGTCCGCCGCACCAATCGGCTTGATGCCCGCGCTGCGGCAGGCTTTGTAGAATTTCACCAAGCCAAACTCGTTCATCAAATCGCTGATGCCCAGTGCAGGCAGGCCGTATTCCTGCGCCTTTTTAACCACTTCTTTGATACGCACCATGCCGTCGGTAATCGAAAACTCGGTGTGCAGGCGCAGGGGGATGTAGGCGGGCTGGTTCATGGCGGTTCGGCGGGGGAAACAAAGAAAGCGCGCATTATATAACAGGCCGTCTGAAACGGTTTCAGACGGCCTGAGGGCAGGCAAATCAGGAGGCCGTCTGAAAACGGAGAGACGTTTGTTTTCAGACAGCCTCAAACCTATGCCGAACGTGTTTGGCGGATCGGCTGCAAAGGCAAAAAGGCCGTCTGAAAATGTTGTTCCAACGAAGTCGAAACTTTTCAGACGGCCTCCGACGCATTCCGCATCTGTCAGCTTTGCTCTTTCAGGCTGAGCAGATGGCGGCGGGTGGCGAGCCAGGCGCCCGCGATGCCCAGCGCAATCACAATGGCGAACACGGCCAGCCATTCGGCGGGACGGAAAAAGCGCCAGACGATGTCGATGCCGTAGGGGCGGAAAATCTGCACCACCAGCGGGCGGGTGGCGGCAATCAGCCAGCCGCACAGGCCGAGGCTGACGGCGGAGGCAATCACGCTCTGCAAGGCGGCCAGATAAAGGAAGGGGCGGCGGATAAAGGACGCGGGTGCGCCGAGCAGGCGGGCGATTTCGATTTCTTCTTTGCGCGCGAGGATTTGCAGGCGGATGGTGTTGTGTGCCACCAAAACGAAAGCCACGCTGAGGGTGACGGACAAAAAGGCGAGTATCTGCCGCACGAGGCTGTCGATGCGGTAAAGCGTTTGCAGCCATTCGGTGTCCAGCCGCGCAGACTCGACCATCGGCAGCTTGGCAAGCTCCTGTTGCAGGGCTTCGGTCTCGGCGGGCGTGCCCGTTTTCGGTGTGACGACGAACACGTCGGGCAGCGGGTTGTCGTCGAGTATGGAAACGATGTCTTCCCCGCCCATGCTGTTTTTCAACTCGTCCAAACCCTGCGCCTTGCCGACAAACTCGCTTTTGGCGACGCGCTTATCGGCGGCGAGCAGCTCTTTCACGGCGGCGCTGTCGGCTTCGGCGGCAGACGTTTCCATATAGAGCGTAATCTGCGGCGTTTCGCTCATTTTGCCCAGCACGGCGCGGCTGCTCTCTATGCCCAGATACAGGGCAAGCGGCAGGGTCATGGCAACGGCCAGCATCAGCAGGATGAGCAGGGTGGCGACGGGCTGGCGCAACAGGCTGCGGGCGGCGTTTTTCGCGGCATCGAGATGGAGGGCGGCGTAAGTCATGCGGCGAACCTGCCTTCCTGTAAGCGCAGAATGCGGTGGCCGTAGTCGGCCATCAGGGTTTCGTCGTGGGCGGCGACAATGACGGTGGTACCCGCTTCGTGGAAGGTTTTGAAGAGTTCCATAATGTCCAGCGCGTAGGCGCGGTCGAGGTTGGCGGAAGGTTCGTCGGCAATCAGCAGGCCGGGTTGGTGGACGACGGCGCGGGCGATGCACAGGCGCTGCTGCTCGCCGCCCGAAAGCGTGACCGGATCGGCGGCTTCGCGTCCGCCCAATCCCACTTTTTCAATGGCCACCCGCGCCCGCTTTTCCGCTTCGGCACGGCCGTAGCCCGCGATTTGCAGCGGCAGCAGCACGTTTTGCAGCACGTTGC
This sequence comes from Neisseria sp. KEM232, assembly GCF_002237445.1. Taxonomy (NCBI): domain Bacteria; kingdom Pseudomonadati; phylum Pseudomonadota; class Betaproteobacteria; order Neisseriales; family Neisseriaceae; genus Neisseria; species Neisseria sp. KEM232. Next base: position 266,661 of record NZ_CP022527.1, read on the forward strand.
GGTCGAACAGGATTTTGTGGTCTTGGAAAACGATGCCGATGTGCTGGCGCATAAAGCCCGCCTGATCGTCGTTCAGACGGCCTGTGTCCTGCCCGTTGATCCACACGCGGCCTTCGCTGGGGCGCGTGATGCCCGCAATCAGTTTGAGCACGGTGGACTTGCCCGCGCCCGAATGCCCGGCCACAAAAATCATCTCGCCCTTGCCGATGCTGAAGCTGACGTTTTTCAAAGCCTGAAAGCCGCCGCGGTAGGTTTTGGAAACTTGTTCGAAACGTATCATGTCGCAATGCGTCCGTTGTCGGAAAGAAGCGCGGATTATAGCCGAAACGGATAAAGGCCGTCTGAAAGCGCGTAAGGCGGTTTTCAGACGGCCTTCCGGTAAAGAAATTGATGCAGGCGGGCAAATACAGTAAACTGCCACCATTAAAAAAATTTATGGTAATGCAGAATGAAAGCTGCTTTTGAAATCAAATCCGCCCGCACCGACGCACTCGCCGTGCATCTGGACAGCGCGGATGCGGCGGCGGTGGGCGCGGCGCTCGACAAGTGCGCCGCGCAATACCGCGAGCTGAACCTGCCGCTGATTCTCGATATGCAGGCCTTCCGTCCGGCCGCCGTGGACCTCCCCGCGCTGTTGGCCGTTTTCCGCTCGCGCCGCCTGCCGGTGGCCGCGCTGCGCCACAGCGACGAAACCTGGGCGAAAATCGCCGCCGTCAACGGTGTGGCGTTCAGCCCCGCAGGCAGGCACGCCCCGACCGACACCGCCGACGCGCCGGCTCCCGCGCCGCAGGCGTCCGCTCGCGAAACCGCCCCTGCCAAACCGGCCGGTCACCCGACGGTGTTCGTTGCCGAACCCGTGCGCACCGGCCAGCAGGTTTACGCCGAAAACGCCGATCTGATCGTCACCGGCATGGTGAGCGAAGGCGCGGAGCTGATTGCCGACGGCAACATCCACATCTATGCCCCGATGCGCGGCCGCGCGCTGGCCGGGGCGAAAGGCCGCCGCGACGCACGCATCTTCATCCATTCCATGCAGGCCGAATTGGTGTCCATCGCCGGCATCTACCGCAACTTCGAGCAGAAGCTGCCTGCACACTTGGACAGACACCCCGTCCAAATATACCTTCACGAAGACCGTTTGGTCATCGCGGCCATAGACGCATAGCGGCTGCCGTATCATTTTTCACCTCCGAAACCCAAAAAAGGAAACACCGTGGCAAAAATCATTGTTGTAACTTCGGGCAAAGGCGGCGTGGGCAAAACCACCACCTCCGCCAGCATCGCATCCGGTCTCGCCCTGCGCGGCCACAAAACCGCCGTTATCGACTTCGACGTCGGCCTGCGCAACCTCGACCTCATCATGGGCTGCGAACGCCGCGTCGTTTACGACCTCATCAACGTCATCCAGGGCGAAGCCACCCTCAACCAGGCACTCATCAAAGACAAACACTGCGACAAGCTCTTCATCCTGCCCGCCTCGCAAACCCGCGACAAAGACGCCCTCACCCGCGAAGGCGTGGAAAAAGTGCTCGACACGCTCACCGGCGAAATGGGCTTCGAATACGTCATCTGCGACTCCCCCGCCGGCATCGAAACCGGCGCGCTGATGGCGCTCTACTTCGCCGACGAAGCCATCGTCACCACCAACCCCGAAGTCTCCAGCGTGCGCGACTCCGACCGCATTCTGGGCATTTTGCAGAGCAAATCGCGCAAAGCCGAACAGGGCGGCCGCGTCAAAGAACACCTGCTCGTCACCCGCTACTCGCCCGAACGCGTGGAAAAAGGCGAAATGCTGTCGGTGCAGGACATCACCGACATCCTGCGCATCCCGCTTTTGGGCGTGATTCCCGAATCGCAAAACGTTTTGCAGGCATCCAACGCCGGCACCCCCGTCATCCACCAGCCCGACGCCGTCGCCGCCGAAGCCTACAAAGACGTCATCGCCCGCCTCTTGGGAGAAAACCGCGAAATGCGCTTCCTCGAAGCCGAGAAAAAAGGCTTCTTCCAACGCATCTTCGGAGGTTGATATGTCGCTGATTGATATGCTGTTCGGCAAAAAACAGAAATCCGCCGAAGTTGCCCGCGACCGTCTGCAGATCATCATCGCGCAGGAGCGCGTCAAAGCGCAGGCGCCCGACTATCTGCCCACCCTGCAAAAAGAGCTGCTGGAAGTGCTGTCGAAATACGTCAACGTATCGCTCGACGACATCCGCATCTCGCAGGAAAAACAAGACGGCCTCGACGTGCTCGAACTGAACATCACCCTGCCCGACCAACAGAAAAAGGCATAACCCATGACCCTGACCGAATTGCGCTACATCGTTGCCGTGGCACAAGAGCGCCACTTCGGCAGGGCGGCGCAGCGCTGCCACGTCAGCCAGCCCACCCTGTCCATCGCCATAAAAAAGCTGGAAGAAGAGCTGGCCGTATCCCTGTTCGACCGCAGCAGCAACGAAGTCATCACCACCGAAGCGGGCGAGCGCATCGTCGCCCAAGCCCGCCGCGTGCTCGACGAAGCCGACGTCATCCGCCGCCTGGCCAGCGAAGAGCAGAACGAATTGGACGGCACCTTCAAGCTCGGCCTCATCTTCACCGTCGCCCCCTACCTGCTGCCCAAGCTCATCCTGTCGCTGCGCGACATCGCGCCCAACATGCCGCTGATGCTCGAAGAAAACTACACCCACATGCTCACCGAAGCCCTCAAACGCGGCGAACTCGACGCCATCGTCGTTGCCGAACCGTTTCAGGAAGCCGGCATCGTCACCGAGCAGCTTTACAGCGAACCCTTCTTCGTCATCGTTCCCAAAGGCCATCCGTTCGAAGAACTCGACGCCGTCACCCAGTACGAGCTGGCGCAGGAACAAGTGCTGCTGCTCACCGAAGGCAACTGCATGCGCGACAACGTACTCGACAACTGCAACGAGTTGGCCGCCAAACAAAAAATCAACGGCCTGGCCAACACCCTGCAAGGCAGCTCCATCAACACCATCCGCCACATGGTTGCCAGCGGCCTGGCCATCAGCGTCCTGCCCGCCACCGCCCTCACCGAAAACGACCACATGCTGTTCAGCATCATCCCGTTTGCCGGCGAAGCCCCCAGCAGGCGCGTCGTCCTCGCCTACCGCCGCAACTTCGTGCGCCCCAAAGCCCTCACCGCCATCCGCAGCGCCGTTATCGGCTCGCAGCTGGCCGGCGTCACCTTCGCCGCCGCATAACACAGGCAGAAGGCCGTCTGAAAACCCTTTTCAGACGGCCTCCTCCCCCCATCCCCTTAGGAAAACACATGACCGAACAAGAACTCCAAGACCTCGAACGCATGGTTGCCGTTGCCGTCGAAGCCCTCGACGACATCAAAGGCAAAGACATCTCCGTCCTCGAAACCCAAGGCAAAACCTCCCTCTTCGCCCGAATGATCATCGCCAGCGGCGACAGCACCCGCCAAGTCAAAGCCCTCGCCAACAACGTTGCCGTGCGCCTGAAAGAAGCCGGCTTCGAAATCCTCGGCAGCGAAGGCGAAAGCGGCGAATGGTCGCTCGTTGACGCGGGCGACCTCGTCGTCCACGTCATGCAGCCGGCCGTCCGCGATTTCTACGACATCGACACCCTGTGGGGCGGCGAAAAACCCGAATTCCACAACGGCGCCGCCAAACCCTGGCACACCGCAGACTGACCCGCCTGCCGCCAAACGCAGAGGCCGTCTGAAACCCACAAAAGGTTTCAGACGGCCTCAAAGCCAAAGAAAGCATCCCAAAATGAAAACAACCGTCCTGACAACCGCCCTGGCCGCACTCACATTGGCCGCCCTGCCCGCCGCAGGCGCGGAAGAAAACGCCAACCGCCGCGCCTGCCGCCTCGGCGCCGAGCTGTTCTACATCATCAACGATGCCGCCATCAACGGCCAAACCGAACAACAGGCCATGAGCCGCGCCGAAAACGCCGTCACACAGAAATTCCCCGGCGCGGGACAAGAACTCTACCACCGCCTGCGCGATTCCGGCCACCTCGCCCAAAAATTCAGAGAGATGAAATCCTTCGACCAAACGGCAGACAAAAACATCGGCACAGCAGACAAATTGCGGCGCAACAAAGAATCCTACGCCCAAGCCCTGCAAAAATGCGCGGCGGAAAACTGACGCCCGAATGCCGCTCCGCACACACTGAGGCCGTCTGAAACCCCGTTTTCAGACGGCCTCAACTGTTATGACGCTTGTTACACGCCTTCCCGATACGCCCGCGCCGTTTCCAGATAGGTTTGCGCCGAGCGCTGCAAAAACGTCCGTTCCGCATCGGTGAGCGGCCGCGCGGCTTTGGCGGGCGAACCGGTATAGAGGAAACCGCTTTCGAGGCGTTTGCGCGGCGGCACGAGGCTGCCCGCGCCGAGTATCACTTCGTCTTCGATCACCGCGTCGTCCAGCACGATTGCGCCCATGCCGATCAGCACGCGGCTGCCGATAGTGCAGCCGTGCAGCACGGCGCGGTGGCCGACGGTGACATCTTCGCCCAACACCAGCGGCGAGCCGTCGGGTTTGGCAGCAGACGCGCCGGAAACGTGCAGCACGCTGCCGTCCTGAATATTGCTGCGCGCGCCGACGCGGATAAAGTTCACGTCGCCGCGCAACACGGCAAACGGCCACACCGACACGCCGTCGCCCAGCTCCACGCGGCCGACCACCACGGCGGCGGGGTCGATGTAAACGTCGGCGGCAAGCTGCGGCAGGTGGTTGCGGAAGGGGCGGATATTGTCCATTTTCGGTTTCCTGTTTAAAAGGGCTACGGGCGGCCATTGTAGCAAAAGGCCGTCTGAAAAGATTTCAGACGGCCTTTCTGCCTTTGATGCGGCAACCGGTTTCTGCCGTTTGCCGACAGCGTGCGCCGTCGTCGGCAAACCGCGTGCGTTGCTGGACGACACGCCCTACGCGCAATCATTAAAGAGGCCGTCTGAAACCGCAAAAACAGGTTTCAGACGGCCTCTTGTCAGCAAACCGGATCAGCCGACGATTTCCACCGGCCCGTGGTCGTCGCAGTGGTCGCCGTGCTGGTGGTGCAGGCGGCCGTTGACGATGTAGTCGATATGGTCGCCGTGCGGCACGGCTTCGTGGCCGCAGCCTGCGCCGTGGACGTGGCTGCCGCAGGTGTGGACGGGGTGGCAGCCGTCGGCGTTGGTGTCGTTCACTTCGAGGACGTGCTCGTCGTAGTGGCCGTTGTGCTCGTGGTGCAGGTGTCCGTCGTGCAGGTAGTCGACGTGGCCGTTGTGGCGGATGGCGGTATGGCCGCAGCCCGCGCCGTGGACGTGGTTGTGGTTTTCGTGGGTTTGACAGTTGCTCATGGCGTTTCCTTTTCGGTTTGTGTTAAGAAGGTGCGGCATTATAGCCCCATTTGTCGGCAATGCAAGTTTAAGATAATGTTTTATAACGAATTATTATAGTGTAACGGTTACAGTATAGCGGCCTTGCCGTGGCAGGAGGCCGTCTGAAAGCCTATAATCGCGCGTTTTTTCACTCACGAAACAGGCGCAGATAAAATGACACAATCAAACTCGGAACAAAGGTTTCACGCCTCCATGCTGGCGATTTACGACAAAGCGTGGGATTTGCCCAAGCCGTACCGTCCCACAGAGTTTAAACGGATGGTTCTGAATTACGGCGGCAAAGAAGCGGCGGACAGACTGCTCGCTACTTCCAATCCATCGTCAGGCTTTACCCAACTGTTTCTTCATGGCGGTTACGATGCCCTGAAAATCAGCATGGAATATCTGGTTTTGTCAGACCCATGGAAAACACTGTTTACCGAAGAGCAATTGGCGGTTGCCCGCAAACGATTGAAAGACATGAACGTTCCGTTTGCCTTGCCCGAATAACGCTTTTCAGACGGCCTCAAAGCCCTTTGCATTCAATACAAATACCAAAGCCCCACATGTCCGCCGTACACATCCAAACCCGTTCAGTCGACCAAGACATCTGCCAAACCCTTATCCAATCGGGTGCCGACCCGCTTACCGCCCGCCTGTGCGCCTCGCGCGGCGTGGTGTCGCCTGCCGAGCTTGACGACAAACTCGCCGCGCTGTTGCCCTACCAAACGCTCACCCATTGCGAAACCGCCGCCGCGCGTCTGGCCGATGCCATCGGGCGCAAAGAAAAAATCCTGATTGTCGCCGACTACGATGCCGACGGCGCCACCGCCTGCTCCGTCGGCATGGCGGGCTTGGGCGCGATGGGCGCGGCGGTGGATTTTCTCGTGCCCAACCGCTTCGAACACGGCTACGGCCTCACGCCCGAATTGGCCGACATCGCTGCCGCGCAGGGCGTAAACCTGTTGGTAACGGTGGACAACGGCATCGCCAGCATCGCAGGCGTGGCACGGGCGCAGGTTTTGGGGATAGACGTTATCGTTACCGACCACCACCTGCCTGCCGACGAAGTGCCAAACTGCATTATTGTGAACCCCAACCAGCGCGGCTGCGGCTTTGCCAGCAAAAGTCTGGCGGGCGTGGGCGTAATTTTTTATGTGCTGATGGCCTTGCGCGCCGAATTGCGGCGGCGCGGATATTTTTCAGACGGCCTCAAAGAGCCGAATCTGGCCGATTTGCTCGATTTGGTGGCACTCGGTACGGTGGCCGATGTCGTCCCGCTCGATCACAACAACCGCATTCTCGTTTCACAAGGCTTGAAACGGATGCGCTCGGGCAAAATGCGCCCCGGCATCCGCGCCTTATTTGACGTGGCGCGGCGCGATTGGAAAAAAGCCCAGCCCTTCGACATGGGCTTCGCACTCGGGCCGCGCATCAACGCTGCCGGACGGCTCGACGATATGTCGCTGGGCATCGCCTGCCTGCTCGCGCAAAGCGACGATGAAGCGCAAACCCTCGCCGTGCAGCTTAACGATTTGAACATCGAGCGGCGCGAAATCGAACAATCCATGCTGCAAGACGCACTCAACGCCTTTCCCGACAGCCTGCCCGCAGGACAAACCACCCTCGTTGCCTACCGCGACGACTTCCATCAGGGCGTGGTCGGCATCGTCGCCAGCCGTCTGAAAGACCGCTTTTACCGCCCCACCGTCGTATTCGCCCCCGCCGACAACGGCGAAGTGCGCGGCTCCGGCCGCTCCATCCCCAACCTGCACCTGCGCGACGCGCTCGATTTGGTGTCCAAACGCCACCCCGATCTGATTTTGAAATTCGGCGGCCACGCCATGGCGGCCGGTTTGAGCATACTCGAGCGCAACATTCCCGCCTTTCAGACGGCCTTTGAAGAGGCTGTGCGCGAGATGGTGCGCGAAGAAGATTTGTCGCAAACCTTCATCACCGACGGCAGCCTGAGCACCCGCGACATCACGCTCGAGCAGGCGCAAAAACTCGCCCGCCAAGTGTGGGGACAAGGCTTCGCCCCGCCCAGCTTCACCGACTGCTTCCGCGTCGTGCGCCAGCAAAACCTAGGCGCGGAGGGCAAACACAAAAAAGCCTGGCTGCAAAAAGACGGCCGGGAATTTGAAGCCATGTTCTGGCGTTGCAGCGAAGACATCCCCGAATACGTGCGCACCGTCTACCGCCCCGTCGCCAACGAATGGCGCAACAATCTCGAATTGCAGCTTTATATCGACTATTGGGAAGCGGCGTGAAAAAGGCCGTCTGAAACGTTCAGACGGCCTGATGCCCGTGCCAAACGGCCGCCGCCCACAAAACGGAAACCGCGCCGCGCATATCGGGTAAAATGCCGCCCTTGTTTACAACAGGCCGTCTGAAAACGGGCGGCCGCGGAATCGGAACTATGGCAACACAATCCACTCTGCGCTACTGGCTGCTCTCTGCGGCGGCCATCGTGCTCGACCAAATCACAAAATACGCGGTGCTGGCGCGTTTCGCCGACTACGAACGCCTGCCCGTTATCCCGCATTTTTTCGACCTGACGCTGGTGTACAACACCGGCTCGGCGTTCAGCTTTCTCGCGGCAGCGGGCGGCTGGCAGAAATATTTTTTCGTCGCGCTGGCGGCCGTGGTGTGCGCGTGGCTGGTGCGCGCGGTGAAAAAAGGCGAATTCGGCGCTTGGGGCAGCTGGGGCGCGGCAATGGTGGTCGGCGGCGCGCTGGGTAATGTGATCGACCGTTTCGTCCACGGCAAGGTGGTGGATTTTCTCTTGTTTTACGGCGAAACGTGGTCTTATCCCGCCTTCAATGTGGCCGACAGCTTTATCTGTGTCGGCGCGGTGCTGATGGTAATCGACGGCTTTAAGCAGAAAAAACACGGCAGGCCGTCTGAAAAGGATGCGGCATGAGCGGCAAAACCATTATGCTGGCCAATCCGCGCGGCTTCTGTGCGGGCGTGGATCGGGCGATCAGCATCGTCGAGCGCGCGCTGGAAGAGTTCGGCGCGCCGATTTATGTGCGCCACGAAGTCGTGCACAACAAATTCGTGGTGGACAATCTGCGCGAAAAAGGCGCGGTGTTTATCGAAGACTTGGCCGACGTGCCCGAAGGGGCGACGCTGATTTATTCGGCGCACGGCGTGTCCAAAGCGGTGCAGGACGAAGCGGCGGCGCGGGGTTTCCGTGTGTTCGACGCTACCTGCCCGCTGGTGACGAAGGTGCACAAGGAAGTGTCGCGGCTGGATACGCAGGGCTATCAGATTATTATGATCGGCCATGCGGGGCATCCCGAAGTGGAAGGCACGATGGGGCAGCTGCCCGAAGGCGCGATGCTGCTGGTGCAGACGGTGGAAGACGTGGCAAAACTCGAAGTGGCCGACCCCGACCGCCTGTCGCACGTCAGCCAGACCACGCTGTCGGTGGACGAAACGAAGGACATCATCGCCGCCCTCAAAGCGCGTTTCCCCAATATCAAAAGCCCGCCGAAGGACGACATCTGCTACGCCACCACCAACCGTCAGGAAGCGGTGAAGCAGCTGGCGGCGGAATGCGACATCGTGATTGTCGTCGGCTCGCCCAATTCGTCGAACAGCAACCGCCTGCGCGAAGTGGCCGCCCAGCGCGGCGTGGATGCGTATATGGTGGACAACGCCTCCTATCTGCGCCGCGAGTGGTTCGAGGGCAAAAAACAGGTCGGCGTTACCGCAGGTGCGTCCGCACCCGAAGTGCTGGTGCAGGAAGTGCTGGCAACGCTCAAAGCCTGGGGACACGATACCCTGCGCGAGGGCGAGGGGGCGGAAGAAAGCATCGTGTTCGTGCTGCCCAAAGAATTGCGCGGCGAAAAGAAATAAACGCGGGCAACGGAATATGAACAAAAGGCCGTCTGAAAATCTTTTCAGACGGCCTTTGTTATATAGTAACAAAGGATTAAATAATTTGACAGATATTATCAATCGGCCTATAAACCGAATAAATGATGTTTTCGTTTTGTCCACCCTCCGTTCTGAAAGGAAGCATTATGAAAGCAATGGTTTACCACGGCGCCAACGACATCCGTTTGGAAGACAAACCCAAACCGCAGATCATCGACCCCACCGATGCGGTGGTGAAAATCGTCAAAACCACGATTTGCGGCACCGACTTGGGGATTTGGAAAGGCAAAAACCCCGAAGTGGCCGACGGCCGCATCTTAGGGCATGAAGGCGTGGGCATCGTCGAAGAAGTCGGTTCGGCGGTGAAAAACATCAAAGTCGGCGACAAAGTCATCATTTCCTGCGTCAGCAAATGCTGCACCTGCGACTACTGCAAAACCCAGCTCTATTCCCACTGCCGCAACGGCGGCTGGATACTCGGCTATATGATCGACGGCACGCAGGCCGAATATGTGCGCACGCCCTATGCCGACAACAGCCTGATTCTGCTGCCGGCAAACGTCAACGACGAAATCGCCCTGCTCTTGTCCGACATCCTGCCCACCGCCCACGAAATCGGCGTGCAGAGCGGCGACGTAAAACCGGGCGACACCGTATTTATTGCCGGCGCCGGCCCCGTCGGCATGTCCGCGCTTCTCACCGCCCAGCTCTACAGCCCCGCCACCATCATCGTCTGCGATATGGACGAAAACCGCCTGAAACTGGCCAAAGAACTGGGCGCGACCCACACCGTCAACCCCGCTTCGGGCGACGTGGCAAAACAGGTGTTCGAAATTGTCGGCGCAGACGGCGTGGACTGCGCCATCGAAGCCGTCGGCATTCCCGCCACCTGGGATATGTGTCAGGACGTTGCCAAAGCGGGCGGCCACATCGCCGTGGTCGGCGTACACGGCAAGCCCGTCGATTTCAAACTGGAAAAACTGTGGATCAAAAACCTGGCCATCACCACCGGCCTGGTAAACAGCAACACCACCGAAATGCTGCTCAAAGCAGTAGCCACCAGCTCGGTGGACTACACCAAAATGCTGACCCACCGCTTCAAGCTCTCCGAGTTGGAAAAAGCCTACGATGTGTTCAAACACGCTTCGGAGAATCAGGCGATGAAAGTGGTGCTTATCAACGGCTGACAAGCGGGTAAAACACAAGGGCGGAAATTCCGCCCTTTTTTGTTGCCGAAGCCATCCGTTTCACCATGCAAGAGGCCGTCTGAAACACCCTGCGGATGTTTTCAGACGGCCTCCGAATGTGCAAAGCCTCAGTGCCGTTGCAGGCTGTAGCGTTTTTCCAGCCACGAGAACAGCCAGCTCAGACACAAAGTCATCGCCAGATAAATCAGCGCGATGGTGTAGAGCGGCTCTTCGTAAATCGAGTAGCGGCCGGAGATGGTGCGTTGGACATAGGCCAGTTCGGCCACAGCGATGGCCGACAGCAGCGAGCTGTCTTTGAGCAGCGTGATGAATTCGTTGGCAAGCGGCGGCAGCATGCGGCGCACGGCCTGCGGCAGGATAACGAAGCGCATTGCCTGCGGGTAGGTCATGCCCAGCGAGCGGGCGGCTTCCATCTGGCCTTTGTCGATGGACTGGATGCCCGCGCGGAAAATCTCGGTGATGTAGGCGCCCGAGTTGGCCGTCAGCGCCAGCACGCCGGCAATCACCGCACCGTAGCTGCGGCGCAGCTCGACGGCGGCCTGACCGTCTACCAGCCAGCCGCCGTTGGGATGGATGAGCGCCGCCAGCCAGACGAAATACCAGATGAAAATCTGCACAAACAGCGGCGTGCCGCGGAACACCGTCACATAAAGCGCCGACAGATTGCGCAGCAGCCAGGCCAGCGCTTTGAGCGGCGCGCCGCCTTTTTCAAAACGGATAATCCGCGCCAGCGCGCCGAACAGGCCGAGCAGCGAACCGCCGAGGGTGGCGACGAAGGTCAGCCCCAAAGTGGTCAATGCTCCGGTCAGGAACATTTCGCGGTATTCATAAATGATGTCGAAACGGAAACTCATAAAACGGTCCGAAAGTGAAAGGGCGGGCGGATTTACCCGCCGCGAAAAACCGCGCATTTTACAAGAAAAAACACAATCCGAAAGATTTAATTGCGTTTTTTACCCGCGGCGGGGCAAGCGGGGCAGACTGTAAACGCTGTGCGAATCCGTTTACAATGGCCGCTTTTTTCCACCCGCCTTGCACCACATGAACATTTTTCCGGGCGGCCGCCTGCCGTCTGAACCCGCTCCTTCCGCCGTCACCATCGGCAATTTCGACGGCGTCCACCTCGGCCATCTGCACATCCTGCAAAGGCTGAAAACCGAAGCCGCCGCGCGCGGCCTGCGCAGCACCGTTGTGCTGTTCGAGCCGCAGCCCGCCGAGTTTTTCGCCCGCCTTGCAGGCAAAGAACCGCCGCCGCGCCTCACGCCGCTGCGCGACAAGCTGCGCCTGCTGCGCGAGAGCGGCTGCGTCGATGCCGTGCGCGTGCTGCGCTTCAACCGCGCTTTCTCGCAAATGCCCGCCGAAGGCTTTATCGACACCGTGCTGCGGCGCGAACTTGACACGCGCTATCTGCTGGTGGGCGACGATTTCCGTTTCGGCCGCGGCAGGTCGGGGGATTTCTCCCTGTTGCAGGCGCAGGCGGATTTCGCCACCGAGCGCACGCCGAGCATACTGGTTGCGGGCGGCCGCGCCAGCAGCACCGCCGTGCGCCTGGCCTTGCAGGAAGGCCGTCTGAAAGAAGCGGAAGCCATACTCGGCCACGGCTATGTGCTCAGCGGCCGCGTCAAACACGGGCGCAAACTCGGCCGCACGCTGGGCAGCCCCACCGCCAACATCCATCTGCCGCCGCACCGCTACGCCCTGTCGGGCGTGTTCGTCGTCGAAGCCGCAGGCGCGTTCGGCAGGCTGCGCGGCGTGGCGAGCTTCGGCTACAACCCCACCGTCAGCGGCGGCAGCGGCGGGCAGAAGCTGGAAGTGCATCTGTTTGATTTTCAGGGAAACCTATACGGCGAACGCCTGTTTGTCCGCTTCCTGCACAAGCTGCGCGACGAAGAAAAGTTTTCCGACATCGAAGCGCTGCGCCGCCAGATTGCCGCCGACATAGCCGCCGCGAAAAACCGGCAGGCCGTCTGAAAAATGCCGCCGGCAAATGGCACGAAATAACGCATCCGGGTATAATCGCGTTAATTTTTGCAAACTGTATGACCCTGACTTTAAAGGAGCGTTAACCGTGAACCAACCTTCCAATCCCTTGTTGAACCAACAGCAGCAGCAATACGGCTACCAACAGCAGGCGCCCGTTATCGGCATCGGCGAATGGATCGTAACCAGCATCGTGCTGGCCATTCCCATCGTCAACCTGATTATGGCGCTAGTGTGGGGCTTCAGCAGCACCACAAATCCGAACAAAGCCAATTTCTGCAAAGCCTGGCTGATTTTTGTTGCCATTGCCTTCGTTCTCTATATCCTGCTGATCGTATTCGTGCTCAGCGCGGCGGGAGCGGCAGGCGCGATGCAACAGCCCTGATTGGCAAACCCGTCACCAAGAGGCCGTCTGAAACTTTCAGACGGCCTCTTGGTTTGCACGCGCAGGCGGTGCGGCGGTTTTAAAAACGCTCGCCCGGATGCAGATAGCGCCATTTGCCCGGCGGCAGTGCACCGAGTTTGACGCGGCCGATGCGGATGCGTTTGAGGCCGACAACGCGCAGGCCGACGAGTTCGCACATGCGGCGGATCTGGCGCTTTTTGCCCTGCTTCAACACGAAGCGCAGCTGGTCTTCGTTTTGCCATTCCACTTTGGCCGGACGCAGCCTTTCGCCGTCGAGGCCGAGGCCGTGGTTGAGCAGGGCGAGGCCTTGTTCGTTCAGACGGCCTTTCACGCGCACGAGGTATTCTTTTTCCGTGCCGCTGTTGTCGCCGATCAGGCTTTTGGCGGTGCGGCCGTCCTGCGTGAGCACCAGCAGGCCGACGGAATCGATGTCGAGGCGGCCGGCGGGGGCGAGGCCGCGCAGGTGGGCGGGATTGAAAGCGATGCGGCAGGTGTCGCCCTCCCAGTGGTTTTCCGGCGTAATCAGCTCGGCGGCGGCGCGGTAGCCTTTTTCGGGCTGGCCGCTGACATAGCCCACGGGCTTGTTGAGCAGGATGGTGACGCGCTGCGCCTGCGCTTCGTGCGCCTCTTTGGCGAGATCGATGCGGTCGGCGGCGGTGACTTTCTGTCCCAGCACCGCCGCCGCACCGTTCACTTTCACCCAGCCGCGTTCGATGTAGCCGTCGGCTTCGCGCCGTGAACACAGGCCGAGTTCGGCCATGCGTTTGGACAGGCGGACGGGTTCTCCTGTACTCATCATTTTCCTCAGGATAATCGGTGGAAACGTTTTCAGACGGCCTCAACGCTGCGTCAGGCCGTCTGAAAAGGCAAAACGGAGGCGGCTCAGTCCGCGCCTTTGAGCAGGCGGTTGAGCAGCGGCGCAAGCAGCAGCAGCACGCCGCCCGACACCGCGCCGATGGCAAACAGCAGCCAATAGAAACCGGTGTCCGCGCCTTCGTGGTGGAATTTGTCAAACAGCAGTCCGCCCAGCGTAAAACCGATGGAAAGGGCGAGGAAGTTCAGCGCCACCATCTGCGTTTTGAACATCGGCGGCGCGATTTTGGTGGCGAAAGACAGGGAAATCGGCGAGAGCAGCAATTCGCCCACGGTAATCGCCAGCAACACCAGCGCAAACAGCACCATCGGCATCGGCGTGCCCGAAGACACGAAGGGCACGAAAGAGAGATAGGCCGCGCCGGTAATCAGCAGCGACAGGGCGAATTTCAGCGGCGTTTTCGGCTGGCGCGCGCCCATTTTCGTCCACATCGCCGCCATCAGGCCGGAAAACAGCACCACCCACATGCTCTGCATCGAATCCTTCCACGACACCGGCACGGTAAACCCGCCGATAGTGCGGTCGACCGTTTCGTCAAAATACACCGTCGCCACCGTATACACCTGAAACCACACCGCCCAAAACAGGCAAATCGCGAGAAACAGCGGAATATAGGCAATGATGTGGCGCTTGTTTTCCGCCCCCGTGTGCGGACTGGCCAGCAGGCGGACAAAATACGCGGCCACCACGGCCACCACGCAGGCGAGCAGCCGCTCGGGGAAATTTTCCAGCGTCAGCCAGCCCGAATACACCAGCGCCGCCAGCGCGGCGGCAATGCCCGCCGCCACGGCCGCCGCCACCCTGCCCTGCCCCTGCGGCAACGGATAGGGCGCGGGCGTGTGCGGCAGGTTTTTGCGGCCGAGCCAGTAGCGCCACAGCCCGAATGCCATGCCCACCGCCGCCGCGCCGAAGCCGTAGTGGAAACCCGCTTTGGTTTGCAGCACGCCCGTCACCAGCGGTCCGAAAAAGCCGCCGATATTGATGGAAATATAGAAAATCGAAAAACCCGCGTCGCGCAGTGGCCGCAGTTTTTCATCCTCATACAGCGAGCCGACCATCGAATTGGCCGACGCCTTCACCCCGCCGCTGCCCAGCGCAATCAGCACCAGCCCGCACAGCAGCCCCGCCAGCCCCGGCACAAGCGCCAGCGTCAGATGGCCGAACATCACCACCACGCCCGACACAAACAGCGTCTTTTCCGCGCCCCACAAACGGTCGGCCATCCAGCCGCCGAACACCGTCGCCAGATAGACGCTGCCGCCGTATGCGCCGACGATGCTGCCCGCCAGCGACTTGTCCACCCCCAGCCCGCCGCGCGACGTTTCGTAATACAGATAAAGCATCAGAATGCCTTGCAGGCCGTAAAACGAAAAACGCTCCCACAATTCGATGTGGAACAGCGTCGACAATTGGACGGGGTGTCCGAAAAAAGTTTTCTGCGTACCGGTTTGCGGCATGGTTTCTCCTCCGTTGTCATAATGCCCGCCCGAAATCCGGCGGAAGGCGCTGTTTTAACCCAATGGCGCGGTTTTGTCAAAAAACGCAAAGAAAAAGCAGCGCGGCGCAAATACCGCCAAGCCTTCGGCAAAGGGCAAAGGCCGTCTGAAAACCAAGCCGTAACACACGGCGGCAAGCTTTCAGACGGCCTCAATGCGGCAGGGGAACCGCATCACGTCCTTTTCAGAAACGTCATTCCCGCACAGTTTTGGCGGGAACGGCCTCAATGCGGCGCAACGCGCCCGCGGCGGCTTTGTCCGCGCCCCATTCGCGCTCGGCCGCCGTCGGTCGGGCGGCGATGCGGCGGATTTCGCGCAGGCTTGCGCCTGCGGTATGGCGGTCGGCCAGATAAAGCAGAAGGCTCAGCTTCCAAGCCCCGTCGTCTCCGCGCAGAACAGCCGCCGCGGCTTCGTCTAACAGCGATTGGTGCGGCCGCAGGGCGGCAGCCAGCGGCGCGGTCAGCGGCCAGTCCGGGTCTTGCAGCCATTCGAGCAGCTGCGGCAGCAGCGGGATAAGGGCGGCGGCAGACGCGGCGGCAATCCGTTCGGCGGCGGCCAGGTCGAATTTGTCTTGCGGCAGGAGGGAGGCGGGGTCGGTCATGGTCGGATTTTCCTTGCGGTGGAACAGACGGAGGCCGTCTGAAACCCGTTTGGGCAGCTTTCAGACGGCCTTGCGGCAAGCGGGCATAACGGAGCAAACACCTCGGGCGTTTTGCTGTTGCCCAAGCCTGTTCGGAATCTCTGCGCGGGCGCAAACCGATACGGTTCGCTGCACGCAAAGTTGTGGAACGCGAGCAACGGCGAGACTCTACCCAGTTTTATAAGGCAGCCGCGCCGGAGATGCCGAACAGTCTGTCAGGCCGTCTGAACGTTTCAGAAGGCATTTCGGCAAACGGCGTCAAGGCTGCACGGGCATCCGAGCCCGTCCGATTGCCAAACGGCGGCGTTTGCCGTGCAAAGCGTGCTTGTCACCGAACAGATTCCGGTTTTACGGCGGCTTGTTGTGTCAGAACCTGTTCGGAAGTGCCGCGCAGGCGTCCGCCGCTACGGATTGGTCGTGCCGCACGGCACATAAGGCAGGAAATGGCGGAGGTTTGCAGCACGGCCGCGCGGTAGGGATATGCCGCCGACGGCTGTGGCGGAGATTCCGAACGGTTGATCAGGCCGTCTGAAACCTTTTCAGACGGCCTTTGCCTGCGGGTGTTCGGGGTGCGGCGGGCGGCGGCTTTTCAGACGGCCTTTTGCCCCATGGTGACGCGCTCATGTCCGGCGAGGTCGGGCAGGGTTTCGATATTGTTCAGGTCGGCAGCGGCGAAGATTTCGCGGGCGGCCGCGCCCTGATCGTAACCGTGTTCGACCATCAGCCGCCCGCCGTCGGCCAGTCTCGCGGGCGCGCCCTGCGCGAGGATGCGGATGCAGGAGAGGCCGTCTGAAAAGTCGGTGAGGGCGGTTGGCGGCTCGAAGCGCAGGTCGCCCTGTTGCAGGTGGGGGTCGTTTTTTTCAATGTAGGGCGGGTTGGAAACGATAAGGTGGAAGGAGGTTTGCAGGTCGGCGGGCAATGCGTCGAACCACGAGCCGCAGGCGAAGCGGATGCGGGCGCGGTGGGCGGCGGCGTTTTGCTCGGCGACGGCGAGGGCGGCGGGGCTGATGTCGGTGGCGGTGATGTGTGCGTCGGGGCGTTCGCAGGCGAGGGTAACGGCGATGATGCCGCTGCCGGTGCCGATGTCCCATGCGCGGCCGTCGGGTGGCAGGTGCGTGAGGGCGGCTTCGACAAGGTGTTCGGTTTCGGGGCGGGGGATAAGGGTGGCGGGGGAGACGGCGAAGGGGCGGCCGTAGAATTCGCGCTCGCCCAAAATGTAGGCGACGGGTTCGCCGTTCAGACGGCGTTGTTCGAGGGCGGCGAGGGCGGCGGCGGTGTCGGGCGGCAGGGGCTCACGGTCGCAGGTGAGGAGTTGGGCGCGAGTGTAGCCCGTGGCGGCCTGGGCAAGCAGGCGGGCTTCGTTTTTCGGCAGTGCGGTTTGGCGCAGGTAGTCTTCGAGAGTCATGGGGTTTGCCGTGGTGAGGCCGTTCCCGCCAAAACCGTGCGGGAATGGCGTTTCTGAAAGGCGGTATCGCAGAACAAAACGCAGATAACGCAAATGCGGCGGGTAAGGTGAGGTATATGACGCAGCCGTACACGCGTTTCGACAAGCTGAGCATCATATGCGGAAATTTGTAATGCACGGGAATATGTACGCTGCTTCTGGGTGGGCAAAACCGTATTGCGGGGTTTTAACTTCATTGAAGCTTTGCGTTCAGCGGCCTATTCGTGATTGCGCCGGGTCGTTACGGCATAACGACAGCAGGAATTTCGTGCCGTTTCAGCATGCGCGAAAAAACTTCGGCGCGGCCTTCAGGCGTGGATACGGAATCGCAGACATCAAACACTCCCGTTATCCCCAACCAATGCCAACGCACGGAGTCGTCCGACATCGAACGGTAGGCGGTTTCCCGCTCTGCGGCATACGCGGCGGCGGCTTGTTTGGCGGTTTCGCTATCAAGGGCGCGGATAAGGACGAGCGATTCTTCAAACCAATCGTCGTCTGCCGGCATGCCGTTACGGATGGAGCAGTACAGAAGGCCGACGCAGAAATATTTTTCCATTATGTTCCTCTGTGCGGGACGTCATTTAGATCCGTTACCACAGCGGTAGGGCGGGCGGTTTCGTGAATCGGTTTACCCGTCGAATGAGCAGCATCAGGGATAACGCGATAATCGCAGGAGACCCTTTCGCCGCTTGGCCTGTTTTGCCATAGCACTTATGTTTTCAGATATGGCTGCCGATTGGTGCAGGACAAAACAACGGCGAGCAGACCAGACATACGCTTAGCAACGGGTTGTCAGACCTTCGCATCTGCCGCGTTTTGCACCCAAATTATGCCGATGCATCATTTCAAATACGCTTTATGACACGACGGCCTGCGATTTTGCAACGGCTTTTCCCTCGGAACGGCACAGCCAAAACAGTCAACGCAGCGCAAAATATGGGGCTCTATGTCCATTGGATAAGACCGTCCCCGCCTACGCGGGGATGCCGTTTCTGAAAGCGAAACTTCAACGGAGTTAAAACGCATTGGCGTTTTAATGCCTGATATGGATGCTGCTTTTGTCTGCCTGGGCGGAGTGGCTGCGGTTATTTTCAGACGGCTTCTCTGCGGCTTCGGCATCCGCGCTGCCGGCTCTGACCGCCTGTAACAGCACTGCACCTCGGCCGTCTTCAAGCAGCAGGTTGCGGCGGCCGATGCGGAAGGTTTCGATTTGGGTAAAAGTGCGGCTGATGCGGCTTTCGGCTTCGGCCTGCTCTTCGCCGCAGGCCATGCGTGTGGAAGCGGTATAGCCGAAATTCAGACGGCCTGCGCCTGCCGATGTGTAGCGGGTGTTCATGCGGTTGCAGCCCGCATAACTGGAGAGCACGTTGCGTTCGTTGTCAAACAATAACTCGGCTTGTCCGCCGAACGGTGTGCCATCGACTTTTTCCACTTTCCATTTTCCGGCCAATGCGCTGCTGTCGGCGGGATGTGCGACGCAGCCTGCCAAAAGCAGGGCGGTGGCCAGACAAATTACTGCTTTCATATGTTTTCCCTTTTTTCAGACGGCCTTTTAGGCCGGTTCGGACAAGATGCGGGCTGTCCGCCTGCCCGACATGGTGAATCAACACAAAAATATTGTGCTGCTGCATCCTAGCTTGAAGAAGGCGGTTTCTACTGCATGTGGAAATACCAAGAAAACTGGCTTGCTGTCTGCAGTTTACCGTTTTGTTTCTTTTTTATTTTACTCACTATATTTATGTCGGCATACTGCAATCAAACAAAAGCACGGACATGCCGTGCTTTTGTTATCCAAATCCCGAAGGATTTATTTGTGTTTTTGTGAGCGGATATATTCCAGCGTTTTGAGTTCGGCAATCGCCGCAGCCAATGCGGCGTGTGCTTTAGCCAAAGATTCGTCGTCGGTTGCTTTGGCGATGTTGCTCTCTGCGGCTTTTTTCGCTTCCTCCGCACGCGCCTGATCCATTTCGCTGCTGCGCACGGCCACGTCGGCCAATACGGTCAGCTTGTCGGGCTGCACTTCGAGCACGCCGCCGGAAACGGCAACCAATACTTCTTCGCTCTGTCCGGGCACTTGCAGACGCAGTGCTCCCGGACGTACCAAACTCATAATCGGCTCGTGTCGCGGGTAAATACCGAGCTCACCTTGCACGGTCGGCACTACCGCAAAGGCAGCCTCGCCCGAATAGATGTTGTATTCGTTACTTACCACTTCAACTTGCATGACACTCATGCCGCTCTCCTATCAGCTTAAGGTTTTCGCTTTCTCAGCGGCTTCTTCGATCCCGCCCACCATGTAGAACGCTTGTTCGGGCAGGTGGTCGTATTCGCCGTTCAGAATGGCTTTAAAGCCTGCGATGGTGTCGCGTAGCGAAACGTATTTGCCGGGAGAACCGGTAAACACTTCTGCCACATGGAAAGGTTGGGACAGGAAGCGCTGGATTTTACGTGCGCGCATCACAGTCAATTTGTCTTCGTCAGACAATTCATCCATACCCAAGATGGCAATAATATCGCGCAACTCTTTGTATTTCTGCAAGGTAGACTGTACGCCGCGTGCTACGTCGTAGTGTTCCTGACCCAATACCATCGGGTCAAGCTGGCGGGAAGTCGAATCCAGCGGGTCAACCGCAGGGTAAATACCCAAAGAGGCGATATCGCGGCTCAATACAACGGTAGCATCCAAGTGGGCAAATGTGGTTGCGGGAGACGGGTCAGTCAAGTCGTCCGCAGGTACATATACGGCTTGGATAGAGGTAATCGAACCGGTTTGAGTGGAGGTAATGCGCTCCTGCAGACGACCCATTTCTTCCGCCAGCGTCGGCTGGTAGCCCACTGCAGACGGCATACGACCCAGCAGCGCGGATACTTCGGTACCGGCCAAAGTGTAGCGGTAAATATTATCGACAAAGAACAATACGTCGCGGCCTTTACCGTTTTCGTCTTTCTCATCGCGGAAGTATTCGGCCATAGTCAGACCGGTCAGGGCTACACGCAGACGGTTGCCGGGAGGCTCGTTCATCTGGCCGTAAACCATGGCCACTTTGTCCAATACGTTGGAATCTTTCATCTCGTGGTAGAAATCGTTACCTTCACGAGTACGCTCACCTACGCCGGCAAACACGGACAAACCGCTGTGCGCTTTTGCGATGTTGTTGATCAATTCCATCATGTTCACGGTTTTGCCTACACCGGCACCGCCGAACAAGCCTACTTTACCGCCTTTAGCAAACGGACAAAGCAAGTCGATCACTTTAATCCCGGTTTCCAGCAATTCGGTAGTGGAAGAGAGTTCGTCAAATTTGGGCGCTTCTTGGTGGATTGCGCGGGTATGGGCTGCGTTTACCGGGCCGGCCTCATCAACAGGATTACCCAAAACATCCATAATCCTGCCCAACGTTTCTTTACCGACAGGTACGGTAATCGGTGCTCCGGTATTGTGTACTTCCATACCGCGTTTCAGGCCGTCTGAACTGCCCATAGCGATGGTTCGGACGACACCGTCGCCCAACAGCTGCTGGACTTCCAATGTCAGTCCGTTTTCAACCAATTTCAAAGCATCATAAACATGCGGGATGGCATCACGCGGAAATTCCACGTCTACCACCGCACCGATGATTTGTACGATTTTGCCTTGGCTCATTATCATGTCCTAATTTACAGTACAGGCCTGCAACACTATACGGCTGCCGCACCCGCAACAATTTCTGACAATTCTGTGGTAATTGCGGCTTGGCGGGATTTGTTATAAACCAACCGCAATTCTTTAATGGCATTACCCGCATTATCGGTAGCTGCTTTCATTGCCACCATACGTGCAGCCTGTTCGGATGCCATATTGTCACTTAACGCCTGATAAACCACAGATTCCAAATAGCGGCGAACCAAATACTCCAACACTGCGACGGGGCTGGGCTCATAACGGTAATCCCAGTTATACCCCTTAGCTTCTCCGCTTGCCTCTACCAAGGTATTTTTGCCAATGGGCAGCAATACCTCCATCCGAGGCTCCTGTCGCATGGTATTCACAAAGTACGAATAAACCATGTGAATGACATCGATTTCATTGTTTTCGTAACGCCGGAACAATTCAGTCAATGCACCGACCAGCAATTCCAACCTAGGCGTATCACCCAAATTGGTTACGCTGGCAACCACATTAAGACCAATGCGCTGGCAAGCAGCCAAACCTTTGCTGCCGATGCATACGATATCAACGTCAATTCCGCGCTCTTGGTAATGCTGAACTTGAGCAAAAAACTTTTTCAGCACATTCGCATTTAAACCGCCACACAAACCTTTATCTGTCGTAATCAGAATAAAACCCGCTCTACGGATTTCACGATGATCACTTAACAGTTTGATGCTGTGGTTCTCTTGTGTTTGTGCCAAATGCCCCATTACCAACCGCACTTTATCCGCATACGGACGGGCAAGACGCATTCTATCTTGCGTCTTCCGCATTTTGGAAGTGGACACCATCTGCATGGCTTTAGTGATTTTTTGGGTATTCTGAACACTACGGATTTTGGTAAGAATCTCTTTCCCTACGGCCATTTCAGACTCCTTTTATTCAGCCTTACACTGCGTAGTTGTAAGAAACTTTGAAGGATTCCATAGCTTTGGTCAGAACTTGCTCGTCCTCATCGGACATTGCTCCAGACGCATTAATATGCTCCAGCGTTTGGGGGTTCTGAGTACGGATAAAATTCAAAAACTCGGCTTCAAATGCCAATGCCTTGGAAACCGGCACATCACTGTAAGACCCATTGTTAATTGCCCACAGAGTCAGAGCCATTTCCGCCGTATCCAAAGTGCTGAACTGCTTTTGCTTCATCAATTCAGTTACCACTTCGCCATGTTGCAACTGCTTGCGCGTAGCCTCGTCCAAATCAGACGCAAACTGTGAGAATGCAGCCAATTCGCGATATTGAGCCAAAGCCAAACGGATACCGCCACCCAGCTTCTTAATCACTTTAGTCTGCGCCGCACCACCTACGCGTGATACGGAAATACCGGCATTAATCGCAGGACGGATACCGGAGTTAAACAAATCCGTTTCCAAGAAAATTTGGCCGTCTGTAATCGAAATAACATTTGTCGGGACGAACGCGGAAACGTCTCCTGCCTGAGTCTCAATAATCGGAAGTGCTGTAAGAGAGCCGGTTTTACCTTTTACCTGGCCTTCAGTCAGTTTCTCCACTTCATCGGCATTGATGCGGGCAGCACGCTCCAAAAGACGGCTGTGAAGATAGAAAACGTCACCAGGATAAGCCTCACGACCGGGAGGACGACGAAGCAGTAGGGAAATCTGGCGGTATGCAACAGCTTGTTTGGACAAGTCGTCATAAACAATCAGGGCATCTTCCCCGCGGTCACGGAAAAATTCACCCATAGTGCAGCCCGCATACGGAGCAATAAACTGCAGTGCAGCTGCTTCAGAAGCAGTTGCTGCAACAACAATGGTATGTTCCATTGCGCCATGCTCTTCAAGTTTGCGTACCACGTTTGCAATAGACGAAGCTTTTTGTCCTACTGCAACATAAATACAGATAACACCCGTACCTTTTTGATTGACAATCGCATCCAATGCTACTGCTGTCTTACCAGTTTGGCGGTCGCCAATAATCAGTTCGCGCTGACCTCTGCCAATAGGCACCATCGAGTCGATGGCTTTTAATCCGGTTTGCATCGGTTGGTCAACCGACTGACGGGCAATCACGCCCGGAGCGATTTTTTCAATAGGTGCAGACAAACCTGTATTGACAGGGCCTTTACCATCAATAGGCTGACCCAGCGCATTGACTACGCGTCCGATCAATTCACGGCCAATAGGAACTTCCAAAATACGACCGGTGCATCGGACTTCATCGCCTTCTTTAATATGCTCATACTCGCCAAGCACTACCGCACCAACCGAGTCACGCTCCAAGTTCATTGCCAAACCAAATGTATTGCCGGGAAACTCAAGCATTTCACCTTGCATCACATCCGACAAACCATGCACGCGGACAATGCCGTCTGTTACAGAAATTACCGTACCACGTGTGCGCAGTTCTTGTTTGGTATCCAAATTTTCAATTTTGGATTTTAGCAAATCACTGATTTCAGCAGGATTAAGCTGCATGAAAACTCTCCTAATTTATCATTGCCGCATACAGTTTTTTTAATTTTCCCTGCATGGACAGATCCAAAACCTGATCACCCACTTCTACCTTGACTCCGGCAATTAATTCGGGATCAACTTTGAAGACTGCTTCCAAACGGGTATTAAAATGCTTTTCCAAGTCTGCAACAATCTTGGCTTTTTGCCCTTCGCTGGCAAAATCAAAAGCACTAAAGACAACCGCTTGCTTGACGCTATTGCGTGATAAAGCCAAATCTTGATATTGGGTGTAGATCTCAGGCAAAACTACAAAACGTTTTTCCTCCGCAATCACTTTGACAAAATTACGGAATATTTCGTTTTTTGCTACCTGTTCGTCGCTAAGCAAACCAAGCAAAATATTTGCCTTATATTCGCTGATGCTGCCGGCATCTTCAATCAGCGCCGCCACTTTGGGCTGCTGCACAGACCATGCCAGCTCATTCAGTCCGCCCAACCAAGACTCGACTTGGTGTTTCTCATCTGCCAGCTCGAACAATGCTTTCGCATAAGGTCTGGCAATGGTTGCGAACTCAGCCATAATTTACAGCTCCTGTTTCAGGTTACTCAACAGATCCGCATGCTTGGCAACATTCACTTCACTGCGGAGGATCGCTTCGGCACCTTTAACAGCCAAAACAGCAACCTGCTCACGTAAAGTTTCACGCGCACGATTGGTTTCCTGTTCGACATCGGCTTTTGCCTGCGCTGTAATTCTTGCGGCCTCTGCAGAAGCTTGGCTTTTCGCATCTTCCACAATTTGAGCCGCCCGTTTTTCCGCATTGGCTACCAATTCGGCAACCTGGCTGCGGCCTTCGGCCAAGAGTTCTGCAACTTTCTTTTCCGCCTGTTCAAAATCGCTTTTTCCGCGCTCGGCAGCAGCCAAGCCTTCTGCAATTTTGTCGGCGCGCTCATCAAGAGCTTTGGCAATAGGTGGCCACACATATTTCATGGTAAACCAAACCAAAATGCCAAAAACAATTAATTGCGCAAATAAGGTTGCATTTAAATTCACTTTACTTAACCTTTGTATTGGGGTTAATCAACCAAACATTGATTCCGCATTCGTTGCGGAACAGTCTGTATGCGGATTAGCCTTGTACAAACGGGTTAACGAAGGCGAACAGTAACGCGATGGCTACACCAATCAGGAATGCCGCATCGATCAAACCGGCAATCAGGAACAGTTTGGTCTGCAGAGGACCGATCAGTTCAGGCTGGCGCGCAGAGGATTCCAGATATTTGGAACCGACCATAGCGATGCCGATAGAGGCTCCCAACGCACCCAGTGCTACGATCAAACCACAAGCGATAGCAATCAAACCCATTTCAAAACTCCTTAAATTAAAACAAAAGGTTAAACCACATTAAACAACTTAAAAAACAAAAGAACAGCTATCTAACAACAAAATTTAATGGGCATCATGAGCCTGGCCGATGTAAACGAATGCCAAAGCCATAAAGATAAATGCCTGCAAAGTAATAATCAGAATATGGAAAATTGCCCATGCCGCACCAGCAACAATGTGGAACAGAAACAGAACCGGATCCATCAATGTCACGCTGCCTGAGGCAGCCCAAGCACCACCGAGCAAGGCAATCAACAAGAACACCAGCTCGCCTGCATACATATTACCGAACAACCGCATACCGTGCGAAACGGTTTTGGACAAAAATTCCAAAATATTCAATAAAAAGTTTGCAGGGAAAAGGAGCGGTCCGAAAGGAGCAGTAAACAATTCGTGAACCCAGCCTTTTCCACCTTTGATTTTGATATTGTAATAAATACATACCAGCAAAACACCAACGGCCAAGGCCAAGGACGTATTCAAATCGGCAGTCGGCACCACACGGAGCAATGCATGATGATCCCCTGTTGCACCCTGCCAGGTAATCGGCAGCAAATCTACCGGCAGCAAATCCATCGCGTTCATCAGGAAAATCCAGACAAACAGCGTCAGACCGAGCGGAGCAACGGCTTTGCGCGATTCGGCATTATGGATAATACCTTTGCACATATCGTCGACAAATTCGTAAAGCAGTTCGACGGCAGCCTGAAAACGACCCGGAACACCGGCGGTGGCATTTACCGCTGCACGGCGCAGCAGAAAACAACCCAGCGCACCCAGCACCACAGCAAAAAATATCGCATCCAAATTGATATAAGAAAAGTCAGCGATATTTTGCAGCCCCTGGCCTTTGGTCACATCCGACAGACTGGTCAAACTTTGCAAATGGTGTTTGATGTAGTCGGCCGCAGTCATGGTTTCACTTGCGCTTGCCATAATATTCAGCTTTCCAAAAAACAAAAAAAATCACATGGCTGACGGCCAACAAACCGAAAAGAAACGGCAGAAACCGCAGGCTTTGACGGAAAAAGACAAATATCGAAACCATCATCACCAACGCCAGCACTATTCTTAAACCTTCTCCGACGATAAACGCATATCCCGCATATTGCGGCACACGGCGGAAAAGATTTAAGAACAGCACCGTAACAACCGATGGGAAAAAGAAACTCGCACCGCCTGCTGCCGCAGACCACGCAGCCGAAATTCCTGCCGCCAAGCCGCTTACCAGCGCAACTGCCAACAAAGCGGCAAACTGCAGATACAGAATTTTTGCCATCGGCGCACACAGTGGGAGTCACATTAAGCTTCGGCACTATAATAAATGCCCTGTTTTCCGTCAAGCCGATTGGTTAAATTTCGTGAAATATTCCGTTTGAAAAACAGCGGAAGATTATCACGGGTAAATTTTCAGACGGCCTTTGTGTGCACAGGCGCCATTCTTAACAAAATTTTTCGAAATCACAAGCCGCCACACAAAATTGGCGAGAAACCGACGCAGCAGGCTGCTTCTGCTTTATTTTCTGCCTGCGGCGCGCGGTTTTGCTGAGGTTTGTTGCTTTCAGACGGCCTAACGGAACTCCACGCCAAGCCGCTGCAGCAGCGCGTCTAAGGTTTCGGGGGTGTCGAAATGGAGGACGATTCTGCCTTTGCGGCCGTTACCGCTCTTAACTTCGGCGTTCACGCCCAACGTTTCGGTCAGCGTTTCGTTGAGCCGGCGGATATCGGGATGGACGTTTTTTGCCACCGCATTTTCAGACGGCCTGTGCGCCATTTGGCTGCGCCGTTCCACTTCGCGCACCGACCAGCCGTTTTTCACGGCCTTCTGCGCCAATTCGAGCTGATCGACTACCGGCAGGGTCAGTAGGGCGCGGGCGTGACCCATTTCCAAACGGCGCTGATAAAGCATGTCCTGCACCGGTTCGGGCAGGGCGAGCAAGCGCAGGCTGTTGGAAATGGCACTGCGGCTTTTGCCGACGGCTTTGGCGATGGTTTCATGGGTGAGGCTGAACTCGTCGGCCAGGCGTTTCAGGCCGCGCGCTTCCTCTATCGGATTGAGGTTTTCGCGTTGCAGGTTTTCAATCAAACCCATGGCCAGCGCGGTTTCGTCGCTGATGTTTTTGACAACGACGGGGATTTCCGCCAAGCCGGCCATCTGCGCCGCCCGCCAGCGCCGCTCACCCGCAATCAACTCGTATTGAGACAGACCGTGTTCGCGCACGATAACGGGCTGGATAACGCCCTGTGCCTTGATGGATTCGGCCAATTCGTGCAGAGCCTCGTCGTCCATCTGCACGCGCGGCTGGTAGCGGCCGGGGCGGATGTCGCCCACCGGCACGGCGGTGAGGCGGTCGCCCTGTCCGTCTTCGATGCTGCCCGACAGCAGCGAATCGAGCCCGCGCCCGAGTCCGCCCGGTTGTTTTGCCATAACTCTTTCCTCGCTTAAAAAATGTGCGCCATTTTAATGGAAAGGCCGTCTGAAAGCAGTTTTATTTTTTCAGACGGCCTGCCTCGTGTATGATGCCGCCCCTGTTTTTCAACGACTTGGACGGGTGACGGATTTGGAAGTTTATCTGGTGCGCCACGGCAAAACCGTGTTCAACACGCTCGGCCGCCTGCAGGGGTGGAGCGATTCGCCGCTCACGGAAGAAGGCCGCACGGCGGCGGCAGATTTCGGCGCAAAGCTGGCGCGGCGCGGCATAGAGTTTGATGCGGCGTTTTCCAGCACGGCACCGAGAGCCGCGGCAACGGCGCGACTGCTGCTCAAACACGCGGGGCAGGCGGCTTTGCCGCTTGTCGAACTGGCGGATTTGCGCGAATGCTGTTTCGGCGGGTTTGAAGGCGAACACGCGCAAACGCTGTACCGCCTGCTGGCCGGGCGCAACGGCTTTGCCGACGCGGATGCGTTTCAGACGGCCTTCCGTCGGGCGGATCGTTTTATGCTGCTCGATGCCGTGGCGCAGGCCGATCCTCTGCATCTGGCGGAAAACCACGAACGTTTTACCGCCCGCACCGCCGCCGCGCTGAAACAAATCGCCCTTGCCGAGCAAAACTGCCGCCGAGTGCTGGCAGTGGCGCACGGCATGACCATTACCGCCGTGCTGAAAAGCATCGACCCTGCCGCAACGGAATACCGCAGCGTGCCCAACCTTTCGCTGTCGCGCCTGCGTTTTTCAGACGGCCTGTGGCGGATAGAATCGGTCGGCGAAGTGTTGTAAACGCAAGAAAGTGTGTCGTTTTGTATCGCGAAGTGTAAAAACGGCGGCACACTGTCTATGCAATATGGATTAATTTCGGACTATCGGTTAGAATACAAACATTCACTTCATAACAATCACTGTTACAAAGGACTGTTTTATGGACTACAAGCGAACCTCCATCAATATTGCCATGTTACAGGCACGCGATATGCTGCTTTCGCATTTCCGTCCGATTTTGCACAGCGCGGGCATTACCGACCAGCAATGGCGCATCATCCGCCTGCTGGCGGAAAACGGCACTATGGATTTTCAGGAGCTGGCCTCCTCCGCCTGCATCCTGCGTCCCAGCCTAACCGGTATCCTAAACCGCCTCGAACAGAGCGGCCTGCTGATCCGCATGAAACCTTCCAACGACCAGCGCCGCGTCTTCCTCAAGCTCACCGCCGCCGGCATGGAAATCTACGAAAACACGCGTTCGCAGGTTGACAAACGCTACGAAGAAATCGAGCAGCGGATGACCCGCGAGAAAATGAACCAGCTTCACAGCCTGCTGGGCGAACTGGCCGCGCTCAAACGCCCCGACGGCAAAGACGGCGGCGCAGACGCAGACGAAGAATAACCCCCGCCCGCATTCGCGGGCATACCGCCAACGCGGCAGTGTCGGGTAAAATACCAGCCTGCCGCGTTGCCTATGGCGCGGCGGCAAACGATAGCAGACCGCTCCCGCCTGCCCCTTCGGGGCATAAACACGGGAACGGCGTTTCCGAAACACGGTTTTTCCGCCAATCCGCAGCCGGAGGCCGTCTGAAAACGCAGCTTCAACGAAATTAGAACACGGTGCCGACCCAACAAAACCACCGCCGCGAAACCCGAATCCCATGCCGCATCCCCTGCAACTTCCCTTCCGCGACGCCATGTCCGTCTGCGCCGCCGGCGTCCACGTCATCACCACCGACGGCGCGGCCGGGCGCTACGGCATCACCATGACCGCCGTCGCCCCCGTCACCGACGAGCCGCCTACCGTCATGCTCTGCATCAACAAACAGGCGGGCATCATTCCCGTTCTTCTGGAAAACCGCGCCGTCTGCATCAACGTCCTCGCCGCACACCAGCAGGATGCCGCCGAACACTTCGCCGGCCTCACCGCCCTCTCGCCTGAAGAGCGCTTCGAATACCATATCTGGCACAGAGGCCGCAGCGGCCAGCTGCAAATCGAAGGCGCACTGGCGCACCTGCACGGCAGCGTCGCCGCGCAAAACGAAGTCGGCACACACCACGTTTTCATGATCGAAATCGACGAAATCGCCGTCCGCGGCGGCTCCGACCCCGCGCTGGTCTATTTCAGACGCCACTTCGCCGCCCTGCCCTGAAACGGGCTTACGGCTTCTGCGAAGCCGAAACCACCAACCCACCGCACACCAACCCGCAGCCGAAAGGACACCCGATGGGCACCCTCAACGAAATCCTCGACTTCAACCGCAGCTTCGTCGAAGCAGGCGAATACGCCCGGTTTTTCAGCAACAAATACCCCGAACGCGGCCTGGCCATCCTCTCCTGCATGGACACCCGCCTGTCCGAACTCCTGCCCCGCGCCCTCGGTCTGAAAAACGGCGACGCCAAACTCATCAAAAACGCCGGCGCCCTCGTCAACCATCCCTGGGGCTCGGTCATGCGCAGCCTGCTGATAGCCGTTTTCGAACTGCGTGTCAGCGAAATCATGGTCATCGCCCACTACGACTGCGGCATGCGCGGCATGAGTGCCGACGGCTTCCTCGAAAAAACCGCCGAACACGGCATTCCCGCCGACCGCATCGACACCCTGCGCAATGCCGGCATCGACCTCGACAACTGGCTCACCGGCTTTGACGACGTCGAAGACAGCGTCCGCCACACCGTCGGCATCATCCGCCGCCATCCCCTCATGCCCGCCGCCGTCACCGTCCACGGCCTCGTCATCCACCCCACCACCGGCAAACTCACCCTTGTCGTCGACGGCAACGCCCAGACAGAGGCCGGACGGCCATGAGCGGCAAAACCGGACTCTTCGGCGGCACCTTCGACCCGCCCCACAACGGCCACCTGCACATCGCCCGCGCCTTTGCCGACGAAACCGGCCTCGACACCGTCATCTTCCTGCCCGCGGGCGACCCCTACCACAAAAGCGCCCCGTGCACCCCCGCCGCCTACCGCCTCGCCATGACCGAACTGGCGGCTGCGGCCGACCCGCGTTTCGCCGTCTCCGACCTCGACATCGTGCGCGGCGGCGCGACCTACACCGCCGACACCGTGCAAATCTTCCGCCAGCATTATCCCGCCGCCGAACTCTGGTGGCTGATGGGCGCCGACAGCCTCGCCGCCCTCCACACCTGGAAAAACTGGCAAACGCTCGTGCGGCAAACCAACATTGCCGTTGCCGCCCGCAGCGGTTTCAGCCTAGCCGCCCTGCCGCCCGAACTGCACGACTGGGCGGGATACGCCCTGAGCCGCGGCAGCCTGCGCCTGCTGCAAGCCCCCCTGTCCGACATCTCCTCCACCGACATCAGAGGCCGTCTGAAAAACGGCCATAGCGCCGACGGCCTCATCCCGCCGCAGGTAGCCGCCTACATCCGCCGCCACAATCTGTACGCCGAAAACCCGCAGGCCGTCTGAATCACCGCCACGGCTTTCAGACGGCCTCAACGCACCGGTAAAACGCACAAAAAGGCCGTCTGAAAAACCGCCCCAACGCCAGACAGGCTTTCAGACAGCCTTTTGTTATACTGCGCCCTTTTCGCCGCACAGGCCGTCTGAAACGGCACACTGTCCAAACCGAACCCTTATGAACCTGCTCTCCATCCTCGGCAAACTCGGCAGCATGACCATGCTGTCGCGCATCCTCGGCTTTATCCGCGACATGATCATCGCCCACGTCTTCGGCTCGGGCGACGCCGCCGACGCCTTCTTCACCGCCTTCAAACTGCCCAACCTGCTGCGGCGCATTTTCGCCGAAGGCGCATTCGCCCAAGCCTTCGTGCCCGTGCTGGCCGAATACAAGCAGACCAAATCGCCCGAAGCCACGCGCGAATTCGTGCAATACATCGCCGGCATGCTCACCTTCGCCCTCACCGCCGTCACCGCAATCGGCGTGCTGGCCGCGCCGTGGATCATCACCGCCACCGCCACGGGCTTTACCAAAAACCCCGACAAATTCGCCCTCGCCACCGACCTTCTGCGGATTATGTTTCCCTACATCCTGCTGATTTCCCTGTCCTCTTTCGTCGGCTCGATACTCAACACCTACCACAAATTCCAAATCCCCGCCTTCACCCCCGTCCTGCTCAACCTCTCCTTCATCGCCTTCTCGCTCTTTTTCGTGCCCTATTTCGACCCGCCGATCACCGCGCTGGCCTGGGCGGTGTTCGTCGGCGGCATCCTGCAACTCGTCTTCCAACTGCCGTGGCTCGCCAAACAGGGTTTTCTCAACCTGCCCAAACTCGATTTCAAAAACGCCGCCGTCAACCGCGTTATCAAACAAATGATGCCTGCCGTTTTCGCTGCCAGCGTCGCGCAGATTTCCTTAGTGATCAACACCATCTTCGCCTCCTTCCTGCAAAGCGGCAGCATCTCTTGGATGTACTACGCCGACCGCCTCACCGAACTGCCCACCGGTGTGCTCGGCGTCGCGCTCGGCACGATACTGCTGCCCACACTGTCGAAATACGCCGGCGGCCGCAACCCGCACGAATTCTCCAAGCTGCTCGACTGGGGACTACGCCTGTGCTGCCTGCTCGCCGCCCCCGCCGCGCTCGGGCTGGCAATGCTTGCCTACCCGCTGATTGCGACGATGTTCGTCAGCCAGAGTTTCAGCGCGCACGATGCCATAATGACAAAAAACGCCCTGATCGCCTGCTCCTTCTGCGTCATCGGCCAGATTATGATTAAAGTGCTCGCCCCCGCCTTTTACGCGCAGCAGAACATCAAAACGCCGGTCAAAGTGGCCGTCGTTACCCTGATGGCGACGCAGCTGATGAACCTCGCCTTTATCGTGCCGCTCAAACACGTCGGCCTGTCGCTTTCCGTCGGCCTCGGCGCCTGCCTCAACGCCGCCTTCCTCTATATCCTGCTGCGCGTCAAAGGGCTTTATTTTCCCGACGCGGGCTGGAAAACCTTTCTTGCCAAACTCGCCGTCGCGCTGGCCGTGATGGGTGCGGGGCTGTGGGCGGCGCAGGCGCTGACCGGCTTGGAATGGATCAACATACGCGGCTGGCAAAAAGCCCTGCAACTGGCCTGGCTGGTGCTCTTGGGCATCACCCTCTACTTCACCACCCTCGCCGCCCTGGGCTTCCGTCCGCACCATTTCAAACGCTCGGAACACTGATACTCGGCGGACAAGACAAAAGGCCGTCTGAAAACCCGAAACAGAGTTTTCAGACGGCCTGACGTATGCCGTGGGAAACAGCCGATACCCGCGTTGACGGCAGGAGTGCGATAAGGCCGTTCCCGCCTACGTCCACCATTCGGAACGAAAACGTCCGCGCTGACAAAAAAGGCCGTCTGAAAACCCTGTTGCGGGTTTTCAGACGGCCTTTTGCCGCACAAAACGGCGCGGCGGTCGTGTTCGGACTGCCTTACTGTGCCTGCGGCTGTGCGGCGTTTTCGCTGCCGTCGAGCGTGACCCGTTTCAGGCCGCCGCCGAGGGCTTTGTAGAGATCGGCCATGTTTTCCAGCATGGTCAGGCGGGTGGCGATGAGGGCAGTGTCGGCGGTGTAGCTGCTGCGCTCCGCATCCAAGAGGTCGAGCGCGCTGGATACGCCGTGTTTGTAGCGCAGGCGCACGAGGCACAGCTGGTCGGCGTAGGCGGTGCTCTGCCTGCTGTTGGCATGGTAGGTTTTGTCGAGCTGCTCACGGGCGACAAGGGCGTCGGCTACGTCGCGGAAGGCATTCTGCACGGCGGCTTCGTAGTTGACGACCTGTATTTCCTTACGGATTTTGGCGGCGTCGAGGCTGGCTTTGAGGCTGCCCCAAGTGAAGATGGGGATGTTGATGGTGGGGGCGAACGCCCAAGTGCCGTTGCCTGCGTGGAACAGGTTGTTCAATTCGTGCGAGGCCGTGCCGACGCTGCCGGTGAGGCTGATGCTGGGGAAGAAAGCCGCACGCGCCGCGCCGATGTTGGCATTTGCCTGTTTGAGGGCGTGTTCGGCGGCGCGGATGTCGGGGCGGTTGAGCAGCACGTCGGAGGTAAGGCCGGCACCCAGGCGGTCGAAGACGAATTGTTTGTTCAGCGGCAATCCGGCGGGCAGATCGTCGGGGATGGGCTGATTGATGAGGACGGACAGAGCGTTGCGCGCCTGTTCGCGGCTCTGCACGGCAGACGCGTAGGCGGCTTTGGCCGCTTCGATCAGGGCTTGCTGCTGGCGCAGGTCGATGGCGGAAATCACGCCCGCTTTGTGGCGGATTTCGCTGAGACGGAAGGTTTCTTCGCGGCTTTTGAGCACTTTTTGCGCTAGCGCCATGTTTTCTTCGGCGGTGCGCTCGTTGAAATAGGCTTTGGCAACGGAGGCGACCAGAGCGAGATGGGCGGAGTCGCGGGCGGCGGCGCTGTTGAAGTAGCCTTCGAGGGCGGCCTGTTTGTTGCTGCGGGCTTTGCCGAAGAGGTCGAGTTCGTAAGAGGAGACGCCGAGGCCGACGCTGTACGACTCGGAAATCACGCCGTGTCCGGTGCCGTTGAGGTCGCCCGCGCTTT
Organism: Neisseria sp. KEM232; assembly: GCF_002237445.1. Taxonomy (NCBI): domain Bacteria; kingdom Pseudomonadati; phylum Pseudomonadota; class Betaproteobacteria; order Neisseriales; family Neisseriaceae; genus Neisseria; species Neisseria sp. KEM232. Next base: position 300,360 of record NZ_CP022527.1, read on the forward strand.
TCTGGCGCGCACCGCTGCCGCTTGCGCCGAGGGAGGGGAAGAGGGCGGCGCGGCTGATGCGGTATTGTTCGCGCATGGCTTCGGCGTTGAGGGCGGCGGCGCGCAGGTCGGTGTTGCGTTCGAGCGCGATGTCGATCAGGCGGTGCAGGCGCGGGTCGGCGAAGTAGTCTTTCCAGCCCAAGGCGGCGGCCTGAATGCCGTTGTCGGCGCGGTCGTATTTGAACTGCTGCGCCACGGCTACCTGCGGCTCTTGGTATTTGGGAATCATAGTGCAGGCCGACAGGGCTGCGGCGGCGGCAACGGCGGCGAAGGCCGGTTTGAGTGTGATGTTTTTCATTGGGATCTCCTTAAACAGGCCGTCTGAAAACCGTGTTTGGCGTTTTCAGACGGCCTTTTGCTTAGTGCCTGTCGTGCGGCTCGTCTTCCGCGCTCACGCCTGCTTCGAGGGCGTGCTGGTGTGCCAGTTCGAGCTCGTGCGCGCTGGGTTTGAAGATTTTGCGCACGGCAACATAGAACAGGGGCACGAGGAATACGGACAGTATTGTGCCGACCAGCATGCCGGAGAGCACGGTGGTGCCGATGGCTCTCTGGCTGGCGGAGCTGGCGCCGGAGGCGAAGAACAGCGGTACGACGCCGAGAATAAAGGCGAACGAGGTCATGATAATCGGGCGGAAGCGCAGGTGCGCCGCACGCAGGGCGGCTTTCACTGCGTTCATGCCCTGTGCCTGCAGGTCTTTGGCGAACTCGATAATCAGAATGGCGTTTTTCGCGCTCAAGCCGATCACGGTAATCATGCCGACCTTAAAGTAAATATCGTTGAGATATTGCGGCGGCACGCCGAAGATGGCGAGGAAGCCGTTGCGGCCGGTGACGCCCAGCACGATGCCGAGAAAGCCCAGCGGCACAACGAGAATCACGGCCAGCGGTACCGACCAGCTTTCATACAGCGCGGCCAAGACGAGGAAGACGGCAAGGATGGCGAGGCCGTAAACCAGATAGGTTTGCGAGTTGCCTTTTACTTCTTCGCGCGACTGTCCCGCCCATTCGAGGCTGTAGCCGCCTTCGAGTTCGTTGACCAAGCGCTGCGCTTCGGCCATCACCTGGCCGGTGGAATAGCCGCTGGCGGCCGCACCTTCGAGTTTCATCGCCGGATAGCCGTTGAAGCGCACGCTCTGCTGCATGCCGTTTTCCCATTTGGCGGAAACGAAGGCAGACAGCGGCACGGCCACGCCCGACGAATTGGGCACGGTGAGCGCGAGGATATCTTCGGGCTGCATGCGCGAAGCGGCGTCGGCCTGCACGATTACCCTTTGCAGACGGCCGTTGTTGGGGAAGTCGTTGATGTAGGACGAGCTCAATGCTGTCGCCAATACGGTGCGCACCGACGAGAAATCGATGCCCTGCGCGGCGGCGGCGGCGCGGTCGATTTCCAGTTTGAGCTGCGGCGCGTCTTCGAGGCCGGAGGCGCGCACGGCGGAGGCGTCGAACATCGGGTTTTGCCGCATTTTGTTCATCAGCTCGTTGCGCTTGGCCAGCAGGGCTTCGTGGCCGTTGTTGTTGCGGTCTTGCAGGTACAGCTCGAAGCCGGAGCTGGTGCCCAGCTCCATGATGGCGGGCGGGTTGATGGCGATACCGAAGCCGTCTTTGATGCTGCCCATCAGCGCGCCGGTGATTTTGCCCGACACGGCGGCCGCGCCGCTCATCGGATCGGTACGCTCGCTCCAGTCTTTCAGGGTGATGAAGCCGAAGCCCATGTTCTGACCCGAGCCGCCGAAGCTGAAGCCGGATACGGTGAGGTAGGTGTCGACTTCGGGCATATTTTGCAGCACTTCGTCCACCACTTTCATGGTTTCGTCGGTGCGCTCTTTGGTTGCGCCCGCAGGCAGCTGCACCATCATCATCAGGCTGCCCTGGTCTTCCTGCGGCAGGAAGGAGGTGGGGATGTTTTTGTACAGCACGCCGGCCACGCCGGCCAGGGCGATGTACACGGCAATCATCGGCACGCCGCGCTTCATCAGCTTGGCTACCCAGCCCTCATAGCCGTGTGTGGTTTTGCTGAAGGTGCGGTTAAACCAGCCGAAGAAGCCTTTTTTCTCGATATGGTGGCCTTTGGGGATGGGCTTGAGCAGCGTCGCACACAGTGCGGGCGTCAGCGACAGGGCGAAGAAGGCCGAGAAGCCGATGGCTATCGCCATGGTGGCGGCAAACTGGGTGAAGATTTTGCCTTGCGCGCCGGAGAAGAAGAGCAGCGGCACGAATACGGAAATCAGCACGGCGGTGATGCCGACAATCGCGCCGGAAATCTGCGACATGGCTTTTTTGGTGGCGGCTTTCGGCGGTAGTCCTTCTTCGGACATGATGCGCTCCACCGCTTCCACCACCACAATCGCATCGTCCACCACGATACCGATCACCAGCACCATGGCAAACATGGTCAGCACGTTGATCGACATGCCCAAGTATTGCAGGCAGGCGAAAGCGCCCAACAGCGAAATCGGCACGACGATGGTCGGAATCAGGGTGTAGCGGAAGTTTTGCAGGAAGAGATACATCACGATAAACACCAGCACGATGGTCTCGATCAGCGTGTGCACCACTTTTTCAATCGAAATGGAGACGAATTTGGAGGTGTCGTAAGGCGCGCTCCAGGTCATGTCGTTGGGGAAGAAGCGTTTGAGCTCGTCCATACGCGCGCGCACGGCGGCGGCGGTCGCCATCGCGTTGCCCTTGTTCGACAGCATCACGGCCATGCCGACGGCGGGTTTGCCTTTGAGCTTGGTGGAGGTGGAATAGTCCTGGCTGCCCAGATTGATGCTGGCGACGTCTTTCAGATAAACGTTCGAGCCGTCGGTGTTGGCGCGCACGATGATGTTGCCGAACTGTTCGGCGGTGGAGAGCTGGCCTTCGGCGGTAATGGTGGCATAGATGGTTTGTCCGGCCACATTGGGCAGCGCGCCGATCGAGCCGGCGGAAATCTGCACGTTTTGCGCGGAGATGGCCGCGTTGACTTCGGCTACCGACAGATTGAAGTTTTGCAGCTTTTTCGGATCTATCCACACGCGCATCGCACGCTGCGAGCCGAACAGGCGGGCAGTACCCACGCCTTCGACGCGCTGGATTTCCGGCTTGATGTTGCGCTCGACATAGTCGGCGATTTCCTCGGTCGTCATGCTTTCAGACGACATCATCAATACCATCAGGAAGTTGGAGCGCGATTTGGATACGGTGACGCCGTTCTGCTGCACGGTGGCGGGCAGTTGCGACAAGACTTCGGAGAGTTTGTTCTGCACCTCGACTTGGGCGAAATTCTCGTCGGTTTCCGGCGTGAAGGTCAGCGTCACCGAGCCCGAGCCGCTGCTGTCGGCGCTGGTGGACATATAGTCCAAACCTTCCACGCCGTTCATATTGCGCTCGATAACGGCCAGCACGCTGTCTTCCATCACCTGCGCCGACGCGCCCGGATAGACGGCCTGCAGCGAAATGGTGGGCGCGCCCACGCTGGGATACTGCGACACCGGCAGATTCATGATGCCGATAACGCCCGCCAGAATAATAAATATCGCGATTACCCACGCGAAAATGGGACGGTCGATAAAAAACTTAGCCATGTGCGCATTCCTTATTTGGCGGCAGACGCAGCGGCGGGTTTGGCTTCGGAGGCCGTCTGAACGGCTTCTTCGGGCGCGGAGGCAGGCGCGTCTTTCGCACCTTCCTGCGGCTTGGCCTGCGGCGCGGCCTGGGCGGCGGCGTTTTCAGACGGCCTCACCCATTCTTTGGGCGTCACCTTTTTCGACCCGGTTTGCGCGCCCATCATTGCGGCGATGGTCGTACCGGCCACCACCACCTTGTCGCCTGCTTTGAGGCCGTCTGAAACAATCCAGTCGCCGTTTTGCTGCGCGGCGACGGTGACCACGCGCGGCTCGAGCTCGCTCTGCGCGTTCACCACCATCACGGTGTCCTTCTGTCCGCGCGTTACCGCCTGCTGCGGCACGGCGAAACCGCCCTTGATAACCGACTGCGCCATCACGGCGCGCACATACAGGTTGGGCAGCAGGATGTTTTGCGGATTGGGCACGATAACACGCAGCTTCACCTGTCCCGTCGTTTCGCTGACCGTGGTGTCGGCAAACATCAGATAGCCTTTTTCGCCATAGGTCGAGCCGTCTTCAAACTTGATGTCCACTTCGATGCGTCCGTTCACCGGCTGCACCTTGCCTTCGGCAATCTGCCGGCGCAGCTTCATGATTTCCGTTGCCGACTGGGTCACATTGGCATACATCGGATCGGTCTGCTTGATATTGGCCATCGCCGTGGTGTCGCCCGCACCCACCAGCGCGCCTTCGGACACGTTCGACTGGCCGATGAAACCGGAAATCGGCGCGGTGACACGGGCGTAGTTGACATTAATCTGCGCCGAACGGATGGCCGCCTTGGCCGCTTTCACGCTGGCGTCGGCCGAACGTTTGGCGCTGACGGCGGCGTCGTATTCCTGACGGCTGATGGCGTCGGCCTCAACCAGCGGACGGTAGCGCGCCACATCGGCATTGGCTTTGGCCTGCGCCGCCTCGGCGGAAGCGAGCTGGGCGCGCGCGCTTTCCAGCGAAGCCAGATAGGACGCGTCTTCCAACTGGTAGAGCGGCTGGCCTTCGCGTACGAAGCTGCCTTCCTGGAACAGGCGGCGTTTGACGATGCCGCCCACCTGCGGACGCACGTCGGCCGAGCGTACGGCTTCCAAACGGCCGGGCAGTTCGACGCCGATTTCGATATCCTGAGGCTGCACAGTCAACACTTCCACCGCCGGCGCGGGCATTTGCTGCTGCGCCTGCTTACCGCCGCCTTGTTGCGCTTCCTGCGTACCTTTTCCGCCGCCGCAGGCCGTCAGAGCCAGCAGCACGGCGGCGGCCAGAGCCGCCGGACGCCATATATTCCGTATCATGGTGTTCTATCCTTCATCTTTTTGACGTTAAATAAAAATAAACTGTGGCAGGCCGTCTGAAACCCTTTCAGACGGCCTGCCGAACCTTGTTAGGGCGCGGATTATACATACAGCCTTGAATGTAATAAAAGCGGAATCTATAATGCGCGCCGTTTTTTTACACTTTTTCAGGGTGTGCCGACATTCGCTGCCAAACCCCCAATAACGCCGTTTGGGGAAATTCCGGTTTTTTCAGACGGCCTTTCGCATTTCGCAAGCCGAATGCCGGCACACCCTGCAACAACGTCTCCCCAATGCGCAAAACCAAAGCCGAAGCCCAAAAAACCCGCGAGCAACTTTTGCAGTCCGCCCTCGACACCTTCCTCGAAAACGGCGTTTCCCGCACCTCGCTTGCCGCCATCGCCCGCAACGCCGGCGTCACGCGCGGCGCGCTCTACTGGCATTTCAAAAACAAAGAAGATTTGTTTGAAGCCCTGTTCCAACAGATTTTCGCCGACTGCGGCACCTCCTTCGCCGCCTGCCTCGAACAGCCCGACCGCCGCAGCCTGCGCCGCATGTTCGTCGACATCTTCGACCACATCCAACACAACGCCCTGCACCGCCGCCTCATCATCATCCTCCACACCAAATGTGAGTTCACCGAAGAAACCCGGCCGATTATGGCGGCGCACCAAAAATACATCGGCCTGTGGGAACAGCAGCTGCGCCGCATCCTCGAAACCTGCACCGACGGCGGCGAACTGCCCGCCGACCTCGACATCAACCTCGCCGTCCACTACCTGCACGCCGTCACCTGCGGCCTGATCGACATATGGGTGTACGAACAGCAAACCAACCTTGCCGCCCTCGTCCCGCCCATCATCGACGCCGCCATCCACACCCTGCAACACAGCCCCGCCCTGCGTCAGGCCGTCTGAAAGCGCATCCATATAGAAAGAATCCCATGACCAACCCCGCCCGCCCCCGCCTGATACAGGTGCAAAGCAGCACCGCCCTCGGCAAAAACATGCGCCGCATCGTCTTTTGCAGCCCCGAGCTGGCCGACTACCCCTGCGAAAGCAACGGCGTTCCCTTCAAACTCCTCCTGCCACAGCCCGGCCAAAGCACGCCGAAACTGCCCGACAGCTTTGAAAACGGCCGCCCAAAATGGCAAAGGCCGTCTGAAAAACCGCTTACCCGCACCTACACCGTGCGCCATTTCGACCGCGCCGCGCAAACCCTCACCGTCGATTTCGTCCTGCACGGCGAACACGGCCCCGCCGCTGCCTTCGCCGCCCGCGCCCAAGCGGGCGACACCGTCGGCATCGCCGCCCCCAAACGCGGCGCGATGCTCAAACCCGCCGCCGAATACCTGATGGCCGCCGACCTCACCGCCCTGCCCGCCGTCGCCGCCATGCTCGAAGAAATGGCGCACAGCCGTCCCGACGCGCAGGGCAGAGTCTTCCTGCTGCTGCCCGACGAAGCCGACCTGCCCGAACTCGTCCGCCCCGCAGGCATCACCGTCACCCCCTTTATCGGCGGCGCGGAACAAAACGACGCCATCGCCGCCGCCGTAGCGCAATCGCGCCCGACAAACGCCGACTGCCAAATCTGGTTTGCCGCCGAAGCCGCCCTGGTCGCCGCCCTGCGCCCCATCGCCCGCCAAGACTGGCAACTGCCGCCCGCCCGCTGCTACGCCGTCCCCTACTGGCGGCAAGGCGAAGCCGAAGAAGCCTACCACCAACAGCGCCACGCCTTTGTCGACAGCGACGGCGAAGAGGCCGTCTGAAAGCAGGGTTTCAACAGCCGCCATGCAACGAGAGGCCGTCTGAAAGCGAAGCTTCAACGAAGTTAAAACCTTTCAGACGGCCTCTTGCCGTTTTCCCGCCGCCGACACGCGCCATCGGCTACAATCCCGCCCCGAACACAAAAGGCCGTCTGAAAAAACATGCTCACCGACTTGGAAAAAAACGCCATCCGCGACCACTACCGCGCCATCTCCGAAAACCTGCCGCAGTTCCGCCCGCGCGCGGCGCAGCGGCAGATGATCGCGGCGGTGGCCAACGCCTTCTCGCGCAGCAAAACCCGCGCCGAAGGCGAAGAGCCGCCCAAGCGCGAAGGCGAGAGCATCGCCGTGATCGAAGGGCCGACCGGCGTGGGCAAATCCCTGTCCTACCTGCTGGCGGGCGGCATCATGGCGCAGACGCGCGGCAAACGCCTCATCGTGTCCAGCGCCACCGTCGCCCTGCAAGAGCAGCTCGTCCACCGCGACCTGCCCTTTCTCGTCGGCAACAGCGGCCTGGAACTCACCTTCGCCCTGGCCAAAGGGCGCGGCCGCTACCTCTGCCCCTACAAGCTCTACCAGCTCACGCAAACCCACGCCCAGGGTACGCTCGCCGGTTTCGACCGCCCGCCCTCCGTCTTGTGGGACAACAAACCCAGCGCCTCGGATCTGCACACCCTCAACAGCATCGCCGACGAATTTTCCGCCCGCCGCTTCAACGGCGACCGCGACGAGTGGCCGGAAAAAATCCCCGACCCGCTCTGGCAGCAAGTCACCAACGACCGCCACGGCTGCCTGAAAAACGCCTGTCCCAACCGCGCCGAATGCCCCTTCTACCTCGCCCGCGACACCCTCGAAACGGTAGACGTCGTCGTCGCCAACCACGACCTGCTGCTCTCCGACATCGCCATGGGCGGCGGCGTCATCCTGCCCGCCCCCGAAAACAGCTTCTACTGCATCGACGAAGCGCACCACCTCGCCAAAAAAGCCGTCAGCCGCTTCGCCGCCGAACACTCCCTCAACCAAGCCCTGTGGATGCTCGACAAACTGCCGCCCGTGCTCGACCGCGTCGTCGGCCTCACCGACAAAAACGAAACCGGCAGCCTTGCCGACGAAGCCGCCGCCTCCCTGCTCGACAGCCTCAACGAATGGCAGTTCCACCTCGGCAGCGAACCCGCGCTCGATCTGCCCGACGACGGCTCCGACCCCGTCTGGCTGTGGCAGGACGGCAAAATCCCCGACGGCCTCGACCTCCTCGTCGCCAACACCGCCGCCGCCGCCCGCGCCCTCGCCAAACACATCGTCCAACTCAACGACGCCCTCTCCGCCGCCCGCCGCGACAAAGACCAAGACAGCGCCCTTATCGACCGCACCACCACCGAGTTCGGCATCTTCGTCGCCCGCAGCGAACAAACCGCCGACGTGTGGGAACTGCTCGCCACCGCCACCCCCGAAGGCGGCGAACCGCTGGCCAAATGGATAGAGCGGCGCGTCGGCGACAAAAACGACTACCACTTCCACGCCTCCCCCATCTCCGGCGCCGCCACCCTCGCCAACGGCCTGTGGCGGCGTGCCGCCGGCGCCATCCTCACCTCCGCCACCCTGCGCTCGCTCAACAGCTTCGATCTGCTGCTGCGCCAAACCGGCCTTGTCTGGCTGCCCGACACCGAAACCCTCGCCCTCGACAGCCCCTTCGACTTCCCCAAACAGGGCGAACTCTACATCCCGCCCCTGTCCGCCAGCCCCAAACAGCCCGCCGAACACACCGCCGCCGTCATCGAATGGCTGCCCAAACTCGTCTCCGCCGCCGAACCCGTCGGCACACTCGTCCTCTTCACCTCGCGCAAACAAATGAACGAAGTCGCCATGCGCCTGCCCGAAGACTACCTGCCGCTCATTTTGGTGCAGGGCGAAATCCCCAAAGCCGTCCTCCTCGAAAAACACCGCGCCGCCCTCGCCGACGGCCGCGCCAGCATCATCTTCGGCCTCGACAGCTTCGCCGAAGGGCTCGACCTGCCGGGCGAAGCCTGCGTCCACGTCGTCATCGTCAAACTGCCCTTCTCCATGCCCGACAACCCCATTGAAAAAACGCAAAACCGCTGGATAGAACAGCGCGGCGGCAACCCCTTCATCGAAGTCACCGTGCCCGAAGCCGGCATCAAACTCGTCCAGGCCGCCGGCCGCCTCATCCGTACCGAAAGCGACTACGGCCGCGTCACCATCCTCGACAACCGCGTCCTCACCCAACGCTACGGCCGCCAACTCCTCGCCTGCCTGCCCCCCTTCAAACGTATAGGCTGAACGGCAAGAGGCCGTCTGAAAGTGAGAAATGGGCTTTCAGACGGCCTTCAATTATCGGTATATCGTTTACCGTTCGCGCAAACTCTCATCCACTTTGGTCTGTAGAGGACTGAGCAAATAATCAATCACCCGCCGTTTGCCGGTTTTAATTTCGGCGGTGATGTTCATGCCGCCGGTCAGATTGACTTTCTGCCCGTCTATCATCAGGTAGTTTTTGTCGAGCGCAACGGTTACGGCGAATACCAGACCCAGTTTTTCATGTTCCACCGCATCGAAGCTGACATTTTTCACTTTGCCGGTAAGATAGCCGTAGCGTGTATAAGGGAAGGATTCGATTTTGATAACCGCATCCTGTCCTGCTTTGACAAAGCCGATATCTTTGTTCGGCAGTAGTGCTTCGATTTCCATCTGCTCTTCGTCAGGCACTACCACCATAATCGGCTGGGCGGCGGTAACCACGCCGCCTATGGTATGGGTAGCCAGCTGCTGCACGGTGCCGTTGACGGGGGAATCGAGCTTCATCAGCTCCTTACGCCGGCGGGCTTTTTCGGTCTGGCTGTCGAGCTGGGCAATTTGTTCATCGGCCTGACGCAAAGCATCAAGCGTGTCGCGTTTTAGCGTTTGGGTATTGAGAACACGGTTTTGCTGAGCCTGACGGATGCTCTCGTCGATTTCGCGCATCTGGCTTTTTTGGCCGGCGAGATCGTTGCGGTTTTGGATAAGCTTGCTTTCCTGCTCGTAATACGCGTGTTGGGAGACGAAGTTTTCCGCCAGCAGTTTTTTATAATCGGCAGTGCGTTTGCTTTCAATGCCGCTGATTTGTTCGAGTTTGCGCACTTGGGCAGCCGTTACCTGTTTTTCCGCTTCATGGCCGCGCAGGGCAGCCTGAAGCTGCATATCCTGTGCCGACCAGGTTTGGTACTGGTTTTGCGCCAAAACCTGCGCGGCGGCAAGTTCGCTTTCAGGAATCTGCCATTGCTGCGCCCGCTGTTTGTCCAGCTGCGGCAGCCGGTTTTGTTCCAATGCCGCCAGCACGGCTTCGTAGCGCAGTTTGTTTACCCGCGCTGCCCGCAGCGCTTCGGCAGACTGCACATAATCGGATTCGGAGCCGATGCCTTCCAGTTCAACCAGCGTCTGCCCGGCTTTGACGTGTTCGCCGTTTTGTACGGCGATTTTTTTGACTACGGCGGTTTCCAGCGGTTGGATGGTTTTACTGCGGCTGTTCGGAGCGGTTCTGCCTTCTGCCACCGCAACAATATCGATTTTTCCGACCAGCGCCCACAGCAGCGCCAAGAGCGCAAACAGCATAATCAGCCGTGCAGTCCATTTGGGTGCAGCCGACAGCGGGGTTTCGACCAATTCCAGATGGGCGGGCAGAAAAGCACGCTCGTCCTTATCTCGCACCGGTGGATCAAGTTGGGCACGTACCGACCAAACATTGCGCCAAACAGTAAGATAACGGGAAAAAAATTCTTTATAGGCTTGGAAGCGGATACCCATGGCGGTAGTTTTGTAAAGATTTGACAAAAGTAGCACGATAACACAGCAGGTTGTGCATCTCAATAAAGAAAGCACACCCGCCAGCCTCTGACGAGTGTGCTTCTCACGAACCGTTTTCACACGGTCTTTTCAGTCTCTATTTAGAGTGGAGAAGACGCTAACACAGGTTGTTGCATTTGTGGCGAGATACCGGCAGAAGTTCCCCCTGCTTGGGAACCAAATACAGACATCGACTGCACCAAATTGTCTGCCATCTGTGCGTACTTGGCAAAATCTGATGCCTGCACCACTTTATCCGTAAACTCAAAACGTTCAACAATATAACTAGAATTATTGAAGAAATTTTGTACACGCACGGAATCTTGACGGTTATTGGTTCGCAAGATTAAGTCAGATCCTGTTTTGAAAAATTCAATATCGACCAACTTCAAGCTGTCCAAACGCAAAGTATCCGCTGCACCATCAACAGCATAGTCATTGATAACATCATTTCCAAAACCTCTTCCGAAGATGTAGGTGTCGCTGCCGGCTCCTCCTTCCAGGTAGTCGTTGCCGAAACCGCCTATCAGGGTGTCGTTACCGTCATTACCATACAGATAGTCGTTGCCATCCCCTCCGTCCAGTTTGTCATTGCCTTCGTTTCCGTTCAGACGGTCGTTATCCGCTCCGCCTATCAGATTGTCGTTGCCGGAAGAACCGTACAGCGTGTCGTTACCCGCTCCGCCGTTCAGTGTGCTGCCTTTGGCATAGGCATACAGAACGTCTTCTCCTGCCGTACCGCGTTGTACCAGCGATTTCACTGCTTCTACATTCAGACGGCCTCCGTCGGAAAATTCGATGGCGTCTACGCGGTAATTGCCTGCCGCATCGCTTTCAAAGAAGTAGCGGACGGTTACTTTGTCGGTGCTGTTTTTGGCCGCAATTATCAAATCGTTGCCGCTGCGGGTAAAGTTGAAGTGGCTTTGTTTCCAACCGTCGGTAAAGCGGATGGTGTCTTTGCGGCCTTCGCTTGCGTCGTAGTTAGATACGGTGTCTTCGCCGAATTTTCTTCCGAAGATGTAGGTGTCGCTGCCGGCTCCTCCTTCCAGGTAGTCGTTGCCGAAACCGCCGTCTAAAATGTCATTGCCTCCATTACCATATACATAATCGTTTCCTTGTCCACCGGAAATAATACTAATACCCTCACCACCTCTGAGATAATCATTACTCCAAGTACCATTCTGTATATTGAGCAAGGTGTCGGCATCTTTTCCTAAAGCTTTCATCCAATCGGTTAGTTTGCCACTTTTTTCACCAGTTCTAATAAAATCTAAAAGCAACGCTCCCGCACCGCCCCAAGATTTGACATGGTTTTCGCCATAAATGACAAATTCAGCCAAATCGATAAAGGCTTTTTCCTGATTTTTAGCAAAGGCCTTCTCAAAGGCTACCTGAACACCGCGAAAATCTAATTCGAAATTGCCGTTTTGCAGTTTAACCGAAATTTCTTTGACATAAGGCTGTAATCTGGTTTGAAATAGCAAGTTTTCATAAACACGTTGCGCTAATTTATCATAAGTTTCGGAAATAACTTTTAAAATATTGTCAGCCTGAGCACTTGTTCCAAAACTCAGTGTGGAAGAATTCGTCCCCGTAAAAGCATCAAGAATCCGTACTTTTTCTTTAGAAGATTCCCATGCAGATTCTTGTTCCTTAGTTAAAGAAACCACCCCATTTTTCAAATCAGCAATTTGGGAAGGCGTAAGCGCAATACCTTGTCCGTTGCCAGACTGGGATGTTACAAAGCCAAAAGTAGGTTGCCGACTAAATTGCGGGTCTGTTTTTGCCCATTCAAGAATCAACTTACCCAATCGTGCCATTTGGGTTTGTTTGGTTTGAGACGAAGAATAAGATGCCAATGCATTTGCCAAATTGCCTGACAATGCAGCAGCCTCACGCAGATCGCGCAACCTGCCGATACCTTGAAGATTTGCCGCCTCCATCTGTTTATCAGTCATTTTAACAGTATCAACATAACGACTATAAAGTGGATCGGCTTGCAACAACAAATCTCCCATTTGCGCAGTACTGCCGTCAGTTTTGGTGTAGCTGCCGACCTGAGCAAGAATATTGCCGTTACCCAAGTCTTTGTTTATATCCTGATAAATCAAATTCAGAGATTTGATTTTAAGATCAGCTAATTTAAACAACTCTCCTTCTTGGGTAATGCCATCTTGGTTTAGATCACGCCAAATACGCAATTGTTTGAAGACATTATCTTTATTATCAATAATACCGTCTCTGTTACTGTCGTGCTGAACCAACGCAGAAAAACCATGAGCAGCATTGCTGCCGTCTAGCCAACGTGTACTGTCACCGAAAAGCTCCGAACCGTTGTCGATCCGGCCATTACCGTTTTTATCCCAAACCAGCAAACCGTCATCGGCAGAAACCCAGCCACCGGCAGTGCGGATGCCGTCGTTATCGTGGTCAAACAGACTGCCGACGAACCCGTTAGCAGCAAGGGTTTCGATGCCGTCGCCATCGAGATCGAGAGCGATTGGATCGTAGATGTGGTATTTGTTGGCGCGATTGAGATTTTTCCATTCCTCAAATGCTCTATATCCTGCTTCAAAACCAGCTGCAATTCCAAATGCTGCAAGTGCACCAAGCTTAGTAGCCGGATTAATAGAAACTGCAACAGATGCAGCAATAGTAGCAATATTTCCAGCTACTGCAATTGCATCTGACAATGATACTTTTCCCGTTTTATCAAAATCATTAATCATTTTACCTAAAGTTAAAGTTGCCGCTCCTGCATTTGTAGCAATCGCAAGTCCTGCAGTTACAGGATTTAGAGCAGCGGCACCTAAAGCCGCTGCCGCTTGTGACAAGCCCGTGGCAACACCAATTGAGTTATTTGCATTGAGCGCCCCCTCCATACCCGACATCGCTCCATTTACTGCCTCTAATACCGCTCTATTCATGATCAAACTCCTAAATTATTTGTCACAATTTATATATATTGATGAAATTAAATGAGATTTATCATCGCCATACTTAAATAAGTCATTTTTAAAAAAACCAGGTGCATATGTAATTTCCAACTCCTTTAAAATTTTAGGTACTATAATTTGTTCATAAACGCCATCTTTAAGACATTTTAATTTTGAATCTGTCATTCTTACTGACAAACTATCTTTATCGATAGCAATCCATTTATATATCTTATCTCTTGCGCAAATATCTAAACTATTCTTGGTAACAAAACGTCTAGGATTATTAGTCAAATTATTACTTTTAAAACACAAACAAATATCTGAAACGCCCTTATTAAATTCTTGTTTACCTACATAAAGCGGAACGGTATTAATTAAAGCTCTTTCAAATGATGTGCAACTTAATAAATCAGGGCGTTCTAAATGTTTTTTTATAATTAAAATGAAGATTATTAATACACCAATAAAAGGCAAAGCACATATAGATATATATACTATATACATTCTCTTCATAGCTATACCTATTTTCAATGAATAATAATAGATATGGAAACAAACTTTACAACTACGCGTTTGCTATATTGGGCATAAGTAACAAAATGGAGGCTAAGAATCCCTGCAAGCCTTATCCTATAAGGCTTTAAAAGAGATCGAAGGCTTTGAATACAAAAAATGCCCTTTCTGCCGCTCAAAACAAGTCAAAAAGAACGGCTGTCGAAACGGCAAACAACGCCACAAATGCCACCTCTGCGGCAGGCAGTTTGATGGCGGCAGATGGCTTAATCCGCAGAAAATATGGCAGACATACAGAGAAGGCAGACAAACCGCCGTACAGCTTGCCAAAACTTACGGATGCAGCAGGCAGACCATTCTGAGACATCTCAAAAAGGTTCAAATTGAAGCGCACTTCATTGCTCCCGAAGTAGCCAACGTCATCATGGACACCACCTACTTCGGCCGTACGTTCGGCGTCATGGTTCTGTTCGACAGCATCAGCGGCAAAGCCCTGCCCGTCAGCGAAGCCAAATACGAAACCAACACGCTATATGCCCAAGCCATAGGCAGACTGAAAGCCAAAGGCATTTTGCAGTCTTTGGCATTCTCAAACGCGGCGGCAAGGTTTATACCGTGGTTGTCGAGAACGCTAAAAGAGAGACGTTATTTCCTGTTATAACAAAGAAAATTATGCCTGACAGTATTGTCTATACGGATTGTTTGAGCAGCTATGATGTGTTGGATGTAAGCGGATTTACCCACCACCGCATTAATCACAGCAAGCTGTTTGCCGACAGACAGAACCATATCAACGGCATTGAAAATTTCTGGAATCAGGCAAAGCGCGTACTGCGCAAATACAATGGAACCCGCTGCAAATTTTTTCTGCTGTTCTTGAGAGAATGCGGGTTTCGTTTAACTTTGGGACGCCTTCTAAGCAACTTAAAGTATTGCGTCGGTGGTGTGAAAATTAGGGTTCATCTAGTACGACAGTCCCTGAGATTACTGCTGCTTCAAAGCCAACGCCGCTTCATACAATATCTTTTTTCCTTCGCCCGTAATCTGTGCCGTTAATGCTGCAGCCTGCTTGGTGGGCAGTTCGTCGGCAAGAATGCGGAGCACGCGCAGGGTTTCGTCGGACAGGGTTCCGCTTTTTTCCTGCGCGGCGGGGTGGAGGACAAACACCATTTCGCCGCGCGTTTGGTTTGCGTCTTCTCGCAAGGCCATCTGAATGTCCGCTACCGTGCCGCTTAAAAAGGTTTCGAAGGTTTTGGTCAGTTCGCGTGCCAGTGCCAGGCGGCGTTCGGGAAAGGCGGCGGCCATGTCGGCTAGGGCGGCTTCGATGCGGTGTGGGGTTTCAAACATCACGATCGGGTAATCCGCCGCCTGCCATGTGTCGAACAGTTTTTTGCGTTCGGCGCTTTTCGGTGGCAGAAAACCGCTGAAATAAAAGTCGGACTCGGCTACTCCCGCCGCGCTGAGGGCGGCCATCACCGCGCTGGCGCCGGGTACGGGGACGACTTTGAAACCGGCCGCGCGGACGTGTTCCGCCAACCGCGCACCCGGATCGCACACGGCGGGCGTACCCGCGTCGGACACTTGGGCGACGATGAGGCCGTCTGAAAGGGCAGAAACGATTTTTTCCGCCATTTGCCGCTCGTTGTGCTCGCGTACGCTGAGGAGCTTGGTTTGTATGCCGTAGGCGGCGAGCAGGCGGGCGGTGACGCGGGTGTCTTCTGCACAGACGAGGTCGGCCCGCTGCAGCACGGCCAGCGCGCGCAGGGTGATGTCGGCAAGGTTGCCGATGGGCGTAGCGACGACATACAGCGCGGATTTGAGGCTGTCGGCGGCTTTTTGCAGGTGTTTTTGCAGCATGGTTTTGCATCCGTGAGAAAACGACGCATTGTATAGTGAGCCAAAATAAAAAATCTACGCTGTTGCCGCCCCTAGCTCGAAGAGGGCGGTTTTCTACGGCATTGGAAATGCCAAGAAAACCAGCCCCGTACTATCCATGCTGTCTTTGGCTTGCCACCTTGTATCTTTTTGTGTTGACCCACTATAGCTTTCAGACGGCCTGTTTGCAGCAAAACACGTTGTCCCGTAACATTCGGGCCGTCTGAAAACCTTTGTTTGGGAAAAACGAATGCGCCTGAACCATCCGCAAGGACAGGCCGCCGAAGATGCCGCGCTGGCCTTTCTGCAACGGCAGGGCTGCCGCCTTGTCGAGCGCAACCGGCATTGTCCGCACGGCGAAATCGACCTGATTATGGAATCGGGCGGCGTGCTGCTGTTTGTTGAAGTAAAATACCGCAAATCGGCAGCGTTCGGCGGCGCGGCGCACAGCATCACGCCGTCCAAACTCGTCAAGCTGCAAAAAAGCGCCGAACTGTATCTGCAACAGCACCCGAAACGCGGCCGCGCCTGCCGCATCGACGCCGTGCTGATCGAAGGAAACGCCGCCCCCGTCTGGCTGCAAAACATCACAGGATAAACCCATGACCACATTGGAAGAGCGCGTCCGCGCCCATTTTGAAGAAAGCATCGCCGCCAAGCGGCAGGCCGTCGAAGTGTTGGCCGAACCCACCGCCGCCGCCGCGCAAATGCTGCTCGAATGCCTGATGAACGACGGCAAAATTCTCGTCTGCGGCAACGGCGGATCGGCAGCCGACGCCCAACACTTCGCCGCCGAACTCACCGGCCGTTTTGAAAAAGAACGCATGGAGCTGGCCGCCCTTGCCCTCACCACCGACACCTCCGCCCTCACCGCCATCGGCAACGACTACGGTTTCGAACACATATTCAGCAAACAAGTCCGCGCCCTCGGCCGTCCCGGCGACGTGCTGTTGGGCATCTCCACCTCGGGCAACTCCGCCAACGTTATCGAAGCCATCAAAGCCGCGCACGAGCGCGACATGCGCATCCTCGCCTTCACCGGCCGCGACGGCGGCAAAATCGCCGCCATGCTGAACGACAGCGACATCCTGCTCAACGTCCCCCACCCGCGCACCGCCCGCATCCAGGAA
The DNA here is from genome assembly GCF_002237445.1 of Neisseria sp. KEM232. NCBI lineage: Bacteria > Pseudomonadati > Pseudomonadota > Betaproteobacteria > Neisseriales > Neisseriaceae > Neisseria > Neisseria sp. KEM232. The sequence continues at coordinate 317,355 of NZ_CP022527.1, forward strand.
AACCACATCCTGCTCGTCCACGCCCTGTGCGACTGCATCGACACCATGCTGATGGAAGGCATGTAAAACGGAATGAGGCCGTCTGAAAACGAAAGCTTCAACGAAGTGAAAACCTGTTTCAGACGGCCTCACATTGCCCCGCCATGAAAAAGACGCTCCTCACCGGCCTGCTCCTGTTTCTCGGCCTGAGCCCGTCCGCCGCCCGCGCCGCCGAAGAAACCCGCCACTACCTCGGCATCGTCTACCCCAAACAGCGCAACCGACCCGTCGTCTTCTACGACGAAATCAGCCGCGAACGCGCCGCCGAAGTGCGCAAACAAGGCGAACCCTCCTGCTACACCGTTACCTACCGCAACGGCCGCCCCGTAAAATTCGTCAAAAACCTGCGTCACAAAAAACTCTCCGAAGGCAAAATCCTCTACGACGCAAACAGCCGGCCCGCAGGCATCCGCTTCACCGATACCCCGTAAACCTTCCGCCAAACCGTCCGGCACAGGCCGCCCGTAAACCCGCAGAAAACCCATTCCATGACCGATTACACCCTCTTCGCCACCTGCCCGCGCGGCCTCGAAACCGTTCTCGCGCAAGAACTCGCCGGCCAAGGCTGCACACACATCCAAGCCGCCGACGGCGGCGCGTCCTGCCAAGGCGGCCTCGAACAAATCTACCGCGCCAACCTCCATTCCCGCACCGCCTCCCGCGTCCTCGTCCGCCTCGCCCGCGGCGCATACCGCAGCGAAAACGACCTCTACCGCCTCGCCCGCAACATCCCCTGGCACGAATGGTTTTCAGACGGCCACACCATAAAAGTCCACAGCGAAGGCCGCCGCGCCGCCGTCAAAAGCCTCGACTTCGTCAGCCTCAAAACCAAAGACGCCCTCTGCGACCACTTCCGCGAGCGCACCGGCCGCCGCCCCTCGGTAGACAAACACCGCCCCGACATCCGCATCCGCGTCTTCCTCGACGACAAAACCGCGCAAATCTTCCTCGACACCAGCGGCGAAGCCCTGTTCAAACGCGGCTACCGCCAAGACACCGGCGAAGCCCCCCTGCGCGAAAACCTCGCCGCCGGCCTCCTCCTCCTTGCCGGTTACGACGGCAGTCAGCCCTTCCAAGACCCCTTCTGCGGCAGCGGCACCCTCGCCATCGAAGCCGCCTGGATCGCCCTTAACCGCGCCCCCGGCCTCATGCGCCGCTTCGGTTTCGAAAAATTGGCCGTGCACGATCCCGCCCTGTGGGCGCGCCTCAAAGCCCAAGCCCGCGCCCAAATCAAAAACAGGCCGTCTGAAAACATCGCCGCCGGCGACAACGACCGCGCCATGACCCGCGCCGCCCTCACCAATGCCCGCGCCGCCGAAGCCGATATGTTCATCGACATCGTCACCTGCGACGCACAAGACGCCCGCCCCAACGGCGGGGGCGGCATCATGCTCTCCAACCCGCCCTACGGCGTGCGCCTGGCCGAAATCCAAAGCCTGCACGCCCTCTACCCGCAACTCGGGAGCTGGCTCAAACAACACTACGCAGGCTGGCTCGTCGGCATGTTCACGGGCGACCGCGACATGCCCAAAATCATGCGCCTCACCCCCAAACGCAAAATCCCCCTCTACAACGGCAAACTCGACTGCCGCCTCTTCCTCCTCGACATGGTGGCCGGCAGCAACCGCTGAACATAAAAGGCCGTCTGAAAAACTGTTTCAGACGGCCTGAAGTTGTGAAGGGCAGTTGTAGGCCGACATGGTGCGTTACATCGGTTTTGAATGATTGTTTGCTTTCGTTTGTTTTTCTATATGTTATTGAATAGTAAATTTATAAAAGAAAATGATTGGTAAATCGGCTGGTCTGCTTGCTGGATTAAGAGTACTGTTTGGAAACGGTTAGATGAACCTTATTGATTACTCAATTCTCAGCTAACAAGGAGATTAAAATGGCGTATTTTGTTGTTACTTCCAACTCAGGAAACAAGGCAATTATTAATGGCAATAATGTATCGAAAGTTGTTGATTTCGGGTCATTCTGAACGATTTATCAAGGTGCTGATACTAATAATTACCAAGTTAAGGAAACCTTGCAGCAGATTTTAGACAATTTACAGAATTAGTTTGAAATCGGTTTATTTTATAAACGACAGTGCCGGTTCTGTTACTCTGGCACTGTTTTTTTATTTTCCAAATAAGGAGTTTAAGTCATGTCCCGTTTGTTTTGGATGCTGGCGGCCGTTATGCCCGCCGTTGTTGCAGCCGCCGACAGTTATGAAATCGAAAGATTGGAACGCAAATGTACTTTGGAGCGGGAATCTTTGCTGCGCCATCGCAACGGCACGCCGTCTTGCGAACAATTGGACAGGATCTACGGCCGACCGCCGAAAACAGAACCCGTCGTTATTGTCCAACCGGCGGAAGAAAAATACACGGATTACCGCTGGAACGACGGCTATAAACAAAATTGCCTTCATGACAAAAAAGGCAACGTCGTCAGTTGCTATTGAATACAAGTGAATATGAGGCCGTCTGAAAAGCGTTTCAGACGACCTCTTGTCTTTTGCGCAGCGGGTTTACCAGTGCGCCATATTGTCGCGGTGGACGAGTTCTTCTTCCCAGACGTAGCCGAGTTTGGCGGCGATGTGTTCGGACGGGGTTTTCAGGATGCGTTCGGTTTCGCCGCTGCCGTAGTTGGCGAGGCCGCGGGCGATTTCGCGGCCGTCGGCGTTGCAGATAGCGACGAGTCCGCCGCGGTGGAAGCTGCCTTCGACGGCGGTGCAGCCGACGGGCAGCAGGCTGCTGTGTTTTTTGACCAGGGCGGTTTCGGCTCCTGCGTCGACGGTGATTTTTCCGGCGGGACGGATGTGGCCGAGCAGCCATTGTTTGCGTGCGGCGATGCGGTTTTGGCTGCTGGTAAAAAGGGTGCCGATGTTTTCGCCGTCTGCCAGGCGCAGGAGGACGTCGGCTTCGCGGCCGGAGGCGACGACGGTGGCGGCGCCGCCCAAGGCGGCGCGTTTGGCGGCGCGCACTTTGGTGTACATGCCGCCCGTGCCGATGCCGCTGCCCGCGCCGCCCGCCATGTTTTCGAGTTCGGGGTGGTCGGCGGCGATACAGGCGATGAATTGCGCCTGCGGGTTTTTGCGCGGGTCGCTGTCGTAGAGGCCGCGCTGGTCGGTGAGGATGACGAGGGCGTCGGCGTCGATAAGGTTGGCGACGAGGGCGGCGAGGGTGTCGTTGTCGCCGAGTTTGATTTCGTCGGTGGTGACGGTGTCGTTTTCGTTGATGACGGGGACAATGCCTTTGTCCAGCAGGGTTTTGAGGGTGCTGCGGGCGTTGAGGTAGCGGGTGCGGCTGCTGAGGTCTTCGTGGGTGAGGAGGATTTGCGCGGTGTGGATGCCGTGCGGGCGGAAGGCGGCTTCGTAGGCTTGGGCGATGCCCGTCTGGCCGACGGCGGCAGCGGCCTGGAGTTCGTTGAGGGCGGTGGGGCGGTGCGGCCAGCCGAGGCGTTTGATGCCTTCGGCGATGGCGCCGCTGGAAACGAAGACGATGCGGATACCGCGCTGTTTGAGGGCGGCGATTTGCGATGCCCAACGGTTGAGGGCGTCTTGGTCGATGCCGCGCCCTTCGGCGGTGACGAGGCTGGAGCCGGCTTTGACGACGATCAGGCGGGCTTGGGCGATGTTGGGGTTTTCCATGTTTTTTCCTTTGTTTGTATTTGTCGGACGGTGTTTCGGAATGCAGGTTTACTGTTTGTCGCGCTCCTGCCAGAAATAACGCCAGACGAAGCCGGGGAAGGCGGCGACGAGGAACAGGCAGGCGCAGACGGCATAAAATTCCCAGCCCTGCGGGTGGACGCTGCCGGCGCGGCTTTCGAGCAGGCGGGCGAGCGCGCCGGTGAGGACGAAGGCGGCGGCCAGTTCGAGCAGGTGGTGTCCGGCGTGTTTGCGCGGCAGGGCTTTGACGCCGAACAGGCGCGTGCTGAGGAAGGGCAGGTTGGCCAGGATGAGGGCGAGGGCGATGAGGGTGTACATGGGGGCGGTCATGATGTGTCCGTGTTTTGTGTTGTTGCAACGCCGTCCCGCACAGGCGGGGCGGTCTGCCGTATAGGCCGTCTGAAATCGCAGTGCTGCTTCGGCGCAGGTAAAAAAGGGCTAGTCCAAATCGACGTGCAGGATGTGCTGTCCGCAGTGCAGGCAGCGGAAGAGGCAGCCGACTGCCGAGCCGTCAGTGTCGGCCTTCACGGCAAATCTTTCGCGGGGGGGGAATGCGGTTTTAACTTCGTTGGAGTGTCGCTTTCAGACGGCCTCACCGCCTCTTGGCGCGGCAGTTTGAGGCCGTCTGAAAACTATGCGGTGCGGGTGCATTGTAACTGTTTTTGCCGCATCAGGCCGTCTGAAAAGGCCGTCTGAAACCGTTCTTTCGGCTTTCAGACGGCCTTTTCCCATGCCCGGCAATCTCGGCTATAATCGCGCCCGTTTTTTGACAATCTCACAATAAGGACAAGCAAATGGGCTTTCTGCAAGGCAAAAAAATCCTGATTACCGGCATGATTTCCGAGCGCTCCATCGCCTACGGCATCGCCCGCGCCTGCCGCGAACAGGGCGCGGAACTGGCGTTCACCTATGTGGTGGACAAACTCGAAGAGCGCGTGCGCAAAATGGCCGCAGAGCTCGGTTCGGAGCTGGTGTTCCGCTGTGACGTGCAGAGCGATGCGGAAATTGCCGCCCTGTTTGCCGATCTCGGCAAATCGTGGGACGGGCTCGACGGCCTGGTTCACGCCATTGCCTTCGCGCCGAAAGAAGCGCTGGACGGCGATTTTCTTGACAGCATCAGCCGCGAAGCCTTCAACACCGCTCACGACGTGTCGGCCTACAGCCTGCCCGCGCTGGTGAAGGCCGCCCGCCCGATGATGAAAGGCCGCAATGCCGCCGTCGTCGCCCTCACCTATCTGGGTGCGGTGCGCGCGATTCCGAACTACAACGTGATGGGTTTGGCCAAAGCCAGCCTCGAGGCCGCCATCCGCTTCACCGCCTCTTCCGTCGGCCGCGACGGTATCCGATGCAACGGCATTTCCGCCGGCCCGATCAAAACGCTGGCCGCTTCGGGCATCGCCGATTTCGGCAAGCTGCTCAAACACGTTGCCGACCAAAACCCGCTCGGCCGCAACGTTACCATCGAAGAAGTGGGCAACACCGCCGCCTTCCTGCTGTCCGATTTGTCTTCCGGCATCACCGGCGAGATTACCTATGTCGACGGCGGTTACAGCATCAACGCCCTTTCCGTGGTGTAAACCCGTCCGCTTGGCGGCGCAGGCATCGTCCCGCGCCGTTTTTTGTCCGCACGTTACGAAAGAAAACGCCATGATCGTCTCCATCAACGGCATCACCGTCTCCAACACCGCACCCTTCGTCCTCTTCGGCGGCCTCAACGTCCTCGAAGACCTCGATTCCACCCTCTTTGCCTGCGAAAAATACGTCGAAGTCACCCGCAAGCTCGGCATTCCCTATGTTTTCAAAGCCTCCTTCGACAAGGCCAACCGCTCGTCCGTGCACTCCTACCGCGGCGTCGGCCTGGAAAAAGGCATGGAAATCTTCGCCGCCGTGAAACGCGAGTTCGGCGTGCCCGTTATCACCGACGTGCACGAACCCTACCAGTGCGCGCCCGTTGCCGAAGTGTGCGACGTGCTGCAACTGCCCGCCTTCCTTGCCCGCCAAACCGACCTCGTGCAGGCCATGGCCGCGACCGGCCGCGTCGTCAACATCAAAAAACCGCAGTTTCTCAGCCCGTCGCAGATGAAAAACATCGTCGAAAAATTCAAAGAAGCGGGCAACGGCAAACTGATTCTGTGCGAGCGTGGCAGCAGCTTCGGCTACGACAACCTCGTCGTCGACATGCTCGGCTTCGGCGTGATGAAAAAAGCCAACCCCGACGTGCCCGTGATTTTCGACGTCACCCACGCCCTGCAAACCCGCGATTCCGGCTCGGCCGCATCGGGCGGCCGCCGCGCGCAGGTGCTCGATCTCGCGCTCGCGGGCATGGCCGTCGGCCTCGCCGGCCTGTTCATCGAAGCCCATCCCGACCCCGACCGCGCCAAATGCGACGGCCCCAGCGCCCTGCCGCTGGACAAACTGGAAGATTTCCTCGCCCGCGTCAAAGCCGTCGACGACTTGGTCAAATCCTTCCCGCCGCTCGAAATCGGCTGACAAAAGGCCGTCTGAAAAACCGTTTTACAGGTTTTCAGACGGCCTTTTTAACGCGTGCCCGGCCGACATGACGAACAGTTTTCCCGATGGAAAAAAAGCCGGTTATCCGCTAAAATCCGCCGCCATAAAGACACAACAATAAACCCGCCACGTTCATGACCGAAAACGCCGAATCACTCTTCCAGCAGGTACGGCAGTACCTCACCGCCGTGCCCACCGACTACGCCGCCGCCCTGCCCCTGTTGGAAAAGGCGGCCGAAGCCGGCCATGCCGAAGCGGCGTTCCAACTGGGCGGCTGCATGCAGTACGGCATGGGCACCGAACCCAACCGCGTACAAGCCACCTACTGGCTGCGCAAAGCCGCCGAAGGCGGCCACACTACCGCCCGCTACAACCTCGCCCTCCTGCGCGAAGACAACGGCGTCCCCGTTGAAACCGTCATCCCCGCCTATCTCTCGCTGGCCGAAGAAGGCCACACCGACGCGCAGGTGCGCGTCATGCACTATTACGCCGAAAAACAAGACGAACGCGCCGTTCATTGGGCGCAGCAGGCGGCGAAAAACCACCATCCCCAAGCGCAAATCTTCCTCGCCCGCCACTACCAGCACAGCAAAGTCCCCAACCTGCCCGCCGCACACCAACTCTACCAGCAGGCCGCCGCGCAGGGCATCGTGTCTGCCCACTGGCAGCTGGCCAACCAGTTCCTGCACGGACAGGGCGTGCCGAAAAACCACAAACAGGCGCTCTACCATCTGCGCATCGCCGCCGAAGCCGACGTCGCCCCCGCCCAAGCCGAACTGGGCAAACTCCTGCTTGAAGGCCGCTACCTGCCGGCCGATGCCGAAGAAGGCATGAAATGGATCAACAAGGCCGTGCGTCAGGAAGACGATGCCGCCTGCGCCTTCATCGCCAAACAATACCTGACGGGCGAACACATCGGCCGCGACTACAAAAAAGCCGCCCTCTACGCCGCCAAAGCCGCCCGCCACAACCAGCCCGACGCCCTCTGCCTGCTCGGCGACATCCGCCAATACGGCCTCGGCATCCAAACCGATCTCGAAAAAGCCCGCGAATACTACGAACACGCCGTCAAATACGGCAGCCTCGTCGCCATGCAGCGCCTGCTGATGCTCGACTCGCGCAGCCACGTCGACAACCCCGCCTACAATCAGGAAGTACTCGAATTCCAGCAGTCGCTCGAACGCAACTACCAATCCGGTTTCGCCCTCCACTACGGCATCGGCGTGGCACAGGATTTCGAAAGCGCCTTTGCCTACTACTCCATGGCCGCCCGCAACGGCCATCCCAAAGCGCAAACCAACCTCGGCATGATGTATTACAACGGCGAGGGCGTCGAAGCCGACGCCAAACTGGCCGCCCGCTGGTTCACCCAAGCCGCCACCCAGGGCGACACCACCGCCCAATACAACCTCGCCTGCCTGCACTACTCCGGCACAGGCGTGCCGCAGGACACCGAAATCGCCTGCAAATGGCTGCAAACCGCCATCGACAGCGGCCACGACCACCCCGAAGAACTGCGCCGCCTGATGGAAGAATGGCGGGCGCACCCTTAAACATTAAACATCAAACATCCGAACAAACCGAAAAGGCCGTCTGAAACCCCATCCCGTTTTCAGACGGCCTTTTTGCGCCGCAGACCGCCCCGCCCTTTGTCCGAAACTGTCTTTTCCCACCGGCAAACGCGGCAGACAAATTCCCGCCGCCGAAAACGGCGGCCGCTTCCGTTACCGCTGCGGTAAAAAACGCGTCCGAACCGATGCTCTGACCGCCTTTCGCCCGAAATGCTTTGAGGCCGTCTGAAAACTCCGAATGGGAGTTTTCAGACGGCCTCAAATAATCTGCGCACGCAAAGCTAGTGCCTGCGCCGCAGCGAAAACATTCCCTTTCTGTCGGCATCAAAAACAAAACGCCCGTCCTGCACCGCCGCGTAAGTCTGCTGCTCCGACACAGGCTGCAAGCCCGCGTGTTCCAGCATATATTTCCCCACCTCGTCGGGCTTGGCGGTAATTGCGGCGGCCAGCTTGTCGAACAAATCGCGGCACACGCCGCCCGCCGCCCAACCTGCGGCCGTATCCTCCATACACTGCCCGTTCAGCTCGTGCATATTTTCCGGAAACTTGCCGGTAAACGCGACAAAATTACCCTCCGGCAACCCTTTAATCGGATAGCGGTAGGCCTTTTCGCCGTGCTCCCCTTCGCTGATTACCGGCTCGCCCAAAGGCAGTTTCGGCGCGAGCACCGCAATATCGATAAACTTCACGGTAAAGCCCGGTTTGGGCGGCATCAGCGCCGCATCGGCGGCAGGCTCACCGCCGCCGCAGGCCGCCAGCGCCGCCGCCAAGAGGGCGGCAGGCAGGTATTTTTTCATCATCATACGGATTCCTCTGCAAAAAACAGCCGCCATTATAGACCTTCCGCCCGCGGGGCGCTAAGGCCGTCTGAAAGCGCAGAGCACCGCCGCGCCGCGCCCGAGTGCCGTTTCAGACGGCCGCAAATAACGGTACAATCCGCCCCCTTTCCAACCCGACCGGAAACCGTCATGAGCGCATACGTCATCGCCGTCGCCAACCAGAAAGGCGGCGTGGGCAAAACCACCACCGCCGTCAACCTCGCCGCCTCGCTCGCGGCGGAAAACATGCGCGTGCTCGTCGTCGACCTCGACCCGCAGGGCAACGCCACCACCGGCAGCGGCGTCGACAAAACCACCATCGCCAAAGGCGTCTACCACGTCCTGCTCGGCGAAGCTGCCGTGCGCGACGCTGTGGCTGAAAGTCCCGCCGGCGGCTACCGCGTCCTGCCCGCCAACCGCGCACTGGCGGGCGCGGAAGTGGAACTCGTGCAGGAAATCGCCCGCGAAATGCGCCTGAAAAACGCTCTGGCCGAAGTGGCGGACGACTACGACTACATCCTCATCGACTGCCCGCCCACCCTCACCCTGCTCACCCTCAACGGCCTTGTCGCTGCCGACGGCGTCATCGTACCGATGGTGTGCGAATACTACGCCCTCGAAGGCATCTCCGACCTTGTCGCCACCGTGCGCAAAATCCGCCAGGCCGTCAACCCCAAGCTCGACATCCTCGGCATCGTGCGCACCATGTTCGACAACCGAAGCCGTCTGGCCGTGGAAGTGGGCGAACAGCTCAGCCGCCACTTCGGCGGCAAACTCTTCTCCGCCACCATCCCGCGCAACATCCGCCTGGCCGAAGCCCCCAGCCACGGCATGCCCGCCCTGGCCTACGACCCCAAAGCCAAAGGCACGCTGGCCTACCGCCAACTGGCCGCCGAGCTGCTGCAACGCACGGGAAAGGCCGTCTGAAAGACGGTTTTCAGACGGCCTCTACGTTGGTAAGAGTAGTATTTCGGCCGATATGCGTAGTACGTTTTCTGTTTGAATATTTATTTGATAATTAAATTATATTTACATTATTTGTCTGGGACGAATCAAATTATTTTCTACTGTCTTTCAATAAATATTCTAAAGCTGTGCCCTCAATATTGACTAACTACTTATACCATTATGTTAGCTAGATTTTTTTCTTCTGTTTTTTTCTTCTCCTCTATGTTGGCTCCTGCCTGTGCGTTCACTCTCGGCGACGCTATTGCTGCCGCTGAGCGACATTCTGCGGACTACGCTGCCGCTTTTTACGAGAGCAAAGCCGCACAGGAGAAGCCTATCCAAGCACGTGCTGCGCTGTTGCCCCAGGTCAATGCTAATGTTCTCCATCAGCATCAGCCGGAGTCTGTTTCTGCCAGTACCCGCAGCAGAGGTTGGAGCATTCAGGCCGAGCAGGCTTTGTTTGATCGCGGCAGATGGTTGCAATACAAACAGGGAAAAATTACTGCACAAAGCGCTAATGTCCAACTACGCCATGCAGCTTCCGAAACCGCCTTTCAGACTGCCCGTGCCTATTTCGATGTTTTATCTGCACAGGAGCAGCTGGTTGCGGTCCGAGATGAACGGCAAGCTTTCGAACAACAGGTGCGGCAGGCACAGGCCATGTTCCAAACCGGTGCAGCCACCAAAATTGATGTGCAGGAAGCCATGTCCGGTTATGATGCCGCTGTTGCCAAAGAAATGGCTGCCCTCAACCGGCTACAGCTTGCACGTAGCACTCTTTCCGAGATGACCGGCCTCGATGCCCGCGAAGCCGAAGCTCCCGCATTTCCCTCGCCGCTACCGGATATTCTTCAAGATAGACCTCAGACCTATTGGCAGGAAAACGCTGACCGTAATAATCCCGAACTGGCCGTACAGCGGTTGGCTGCTGCTAATGCCCGTATTGCTTTGTCTGAAGTCAGAGCCCGCCATTTACCCCGTCTTAGCGCGTCAGCCGGTTATCAGGATTATCATAACCGCCAGGAATATGGCGGTCACGGCCAAAACTACCGCAGCCGTGGTGCTACCGTATCTGTGCAGCTTACCCTTCCTCTCTTCAATAGCGGCCTTACCGTCAGCCAAAGCCGAGAAGCTGCTGCCCGCCTCAATCAAAGCAACATGCAGGTAGAAGCAGCCGAACGCAGGATCCGCCAAGCTGTCAGCCGCGCCTATCTCGATACTGTTGGACAGTGGTATCAGAGCAAAGCTCAAGAACGTTTGCTGGAGACCAATCGCGCCAAATTCCAAGCTGCGGAAAAAGGTCTTGGTCTTGGTTTGAGTACCATCCTGCAGGTGGTACAGGCGAGGCAGGCCGAATCGGAAACGCAGCAGAAACTCGCGGAGACCCGCTATGCTTGGCTGTCGTCTTACGCCGAACTGTTGCACCATGCCGGTTTGCTTGATGGTGGTAGTGAACGGGAACGCTTTGCCCGCCTTGAAGGCATCGTGTCGGAAACTGCGAATAGTGGAAATGGTATAGTTGTCACAAGGGTGCTGAAAAAAGCATCATTAAGAAAAGTCAAACAGTAGAGGCGCATCATCAAACAAAATACCATAAAATAATTTGGTTTAATCATTCTGAAAGTCAGCTGTTCGTTTTATTCCAAACTACTAGTATTTATCATCCCGATAAACTGTTCTGATTCATTTATTCTGACTCGCAATCCTATTATGCAGACTTTTGATACTGTTTCTCACCCTGCTCTTTCTGCCCTAATCCTGCTCGCCCACTTTCACGGCATTGCCGCCAATCCGGCCGACATCGTCCACCGCTTCGGCAGCGGCAGCGCCGATTTGTCGCTCGACCAATGGCTGCTGGCGGCCAAAAGCCTCGGCCTGAAAGCCAAGCCGGTAAAGCATAAGGCCGAACGGCTGCACCTGATGGCGCTGCCGGTTTTGGTGTGGCGCGAAGACGGGCAGCACTTTGTGCTCGCCAAAATCGACGGCGGCCGCTATCTGATTCAGGATTTGGCCGGACAGAAAACCGCCGTGCTCGACGAAGTGCAGTTTGCCGAGCGCTATTCGGGCACGGTGATTGCAGTTGCTTCCCGCGCGTCGGTACTCGGCCAGCTTGCCAAGTTTGATTTCACTTGGTTTATCCCCGCCGTTGTCAAATACCGGCGCATTTTGCTGGAAGTGCTGCTGGTGTCCGTAATCATCCAGCTGTTTGCCCTGATTACCCCGCTGTTTTTCCAAGTGGTGATGGACAAAGTGCTGGTGCATCGCGGCTTTTCTACGCTGGACGTAATTGCTGTCGGCCTGCTGGCGGTCAGCCTGTTTGATGTGGTGTTGGGCGGGCTGCGCACCTATATTTTTGCCCATACCACTTCGCGCATCGATGTGGAGCTGGGCGCGCGGCTCTTTCGCCACCTGTTGTCGCTGCCGCTGGCCTATTTCGAGCGCCGCCGTGTCGGCGATACTGTGGCACGTGTGCGCGAATTGGAGCAAATCCGCAGCTTTCTCACCGGTCAGGCGCTCACATCCGTGCTGGATTTGTGCTTTTCCTTCATTTTCCTGCTGGTGATGTGGTACTACAGCGGCCGGCTTACCCTGATTGTGCTGGTTTCCCTGCCGCTGTATGCCTTTTGGTCGGCCACCATCAGCCCGCTGCTCAGAAGCCGGCTGAACGACAAATTCGCCCGCAATGCCGACAACCAGTCTTTTTTGGTCGAATCCGTTACCGCTATCGGCACCATCAAAGCCATGGCCGTCGAGCCGCAGATGACCCGCCGCTGGGATCAGCAGCTTGCCGCCTATGTCTCTTCCGGCTTTCGCGTTACCCGCCTGGCCACCATCGGCCAGCAGGGCGTGCAGCTCATCCAAAAGCTGGTTACCGTTGCCACCATGTGGCTGGGCGCGCGGCTGGTGATCGACGGGCAGCTTAGCGTCGGCCAGCTCATCGCCTTCAATATGCTGGCCGGACAGGTAGCCGCTCCCGTTATCCGGCTGGCACAGCTGTGGCAGGACTTCCAGCAGGTCGGCATTTCCGTTTCCCGTCTCGGCGACATTCTCAACAGCCCCACCGAAAACCCTTCTTCCCGCCTTGCCCTGCCCGACATCCAAGGCCGCATCACCTTCGAGCGTGTCTCCTTCCGCTACCGCCCCGACGGCGCCGAAATCCTGCGCGATCTCAATCTCGACATCCGCGCCGGCGAAGTGCTCGGCATTGTCGGGCGCAGCGGATCCGGCAAATCCACCCTGACCAAACTCGTCCAACGGCTCTACGTACCCGAGCGCGGCCGCGTTTTGGTGGACGGCAACGACCTGGCCCTGGCCGATCCCGCCTGGCTCAGACGGCAGGTCGGCGTCGTCCTGCAGGAAAACGTACTGCTCAACCGCAGCGTGCGCGACAACATCGCCATGGCCGATCCCGGCATGCCGCTCGAGCGCATTATTCAGGCTGCCAAGCTCGCCGGCGCCCACGACTTTATTATGGAACTTGCCGAAGGCTACGACACCGAAGTCGGCGAACAGGGCGCCGGCCTGTCCGGCGGCCAACGCCAGCGCATCGCCATCGCCCGCGCCCTGATCAGCGACCCGCGCATCCTGATTTTCGACGAAGCCACCAGCGCGCTGGACTACGAATCCGAACGCGCCATTATGCAGAACATGCAGGCCATCTGCCGCAACCGCACCGTACTCATCATCGCCCACCGCCTGTCCACCGTACGCATGGCGCACCGCATTATTGCCATGGACAAAGGACAAATCGTGGAAGCGGGAACGCATGAAGAACTGCTGGCGCAGGAGGACGGGTATTACAGTTATCTGTACCGCTTGCAGAACGGATAAAAGGCCGTCTGAAAAACAAAGTGTAGAAATCAACCGCGTTGTTTACACCACAGGTTGAGAAAAATAAGCCTGTAGTGTAAACAACGCGGTTGATTTCTACACATAAAGAATTTCTCTCCCGCTACCTCACCGTATGGTGCAATGTCTGTTCGGATCGCGAGTCGGCACGCAGTGAATATGAACGCGCTTTTCTGTCCGCCCATTTTGAGTTTGTCGGAATCCCTGTTTCGGCCGCGCCGAAATCGACGTCCTGGCCGATTATGGTAGTTGTACCTGACGAAAATTAGATGGAAATCGAAGCCCTGCTGCCGAACAAAGACATCGGTTTTGTCAAAGCAGGGCAGGATGCCGTGATCAAAATCGAATCCTTTCTCTACATACGCTACGCTATCTGACTGGCAAAGTGAAAAACGTCAGCTTCGACGCGGTGGGACATGAAAAACTGGGTTTGGTGTTTGCCGTTACCGTTGCACTGGACGATGATAGAAGGTCAAAAGGTTAGCCTTACCGGCGGCATGAACATCACTGTCGAAGTCAAAATCGGTAGACGGCGGTTAATCGACTACCTGATTAGCCCACTGCAAACCAAAGTGGGCGAGAGTTTACGCGAGAGATAGCTCGGTTTGATGTCCAAGCAAAAGAGAAAAACCATCTAAAAATGAAATTTACAATATATTTACAATCATCGTGAAAATTAATTCTTGACAGTTGATGCATATGAATTAAGAATATTAATTAATATAATATAGGGAATGAGTAACAAAATGGAGGCTGATTCTAAGGTTTAATTGAGAAATAATCCTTAACAAACATAATCTTATTCTCTTTACTCATGCCGTTATGGCACGCTAAATGGCGCTTTAAGCCCGCAAACATACCGTCAAGCAGGCTAGTGGTGTTTGGAATGTTCAAATCGGGATATTGCTCAAACACAAACAAGTAAGCCAAATTCCGTTTCAGGTTGAAATATGCGCTTCTGAACTGCTTATGCGTGTAATGCGACTTCCGCCTATCCCCTGCTATCCATGTTCAAAGCCGTCCTGCTCGGACAATGGCACAGCCTCTCCGATCCCGAGCTCGAACACAGCCTCATCACCCGCATCGACTTCAACCTGTTTTGCCGTTTTGACGAACTGAGCATCCCCGATTACAGCACCTTATGCCGCTACCGCAACTGGCTGGCGCAAGACGACACCCTGTCCGAACTGCTGGAACTGATTAACTACCAACTGACCGAAAAAGGCCTAAAAGTAGAGAAAGCATCCGCCGCCGTCGTTGACGCCACCATTATTCAGACCTCCGGCAGCAAACAACGCCAGGCCATAGAAGTTGATGAAGAAGGACAAGTCAGTGGACAAACCACACCGAGTAAAGATAAAGATGCCCGTTGGACAAAGAAAAACGGCCTCTACAAACTCGGTTACAAACAACATACCCGTACCGATGAGGAAGGCTATATCGAGAAACTGCACATCACCCCCGCCAATACCCATGAGTGCAACCATCTGTTGCCTTTGCTGGAAGGAATAGCCAAAGACACAACCGTCTATGCAGATAAGGGCTACGACAGTGCGGAAAACCGGCAACATCTGGAAGAGCGTCGACTGCAGGATGGCATTATGCGCAAAGCCCACCGCAACCGTCCGCTGACGGAAAATCAAACGAAGCGTAACCGGTATTTATCGAAAACCCGTTATGTGGTCGAACAAAGCTTCGGGACGCTGCACCGTAAATTCCGCTACGCCCGGGCAGCCTATTTCGGGTTGATTAAAGTGAGTGCGCAAAGCCATCTGAAGGCGATGTGTTTAAACCTGTTGAAAGCGGCTAACAGGCTAAGTGTGCCTGTTGCCGCCTAAAAGGCGGCCGGATGCCTGATTAATCAGGTATCCAAGGGGGATTAAGGGGGGGGTATTTGAGTAGAATCAGTGGATATTTGAAACAAAAACAGCCGAAAATCTTTAATTAGATTTCGGCTGTCGGGGAAAAAGGAATTTTGCAAAGGTCTCTGCCTTTTTTTCTCAAAAATCTTATCATATAAACAATAAAATGCTATATAATAACAGCCTTTCGAAATATGATGAGAAACTAAAATGACACAAACCACACTCAAACCCATTGTTTTATCTATTCTTTTAATCAGCACCCCCATCCTCTCCCAAGCGCATGAAACCGAGCAGTCGGTTGACTTGGAAGAGGTTACCGTCGTCGGTAAAAGCCGTCCGCGCGCCACTTCGGGTCTGTTGCACACTTCGACCGCCTCCGACAAAATCATCTCCGGCGATACCTTGCGCCAAAAAGCCGTCAACTTGGGTGATGCTTTAGACGGCGTACCGGGCATTCATGCCTCGCAATACGGCGGCGGCGCATCCGCTCCCGTTATTCGCGGTCAAACAGGCAGACGGATTAAAGTATTGAACCATCACGGCGAAACGGGCGACATGGCGGACTTCTCGCCCGACCATGCCTTGATGGTGGACAGCGCCTTGTCGCAACAAGTCGAAATCCTGCGCGGTCCGGTTACACTCTTGTACAGCTCGGGCAATGTAGCCGGTTTGGTCGATGTTGCCGATGGAAAAATCCCCGAAAAAATGCCTGAAAACGGCGTATCGGGCGAAGCCGGATTACGTTTGAGCAGCGGCAATTTGGAAAAACTGACATCCGCAGGCATCAATATCGGCTTGGGCAACAACTTCGTGCTGCATACTGAAGGCTTGTACCGCAAATCAGGCGATTACGCTGTACCGCGCTATCAAAAAGAAGAAGGCCGTCTGAAACGACTGCCCGACAGCCATGCCGATTCAAAAACAGGCAGCATCGGCCTGTCTTGGGTTGGGGATAAAGGTTTCCTCGGCGTGGCGTACAGCGACCGTCGCGACCGCTACGGCCTGCCTGCCCACAGCCATCTCTACGACGACTGCCACGCCGACATCATCTGGCAGAAAAGTTTGATTAACAAACGCTATTTGCAGCTTTATCCGCACCTCTTGACCGAAGAAGACGTCGATTACGACAATCCTGGTTTGAGCTGCGGTTTCCACGACGATGATAATGCACACACCCATGTCCACAACGGCAAACCGTGGATAGACCTGCGCAACAAACGCTACGAACTCCGCGCCGAATGGAAGCAACCGTTCCCCGGTTTTGAAGCCCTGCGCGTACACCTGAGCCGCAATGACTACCACCACGACGAAAAAGCAGGCGATGCAGTAGAAAACTTCTTCAACAATAAAACACACAACGCCCGTATCGAGTTACGCCACCAACCCATAGGCCGTCTGAAAGGCAGCTGGGGCGTACAATATTTGGGACAAAAATCCAGCGCGCTTTCCGCTATTCCCGAAACCGTCCAACA
This sequence comes from Neisseria sp. KEM232, assembly GCF_002237445.1. Classification (NCBI taxonomy): domain Bacteria; kingdom Pseudomonadati; phylum Pseudomonadota; class Betaproteobacteria; order Neisseriales; family Neisseriaceae; genus Neisseria; species Neisseria sp. KEM232. The sequence continues at coordinate 334,083 of NZ_CP022527.1, forward strand.
ACCGATGTTGATTGACAACAATGTGCGCCATTACAGCTTTTTCGGTGTAGAACAGGCAAACTGGGACAACTTCACGCTTGAAGGCGGCGTACGCGTGGAAAAACAAAAAGCCTCCATCCAGTACGACAAAGCATTGATTGATCGAGAAAACTACTACAACCAACCCCTGCCTGACCTCGGTGCGCACCGCCAAACCGCCCGCTCGTTCGCACTTTCGGGCAACTGGTATTTCACGCCACACCACAAACTCAGCCTGACCGCCTCCCATCAGGAACGCCTGCCGTCAACGCAAGAACTGTACGCACACGGCAAACACGTTGCCACCAACACCTTTGAAGTCGGCAACAAACACCTCAACAAAGAGCGTTCCAACAATATCGAACTCGCGCTGGGCTACGAAGGCGACCGCTGGCAATACAATCTGGCACTCTACCGCAACCGTTTCGGCAACTACATTTACGCCCAAACCTTAAACGACGGACGTGGCCCCAAATCCATCGAAGACGACAGCGAAATGAAGCTCGTGCGCTACAACCAATCCGGCGCCGACTTCTACGGCGCGGAAGGCGAAATCTACTTCAAACCGACACCGCGCTACCGCATCGGCGTTTCCGGCGACTATGTACGAGGCCGTCTGAAAAACCTGCCTTCCCTACCCGGCAGGGAAGATGCTTACGGTAACCGTCCTTTCATCGCACAGGACGACCAAAACGCGCCTCGCGTTCCGGCTGCGCGCCTCGGCTTCCACCTGAAAGCCTCGCTGACCGACCGTATCGATGCCAATTTGGACTACTACCGCGTGTTCGCCCAAAACAAACTCGCCCGCTACGAAACACGCACGCCCGGACACCATATGCTCAACCTCGGCGCAAACTACCGCCGCAATACGCGCTATGGCGAGTGGAATTGGTATGTCAAAGCCGACAACCTGCTCAACCAATCCGTTTACGTCCATAGCAGCTTCCTCTCTGATACGCCGCAAATGGGCCGCAGCTTTACCGGCGGCGTGAACGTGAAGTTTTAAAATCGGACAGGCCGAGACCTTTGCAAAATTCCTTTTTCCCCGACAGCCGAAATCTAATTAAAGATTTTCGGCTGTTTTTGTTTCAAATATCCACTGATTCTACTCAAATACCCCCCCTTAATCCCCCTTGGATACCTGATTAATCAGGCATCCGGCCGCCTTTTAGGCGGCAACAGGCACACTTAGCCTGTTAGCCGCTTTCAACAGGTTCAAACACATCGCCTTCGGGATCGGAGAGGCTGTGCCATTGTCCGAGCAGGACGGCTTTGAACATGGACAACAGGGGATAGGCGGGACGGCCGCGGTGGTCTCGAAGGTAACGGGTTCTTTGACGATTCAGGTACTGTTCGATCGGTTGCCAATCAATCACTTGATCCAACTTCAATAGTGGGAAGCGGTCGATGTGTTTGGCAATCATGGCTTGTGTGGTTTGTTGGAAGAAGGTGCTCATGGAAAATCCCCTAAATGTCTTGGTGGTAATTTAGGGGATTTTGGGGGGATTTTGCAAAGGTCTCAGCCTGCCTCCCGCTCCTGCCAGTTGAAACATGCCGCCAAATCGGTATTGAAATGTGCGCCGATGTTTTGCCGCCTTGCGTATGCGGCTTGGGCGACGGCGAGGCTGCATTCGAGCAGGTTGCGGTTTTCGTATTCGGACGCGGTGTGCGGCTCGGCTTGGTTTTGCTTCCAAAGCCGCAGTTGGGCGATGGCGCGGCGTAGGCCGGTATCGTTGCGGAGGATGCCGAGATGGTGTTGGTTGAAGGCTTGCAGGACGGGGCGGCTGAATGTGTTTTGGAGGTCGTCTGAAAAGATGCCTGCTTCGGCGGAGGGGCTTTCAGACGACCTTTGGGGCGGTACGGTTTGGAACGCTTGCCCGTCTGCGATGGTTTGGGCGGCAAGCCTGGCGGTAACGACGCATTCGAGCAGGGAGTTGCTGGCGAGGCGGTTGGCTCCGTGCAAGCCGGTGCAGGCGGTTTCGCCTAAGGCGTAGAGCTGCGGCAGGGAGGTTCTGCCGCTGGGGTCGGTTTGGATACCGCCGCAGGTGTAGTGTTGCACGGGGCGGACGGGGATGGCTTGGCGCGTGATGTCCAAACCGCATTGGGACAGGCAGTGCCGATGGATGGACGGGAAATGCTGACGGACGAACTCTGCGGGTTGATGGCTGATGTCGAGCGAGACGAAATCTTGCGTTTGTTTGGCGATTTCGGCGGCGATGGCGCGGGCAACGATGTCGCGCGGCGCGAGTTCGGCGCGGCGGTCGTAATGCGGCATAAACCGTTCACACGCTTGGTTGGTCAGAATGCCGCCTTCGCCGCGCACGGCTTCGGAAATCAGGAAGGTGCGGCCGTTTTCAGACGACCTTGCCAAGCCTGTGGGGTGGAATTGGATAAATTCGAGGTTTTCGACTGCGCAGCCTGCGCGTATCGCCATGGCGATGGCGTCGCCCGTGCATTCGGGCGGCGTGGTGGTGGCGGCGTAAATCTGTCCCAAGCCGCCGCCTGCAAGTACGGTATGGCGGGCGCGGATGCGGTAGGTTCCTTGCGTTTGGCGGTCGAGGACAGTCAGTCCGCACGCCGCGCCTGATTCGGTTTGGATATCCAACGCCATCTGCTGCTCGTAAACGCGGATGTTCGGGCGGCGGCGTATTTGGGCAATCAGGCTCTGCATGACGGCTTCGCCCGTGTAGTCGGCGACGTGGGCGATTCGGCGGCAGGTATGCCCGCCTTCGCGCGTCAGGTGCAGGCCGTCATGATTCCGGTCGAAAGCCACGCCCTGCGCCAGCAGCCATTCGATTGCCGGTTTGCCCTGCGACAGGATGGTGCGGACGGCGGCTTCGTCGCACAAACCCGCGCCCGCTTCCAAGGTATCGGCAACGTGTTTTTCGATGTCGTCCTCTCCCGACCACGCCGCCGCAATCCCGCCTTGCGCATGACGGCTGGCGGTGTCGTCCAGCCGGTTTTTGCACAGGATGACGGTGCGGAACGATTCAGGCAGCGACAGGGCGAGCGTCAGTGCCGCCAGCCCGTTTCCGGCAATCAATACGTCGCAATCGGTTTGCATGGTGTTGTCCTTGTTTGAGAGGTCGTCTGAAACGGCAATATGGACGGCAAATCAGGCGGGGCCCATGCCGTTGAACACATCCCCGCGTTTGAGTCCTGCCGCGAAGTCGAGCATACGCTGCAAAGGCAGTTTGGCGGCTTCGCCCAGCTTTCTGTCCAACAGGATTTCGTTGTGTCCGCTTGTCAGGGCGTATTTGATGCCGCCCAGCGAATTCATCGCCATCCACGGGCAGAACGCACAGCTTTTGCAGCTTCCGCCGTTGCCCGCCGTCGGTGCGGCGATAAATTCTTTGTCGGGCGCCTGCTTTTGCATTTCGTGCAGGATGCCCAAATCGGTCGCCACGATGAATTTCTTTTCAGGGCGCGATACGGCGGCTTTGAGCAGTTTGCTGGTCGAGCCGACCACGTCGCCCAGTTCGATGACGCTTTGCGGCGATTCGGGATGAACCAGCACCACCGCGTCGGGGTGTTCCGCTTTCAACACCGCCAGCTCCTGCCCTTTGAATTCGTTATGGACGATGCACGAACCCTGCCACAACAGCATATCCGCGCCCGTTTCGCGGCGGATGTAGTCGCCGAGGTGGCGGTCGGGCCCCCAAATCAACTTCTCACTGCGCGATTTCAGATACGACACGATTTCCAACGCTACCGAAGACGTTACCACCCAATCGGCACGCGCTTTCACGGCAGCGGAAGTGTTGGCGTACACTACCACCGTACGGTCGGGGTGTTGGTCGCAAAACGCCGAAAACGCCTCCTCGGGACAACCCAAATCCAAAGAACATTCCGCTTCCAAATCAGGCATCAGCACCGTTTTTTCAGGGCAGAGGATTTTCGCGCTCTCGCCCATGAAGCGCACGCCCGCCACCACCAATGTACCGGCTTCATGTTCCGCACCGAAGCGCGCCATTTCCAGCGAATCGCCCACACATCCGCCCGTTTCCAAAGCCAAATCCTGAATCAGCGGATCAACATAATAATGCGCCACCAAAACCGCGTTTTTCTCCTTCAGCAAAGCCTTGATTTCGTCTTTCAGACGACCTGCCGTCTCGCGGTCGGGCGTATCGGCAACCTTCGCCCACGCCTGACGGATTTGGCAGGCGGAAGTCGGCGTTTGGATGAGGGGCATATCGTAATCGAACGAGCGGCGGGCGGCGGTTTGCATGATGTTTCCTTGTGGCTGGTTTTCAGACGGCATAAAGGTTTGCCGTCTGTTTTTCAAACTGTTTTTATATTATGCTCAACTTGAGTATAATATGCAAGGTCGTCTGAAAACAGGTTTGCGATACCGTAGTGGATTAACAAAAATCAGGACAAGGCGACGAAGCCGCAGACAGTACAAATAGTACGGAACCGATTCACTTGGTGCTTCAGCACCTTAGAGAATCGTTCTCTTTGAGCTAAGGCGAGGCAACGCCGTACTGGTTTTTGTTAATTCACTACGCAAAACCGACCCGCTTCGTTCCGACAAACCGCTTTGGTTTACAATAAAGCCTTTCCCACCCGCAGAAAGCCGAGCATGGACGCCTACCCCGAAGCCGAAGCCCCGCCGCAAAGCATCGTCGAGCTGGTTCCCGTATTGATTGCCGTTACCGACGGCGGTCTGCGGGTATTGACCGTCGCCCAAGGCACGCTCCTGCCCAACGGCCCGCTCTCCCCTCTGCGCAATTCCCTGCAGGCAGGCGTGAAGCTGTGGGTCGCCAAGCAGACTTCGCAGCCTATGGGCTATGTGGAACAGCTTTACACCTTTGTCGATACCCACCGCCGCAACGAACACGGCATGCCCGTGCTGTACGTCAGTTATTTGGGGCTGGTGCACGAGGCAGCCGACAGCATCCTGCATCCCGACGCGAAATGGCAGGACTGCTACGACTATTTCCCGTGGGAAGACTTGCGCACCGACGGCGGGCAGCGCGACGCCATCGTCAGCCGCCTGCGCATTTGGGCAAACTCGGCGGACACGGAGGAAGTCCGCCAAAAGCGGCTCAAGCGCATTCATTTGTGTTGGGGTGTCGAACCGGAAAACTGGTCGGAAGAATACGTTTTGCAACGCTATGAAATGCTGTATGAAAGCGGCCTGATAGCGGAAGCCGCCGAGCCGCAGGCAAACTTCGACTTCGCGCTCACGGGGCAGCCCATGCGCCACGACCACCGCCGCGTGTTAGCAACCGCCCTGTCCCGCCTGCGTGCCAAAATCAAATACCGCCCCGTGATTTTCGAACTGATGCCGCCCGAATTCACGCTGCTGCAACTGCAAAACAGCGTCGAAGCCATCAGCGGCAGATTGCTGCACAAGCAAAACTTCCGCCGCCAGATTCAGCAGCAAAACCTCATCGAGCCGTCGGATACCGGCGTATCGGGCAGCAAAGGCCGTCCCGCGCAGCTTTACCGCTTCCGCGACAACGTCCTGACCGACAGGCTGATTTCGGACATCGGACTGCCGCTGGGCAGCCGTTGCCCGTTTTCAGACGACCTCAAATGAAGTTTTGCCCATCGGTGCAACATCAATCTTTTTCAACAAAGGAAACCCCATGTCGTCTGAAAACACCCTCTTCCCCCTGCCCGACACCCTGCTGCACCCCATAGTCGAACAAGCCCTGAGCGAAGATTTGGGCAGGCGTGGCGACATTACGTCCGCCGCCGTCATCGCGCCCGACAAAACCGCCAAACTCTTCCTCGTCAGCCGCGAAGACGGCGTCATCGCCGGCATGGACTTGGCGCGTCTCGCCTTTCAGACGATGGATCCGTCCGTCCGCTTCCAAGCCGAAGTCCAAGACGGGCAAGCCGTCCGCGCAGGTCAGACGCTTGCCGCCGTCGAAGGCAACGCCCGCGCGCTGCTCGCCGCCGAACGCACCGCGCTCAACTACCTCACGCACTTAAGCGGCATCGCCACCGCCACCGCGCGTGCCGTTGCCGAAGTCGCCGAATACGGCACAGACATCGTGTGCAGCCGCAAAACCATCCCCCTGCTGCGCGTCCTGCAAAAATACGCCGTCAGGGCGGGCGGCGGCGTGAACCACCGCATGGGTTTGGACGACGCCGTACTCATCAAAGACAACCACCTCGCCTATTGCGACAGCATCGCCCAAGCAGTTCGGCAGGCAAAACGGGCGGTAGGACTGTTGACCTACGTGGAAATCGAAGTGGACACGTTGGCACAACTGGACGAAGTCATCGCAGCGGGCGCAGAACGGATTTTGCTGGACAACATGGATGACGAAACCCTGAAAGAAGCGGCAAACCGCTGCCACACGCAAACCACCCACACACACACCATCTATTGCGAAGCATCGGGCGGCATCGGCTTCGACCGCCTGAAGCGCGTAGCGCAAACCGGCGTGGACGGCATTGCCCTCGGCTATCTGACCCACAGCAGCCGATCGCTGGACATAGGTTTGGATTTCGTGGCGTAAGTTCAATTACACATCGAGACCTTTGCAAAATCCCCCCAAAATCCCCTAAATTACCACCAAGACATTTAGGGGATTTTCCATGAGCACCTTCTTCCGGCAAACCGCACAAGCCATGATTGCCAAACACATCGACCGTTTCCCACTATTGAAGTTGGACCAGGTGATTGATTGGCACCCGATCGAGCAGTACCTGAATCGTCAAAGAATCCGTTACCTTCGAGACCACCGCGGCCGTCCCGCCTATCCACTGCTATCCATGTTCAAAGCCGTCCTACTCGGACAATGGCACAGCCTCTCCGATCCCGAACTCGAACACAGCCTCATCACCCGCATCGATTTCAACCTGTTTTGCCGTTTTGACGAACTGAGCATCCCCGATTACAGCACCTTATGCCGCTACCGCAACCGGCGGCGCAAGACGATACCCTGTCCGAATTGCTGGAACTGATTAACCGCCAACTGACCGAAAAAGGCCTAAAAGTAGAGAAAGCATCCGCCGCCGTCATTGACGCCACCATTATTCAAACCGCCGGCAGCAAACAGCGTCAGGCCATAGAAGTCGATGAAGAAGGACAAGTCAGCGGCCAAACCACACCGAGTAAAGATAAAGATGCCCGCCGGACAAAGAAAAACGGTTTATACAGACTCGGTTACAAACAACATACCCGTACCGATGAGGAAGGCTATATCGAGAAACTGCACATCACCCCCGCCAATACCCATGAGTGCAAACACCTGTCGCCTTTGCTGGAAGGCATTGCCGAAGGCACGACCGTCTATGCCGACAAAGGCTACGACAGTAAGGAAAACCGGCAACATCTGAAAGAGCATCAGTTGTTAGACGGCATGATGCGCAAAGCCCACCGCAACCGTCCGCTGACGGAAGCGCAAACCAAACGTAACCGATATTTGTCGAAGACCCGTTATGTGGTCGAACAGAATTTTGGAACGTTGCACCGTAAATTCCGCTATGCCCGGGCAGCCTATTTCGGACTGAGCAAAGTGAGTGCGCAAAGCCATCTGAAGGCGATGTGTTTGAACCTGTTGAAAGCGGCCAACAGGCTAAGTGTGCCTGTTGCCGCCTAAAAGGCGGCCCGGATGCCTGATTATGGGGTGTCCGGGGAGGATTAAGGGGATATTTGGGTAAAATCAGGAGTGATTGGGGGCGGAAACAGCCGAAAACCTGTGTTTGGGGTTTCGGTTGTCGGGGAAAGGGCTTTTTTGCAAAGGTCTCCACGCTTTCAGACGGCCTTTGCCACAGCGGCAGTAAATAAGTCGGGCAACAGCGTTCCCTCTCCCGCCTGTACCCCTTTGGGGCATAAACGGGGGAGGGTTAGGATGGGGTCTGCACGGCTTCGGCAACTTTTGCAGGCAGCAGCGAATGCAGTTCTTTTAACTGCCCCCCACCCCTGCCCTCCCCCGCGCTTGCGGCGCAGGGGAGAGTGTTTGGTGTGCTGCGGGATTTTCGGTTTCAGACGGCCTTTGAAGGCGGCCGGTATTGCCTTGGGACGATACGCCCTGACCGCTTACTTGGGTTGAGATTTCTTGCGGGAAAGTGTCGGATACGGGTATCCGGCATACGAACTTGAGGCCGTCTGAAAGTGGAGGCCGTCTGAAAGGGTGAGGCCGTCTGAAAAACCTGCTTCGCAGGTTCTTCAGACGGCCTTTTGTCACATCCGAGAGTGGGGTTTACACGCCGCGTAAAAGCTCGTTGACGCTGGTTTTGGCGCGGGTTTGCGCGTCGACTTTTTTCACGATAACGGCGCAGTAGAGGCTGTGCGAGCCGTCTTTGGCGGGCATCGAGCCGGATACGACGACCGAGCCTGCGGGCACGCGGCCTTGGTGGATTTCGCCGGTTTCGCGGTCAAGGATTTTGGTGGACTGGCCGATGAACACGCCCATGGAAATTACGCTGCCTTCTTCGACAATCACGCCTTCGACGATTTCCGAGCGCGCACCGATAAAGCAGTTGTCTTCGATGATGGTGGGCGAGGCTTGCAAGGGTTCGAGCACGCCGCCGATGCCGACGCCGCCGCTCAGGTGTACGTTTTTGCCGATTTGGGCGCACGAGCCGACGGTCGCCCAGGTATCGACCATCGCGCCTTCGTCAACGTATGCGCCGATGTTGACATACGAGGGCATCAATACGACGTTTTTGCCGATAAAGCTGCCGCGACGGGCAACGGCACCGGGTACGGCGCGGAAACCGGCGACGCGAAATTCTTCTTCGCTCCAGTCGGCAAACTTGGTGGGCACTTTGTCGAAATATTTGTTGACGCCGTCGTTGAGGATTTCATTGTCGGCGATGCGGAAGGAAAGGAGAACGGCTTTTTTCGCCCATTCGTTGACTTTCCATTGACCTACGCCGAGGCGTTCGGCAACGCGCAATCCGCCCGAGTCAAGCAGACGGATGGTTTCTTCTACGGCCTGTTTCACTTCGGCGGATACGGTGGCGGGGCTGATGCCGGCGCGGTTGTCAAAGGCGGTTTCGATGATGTTTTGCAGGGACATGGGGTTTCCTTTTTTTGATGTGGAAAAGGCCGTCTGAAAGCGGTTTGGCGGTTTTCAGACGGCCTTTTGGCGGTTGGTTTACAGGCCGGAGAGGGCGGCGGTGTCGTGGGCGATCATGAGTTCTTCGTTGGTCGGAACGACGACAACAGCGGGCGCTTGGCCTTTGGGGCTGATGATGCCTTCTTTGCCGAAGCGCACGTCGGTGTTGGCGGCATCGTCGATGTGCAGGCCGAGGAAGCCGAGGTGGGCGACGGTTTTGGCGCGGACGGTGTCGGAGTTTTCGCCGATGCCGCCGGTGAACACCAGCGCGTCGATGCCGCCTGCGGCGACGGCCATGGAGGCGATGTATTTGGCCAGGCGGTAGGTCATGACGTCCATCGCCAGCTTGGCGCCTTCGTGGCCTTCGGCTGCGGCTTCTTCAACGACGCGGCAGTCGTTGGAGAGTTCGGACAGGCCGAGCAGGCCGGATTTTTTGTTCAAAAGGTCGGCCACTTCTTCGACGCTCATGCCGGCGTTGGCAGCCATAAAGGGGAAGACGCTGGCGTCGACATCGCCGCTGCGTGTGCCCATAACCAGGCCTTCGAGGGGGGTGAAACCCATGCTGGTGTCTTGCGATTCGCCGTTTTTGACGGCAGTGATGGACGCGCCGTTGCCGAGGTGGGCGATGATGAGGCGGCTGTTTTTGATGTCTTTGCCGATGATGCGGGCGGCTTCGGGGGCGACGAAGCGGAAGCTGGTGCCGTGGAAGCCGTAGCGGCGGAAGGCGTAGTTTTTGTAGAGGGCGCGGGGCACGGCGTAGGTGTAGGCGCGCTCGGGCATGGTTTGGTGGAAGGCGGTGTCGAACACGGCGACGTTGGGCAGGCCGGCGAAGATGGCTTGGGCGGCGCGGATGCCGGTGAGGTTGGCGGGGTTGTGCAGGGGGGCGAGCGGGATGCAGGCTTCAAGCTGGGCAATGACGGCGGCGTCGATCAGGACGGAGGCGCTGTATTTTTCGCCGCCGTGGACGACGCGGTGGCCGATGGCTTTCACGTCGGCATCGAGGCCGTATTTTTTCAACTCGTCGAGCAGGGCGCCGACCGCGCCGGTGTGGTCGTGGCGGTCGGACAGCTCGACTTTGTGTTTCTGGCCGTCTTTTTTAAAGGTGATGTAGGCGTCAGGGGTGGTGAGTTTTTCGCCGAGGCAGCTTAAGAGGACGTCGCCGCTTTGGTTGTCGATAACGGCGCCTTTGAGGGAGGAGGAGCCGCAGTTGAGTACGAGGATGAGTTGTTTGGACATTGTGTTTTCCTTGTTGAAAAAGTGCTTGAAACGGTGGTTTCAGACGGCCTGCATTATACAGGCCGTCTGAAAGTTGTGGAAAGGACGCCCGGGCGGGCGCGCCTGTTTCAGGCGGGGGTTTTGCCGCTGTTTTCCGTGCCGCTTTCCGACTCTGCGGGCGGTATGTCCCCATTGTTTTCAGACGGCCTCTCTTGTGCTTCGGCCTGCGCGGTTTCGGCTGTGGGGGTTTGTGCGGGCTGTGTTTGCGGCTCGGTTTTGGCTGCGGCTTCGGGGTTTTCAGACGGCCTCTCTTCTTGGCGGGGCGGCTGCGGCTCGGCCGTTGCGGTATTTTGTCCGCCCTCTTCGGCGAGATAGCCGAGGGTGACGGTTTTGCCGCCGCGTCTTTCCAGTTGCTCGCGCAGGGCGGCTTCGCCCATCAGGTTTTGCGCGCCGCCGCTTAGGTGGCGGATAACGTTTTGGTAGCTGCGGTTGAGTTCGTCGACGGCATCGGCGGTGTCGGCGAAATGGCGGTCGACGCGGCTGCGGTAGGCGTCGAATGCCTGCTGCACGGCGTCAAGTTCGGTTTGGAGTTTTTCCTGTTCGCCTTTGCCGCCGCGCAGGGCGAAGCGGGCGGCGATAAAGCCGAGGGCGAAACCGACGAGGGCGGCGAGGATGATGTGGATGGCGTTCATGGTGCGTTCTCCTGGTTGCGGACAAAAAGCGTGAGGCCGTCTAAACGTGTTTCAGACGGCCTTTTGTCTCTTTAAGAATGGGCGGCGATAAAGGCTCCGACTTGGGCGCTGCCGGTGAGGGCGGTGCAGACGGTATCTTTGTTGATGCGTTTGGCCAGGCCTGCGAGCACTTTGCCCGGCCCGCATTCGGCAGATTCGGCAAGGCCGTCTGAAACGAGCAGGTTGACGGTTTCCGTCCAACGCACGGGGCTGTAAAGCTGGCGCACGAGGGCGTCTTTGATGGCGGCTGGGTCGTTGTGGGCGGCAACGTCGGCGTTGTGGATAACGCGGATTTGCGGTGCGGCGACGGAGACGCTTTCCAGGGCTGCGGCCAATTTGTCGGCAGCGGGCTTCATCAGGCTGCAATGGGAGGGGACGGACACGGGCAGCGGCAGAGCGCGTTTGGCGCCCGCTTCTTTGGCGGCGGCCATGGCGCGTTCGACGGCGGCGGCGTGTCCGGCAATCACGATTTGGCCGGGCGAATTGTAGTTGACGGCTTCGACGACTTCGCCCTGTGCGGCGGCGGCGCAGATTTCTTCGACCTGCGCATCTTCGAGGCCGAGGATGGCGGCCATCGCGCCGACGCCCTGCGGCACGGCGTTTTGCATAAGCTCGGCACGCAGGCGCACGAGTCGGACGGCGTCGGCAAAACCGAGCGCACCGGCGGCAACCAGTGCGCTGTATTCGCCGAGGCTGTGTCCGGCCACGGCCTGCGGTGCTTTGCCGCCTGCGGCGAGATAGGCGCGATAGGTGGCGATGCCTGCGGCGAGCATGAGGGGTTGGGTGTTGACGGTTTGGCCGATGAGTTCGGCATCGCTGCCGTTCATCATCGCCCACAGGTCTTGGCCGAGGGCGGCGGAGGCTTCGTCGAAGGTTTGGCGCACGGCGGGGGCGCCGTCGAAGCCGTCCATCATGTTGAGGCTTTGCGAGCCTTGTCCGGGGAAGAAAAATGCGAAAGGCATGGGGTTTCCTTGTGCAAAACGGGTTTTAACTTTACTTTCAGACGGCCTTTTGCGGCATCTGCTGCGGAGGCCGTCTGAAAACTTTATCTGTGTTGTTTGGCAGGCGTGTGCCGACGGTAAAAACGCCACCGCAGGCAGAATGCGATGGCGCGAAGTGTATCAGAAAGGGTTTTGTCCTTCTATCGGCGGATGGTGCTTTTCAGACGGCCGCCCTGCCCTTTTATTGTTCGGTTTCGGGATAGAGGATGTCGATATCGGTTAAGAGCCATTGGCCGTTGTTGTGGCGTTTCAGACGGCCTTTGAGCACGTCGCCCACCTGCGGCACGTTGAATTGGTTGAGGTGTTGGCCGAGGGCGAAAACGGGAATTTCGGGTTCGCTGGCGAGCATGCCGAAGCCGCCGTTTTTCTTGATGTCCCACATGCCGACTTTGATGCGGACGATGTCGCCTTCTTTAACCACATCGCCTGCGCGGGCGGCGGGGTTGGCCTGAACGACGGGCGCGGGCGACAGGGCGCAGGGGCGGTTTTTATCGTCGGTACCGGCGATGTAGGTGATTTCGTCGCCTACTTTGGGCTCGCGGTAGCCTGCGGGCAGGTCTGCCGCCAAAAGCAGCAGGCGCGAACCTGTGTCGTCTTTGTCGCGCACGACGCCGAGCTGTTTGTCCTGAAACCATGAGATAACGATGCCGTAATGTTGGATTGCCTGCATTTTCAATACTCCGTATATGTAATATGTTTGGTCGATTATTATTGCCTGCACCGATTATCCATAAAAATAACCGTTCGGCTCGGTTACGCATTATACGCATCAGACGAACGGTTGCAATAGTTTGCTGAGCGGTATATGCGTTAGAGTTTGTTAAATTTTCCGTCCTCTGCCGCCATCCGCTTGTCCGGCACGCAAATGCCGGATATTTCGGGCGCTTTTCAGTAGCGTAAAAGCACCGCGCCCCAGGCGAATCCGCCGCCTATGCCTTCGAGCAGCAGGTTTTGTCCGCGCACGATGCGGCCGCTTCGGATGCCTTCGTCCAGCGCCAGCGGGATGGAAGCGGCGGAGGTGTTGCCGTGATCCTGAACGGTGAGGATCACTTTGTCCATGCCGATGCCCAGGTGTTTGGCGGTGCTGCCGATGATGCGTTTGTTGGCCTGGTGCGGCACGATCCAATCGATTTGCTCTGCAGTGCATCCCGCTTCGGCCAGCACGTCTTCGGCAGCTTTGGCCAGCGTTTTGACGGCAAATTTGAACACGCCCGGCCCGTCCATTTCGATATAGGGATTGCCGCAGATTTGTCCGCCCGCTATCTGCGCGGGCACTTTGAGCAGGTCGAGATAGCTGCCGTCGGCCTGTAATTTGCCGTGGATGATGCCCGGTTCGTCAGATGCGCCGAGCACTACCGCGCCCGCGCCGTCGCCGAACAGCACGCAGGTGGTGCGGTCGCTCCAATCGAGGATGCGGCTGAACGTTTCTGCTCCAATCACTAGCACTTTCCGTGCCATATTGCTTTTGATGTAGGCATTGGCTGTCACCAGCGCATACATAAAGCCCGCGCAGACGGCCTGCACGTCGAAAGCGGTGCAGCCTGCGATGCCGAGTTTGTGTTGAACGATGGTGGCGGTGGCGGGAAACTGCATATCGGGGGTGGCGGTGGCGACGATGATGAGGTCGATTTCGTCCGCATTCATACCTGCGTCGGCCAAGGCACGCTGCGCCGCTACTACGGCGAGGTCGCTGGTTTTTTCGTTTTCGGCGGCGATGTGGCGGAATTTGATGCCGGTGCGGGTGGTGATCCATTCGTCGGAGGTGTCGACGATTTGGGCAAGGTCGTCGTTGCTGAGGCGTTTGGCGGGCAGATAGCTGCCCGTGCCTAAAATTTTCGCATACTGCATGGTGTGTTCCTTTCGCAATATTTGGGAAGGTGGGAACCTGTCGGGATTTCGGCCGCAGCCGCCGTTCGGGGCGCTCGGGCGGATTTTGCAAAGAGGCCGTCTGAAAGCATCTGCGTTTTTCAGACGGCCTCTGTCGTGTCGTTGCCGCAAAGGCGTGCGGTGCTGCGCGGCATCATACCTGTTTTTCAGACGGCCTGTTCAGTCGATATTGATGGCCGCCTGTTCGGCCTCGAGTTTTTTCTCGGCGAGAAAGGCAAGCTGGTCGGCCACGCCTTCCTGAATGCGCGCCAGACTGTCGGCTTTGGCTTCGTGGAAAGCTTCTTCCAGCGCGTAGCTGAAACCGACGGCATCGGTGCCGCCGTGGCTTTTGACGACGACGCCGCGCAGGCCGAGGAAGATTGCGCCGTTGAATTTGCGCGGGTCGAGTTTGTTTTTGAAGCCTTTCAATGCGGGCATGGCGGCCAGTGCGCCGAGTTTGGTCAGCAGGTTGGTTTGGAATTCCTGCTTGATGGCCGCGCCCATAAAACGCACCGCGCCTTCAATGGTTTTCAACACGATGTTGCCGACGAAGCCGTCGGCCACCACGACATCGACTTCGCCGTCGAAAATGCTGCCGCCTTCGACGTTGCCGATAAAGTTGAGCTTGCTGCTTTGTAGGAGTTTGAAGGTCTGCTTGACGGTGTCCGTACCTTTGATGTCTTCCGTGCCGACGTTGAGCAGGCCGACGCGCGGGCTGCCTTTTTCGGGATAGAGGGCGTGGACGAGTTCGCTGCCGATCACGGCAAACTGCACAAGCTGCTCGGGCGTGCAGTCGACGTTGGCACCCAAATCGAGCACCAGCGTCATGTGGCCGTCTTTGGACGGGATGAATTTGGCAATCGCCGGACGCTCAATACCCTGTATGGTTTTCAGCACGAAGCGGGCGGTGGCCATCAGTGCGCCGGTATTGCCCGCTGAGACGGCAGCCTGCGCCTGGCCGTCTTTGACTTGGTTGATGGCGACGCGCATCGAGGAATCTTTTTTGTTTTTCAAAGCCAGCTGGGGCTGCTCGTCCATTTCCACCACCTGCGTGGCGGGAATGATGCGGATTCGGTCGGCAAGAGCGCCCGCGCCCTGTAAAGCCTGACGGATTTGTGTTTCGTCGCCAACCATCAGTAGGGAAACACCGCTCTGCTGGCGTAAAAAAGACAAAGCGCCGGGAACGGTTACCGCCAGCCCGGCATCGCCGCCCATGGCATCAACAGCCAAGGTAATCATAAGGTTTTCTCCATTTGCCGGAGCCCAGTCCGGTTGTCCGGCGGTGCGGCTGCCTGTGCCGCCGCACCGCCTTTTTGTTTTCAGACGGCCTCAATCCGCCTTTTTGCTTTCTGCGGCAAGGGTGTTGTGCGCGACGATGTCGTCGGCGTCCCACGGGTAGTTGATCCACCAGTCCTCAACGGTGATGCCGCTGAAATAGTGGATACCCTCGGGCAGCTTGCCTGTTTTTTCTTTAATTTTCGCGTGCAGCACGGCCACGCCGATTTCGCCGAAATCTTCTTCTTGCAATTCGTTCAGCACGAATTCCAATGTGACGCGCGAATCGTCCACTTCGTCGACAACCAGGATGTTTTTGCCTTTCAGCGTTTCCGGCATCGGATCGAGCCATTGGATTTTTTTGATTTCGTCGTTGGTTTCATAGCCGAAATCGTTGGCGTAATAGGCCGTAGTTACCGCGTAAATCGGAATATTGAGGAAGCAGCGCAGGATACGCGCCGGGATGAAGCCGCCGCCGCCGATGGCGATCATCGCATCGTACCGCACCCCGCCTGCGCGGATTTTTTCCGCCAACTGTTTCAACACCTGATGGATTTCGTCGTAGGTATACCAAATTTTTTTGACCATAATCGTCTTTCCGCTGCTTGCTGCTGAAAAATACCGAAAACAAAAACGGAAACCCGCAGACGGATTTCCGTTTTTCATCCGCCTCCGGCTTATTCGCCTTTGGCTTTCATAACTTTGCGGCCGCGGTACATGCCGTTGGGCGAAATGTGGTGCGGGCGGTGTACTTCGCCGGTTGCGCTGTCGACAGACAGGGCGGGCGCGGTCAGCGCGTCGTGCGAACGGTGCATACCGCGTTTGGAGGGGGATTTTTTGTTTTGTTGAACGGCCATTTCAAGCTCCTAAAAAATGATAGAAAAATTATTTGCTGCTTTTCAGCCCGGCCAAAACCGCAAAGGGATTGGGCTTGCCCGAATCTGCCGCCCCGGCCGGCATACCGCAATCTTCGTGGCGCGGGGCATAAGGCATCGCCATCAGAATCTGGTCTTCCACCAAAGTGCGCACCGAAATTTCCCGCTCCGCCACCATGCCTTCCAACTCGTCGTCGGACAACATGGCTTCGTCCAATCTGCCTTCGTCGGCAAACAATACGATGCGCGCGTTTTCGTCCAGCTCGAACTCGACAGGTTTCATGCAGCATTGGCACACCAGCGGCATACTGCCGCCCACATGCAAATCCAAAAAGGGACGCTGCCATTTGTCCTTGCCGCCGCGCAGCATAACCTGCAACGGCGCCGCGTTTCCGGCTAAATATTCGTGCGACCTTACGCGCTCGTCCATCTCGGCGGGAGACAGGCTGCCGCGAAGCTCGCGCTTCTCGGCGGCAAACGCCAGGGGGTCAATCAAATCAGGCTCTAACATAAACCGCGCATGATATAATCCAAGCCGTTCAACGTCAATGTTTTTACAAAAATGAATCGCACGCCGCCCATCGTTCTCGGTTCGAGTTCCGTTTTCCGCCAAGAACAGTTGAAAAAGCTGGGGCTGTCTTTTCAGACGGCCTCTCCCGATTTCGACGAAACACCTCTCCCCGGCGAGGCGGCAGCCGATACTGCCCTGCGCCTGGCCGTCGGCAAAGCACGCTCGCTGGCCGGGCGTTTTCCTGGCACGCTGATTATCGGTGCCGACCAAGTCGCCCTCTGCGGGGGCAGGCAGCTCGGCAAACCGATGAACGTCGCAAACGCGCAACAGATGCTGTCGGAGCTGAACGGAAAACAGATTGAGTTTTACAGCGCGGTCTGCCTGCTCAATACGTTTTCAGACGGCCTCAGGCATCATGTGGACAAAACCGTCGTCACCATGCGCGAGCTGTCTGAGGGACAAATTGCCCGCTATCTGCAACGCGAACCTGATGCCGTTTATTGCGCGGGCGCGGCCAAAAGCGAAGGTTTGGGCGCCGCCCTGCTGCAAAAAGTGGAAAGCAGCGACCCGAACGCACTGATCGGCCTGCCCCTCTTTCGCCTGATCGATTTTCTCCAAGTGGAAGGCGTCGATATTCTCTGAGGCCGTCTGAAAACACTCCGCCAACTATTCCGACCGAAAACATGCCTACGCTCTATCTGATCCCCACCCCACTGGGTACGCCCGACACGCCCTGCCTGCTGCCGCACGAACAAGCCGCCATTACCGGTCTGACCGATTTTGTCGTGGAAGCGGAAAAAACCGCACGCACGCATTTGAAACACCTCGGCATCACCACACCCATACGCGATCTGAACCTGCAAACCCTAAACGGACATACCGACCGCCAATCGCTGCCAAACCTTCTGCAACCTTTGCGGGAAGGCCGCAGCATGGGTCTGCTCAGCGAAGCAGGCTGCCCCGCTGTTGCCGACCCGGGCGCCGATTTGGTTGCGCTGGCACACAAACAGGGGTTTGTCGTACAGCCGCTAGTCGGCCCGTCCAGCATCATGCTGGCGCTGATGGCATCGGGGGCAAACGGTCAGAATTTTGCATTCAAAGGTTATCTGCCGTCTGAAAAAACCGAGCGCATTGCGGCGCTGAAAACTTTGGAACGGCATTCGCGTGCGCACAATGAAACAGCGCTGTTCATCGAAACACCCTACCGGAACGACGCCATGCTGGCCGATGCCGTTTCCTCACTGCATCCCGACACCCGGCTGTGCATCGCCTGCGATTTGACGCTGCCCACCCAGCTGATTGTCAGCCGGCCGGTTTCGGAATGGCGGTTGGCCGACGCTTTGCCGAATCTGAAAAAGCGCCCGACAATTTTCGTTTTGCAGGCATAACGCCCTTGCAAAAACAGAAGCGCCTCTCTATAATCCGCGCTTCTTTACGGAATGTAGCGCAGCCCGGTAGCGCACTTCGTTCGGGACGAAGGGGTCGGAGGTTCGAATCCTCTCATTCCGACCATTTTCAAAAGCAGCCTGTTTCGGCTGCTTTTTTATTTTCCCCGATAGGGTTCATCCATATGGTTTTCAGACAGTCTCATCTGTGCTTGAGGCCGTCTGAAAACCGTTTAACGGCCGACAGCCGCCCTTATGTTGTCGATAAATTTATCGAACAACGGCGCAACGTCGTGCGGCCCGGGACTTGATTCCGGATGCCCCTGGAAACTGAATACCGGCCGCCCGACCAACTCGATTCCCTGCAACGAGCCGTCAAACAGCGAACGGTGGGTAATTTTGACGCCCGCAGGCAAAGTATCCGCATCCACCTCGAATCCGTGGTTTTGGCTGGTAATCATCACTTTGCCGCTGTCCAAATCCTGAACGGGATGGTTGCCGCCGTGATGGCCGAAAGGCATTTTTTTCGTTTTCCCGCCCAAAGCCAAACCCAACAACTGATGTCCGAGGCAAATACCGAAAACAGGCTTGCCGCTGTCCAAAAGCTCTTTCACTGCTGAAACTGCGTAGTCGCACATTTCGGGATCGCCGGGACCGTTTGATAAAAACACGCCATCCGGATTCATGGCCAAGACTTCTTTTGCCGGTGTTTGCGCAGGCACAACCGTCAGCCTGCATCCGCGCGCGGCAAGCATTCTCAGAATATTGGTTTTGACACCGTAGTCGTAGGCGACAACATGATAAGGCTGCTCCTGCGGCGTCACAAAGCCCTTACCGAGCACCCACTCGCCTTCCGTCCATTCATACGGTTCGCTGCAACTTACTTCTTTGGCCAAGTCTTTCCCTACCATACTGCCGAACGCAGCAATCAGCTCCTTGGCATGGCTCTCGTCAGCCTGTTCGCCTGTCAAAATGGCTCCGGCCTGCGCACCTTTGTCACGAAGAATTCGAGTTAGCTTACGCGTGTCGATATCTGCAATGGCTACCGTTTTATTGCGCACCAAAAATTCCTGCAAACTCTCCGTTTCGCGAAAATTACTACCCAATAAAGGTAAATCACGAATAATCAAGCCGGATGCATGCACAGCCTTACCTTCGACATCTTCGGGATTGATACCTGTATTACCGATATGGGGATAGGTGAGTGTAACAATTTGCTTGCAATATGAAGGATCCGTCAGGATTTCCTGATATCCGGTCATGGATGTATTGAACACAACTTCACCGGACGCATTACCCTGGTAGCCGATAGATCGGCCGTGAAATACGCTGCCGTCGGCAAGAACGAGAAGAGCGGGAATAGTCATTATAAAAATCCTAGTAATTTCAATCTTCGCGAAAAAGCACGCATATGCCGTATATATGAGACATATTGCGTGCCTAATCAAATATCAAACCAAGCCGAAACGAGGGTGTGAATTGTAAACGAACGCACCACTCAAATTCAAGCAAACCTAAAATTTATTTTGTTTCAATTAGTTAATAAAACTTTTTGAAACCAAACTCAGATAATATCGGCAATATGTTTCGCCGCACGCTTCGCATCCAGCAAAATCAGTCCGAGTTTACCGCTTTCGTTGGCAATTAAAGCCAATACAGCATCGGGACCTGCTTGGTTTAAGAGAATATAACCGTTTTTGCCTTTAACCATTACCTGATCCAAATCACCGCAATTGAGTTCATTGGCAGCGTGACTTCCCAAAGCCAGCAGAGTTGCCGACATTGCACCGACACGATCCGGATCAAGACCATGTGGAATCAAAGTGGCAATCGGCAAGCCGTCGCTGGAAATTACGGCAGAAGCAGTAATATCCGCAGAAGTCGCATTCAAATCGCTCAATACCGAAATCAAAAGTTGTTCACGCATATTTGTAATCCAATTAATTTGTATCTTTTATATAAGATGCCGACATGACAGCATCAAGAATTTACCCGTAATACCAGAAATATTTCTGTTTATGACATTGAGGAATCACAACCAATATTTAAGCATACCGATTGCATAACACTTTAATTAAAGAAACAAACGCTTCCTTATTCAAATCCGGCATGCCTGCAACTACCAAAACCAGCTTCACTTTTCCCGCATATAATGGGAAGAAAGTCAGCTCTGTTTGCCCTGAAGGATCACAAATACCCCATGCATTATGATGGATATTGAGATTGTTTTTTACCAGCAGCTGATGCTTTTCACCTAAAGCGGCAACCTCGCTGGACATCAATCCGACTTCTTCCGCAGTCTCATGATGAAAACCCGCATTGGCAAAATACAGGCCGTTCGCATCGGCCAACAAAGCCTTACCGACACTTGACAATTGAGCCAACAGTTCGGGCAGCTGATCATCCGTCATACTGGACTCTTGGTATACAGGCTGCTCATCTCCATACAAGAACTCAAGTCTTTGCAAACGATAAAGCAAGTTCAACGCAGAATCGGCATCGTCGGTTTCAGCCCATGCCAAAAGATTATCCGTGCTGGCAGTTTCATCACCGGAGGCACGTAGCAAACCGTGCAGCAAAGTTCTGCTTGCACTCGGCACGTTGCTCGAAACAGCATAATAAGCACCCGCAGGTGTCACGCGCGGATATAAATTTGATTGTAAAGAAAGTGTAGAATCCATTTTATGCCTCTAAACCCGGATCAATTGAAAACAACATTGCACTGACCAACTGCTTGACATCTTCTTCTTCGCGCGCATCTACCTCAAACACAGGAACATTAAAATTATGTTGCGCCAAATATTTTTGATAAACATCAATTCCCGGCAAAGAGCGGACGTCCATTTTGGTAATCCCCACTACTAAAGGGGCAGTTTTCAGCAAGTCCTTAAACGCATCCAGAAAAAAAGTTAAGTCTTTTAACGGATTGGCACGAGTATTATCCAGCAACAAAATCAACCCCATACTGCCTTTGCTGAGAATTTCCCACATAAAATTGAAGCGCTCTTGACCCGGTGTGCCATACAGATGCACTTTTACATCTTCATCCAAGCGGATGACACCATAGTCCATTGCCACAGTAGTATGCCCTTTACGCACAAGTGTCATATCTGAAGCACGGGCATCGGTTTTAACCGGAGGATCATCCGACAAAGCTGCAATAGCAGTTGTTTTTCCCACTCCGACAGGGCCGGTAAAAATAATTTTATTCTCTTTCATTCCATTAAATCCTTATTTACCGCCAGATAATTTGCGCATCAAACGCTGCAATAAACCACGAGGCTGATTTTGCGAAGGAGTAACCGCACTTAACGCATCTTTAGACATCTTATTGTCGGGCACATGGGTGTTCACATTCATCGTACCCGATGCCAATTCTTTATTACCCTGAGCCGAGAATTCATTATCTGTTGCCAAATAGCCGGTAACATAGGTAGCAGCAAGATAATTGAGGATGTCGGCCATATCCAAAGGCATAACTTTATAAAGAATATTCAAGTTTACTGATGTCTTAGTCAGAAATGCCGATAAGCGCATAGACTCGGGAACAGGAGCCAACCGTGTCAGATTCGGCCACCTTTTTAAGGTAAACACCGTTTGCGGAGTCATCGGAAATACCAATCTGCCCTGAGCAGTCCAAATAGCCATCTGCCACAGGCAGGACATAATGGTCACTTTGGCTTTCTCTTTCCACTGAGGATTATCAGGAACAGATTTGCATACCACAGCCAAATGATCATCCTGACACATTTTTTCCAATTCTTCGGCACCAACAGTAAGCAAAACTCGCTGGATACTCGGGAATACAATCAAAACCGGCTTCCCACCCACTAAAACAGCAGTGTCCTGCTGGCGCTCACTGGATGCCCTTAACGCACCAAGCAATCCTCTTTGCGGATTAAAACGGCGGATAGTTGTTTTTCTGTTTTGTACACCGGCATTGACAGAAGTCGATTGCACTGTCGCATCAGGTTTCGCCTGTTTGGCTTCGACGACATTCCCTCCCTGCGCCAAACTCCTTAAAATAGGAAACAGCGTATCAAACTTTACCGGCTTGGGTAGATACGGAGCAGTAACGACAGGTTCATGAGCAGAAAAGACAACCACCGGAACATCTTGATAATTTTTTTTGGCCTCATGCCATGCCAGCATCCCCTTGCTGCCATCGACATCTACCAAAACCATATCGGGTTTATGAGCCGAACTCTGATCAACGATTTCATAATTTGTGGTGTTGTGCATTTTAAATGCCATTTTGAACACGGCATTCTGTTGCTCACCCATTTCCTGCAGCATTACCCGTACTGTCTTCACTTTCGGTATTAAATTATCCATTGTTCAGTACTCTTATTTATTGGAATTGCGATGAATACGCTGTTGCAACTGACTGATTGCCAAAACAACTTCTTCCGGCAAATTAGCCTCTTTTTCCCTCAGCAATCTTAAGAATTGTTCCAGCTTAACCCAATCCTCGGAACGCTCGTACAGATCGAACAACATAATGTACAACTGGGACTCTTGCGGATATTTTAAGACGGCCTGTTCCAATGTACCGATAGCCTGATCCAGCTGACCATACATCAACAGAGACTCAACTTCCTTCAAGGCCAACTCGGCAGGCGAAGTGCTTTCGTTCAAAATAGAATCGTTGCGCTGAACCAGTTCGCGGTATTTGACTTTTGATTGACGCGCACTACCTTGAAGATAACCTTGGCGCAAACCGATTTCACGAACCTGCTGTTCGCTTGGAGATTGCTCCAAATTATCAAAAACCTCATGCTGTCCCAAGCTGTAACCCCAGCCCAGCATACGCTCTTTAACCTGCCGCCCGTTAGAACCCAAAGAGTAATACAGCTTCCACAAGTGTTTGGCAAACTCGTTTACATCGGCATGTTGATAATCGAGTTTCAAGGCATCAATAATCAGACCGGCAGGTTTCTCGGCTTTTTGAATGGCTTTATTGTATTGGCGACGGGCAGTTTCATAATCCACTTGGTTTTTCAGAAGCTTGGCGGATTTCTCCGGTTTAACAAAACCGATCACCGCACTCATTTCTTCTTCCGTCATATCACCGACTTCGGCTTTGCCGATAATCAGCGGACTCGGTTTGCTCAAACGTCTGAATTCCTGACCGCTCTGATTCACGGCCACTTCAACAGTCGGAGCAGCAGAACCGCTGTATGTATCGGAATCGGACGACTCCAAACCTGTCTGCTCGCCGATTTGGCGTGCAACTTCCTGCATACCCCAATTCAGCTTCGATTCGGCCAATACGCGCAAGCCCAAATGGTTCGGATCGATTGCCAAACCGGCCTTGACGTATTCGGCCAACTTGTTCTGCGGCAGCACGGAAGCATGGCGATCCAGCGTAGCCGACAACAAATCGACATCACCGACATTCAGGCAGAGATTGACCAATTCGACAACCAGTTTCTCTGGCGCATCGCCTTTCATATTATTCAGATAGCCAGCCAACGAAACTGCGGCCTTATCTTCATAGCCGAACTGTTTGTAAACCTGATATTCGGTCAGCGGATCGACTTCCTGTGCCGACACTGACGCGGTGGACAAATCCGTATTTTCGGTATTGTCCCAATCCCAGCTTTGCAGATCGTCATTCGAGGCATCCGACTGAACCGTCCACTCGTCCGGCTCGGCCTGTTCTTCCGCCTGTACTGCGGGGCGGGAGCCGGCATGCCTGCCTTTGGCTTTAGCCTGCACAGCCGACTGCTGTTCCTTCCCTCGCTGTTTGAGCAGGACGATAACCAGCGCAACGACGGCGACAATCCCAAGTATAAGTATGTAATCCAAGAATATCTCCCAATATCTGGCGTATCCAACAAACGGGCAGCATTTTCAAGACTGCGTAAAATTTGTTGTAGATCCGTTAATCCCTTAGCTTTTTATAATAGCATGACTTACAAAAAACCGAACATTTATCCCAATGTTTTACCAAATTAAACAAACCGCTTATCTCTCAAAACAACCGACAGACTCGACATGTGCGGTTTGCGAAAACAAATTCATCACGCCTAGCGATTTGAATTTATAACCCTTTTCCACCAACACCGCCGCATCGCGCGCAAAGCTGGCCGGATTGCAGGAAACATACACGACCCTTGCGGGCATTTCAGACGGCCTCAGCGATTTTACCACTTCGTAAGCACCCGCACGCGGCGGGTCGAGCAGCATTTTGTCGGCACCGCGCCAGAAACGGGACAATCCGTCGGCACAAAACAGATCCGCCGTTTCAAACGACGCATTGCCGCAACCGTTCAGCACCGCATTGCGCCGTGCGCGGTCGGTCAGTGCGGGCAGACCTTCCACTCCCGTCACATGCGCACCGCTGCGTGCCAGCGGCAGCGTGAAATTGCCCAATCCGCAAAACAGATCGACCACCCGCTCGCCCCGCTGCGGCGACAGCATTTCCACCGCGCGGCGCACCATCACATTGTTCAGCCGCTCGTTGACCTGCGTGAAACTGCCGACATCAAACGGCATTTCCACAGCGAAATCGTCCAGCCGGTAGCTCAAACCGCCCTGCCCCCATATAAAGGCTCTTCACGATCGCCCGCTTTCCAACTCAGCAGCCAGCCGCTGCCCAACGTTTCCGACAATGCCCGCAAAGCGCCACGCTGCTTTTCAGACGGCCTCTTGTCCGTCAGCAGGCAAAGCGCCGTTTTGCCGCCGCCAACCGCAAATTCAATGCCCCGCAAGATGCCCGCAAACGTTTGCAGCGCTTCTTTCAACAAGGGCAGCACCGCCGACAGATGGCGCGGCAGCACCATGCAGGAAGATATGTCGGCAAGCCGGTTGCTCCTTTTTGCGCGAAACCCGATTTTCAGACGGCCTCCCTCGTCTGCCTGAACGCCGAAACGCCCGCGTTCGCGGTAGTGCCACGGCAAACCGTATACCGGCGCCAGCATCTGCGTGGGGCGCACTCTGCCGATGCGTTCGCACTGCTCCTCAACCGCGCGCTGCTTCATCGCCACCTGCGCGGCAAACTCCACATGCTGCATCGAACAGCCGCCGCATTCGGCATAATGCGGACACGGCGGCGTACGGCGGGATTCAGACGGCCTGAGCACACGCACCGCCTCCGCTTCATCAAAACGCTTCCCCGTGCGCGTCACCCGGCAGAGCACCCGCTCGCCCGGCAGCGCGTCGGTCACAAACACCGCCTTGCCGTCGCGGCGCACGATGCCGCGCCCCTCCGAGTCCCAACCCGACACATCCGCTTCAAACAGCGCCGCCAGTGCACTTTCGTTCCTTTCTGCTTTTGCTGCCACTATTGCCATTTCGCCACGCCCGTTGCGCCCAAACGCACAAAAAGGCGGCATTTTCCCACAAATCGCCGGGGTTTGCGGTATGATGCCGCCCCTCATTATCCTCACTGAAAACAACATCATGAAAAAACTAGGATTCAGTCTGCTCGCACTTGCCGCCGCGCCGGCCTTCGCAAACACCCCCGTTCCCGACGTCGCACCCGTCTCCTCCGGCCACCACGTCGTTATCAATATCCCCCAACAGCGCCTCTTTCTCTACACTGACGGCAAACTGTCGAAAATCTACCCCGTCGCCGTCGGCAAAGCATTAACGCAAACCACCATCGGCGCACACAAAATCGGCGCCAAAGCCTACAATCCCACCTGGCACATCCCCAAATCCATCCAAAAAGAACTGAACAACGGCGTCACCTCCATTCCGCCCGGCCCGAAAAACCCGCTCGGCCCCGTCTTCGTCCGACTGGGCGACCCGAAACTCGGCCTCGGCATCCACGGCACCAACGCCCCCGCCAGCGTACCCGGCGTGCGCAGCCACGGATGCGTGCGCATGAAATCGCCCGACGCCCTGCAATTTGCCAAAACCGTCTCCTCCGGCTCGCCCGCCGACGTTATTTACCAAATGGCATCGCTGAACGTCGACGGCGCGGGCAATCTCTGGCTGGCCGCCTTCCGCGACCCCTATAACAAGAAAAACCTCGACACCGCCGCCCTGCGCAAAAGCATCGCCGCCTGGTCGAAAGCCAACGGCAAAAACGTGTCCGCCAAACAAATCGACGCCGTGCTGAAAAACCGCACCGGCGCGCCCAACTGCCTCACCTGCGGCGGCAAAGGCAAAATCAGCGGCAGCCTGCAATCGCTGGCCTGGCTCTCCGGATCGGGCGCATTGAGCAAACCGAAAGCCGTCAAACCCGCCGCTCCCGCGGTCGACCAAACCCTGCCCGAAGGCAGCGAAATCGAAATCGACGCCGGCGACGACACCCTCAACAACGCCGCCCCCGTCCTGCCCGCCACACCCGTCAAACCCCGCGCCGCCGCGCCTGCCGCCTCCGACGTACCCGACGAAAGCGCAGACGGCAGCGACAACCTGTTCTGACCCGCCGCATCCCGTCAGGCCGTTTGAAAGCCTTGCCCGCAACGGACGGCTTTTCAGACGGCCTCTTTACCGCTCACGGAAACCCGCCATGCCCCGCCCCACCGTTCCCCCGCCCGCAGCCGTCTGTTTCAGCACCCTCGTCACCGTACAGGTCGGCGACCTCAACTACGGCAACCACCTCGCCAACGACGCCGTTTTGAAAATGGCACACGAAGTCCGCCTGCGCTGGCTCGCCTCAATCGGCCTGAGTGAGACCGACATCGGCGGCTGCGGCCTCATCATGAGCGCCGCCGTCGTGCAATACCACAACCAGGCCTTCCACGGCGACGAACTGCGCGCCGATGCCGGCATCGCCGAAACCGCCGCCGCAGGCTTCCGCTTCGACACAGCCATTATCCGCCGCCGCGACGGCCTGCCGATTGCTGCCGTCCAATGCCACATGGCCGCCTTCGACTACGACGCAGGCCGCGTCCGCCGCCTACCGCCCGAATTCCGCCAACGCCTCGCCGCCCTGTCCTGCGCCGACAGCACTGAGGCCGTCTGAAAACTCCGAGCCATGAAAAAAAGCAAACGCATCAAACTGTCCGTGTTTCTGAAACACGCAACCTTCTTTCCCGACACCCCGCCGCGCCAAGCCTGCCGTTTTGTCCGCCGCAAGGCCGATATGCGCTTCGGCAACGGTTTCGTCATGTATTCTTTCCGCCTGCCCGGCTGCCATGCCGCCTTTATCGTTGACGAACAGGCGGGACGCATCAGCGCCGAACAAATCGAAATCCGCCGCCCGCAGAAAATCCGCAGCAAAGCCCTGCGCGCCGTCCTCAACCTGAAAAAGCTGGTGCGCGGCAAATACCGCAAAAACATCGCCGCCCTCTACCGCGCCGACGGTGAAACCGTCTCCTTTCTGAGCAACGGCCTGAACCTCCACTACCACCGCAGCGGCAAAAAACACCTGCCGTCGCTTATCATCGGCCCACACGAAGCTTCGCGCGAACTGGTTAGGAACACCATGCGGCCGCTGCCCTTGAAACGGGTATTCGGCAAAAACGGCAAGGCCGTCTGAAAAAACCTGCTTCGCAGGTTTTTTCAGACGGCCTCCCGTTTCAGACGGCCTTAAATTTTCGGCTGCCGCGCTGCCGTCAGCCACTCTGCTCCCTCCCCTGCGCCAAAGCGCGGGGGAGGGTTGGGGTGGGGGTGGCGGTTCGCAGAACCGCTTATCCGCCGCCGTATAAACGCCGTTCACTCCCCGCCCCAGCCCTCTACCGTTTATACCCCAACGGGGTACAAGCGGTAGAGGAAACAGGTTTCAGACGGCCTTCTTCTTTACTTTCCTGTCAGTGCATCACCTGCGCGAGAAACTGTTTGGCGCGCTCGCTTTTCGGGTTTTGGAAAAATTCTTCCGGCGGCGCGTCTTCGACAATCACGCCGTGGTCGACGAAGATGATGCGGTCGGCCACTTCGCGGGCGAAGCCCATTTCGTGGGTGACGCACATCATGGTCATGCCGCTTTGCGCGAGGTCTTTCATCACTTTGAGCACTTCGCCGACCATTTCCGGGTCGAGGGCGGAGGTGGGTTCGTCGAACAGAAGGACGGCAGGCTCCATCGCCAGGCCGCGGGCGATGGCGACGCGCTGCTGCTGGCCGCCGGAGAGTTCGCCCGGCAGGGCGTCTTTTTTGTGGGCGAGACCGACGCGTTCGAGCAGGGCGAGGGCTTTGGGCACGGCTTCTTCGCGTTTTTGTTTTTTCACCTGCATGGGCGAGAGGATGATGTTTTCCAGCACGGTGAGGTGGGGATAGAGGTTGAAATGCTGGAAGACGAAGCCAACTTCGGTGCGGATTTTGTTGAGGTCGGTTTTCGGGTCGGCGACGTTGATGCCGTCCACCCAGATTTCGCCGCTCTGGATGCTTTCAAGCTGGTTGATGGTGCGGATGAGGGTGGATTTGCCGCTGCCGGAGGGGCCGCAGATGACGACGACTTCGCCCTGTTTCACTTCAAGATTGACGTTGTTGACGACGTGCAGGTCGCCGAAGTGTTTGTTGACGTTTTTCAGTTTGATCATGATGGTTTCCAATGGTTTTTCGATTTCAACTTTACCGGAGTTGCGTTTTCAGACGGCCTTTTTCACCAGATAATTGCTTAATTCGACATATTTTTCCGGCGCGATGTGTTCGGCGCGGTCTTGCGGGTTGATGCCCACGGCCTGCAAGTCTTCGTCGTCCGCCAGCTCTTTGAGGTTGTTACGGATGGTTTTGCGCCGCTGGTGGAAGGCCAGTTTGACCAATTTGGCAAAATGCTCAAAATCCTGCGCCTGCCCGATGCGGTGTTTGAGCGGAATCATGCGGACGACGGCGGAATCGACTTTCGGCGCGGGGTCGAACGATTCGGGCGGCACATCAATGAGTTTTTCCATCTCAAAAAAGTATTGCAGCATCACGCCCAAGCGGCCGTAGTCGTTGGTTTTGGGCGCAGCCACCATGCGTTCGACCACTTCTTTTTGCAGCATGAAGTGCATATCGACGACATCGTCGGCAATTTCACTCAGGTGGAACAAAAGCGGCGTGGAAATGTTGTACGGCAGGTTGCCGACGATTTTCTTTTTGCCCGCGATGCTGTTGAAATCAAACTGCAAAACGTCGCCCTCGTGTATCACGAGCTTGTCGGCAAACGGCAGGGTTTTCAGACGGCCTACGATGTCGCGGTCGATTTCGATCACGTGCAGGCGGTCGAGCTTTTCCGCCAAGGGCTTGGTAATCGCCGCCAAGCCCGGGCCGATTTCGATCACCGTGTCGCCCGCCTGCGGCCGAACGGCGTTGACGATGTCGGCGATGATGCGCGTATCCTGTAAAAAATTCTGCCCGAAACGCTTTCGGGCTTGGTGTTCTTTCATAGTCGCACGCTTTGGGATAAAGTCGCGCATTGTAGCCCAAACGGCAGAGGGCCGTCTGAAAAGATGGGCTTGCCCCCTCCTCAAACTGTTTTACGAAAGGAATCCGCAATGAAAATCCTGTTACCCGCCCTTATCCTGCCGCTGCTGCTGGCCGCCTGCGCCGCCGACCACTCTTCGGGCGAAAACGGCTTTTACGGCGAAATCAAAACGGGCGTGGAAACGTCGCACAGGCATTGAGGCAGCTTTGCCCGCTTCGGCGTTTCCCTAAGGTCTGTTAACAATCAGCCTTGCGGCCTGTAACACCGATACAAAAAGCCGTCTGAAAACACGTTTTCAGACGGCCTTTCTCTGTGATGGGAATCAGCGGTGGCGCTTGACCTGGCTGCCGATTACGCCGCCCAAAGCGGCGCCGCCGAGAGTCGAGCCGGTGTCGCCGCCGATCAGGTTGCCGGCCACGCCACCGATGACTGCGCCCGCAGCGGTGTTGCGCTGGGTTTGCGACATGCCGTTGCATGCGCTCAGGGACACGGCCAAGGCAACCAGTGCGGCGGTTTTGAGGTAAAACGGTTTCATGGGAGACTCCTTAACTTTAGGGGAAGAAAAAAACGCCATTTGCTACAATGGCGGCGCAAGGATACACAGGCCGCGCGTTGGCGGGTGTGTATCGCGGGTTAATCTTTCCAAAGGTTTGTTATGTCTGCCTACGCCTGGGTTCACATTGCCCATCTGTTTTGCGCCGTTGCCTTTGTCGGCGGCGTGTTCTTTGAAAGCCTGGTTTTGAGCGTGATGCACACGAAATCCGTGTCGCGAGAATCGCGCCGCGAGGTGGAAAAGGCGCTGTCGCGGCGGGCGGTGAAG
Source organism: Neisseria sp. KEM232 (assembly GCF_002237445.1). NCBI lineage: Bacteria > Pseudomonadati > Pseudomonadota > Betaproteobacteria > Neisseriales > Neisseriaceae > Neisseria > Neisseria sp. KEM232. The sequence continues at coordinate 364,108 of NZ_CP022527.1, forward strand.
GTGATGCCGTGGATTGTGGCGGGCGTGTTCGCTTCGGGCATCGGCATGGCCTGCCTGCGCTACCTGCCCAATCTTGCCGATCCGTTTGCCGCATCGTTCAACACCCAGCTTACCCTGAAAATCTGCCTCGCCCTCGGCATCCTGCTGCATTTTGTCGTTGCCGTAAGCAAAATGCGGCGCGGCACGCTGACGAAAAACTGGTCGCGCTACATCCATGCCGCCGTGCTGGCGCAGATGGTTTTGATTGTGCTGCTGGCCAAAACCATGTTTTATTTCGTGTGGTAGGCCGTCTGAAACACAAAGAAAGGCCGTCTGAAACCCGTTTTCCGGTTTTTCAGACGGCCTCCCCGCTATCCAACCCGGCAGGCGAAACATCATGAGCGTATCCGATACCCGCCCCAAAAACCGCATCATCATCAGCTTTCTCGGCACTATTCTCGACAACGCATACGGCGCGGGGCGCTGGCAGAAATGGCGGCCGAACATCGCCATCCACCAGCACCCCGCCCAACGTTTCGACCGGCTCGAACTCTTTTACAGCGCAAAATTCCGCGAGCTGGCCGAACTTGTCCGCACCGATTTGGCGCAGGCTGCGCCGCATCTGGCCGTCAGTCTCGTGCCGCTGGAGCTGGCCAATCCCTGGGACTTCGGCGAAGTCTATACCAAGCTGCACGACTGGGCGGCCGCCTACCCCTTCGACACCGAAACCGAAGACTATTTCACCCACATCACCACCGGCACCCACGTCGCCCAAATCTGCCTGTTCCTGCTGGTGGAAAGCCGCCGCATCCCCGGCCTGCTACTGCAGTCCGCCCCGCCCAAACGCCAGCGGCACAGCATGGAGCAGGGCGACTTCGGCACCATCGAAACCATCGATCTCAACCTTGCCCGCTACGACGCCATAGCCCAACGCCTGGCCGCCGAAAGCCATGATGCCGTGCGCTATCTCAAAAGCGGCATCGCCACCCGCAACAGCGCCTTCAACCGCATGATCGCCGAAATCGAACAAGTCGCCCTCAACTCCCCCGCCCCCATCCTGCTTTCCGGCCCCACCGGCGCCGGCAAATCCATGCTCGCCCGCCGCATCTACGAGCTGAAAAAAGCCCGCCGCCAGCTTTCAGGCAGCTTTGTCGATGTCAACTGCGCCACCCTGCGCGGCGACAGTGCCGCCTCCGCCCTGTTCGGCCACAAAAAAGGCGCCTTCACCGGCGCCGCCGAAAAACGTGAAGGCTACCTCAAAACCGCCGACCGCGGCCTGCTCTTTCTCGACGAAATCGGCGAACTCGGCCCCGACGAACAAGCCATGCTGCTCAAAGCCATCGAAGAAAAACGCTTCTACCCCGTCGGCAGCGACCGCGAAAGCGAAAGCAGCTTCCAACTCATCGCCGGCACCAACCGCGACCTGCGCCGCGAAGCCGCCGCCGGCCGCTTCCGCGAAGACCTGCTCGCCCGCATCAACATCTGGCACTACCGCCTGCCCGCCCTGGCCGGGCGCCGCGAAGACATCGAACCCAATATCGACCACCAGCTCGCCGTCGCCTCGCAAGAACTCGGCCGCGCCACCCGCTTCAACAAAGAAGCCCGCACTGCCTACCTCGCCTACGCCCTCTCCGAGCAAGCCCCCTGGCGCGGCAACTTCCGCGACCTTGCCGCCAGCATCATGCGCCTGGCCACCCTTGCCGGCCACGGCCGCATCCAAAACGGACACGTCGCCGCCGAAATCGAGCGCCTGCAATGGCAGTGGCAGGACGGCCTGCCCGACAGCGTTTTCAGGCAGCCTGAACACCCGTCCGACCCCGCTTTCAGGCTGCCTGCCGACAGCGCAAGGCCGTCTGAAAACCATCCCGCCCTTCCCGACCAATTCCATCCATACGGCCAACCCGAAACCCCCGCCGATCGCATCCGCCGCATTCTCGAAGCAAAAGGCCGCAGCTGGGACGACATCGACCGCTTCGACCAGCTCCAACTGGCCGCCGTCGCCGCCGAATGCCGCCGCCACAAAACCCTCGCCGCCGCCGGCCGCATCCTCTACCAAGCCTCCCGCCGCCAACGCGCCAGCCCCAACGACAGCGACCGCCTGCGCAAATACCTGCGCCGATTTGGTTTGGAATGGGCGGATGTGGCGGAGTAAGCGCCGTATGGCAGTTTCTTATGTTCAGACGGCCTTTACACCGTTCAGGCCGTCTGAAAACAACCCCGATGCGGCGGAGCAAGCCTGTCGTTTAGCAGATAAAAAGCCGCCCGCAACCAATGCCGTTGCGGGTGGCTTTTTATATATTCAGACGGCCTCTGTATATCGGCGGAGGCCGTCTGAAAACACAATTTCCACGACGTGAAACCCTCATTGCCCCAAGCGGCTCAATGCACTTCCGCCAGCCTGGTTTTGCGGATTTCGTCCACCCAGAAATCGGGGCTGTTTTGCTGTTCGGCAAAGCGGCCGATGATGGTGAAAACGTGGTCGGAGAAGCCGCCGATGTTGAGGATGTCGGCACGGGCGGGGGCTTGGGCGCGGGTGTAGGGCTGGATGTCGATGCACACCAGTTTGGCCTGCGGGCAGCGGCGTTTGAGGGTTTCCCATTCGCGCAGCATGGCGGTGCCGCCGTGCCAAGTGTTGCCGGTGTCGATCCAGCTTTCGTTGTCGGAAACGAAAATAACCAAATCGACTTGCGCTTTTTCGCGGTTGAGCAGGGCGAGCGGTGCGCTGCACGCGGTGCCACCGCCGCCGGTTGCGGCGAGTTTCTCGGCGTTGGTCATGATGCTGTCGCGCGGGTTGAGCCGCACGTTGACGACGTTTTCTGCAAACGGCAGCACGCGGGCGTGCGGGCTGCCGCGCAGCAGGGCGGCGGCGGTGAGGGCGGCGGCGTCGATGCAGCGGGTTTTACTTGTCGCGCTGCCGCGGTAGCCGCTGACGGGGCTGTGCATGGAGCCGGAAACGTCGGGGCAGACGATAACGTTGCCGCGCACGGCGGGCACGTTGGCAACGGCGGTTTCCATGGCGTCTTGCAGGGCGTTGCGGATGTCGGCAGGCATGTCGTCGGATGCCGCTTGAAAAGCGGCCAAAAGCTGGAAGGGCAGCACGCGGGCGCGGGCGATGGCGGCTTTGTCGCGCAGTTTGGACGCGGCGTCGCGCACGCTGCCTTCGCGCTCGAACACGCCGTGGCGCAGAAAGGTGTTGAGATTTTGACGAAGCTGCTGCCACGAGCTGTTGCGGGCGATTTGCGCCCAGGCGGCGGTGTCCAAATCAAGCGCGGTGAGCATTTGGAAGGGTACATCGGGCAGCTCGCCGCTGCGGTTGCGTTTGTAGGCCTCAAAAGCGCGGGTGAGCGGCGGCAGTGCCGCTTCGTCGCAGGGTTTGCCGATAAGCCATGCGAACCAAGCGGCGCGCCAGGCTTCCTGCGGTTTGGGGTGCACCATTTTGACGATGTCGGCGAGCGACGGCTTGTTGCCGACGGCGGCGTTCAGCAGTTGTTTTTCGTCGGCGGACAAGAGCCACGCCTGCATCAGTTTTTTCGGACGCGAGCCGAAGGATTTGCGGCCTGCCGCGCCGCTGCGGACGATTTGGGCGAAGTTGCGCAGCATTTTGCCGTTGTCGATAACTTGGTCGAAAACGCGGGCGAGCAGGGAAACGTCGCGCTGCGCCAGCACCGCCGCCAGCAGCGCGGGCATATCTTTCATATGGCCGTGCCTGCGGGCGTAAACGGCGGTTTGGGCGAGAAACAGCGGCGATACTTGGTTGGCTGGTTGCAGGGTTTGTTCGAGCTGGTTTTGGGCGGTGGCGTAAAAGGTGTTGTTCAGGCAGCCGGTAACAGCCAGTTGGGCAAGCTGCTGCTCGGCGGTTTGGGTATAAGCCGCGCCGCCTGCTTCGTTGCGGGTGTCGGCGGGGAGAATGCGGTTTTTCAGGGATTGGAACAAGTTGGCATTAGCCATGGCATTTCCTTTCGTTTTGTTGAGGCCGTCTGAAAACGGCTTTTCAGACGGCCTTGGACGGGGTGGGCGGCCAGTATGGCAAAGCACGGCGGTAAACCGTGTTATCGGCACGGCGAAGGACGCCACTCTTCCAATGGATGCTTTGCCGCATCCGCCCGTTGGACAGTTCGGCTGCAAGGCAGCCTGAAAAATAGAGACGGCAACGGTGCAGCAAGAAATTGGAGAAATATCCGCGCTCTATCCGCTGAGCTACCCTGCCATTGATGGCGGCAGGGGCGGGACTCGAACCCGCGGCCTCGGGCTTATCAGGCTGTAATTCCTCCGGCATCTGCGGTTGCCGACGGCGGCAGCAAGGGGTTGGTGAGATGGTGCTCCCGCTCTACCTGACTGAGCTACCTTCACGCTGCGGCGCAAAGGGCGGGACTCGAACCCGCGACACAGAGATGATTAATGTAATCTCACCGGCATCTGCCTGCCGTGTTGGGTATATAGAAATCCGAATGCCAAGTACGGAACGGTTACGAAAAAATATTTTAAGATATTGAAACAATAGAAAAGATATTTTTAGCCCGCCTGGAAGCAGATTTTCGCCTAATACAGTTTTATAGAACTAAAACTAGAAACTTATGCTTTTAAATACGTTAATTCGATATTTTGTGATATGGCAATATCTGCCCGCCACCTGACGAACAACGCAGGCCGTCTGAAAACCGTGCGGCGAAACGGCGCGATCGCAGCCCGTTTCCCGTACAATCCGCCTGTTTTCCACAACGGAGATTCCGCCATGACCCGCATCCCGTCCGTCGCCCTTGCCGCCCTGCTCGCCGCCTGCGCCGCGCCGGAAACTGCGCCGCAAGATACGCCTGCCAAGGCGCAAATTAGCAGCCAACGCGAGCAGTCGCGCACCATTCTGAACCAAGCGGTTGCCCTGTATCAGAACGGCGATTACGCCGCCGCGCTGCCGCTGTTTCGCCAGTCTGCCGCGATGGGCAATCTGAAAGCGCCGCGCTACATCGGCCTGATGTACCTGAACGGCAGCGGCCTGCCGCAAGACCCCGCGCAGGCGTTCGCGCAGTTTCAGGCTGCCGCCGACAAGGGCGACATCACATCGCAATACTGGCTGGGCTGGTGCTACGAAAACGGCCGCGGCACCGCGCAAAACTATGCCCAAGCCCTGCGCTGGTACGCCGTTTCCGCCCAACGCGGCGACCACGTCTCCGCCCCCGCCATGCTGGCGCTGGGCAGAATGCACGAGCAGGGCAAAGGCGTGCCTGCCGACCGCAAAACTGCTTCCGAGTGGTACCGCAAAGCCGCCGACGCGGGCGATGACAAAGTGAAAACCGAAGCACGCGAAGCCTTAGCAAACTTGTGAGAGCGCGACGATTCTGAAGTTGGATTGGCAGTGGGGCGGATAAGGGCGGCGGTACTCGGCGGTTTGCCGTGATGGTCGCAATCGCCGCCCGCTGCCCGTTTTGTATGGACAAAGGCCGTCTGAAAAGTCTTTTTGCTTTTCAGACGGCCTTTTTGGGGTTTTCAGGCTGCTTTGGGGTTTTCAGGCTGCTTTGGGGTTTTCAGGCTGCCTGAGAAACCGTTGCGCGCCTTGCTCCCTCCCCTGCGCCCCAGCGCGAGGGAGGGTTGGGGAGGGGGTGGCAGTTTGCAAAACTGCGTTTACCGCTGCCGTTGTCCCGTAAAAATTTCCCCAGCGGCAACCGCCCCACCCTAGCCCTCCCCCGCAAGCGGGAGAGGGGATGCGCTGGCTGATATGTTTCAGGCTGCCTTATGCGAGCGCAGTTTCGCGGCGAAAAACACCAGTGTCGCCGCTACGGCTAGGGCGCAGCCCATGGCCAGGTGGATGCCGTCGAGCATTTTGGCCGGTGCGGTGGGGGCGGACGAGAGCTGTTCGCCGATATTGGTGGTGCCGACGAAAAACGCTGCGCCCAGTGCGCCGGCAATCGGGTTGATGGTGGTCATAATCGCCGCGCCGTGCGGGTTGAGCTGCTTGGGCAGGGCGTTTAAGCCGTGGGTTTCGCCGGTAACGCAGGCGGATACGGATACCGCCATCAGGGCAAACATCGCCGAGAGCGCGGCGGTTTGCGTGTCGAGCCGCAAAAACAGCCACATTACCGCCAGCGACACCACCATCATCACGGTGGCGGGCAGCACGACAAAGCGCCCGCCTTTTTTGTCGAGCAGACGGCCAAACAGCGGCGCGGCGGCGGCCTGCGCGATGCTGGCGGGCAGCAGAATCAGGCCGGTGGCGGTGCCGGTGAGCAGCAGCACTTGCTGGGTGTACATCGGCATCATCAGTTCCAGCCCCAAAAACAGAAACACCGCGCCCGCCAGTATCACCACGCTGTAGCGGAACTGCGCGTAGCCGAAAGCGCGCAGGTTCAACAGCGGCGTGGCCAGCTGGAACTGCCTGCGGGCAAACCAGCCCACCAGCAACACCGAGCCGGCGCTAATCAATACAAACTCGGCCATCGGCAGCGTGGAAAAGCTGCTGCTGGCGTACACCAGCCCGCCGAAACCGGCGACGGACAGCACCGCCGAGAGCGCGTCGATTTTCGGGCGGGTAACGCGGCTTAGGTTTACGGTGAGAGACTTCGCCACCAGCGCCATCGCCGCCAGCATAAACGGCGCGGTAAAGCCAAACAGCACGCGCCAATGGGTGTGGTCGATGATGATGCCCGAGAGCGTCGGCCCCATCGCGGGCGCGGCGGTGAACATCATGGTAATCACGCCCATCGCCGTGCCGCGCCGCGCGGGCGGGTAGATCGACAAAATGCCGTTAAACAGGAGCGGCACGAAAAACGCCGCCGACACCGCCTGCACCATCCGCCCGGCCACCAATACGCCGAAGGTCGGTGCAAAGGCGCATACCAGCGAGCCGGTTAGAAACACCGCCTGCGTCAACAGCACCATGCGGCGCGTTTCAAACCATTGGATCACGCCCGCCGTAATCGGTGTAAACGCGCCCATCACCAGCAGAAAACCGGTGGTCAGCCACTGCACCGTGGTTTTGTCCACGCCGAAGTCGCGCATAATCGGCGTCAGCGCCACATTGAGCAGGGTGTCGTTGAGATAACCGAAAAACGCGCCGATAAATAATGTGGCAACGATGGTTTTGGCGGGGAAGTCGGGGTGGTCGGCGTGGTATTCGGCGTCGGTTTGTCGGCCGTCTGAATCTGAAGCGTGCATGGCGGTTGACTAAAAATTTGAAAAGGCGGGGATTTTAACATGGGAGAAGGATGGCTGACTCACCCCGCCGATACCGCATTTTCAGACGGCCTCCGTTCACAACCTACGTTTGGGCAGCGGGTAGTTACCGACGGTTATATGGGGAAGGCCGTCTGAAACCCTGTTTCAGGTTTCAGACGGCCTTCGGTTTTCCGCTGCCGTTATCGGCAATGCTCTGCCTGCGGCGGCGCGTTTTATTTTTTGCTCAGTGTCAGCCCCGTCCAGCCGAAGAGGAGGGTGAGCGCGAGGCTGAGGTAGCAGAAGAAGGCGTAGGGCAGGTAGTCGAGGACGGGCACGCCGAGGGCTTGGGCGATGAAGACGCCGCAGACGCTCCACGGTACGAGGGGGTTGATAACGGTGCCGGCGTCTTCCAGTGTGCGCGAGAGGTTGCGCGGGTGCAGGCCGAGTTTGTCGTAGACGGGTTTGAAGGTTTCGCCCGCCAGCAGGATGCTCAGGTATTGTTCGCCAATCAGGACGTTGACGCCGACGGAGGTGGCGGCGACGCAGGCGGTGGCGCGGCCGGCGCCGGTGAGGAAGCGGCGGATGCCTTCGAGCAGGCTGGGGATGATGCCGAGGGTGAAGAGGAGGCCGCCGAGGCTCAGGCCGAGAATGACGATGGTTTGGGTGAAGAACATGCTCTCCAAGCCGCCGCGCGAGACGAGGCGGGCGATGCGGTCGAAGCCGTCGCCTTCGAGTTTGAAGCCGCCGTAGAACCAGCTGCCGAGTTTGGCGAGGTCGGGGCTGCTGTGCAGGTAGGTGAGGGCGAGGGCGGCGAGGATGGTGGCGAGCATGGCGACGATGGCGTTGACGCGGCGCACGGCAAGGACGACGAGCAGGGCGAAGGGGATGAGGGCGTAGGCGTGGACGAGGCCGGAGGCTTCGAGCTGCTGGCGGAAGATTGCGGTGCTGTTGAGGTTTTCGGCGGCGACGGCGGGCAGCAGCCAGCCGGTGGCAAGGGCGGTGAGCAGCCAGGCAGGCACGGTGGTGTAGGCCATGTTTTTGATGTGTTCGAAGAGGTCGATGCCGACGATGGAGGCGGCGATGCCGGTGGTGTCGGAGAGGGGGGACATTTTGTCGCCGAAAAACGCGCCGGAGACGACGGCGCCGGCGGTCATGGCCAAGTCGGCGTGGAAGGCTTCGCCCATGCCGATAAAGGCGACTCCGACGGTGGCGCAGGTGGTGAGGCTGCTGCCGATGCTGATGCCGATCAGGGAGGAGAGGACGAAGGCGGAGAGGTAGAAGTATTGCGGCGAGATAAGACCGAAGCCGTAGTACATCAGGGTGGGTATCGAGCCGGACATCATCAGGGCGCTGACCATCAGGCCGATGAAGAAGAAGAGGTAGACCGCGCCCATGCTCTGGCTGAGGGCGGCAATCATGCCGCGCTGCATGTCGTCGTATTTGAGGCCGCGCGCGAGGCCGTAGGCAACCAGAGCGGTGATGGCGGCGATGATGGTCATGTGCGGCAGCCAGCTCAGGGAGATGATGCTGTAGCCCATGGCGGCGACGAGGACGGCAGCAACGGCGGCGGCTTCTTTGCGCGGCATGTCGATCAGGGGTTTGAAGGCGAACACGGTTTGGCTCCGTTTGTTTCAGTGTGAACAGCGGCGCATTGTAGCGTATTGACGCAATGTTTACATGATTTAAAGAAAGGCCGTCTGAAAACACGGTTTGTGTTTTTTTCAGACGGCCTTTCTGCGCGGCGGACGGCGTTCAGACGGCCTGCAACAGCAGGCGGACGAGGTGTTCGTCTTGCGGCAGGGTGAGTTTGAGGTTGCGCGTGTCGCCTTCGACCAGCAGCGGGCGGATGCCGATGGCTTCGACGGCGGAGGCTTCGTCGGTGATGCCGCCCAAATCGGCGGCGGACAGGGCACGCTGCAATAAGGCCGTCTGAAAAAGCTGGGGGGTTTGCGCCTGCCACAGGGCGGCGCGGGAGACGGTGGCGGCGATGCGGTTGGCGTCGTCGGCGCGTTTGAGGGTGTCGGCCACGGGCACGGCGAGGATGCCGCCCTGCTCCGCCGCGCCTGCCTGTTCGATGAGGCGGCTGAGGGCGGCGGCGGGCAGGCAGCAGCGGGCGGCGTCGTGGACAAGGATGCTGTCGTCTGCCGCCGCGATGCCTTGCGAGACCAGTTCGCGCAGGCCGTTGCGCACGGTTTCGGCGCGGGTTTGCCCGCCGACGCGGAAGACGCCGAATTTGGCGGGACTGTCTGTGGAGGCCGTCTGAAAAACGGTGTCGTCGGGCGCGAGGATAACGGCGGTGTAGTCGATTTGCGGGTGGTTTAGAAAGATGTTGACGGTGTGGCGCAACACGGTTTTGCCGTTGATTTCGACATATTGTTTGGGTTTGCCCGCGCCGAAGCGTGCGCCGACGCCGGCGGCGGGGATGAGGGCGATGTGGCGGCTCATGCGCTTTCGTCCTGCGCTTCGGCCGGGTCGGCCTCTTCCGGCTCTTCGGGCTCGGGCGGCGCTTCCTGCGCGGCTTCGGCGGCGGGCTGCCAGATGCAGCGTCCGCCGGTGGCTTGGTTGAGGTCGTCGAGGATGGCGGCGTGGGCAGCCAGTTCGCCAGCGTCGGCGGCAATGACTTTCAGACGGCCTGTACGTTCGGTTTTGGCGGCTTGCCGTGTGGCGGCGGAAGCGGCCTGTTCGTTCGGCGTTTCGCTGCTTTCGCCGACCAGGTCGAACTGTTCGCGGGTCATGGCAAGGTAGACTTCGGCGAGCAGTTCGCAGTCGATGAGTGCGCCGTGGTAGACGCGTTTGCTGCGGTCGATGTCGAGGCGGTTGCACAGGGCGTCGAGGCTGGCTTTCTGGCCGGGGTATTTTTCGCGTGCCATGGCGAGGGTGTCGGTCACTTCGCAGCCGAGTTCTTTGATGGTGGGCAAGCCCATGCGCTCGAATTCCATGTCGAGAAAGCCGACGTCGAAGCGGGCGTTGTGGATGATGAGCTCGGCACCGCGCAGGAAATCGGCGATTTGCGTGCTGACGGCGGAGAATTTGGGCGCGTTTTTTTCTTCGAGCACGTCGAGGGTGATGCCGTGCACCGCCGCCGCTTCGGCGGGGATGTCGCGGTCGGGGTGGATGTAGAGGTGGAGGGTGCTGTCGGTGAGCTGGCGTTTGCGCATTTCGATGCCGGCAAATTCGAGAATGCGGTCGCCGCGGTCGGGGTAGAGGCCGGTGGTTTCGGTGTCGAGGATGATTTGGCGTTCGCGTGCCATGTGTGTTCCTTCAAATAAACGGGCAACCGGTGCGGCTGCGGCCGCGCATTTTACCGCAAGGCCGCCTGTTTGGCTGTTCAGACGGCCTGATTGCCCGAAAATCAGGCAGAAAAGGGACTTTCAGACAAATTTTATTCTTTTGTTTTTCAAACAGATGGAAAAATATTTTATAACAGTAATAATTATCGTTTGATTTGGATGGAAAGTTGGGATAATATGCGATCCATCGAAGCAGACGGATGTTGCCGCAAGCAAGTAAGCACACGCAGGGAGGAAGAAATGTCCGAAACGATGTTCAAGCTCTTTGCCCCGGATATTTTACAGCTGCACCGGCAGATTTTTTCTTCATGGCTGGCTGTATCCCCGGCAAAAGATAACGGCGAACCGGCCGTATTCAGTAGCGTGTACGCCCATATCGACGGCCATTATTATTTCGCTCTGCCCGAACAGTGCCCCGCCCTCGACAGGCAAAACGGTATCGTACTGATTGAAAACGAAAAGGCCGATATCCGCCTGAGCTGGGTTGGTCGCACGCGGGAAGTTTCCTGCAAAGAATGTGTTTACCGCGAAGCCTGCGCCGTATTGCAGCGGCGCTGCGGAGGGGAGGCAGACTTCGACGAAAACTGCCGTCTGTTGGAGCTTGATCCCGAACAGGGTCATTTGAGCATCAGCGGCAAATACGATTCCGCGCTGTCTCCCAATCTTCTGCAACGCGCTCTTTATCCTGCCGCACAACGTGTTCCTGCGGCAGCCTGATGTAAAAGTTTTGGTAGTGGTTTGTGTTCCTTTTGCGCCCCTGTTTTCAGGGGCGATTTTTTTGTACGGCTTTTTTCAGACGGCCTTATCTGTCACAATCAGGCCGTCTGAAAAAGCTTATCCGAATATGCAACTGATCAAATATTTGCAGGCGCAGGGGCTGGGCAGCCGCAAGCAGTGTCTTTGGTTGATTGAAAACGGCTGCGTCGCGGTGAACGGCGAAATTCTCAACGGCGCAAAAACCGAAATTTCGCCCGCCGAAGTCTCTTCTCTGGCAGTTGACGGCGAAGCGGCAACGGTGATCCCCCTGCCTTATTTCTATATCGTGCTCAACAAGCCCGCCGGTTACGAAACCTCGCACAAACCGCGCGATTATCCGAGCGTGTTTTCCCTGTTTCCCGACCAGCTGCGCAATACCGATATGCAGGCTGTCGGGCGTTTGGATGCGGATACGACGGGCGTTCTGCTGATTACCAACGACGGTCAGTTCAACCACCGTCTGACTTCGCCGAAGCACAAAGTCCCCAAGTTGTACCGAGCCGTTTTGAAACACGCGGCGGACGAAGCGTTCTGCCAAACGCTGAAAAACGGCGTGCTGCTGCACGACGACAATGCAACAGTTTCGGCTGCCGATGCCGTGCTCGAAGATCCGCACACGCTGCTGCTGACGATTACCGAAGGCAAATACCATCAGGTCAAACGCATGGCCGCCGCTGCGGGCAACAGAGTGGAAAGCCTGCACCGCCTGCAATTCGGCGAATGGTCGGCGGAGGATTTAGCGGCGGGGGAATGGCATTTTGTTACTCTGTGACAGCGGTTGCGCCGACTGCCGCTTGTCCGCATCCGGCAACCGCTCGTACATCTGCGGTTTGCGCTCCTCGCTGCTGCCGCTAGTATGCGAAGCGTCTGACAGACGTTTGCTTTTTGGCAGACATGTGAGTAAGACGTTTTCCCCGTAATGTGTTTGGCCATCTATACTTCCCCTTGGTATAGATGGTATTTTTTTGCCTGCCGTTTTGGCCGATAGGACAGACAAAACCCCGAAGCGCGTGTCCGCTTCGGGGTTTTGCTGTGGTGGGCAGCTTATTTCATGCCGGGAAATACGCCTTTCATGCTTTTGGCCATACTCATCAGCTTGCGCATATTGTTACCGCTGAACATTTTCATCATTTTTTGCGACTGCTCGAACTGGTTGAGCATTTTGTTCACTTCCTGAACAGTCGTGCCCGCACCTGCGGCGATGCGGCGCTTGCGGCTGGCTTTGATGAGTGCGGGATTGGCACGCTCTTTCGGCGTCATCGAATTGATGATGGCTTCGACGTGTCCCATCGCTTTTTCCGCCGTGCCTTCGGGAATCTGCTGGGACAGGCGGCCGATTTCGCCCGGCATTTTCGACATCAGGTTTTCCAAACCGCCCATATTGCGCATCTGCTGGATTTGCAGTTTGAAATCGTTGAGGTCGAAGCTTTTGCCTTTGCGCAGCTTCTTCGCCATCTCTGCGGCTGCGGCTTCGTCTATGCCTTTTTGCACGTCCTCAACCAAAGTGAGCACGTCGCCCATGCCCAAAATGCGGCTGGCGATGCGGTCGGGGTGGAAGGCTTCGAGGCCGTCGATTTTTTCGCCGACGCCGATGAATTTGATCGGCTTGCCGGTCACCTGGCGCACGGAAAGCGCCGCACCGCCGCGCGAATCGCCGTCCATTTTGGTGAGGACGACGCCGGTAAGCGGCAGGGCTTCGTTAAACGCCTGCGCGGTGTTGACGGCGTCTTGGCCGAGCATGGCGTCAACAACAAACAGCGTTTCCGTCGGATGAAGCGCGGCGTGCAGGGCTTTGATTTCGTCCATCATTTCCTGATCGATGGCGAGACGGCCGGCGGTGTCTACCATCAGCACGTCGTAAAAGCCGCGTTTGGCTTGGTTCAGCGCGGCCTGCGCGATTTCGACGGGCTTTTGCGAAGTGTCGGACGGGAAAAAGTCGACCTGCACCTGTTCGGCCAGCAGGCGGAGCTGTTCGATGGCGGCGGGGCGGTAAACGTCGGCAGACACCAGCAGGATTTTTTTCTTTTTGTCCTGCGACTTGATCAGGCGGGCGAGTTTGCCGACGGTGGTGGTTTTGCCCGCGCCCTGCAAACCGGCCATCAGCACCACGGCGGGCGGCGCGACGGACAAATCCAGCCTGCTGTTTTCTTTGCCCATCAGCTCGATGAGCGCCTGGTTGACGACGGTAATGAAGGCCTGTTCGGCGGTGAGGTTGTCGGAAATTTCGCGTCCGACGGCTTTTTCTTTCACGGAGGCGACGAAATCGCGCACCACGGGCAGGGCGACGTCGGCTTCCAAAAGGGCGAGGCGCACTTCGCGCAGCGCGGGTTTGATGTTTTCTTCGTTCAGCGTGGCAATGCCGCGAACGTTTTTAAAGACCGAATAAAAGCGGCCGGTCAGATTGTCTAACATGGACTTCCTTCGAGTAAGCTGCCACGCGGACAGTGTAGTTTGATAAAATCGGCGCATTTTACACCAACCCGCGCGTTTGATGGATACGCGCCCAGCCGAAAGAGCGCCATGCCGATTATGCTGATTTGTCTGATGCTTGTTTACGCCGCTTTGGCCGCTTTTGTGTGGTTTTGGCGGCTGAAGAAAAACGCGGACGGCTATCCGCTGGGCAGGGAGCTTGCCGTTCTGGCTGCCGCCCTGCTGCCGCACGGCGCGGCGCTGCTGCTGCCCGTGCTGCACGACCGCATGCTGATTTTGGGTTTCGGCTATGCCACGGCGGTGATTGTATGGCTGATGCTGATGCTGTATCTGGCGGGCAGTTTTTTCTACCGCCTGCGCGGCTTGCAGCTGCTGCTTTATCCCCTGTCGGCCGCGCTGCTGCTGGTTGCCGTTTTGTTTCCCGGCCACTCGGCGGCCTACCGCCTGACCGACTGGCCGTTTATGCTCCACATTGTGTCGTCCCTGCTGGCATACAGCCTGTTCGGCATCACCACGCTGATTGCGGTGCTGATTTTGTGGCTCAGCCGCGATCTGCACAAACACACGCTCTCGCCCGCCCGCTCTTTTCTGCCGCCGCTTTTGAGCTTGGAAAAAATGATGTTTCAGGCGATGTGGGCGGGTTTTGCGCTGTTGACGGCGTCGGTGGTGAGCGGCACATTTTTCTCCGAGGCCGTGTTCGGGCGGCCGTTTACCTTCACCCATAAAAACCTGTTCGGCGTGCTGTCGTGGTTTATTTATGCGGCGCTGCTGCTCAAACGCGCCATGACCGCCTGGCGCGGCAAACGGCCGGCGGTGTGGACGATAGTCGGTTTTGCCAGTCTGATGCTGGCCTACGCGGGCAGCAAGTTTGTGTTGGAAGTGCTGTTGCACCGCTAAATGCCGCCCTGTACGGAAGAGGCCGTCTGAAAAATACTTTTCAGACGGCCTCTCCGTTTCATTTCGCCTTTTTCAGACGGCCTGTACATAAAACAGGCCGTTCTTGTGAAACGGCCTGCCGGTCAAACTTCCTGATTTTATTTGGGATCGCGCCCTGTTTTCTCTATTTCTGTTTATCGGCCTTTGTTTACTTGGCTTTGTGTAGCGCAATGTAATCCATCAGTAGCGCTTATGGCAAGAGTACTTATCGTTGATATTTTAATAAAGGCGCAAAATTGCCGAATTTTATCTTTTTGTAGCGGATTATGCTTCTAAAACCGAATTTGCGTCTGCTTGCCGATTTGTGCTTAAAATACCGTTTAGTCGAATGTAGTTGCAATTTTCTCGCGCAAAGGCCGTCTGAAAACGGAGCTGCAACGAAGTCAAAACCCGCCCTGCAGCCTCGGGCAAACCGTATGACGCCGTTTTCCGTTTTCCATTAGAATGCCGCCTTTTTTCAGACGGCCTCACGCCATGCGCCTCACCCACATCAAACTCTCCGGCTTCAAATCTTTTACCGACCCGACCACAATCCATGTACCCGGCCAGCTGGTGGCCGTTATCGGGCCAAACGGCTGCGGCAAATCCAATGTAATCGACGCGGTGCGCTGGGTATTGGGCGAGGCTTCAGCCAAGCAGCTGCGCGGCGAAAGTATGCAGGACGTGATTTTCAACGGAGCGGCCACCCGCCGCCCCGCGCCGAGGGCTTCGGTGGAACTGGTGTTTGACAACGCCGACCACTCCTTGCAGGGCGCATGGGGGCAGTATGCCGAGGTGAGCATCAAACGCCAGCTTACGCGACAGGGCGAATCAACTTATTTCATTAATAATCAGGTAGTGCGCCGCCGCGACATCACCGACCTGTTTTTGGGTACGGGCGTGGGCGCGCGCGGCTATGCGGTGATTGAACAGGGCATGATTTCGCGCATCATCGAAGCGCGGCCCGAGGAGCTTCGCGCCTATATAGAAGAGGCGGCCGGCGTGTCCAAATATAAGGAGCGGCGCCGCGAAACCGAAGGCCGTCTGAAAGACACGCGCGAGCATTTGCAGCGGCTGGGCGATTTGCAAAACGAGTTGGCGCGGCAGGTGGAAAAGCTGGAAAAACAGGCCGAAACGGCCGAACGCTACCGCTTTCTCACCGAGCAGCTCAACCGCCAGCAGGATTTGCTCGATTACAGCCAATGGCGGCAGTCGCTCGCCGCCGCCGACAAAGCCACCGCGCAGCATCAGGCTTTGCAGGCGCAGCAGGACGAGGCCGCCGCCCAAATCCAAACGCTTTCAGACGGCATCCGCGATTTGCAGCAAACCGAGCAGGCGCAGCAGCAGAGCGCACACGATTTGGCCAACCGGCGCGGCGTGTTGCGCGAACAGATTGCCCGCCTCGAAGAGCAAATCCGCCACCGGCAAAACCTGCACCAGCGCATCGAGCGCGACAAGCAGGCGGCGCAGGCGCAGATGCAGCGAATCCGCCAAGAAGAGCAGCAGATTCGCGCCTTGATGGAAGAAAACGACATGGCGTTTGAAGAGCGGCAAACCGAGTTGGCCGAACTGGCGATGCAGGTGGCCGAACACGAAGAGAGCCTGCCCGAACTGGAAGAAGCCCAAGCCGCGCTCAACGCCGCCTATCAGTCGCAACACGACGAGGCCGCGCGGCTCAAACGCGAGCTGGCCTTGAAACAGCAGCAGCTTGCCCACGCACAGCAAACCCTGCGCCGCCACGAAGAGCGCAAAGGCCGTCTGAACGCCGAAAGCCAAGCCCTCAACCTGCCCGATGCGGCCGACACCGCCGCCGCGCAGGAAGCCGCCGCGCTGCTGCAAAGCCGGCAGGAACATTACGAAGAGCAGATTGCCGCCGCCGAACAGCATTTGACCGCCGCGCGGCAGGCTTTTCAGACGGCCTCAACCCGTTTCCAAAACCTGCAACAGCAGTCCATCACGCTGCAGGCGCAGCAGCAGGCCATCTCGCAGCTTTTGACGCAGCAGGAAACCGCCGATTTCTGGCCGCATACCGAATGCGCCGACGCGCCGCAGCTTTGGCAGCACATCCAAGCCCCGTCCGAATGGCAGCACGCGCTGGGCGCGGTGTTGGCCGAACGCCTGCACGCCCGCGCCGTACCCGATACCTTCGCGCCGCCCGCGCCGCTGCCGCAGGGCGCAGCCGCCTGGTTTTCAGACGGCCTCAGCGGCGGCGTGAAAAAATCCCTGCCCGCGCAAGCCCTGCTCAACCAAATCCAAGCGCAGCCGCCGTTTCAGACGGCCTTGCACCACTGGCTCGACGGCGTGTTGTGCGCACCGAACCTCGATTACGCCCTCGCGCACCAATCCGACTTGGGCGGCGGCCAAATCTGGCTCACGCCCGAAGGCCACCAAATCGACAAAGTCAGCGTGCTGCTTTACGCCACAAACACGCAGGAAAGCCTCATGGCGCAGAAAGCGAGTTTGGACGACATCGCCGCCTCGCTGGCCACCCTCGCACCCGAGTTGGAACACGCCCGCGCCGCGCAGCAGCAAGCCCAAGCCGAAGCCGAAGCAGCCGAGTCGCAACACCGCAGCCTGATTGGGCAGCAGCAACAGAACAGCCGCGAACACAGCCGCGCCCAGCAGCGCGCCGCCGAGCTGCTCACCCGCACCAACCAAGGCCAAATCCGCCGCGAACACATCGAGCGCGAGCTTGCCCAAATCGAAGAAGAAGCCACTGTATTGGCGCACAGTTCAGACGGCCTCGAAGACGACATCGCCACGCTGGCCGAAGCCGCGTCCGAACTCGAAACGCAGCAGCAGCACGCCGCGTCCGAGCGGCAAACGCAGCAAGGCCGTCTGAAACAGGCGCAGCTTGCCCTTTACGAAGCCAACCGCCGCTACGGCCTGGCCGAAGTCGCCGTGCACAAGCTCCAACAGCAGCAGCAAAACCACCAAGCACAAATCCTGCGCCTGCAGGAGCAGGCCGAAGAATGGCAGGAGCGCCAGCAAGAACTTGCCCTTGCCTACGAAACCGAAATGCAGGGCGACGAGCAGCACATTCAGCTTGAACACCTGGGCGAAGCCGTGCACATGCTCGACGAAGAATACGCCGAACTGCAAAGCGCGTTGGCCGACACGCAGGCGCAAGGCCGCGAACAATACGCGCAGCTGCAAGCCGCGCAAACCAAGCTGCCGCAGCTTCAAGCCGCCACCCAAACCGCCCTGTTGCAGCAGCAGGAAGCCCTGCTCAACGCCAAACGCTTCCACCAAAACCTCACCGAACGCGGCGCGGATTTGGACGCGCTTGAAGCGTCTGCCAAAGAAGCAGGCCGTCTGAATATCCAAAACAGCCAAATCGCCGACACCGCCCGCCAAATCGAAGCCCTCGGCGCGGTCAACCTCGCCGCCCTGCAGGAACTCGAAGACGCACGCGAGCGCGACGGCTACTACCGCAGCCAAAGCGAAGACGTACAGTCGGCCATCGCCCTGTTGGAAGAAGCCATCGCCCAAATCGACGGCAAAACCAAAGAGCGTTTCAAAGCCACCTTCGACGCCGTCAACGAAAAAGTCCAAACCTTCTTCCCCACCCTCTTCGGCGGCGGCGAAGCCGCACTGCACATGATAGGCGACGATTTGCTCACCGCCGGCGTATCCATCATGGCGCGGCCGCCCGGCAAGAAAAACTCCACCATTCATCTGCTCTCCGGCGGCGAAAAAGCCCTCACCGCCATGAGCCTCGTGTTCGCCCTGTTCAGCCTCAACCCCGCGCCCTTCTGCCTTTTAGACGAAGTGGACGCGCCGCTGGACGATGCCAACACCGGCCGCTTTTGTAACCTTGTCAAAGAAATGAGCGCGCAAACCCAGTTCCTCTACATCTCGCACAACCGCCTCACGATGGAAATGGCCGAACAGCTCGTCGGCGTAACCATGCAGGAAAAAGGCGTATCACGCATCGTGGCCGTCAATATCCAAGAAGCCCTGAAAATGGCCGAGAGCGCGTAGGGTGCATGGGCGCAAAAAGGCCGTCTGAAACCCCCGTTTCGGTTTTTCAGACGGCCTTTCTTTATCTGACTATGCTTTCAGACGGCCTTACGCCTTACTCTGCCTAAAAATCCAATCCAACACCGGCGCGATGTTGTAGGCGTATTTCCAAGTGGACGTATGCCCCGACGCGCCGCCGGCATTAGCTTCTGCTGCGGTTTTAAACACCGTGCCTTTGGCAAAGGCAACGAAATTCACATTGGCGTTTTGCGCGGCGATTTTGTCGAAGGCCGTCTGAAACTTGTCGGCCGGCCATTGCGCGTTCCAATCGTCGGCGCGGGCGACTTTCGCGCCGAAGGCGGCGAGTTTTTCGGTGATGGCGATTTCGCCCGGGTAGGCTTTGGCATCGTCCTGCGACACGGTAATCCACCATTTCACGTTTTTCATCTGCGGCGTGAGCAGCGCGGGATTCCATTGGCAGGCAACGAGATACGACGCGGCGAAAAAGTCGGGATATTTGATGTTCATGGCGATGGACATCATGCCGCCGCCCGACTGGCCGGTGGTGTACAGGCGATTGCCGTCTATCGGCAACTCGGTTTGCAAGTGTTTGATTAGGTTGATGGTAGCATCGAGATAGTTTGACGCGGTGCTGGTGTCGTCCACAATGATTTCGTCAAACTCGGGCGCGATGACAAAGCAGGGATGCTGCGCCTGAAACCCGGGCGACGCCCACGCAATCGCGCCGTTGCCCTGATAGAGCGGGGCTTTGACGATGGTGCCGGTTACGCCCGCGTCGTGCATAAACAGCACCAACGGATAGCGTTTGCCGTCTTCGATATTCTTCGGCGCAAACAGGTTGTAGCGCACGGTTTTGCCCGTTTGTTTGTCGGCGTATTCGCGCTGGACGAAGTCGTCGAATACTTCGTTGATCACAGCGGCCGTCTGAAACGTTTGCCCGCCGATATTCACTTCGGCCGACGCGGCCTTGAGCGTGGGCGCACTGTCGCCCTTGTCGCCCGCCTTGCCCGGGCCGTTTTTGGCGGGATCGGCATTGGCGGATTTGCCTGCGGGGCGGCCTTTTTTCACGGTAAGCAGCGCGCCATCGTCATACGGATTGAGCTGTACAATCACAAAACGGCCGCGCTCGGACGGCATGCCGTCGGCACTCTGCGCCACATAAACGCGCTCTACCGTGCGCCCCGCCACGCTGTATTGCGACGGCTCAAGCGCGGCGGCAGACACATCGTCGCGGTACTTCACCGCCACCGCCACCAGCCGCATCCCGTCGCCAAACACACGGGTTACGGCAGTGGCCGACTCAACAGCATTATCCGACGCGCCGCCCAACGCGGCACAGCCACCCACGGTAAACAACACGGTTGCACCGGCAGCGGACAATAAAAATTCACGGCGGGTAGGCATGGGAACTCCAATCGGTTCAAATGAGAAAGGCCGCCTTTTAGCACGCTTTGCGG
Source organism: Neisseria sp. KEM232 (assembly GCF_002237445.1). Taxonomy (NCBI): domain Bacteria; kingdom Pseudomonadati; phylum Pseudomonadota; class Betaproteobacteria; order Neisseriales; family Neisseriaceae; genus Neisseria; species Neisseria sp. KEM232. The sequence goes on from NZ_CP022527.1 coordinate 384,065, forward strand.
CGTGCCTCAACCGCAGGCCGTCCGCCGGAGCGCAAACAGGAAAGGCCGTCTGAACAGCCGTTTCAGACGTCCTTTGCTCGCTCGGGCTGCGTCATGAGGCCGTCTGAAAGCAAGGTTTCAAAGAAATGAAACCGCATGCTTGCGGGTTCGGCCGTTTTCACGCCGTTGATGCTTCGCTTTCAGACGGACTCTGCGTGCCTCTGTAAAACAAATTCAAACAAAACTTATTAAAAACAATGCTGAACAAGTATAATCGCTATCGTTTTTCAACTTTAACCACCATCAAGGACATCCTTATGAAATACCCGAAAAGCCGTCCCACCCTGCTCGCGCTGGCGCTGATGCCGCTGTTTGCCTTTGCCGAAGACGAAGCCGTGTTGGACACCGTTACCGTCACCGGTACGAAATCCGCCTCCCTCAACCAGGGCTATTCCACCGCAGGCACTTACGCGCCGCTGGGCATCGGCATGACCCTGCGTGAAACGCCGCAAAGCGTGAGCGTAATGACCGCCAAGCAGATGGAAGACTGGAAGCTCGACAGCCTGCGCAAAGTGATGGAACAGACCAACGGCGTTACCGTGAAAAGCGGCAGCGGCGGCAGCGACCGCTACACCGGCCTGCACGCAAGAGGCATGGAAGTACGCAATTTCCAAATCGACGGCGTACCCATGCGCAGCTCCGGTTTCAGCAAAGATTCGTGGACGGGCTGGGGCGGCATCGACACCCGCTCGCTCGACCGCGTGGAAGTGTTGCGCGGCGCGTCGGCACTCTTGGGCGGCACGGGCGATCCCTCCGCGCAAGTGAGCCTGGTCCGCAAACGCCCCACCAAAGAACGCCAAGGCGAAATCGGCATCGAAGCGGGCAGCCACAGCCGCGCAGGCATCAGCGGCGACCTCTCAGGCCGTCTGAACGACAGCGGTTCGCTGCGCGGCCGCATCGTTACCGGATACGAACGCAGCGGCTACCAAACCGAAGACGCGAAAATGCGTAACAGCAGCCTGTATGCCGTAGCCGAATGGGATGCCGCGCCCGACACCACGCTTTCCGTTGGCACGCAGCTGCAACACCGCCGCGAAACCGACACCCCCATCTTCCTGCCCACCGCCTACGACAGCGAAGGCTATCCGCTCAAAGACGAAATCAGCCGCCGCGCCAACAACTCAACCGCAGACACATCCTACAAATACAGCAGCCGCAACGTGTTCGCCGAACTGCGCCACCGCTTCTCGCCCGACTGGAAAGGCAAACTCGAATACAACTGGATGCGGAACACCATACACGACCGCCAAGGCTACGCGGCGATGAAAACCGATCACGACAGCCGCGAAATCGACCTCATCGAAACCCGCGACGACGAAAAAACCACCAGCCACAGCTTCGTCGCCTCGGTTGACGGCAAATACAGCCTCCTCGGCCGCAAACACGACATCATGGCCGGCATCAGCGGCTTTCACACCAAAACCCGCGACCCCGCAAGCTTCGCCCGCTACGACAACGCCTTCGGCCTGCACGACTTTCTAAACAACCGCAGCCTGCGCCCGGCCAACCCCGTACCCGACGCGGAATACACCGTTGACGACGACATCCGCGCCCGCCAAATCGGCGGCTACTTCGCCACCCGCTTCCGCCCCGTCGAACGCCTCGCCCTCATCGGCGGCGCGCGCTACAGCCGCATCACCATGCAAAAAGCCGAACACGTCGCAGGCACAAGCGAAAAAGTCAGCCGCAGCAAAGCCACACCCTACATCGGTGCCGTATTCGACCTGAACGAAAACCTCTCCGCCTACACCAGCTACGGCACATCGTTCGAACCCGTGTTCGAGCGCGGCCAAGACGGGCGTTTCCTCAAACCCACCACCGGCCGCAACGTCGAAATCGGCCTCAAAGGCGAATTTTCCGACCAACGCCTCAACGCCTCCGCCGCCTTCTTCGACACCCGCAAAAACGGCATGGCCAAATACGTAGAAAGCGGCGACTACTACGTTTCCGAAGACAACATCCGCACACGCGGCTTCGAGGCCGAAATCTCCGGCCGCATCCGCGACAACTGGTCGGCCAACGCAGGCTACACCCTGCAAAACCGCAAAGGCGGCGAAGACTCCTACGAAGCCGACCTGCCGCGCCACCAGATCAAACTCGCCACCACCTATGATCTGAACGAGCGCCTCACCCTCGGCGGCAGCCTGCGCTGGCAGAGTAAAACCAGCAACATCAACAAAAGCGCACTCAACGACGAAACCGACCCCGCCGCCCTCGAACGCGCCCGCCGCTCCGCCACCCAAAAAGCCTACACCCTGGTTGACCTGATGGCCGCCTACCGCATCGGCAAAAACGCCGAAGCCACGTTAAACGTGAACAACGTGTTCAACACCCGCTACCGTACCCTATCCACATTCCTCGCCTACGGCGAAGCGCGCAGCGCAGTGTTGGGCTTCAAATACCGCTTTTAAAAAGCGGCAAAAGGCCGTCTGAAAAACCTTTCAGACGGCCTTTTCATACGTAGGTTGGGTCAAGACCCAACAAGCCTTAAAATCCTAACAGCCACGTAGGTCGGGCATCCCGCCCGACCCCCGCTTTTAAAACCACCGAAAGAAAGGCACACCCATGTCCCTCAACCCCGTCTACCTCTGGAACCCGCAAAACTTTCCCGATCCGCAGGCCATGCTGCCCGACGGCTTCGACACGGCGCACCGCATCGTCTCCGAATGGGCCGGCCAACCCCTGCCGCAAGGCGCGGACACAAGCGCGTTTGACAAACTGGCCGGATACATCGCCGAAGCCGCCCGCAGCGGCAAAGCCTCGGCCGGCTTCAAAGCCGCTTACGCCGATATAGGAACCCAAGTGGCCGAACAACTGAAAAGCCGCGCCGTACTCGAACTGTACGAACATTATCTGGAGCTGATGCCGATACTGACCTGCCGCAGCGAAAGCCTCGGCCTCGTGCTGTACGACGCCAACGGCTACCTGCTGCTGCCCGACGGCCGGGAATACCCCGACCAAGAAACCCAAGACGAAATCACGGCATACTGGCGGCAGCGCGAAGCCGAAGAACAAAAATGGCGGCAGGAAAACAGGGGCCTGCCGAAGAACATCAAAGACTTCTACAAATACTTCCGCCCCAAAGTAGACGAACTGATGGCGCGCCACGGCTTCGAATACGCGCCGCATTTGTTCAAAACAGGCGTCATGAAGGATGTTTGGCTGGATGTCAATTTGCTGATTTACGCCAAACCGACGGCAACCGGCCAGCAGACGATATACATCAGCTACAGCAATTATTACGGCGACGGCAAATACAGCGGTCTGAACTTAGAATGGTTTCTTTCCGACGAAACCGTGGAGCGCATCTACCTGCACGAACTGGACAATTTAAACCCTTATCAGAAAAAATATATTGGAAAACAATTAATTGGCGGTGGGGTGGATATGGAGTATTACCTCTCTAAAACATGGTACCACCCCGGTCCGTCGCTTTACCAAACAGAACCTGAGATAGAGGATCTGCTGGCCTATTGGGATCAGAAGCTGCGGGAAGTGGCGTGGATCGATACCTACGACGATGTGGAAGCCTATATTGCCGCCAATTTGGAAGAAATCGGCAGGCTGCACCTCCGTATCGTGATTTCCTACCTGCGCGGAGTAAAAGACCTCATCGCCGAAAAAGAAGAGTGGTTGCGGACTTATCAGATGGTCGGCAGGGAAGAGGAACTGCTGGAAAAATCGGTTTCCTATCTGATAAACAAACAGAAGGAAGAAAGTTAGACGCAGGGGCATCCGTTGCCCCTTTTTAAAACCACCGAAAGAAAGGCATACCCATGTCCCTCAGCCCCGTCTACCTCTGGAACCCGCAAAACTTTCCCGACCCGCAGGCCATGCTGCCCGACGGCTTCGACGCGGCACACCGCATCGTTTCCGAATGGGCCGACCAACCCCTGCCGCAAGGCGCGGACACAAGCGCGTTTGACAAACTGGCCGGATACATCGCCGAAGCCGCCCGCAGCGGCAAAGCCTCGCCCGACTTCAAAGCCGCTTACGCCGATATAGCCGCGTAGGTCGGGCATTCATGCCCGACGCGCTCCCGTTTGTGTTCCATTTGTCGGGCATAAATGCCCGACCTACCGCACCCCGCTTTCAGGCTGCCCTGATGCCGTCTGAAAAAGCCCAAAAGCCAGCCTGAAACCCCACCCCACCTTCCCCACAGGCAATCTCCCATGAAAAAAACCCTCCTCCCCCTCCTCCTCGCCCTATCCCTCCCCGCCCCCGCCGACCCCATCGACGACTTCGCCCAAGCCGAGCTTGAGCGGCAAAAAATCCCCGGCCTTGCCGTCGGCATCTACCGCAACGGTAACATCGTCAAACAACAAGGCTACGGGCTGGCGAATGTCGAACACCAAATCCCCGTATCCGCCGACACCGTGTTTCAGACGGCCTCCATCGGCAAAATGTTCGCCGCCGCCGCCGTGATGCTGCTCGTGGAAGACGGCAAAATCCGCCTCGACCAATCCGTGCGCACCTACCTGCCCGAAGCCCCCAAAAGCTGGCAACCCATCACCATTCGCCACCTGCTCAACCACACCGGCGGTATCGGCAACACCGAAACCGACTGGCAGCAAAACAGCAGCGAAAAACACATGCTGCGCCGCATCTACGCCGCCCCGCTGCAATTCAAACCCGGCAGCCGCTGGGCATACAGCAACAACGGCTACGCCCTACTCGGCGCCGTCATCACCCGCGTTTCCGGCAAACACTACGGCGAAATCCTGCAAGAGCGCGTGTTTGCCCCGCTGGGCATGACTTCCGCCCGCGTCATCAGCGAGCGCGACATCGTCCCCCACCGCGCCGCAGGCTACGAACTCGACGACGCCGACGGCAGCCTGAAAAACCAAGAATGGGTCGCCCCCTATCACAACCAAACCGCCGACGGCTCGCTCTACCTCTCGCTCAACGACTACCGCCGCTGGCTCGCCGCCGTAGAAGCCCGCCAAATCCTCAAGCCCGAATCCTGGCGCGAAATCTTCACCCCCGCCCGCCTCAACAACGGCGACACCTACCCCTACGGCTTCGGCTGGTCGCTCGTGCCCGCCCCCGACGGCAGCCCCATGAGCGGCCACCCCGGCGCATGGCAGGGTTTCAGCACCGAGCTGCGCCGCTACGAAGGCGACGGCACCGCCATCGTCGTCCTCACCAACCTTGCCGGCGTCGATACCGAAACCATCATCGAAGGCATCGCCGCGCGCACCAACCCGCGCTACCAAAAAACCCACACCCCCATCGCCGACCAGCATCCCGCCTTAACCCGCGACTTCGAACGCATCGTACTGCTTATCAAACAAGGCAAACCGCACCCCGCCGTGCCCAAAGGCCGTCTGAAAGACCTGCACGCCAAATTCGCCGACGCAGGCAAGTGCCAAGCCCAGCCCACCCGCCACCAAAACAACGGCGACATCCAAGAGCGCGACTACCGCGTTATCTGCGAGCGCCGCAGCTTTGAAGGCAATGCCGATTTTGTCAAAGGCAAAACCGTGCGGCTGTGGTTGGAAGAGACGGGGGACGACAAAGCGCAGGGGCAATAGGCAGCCTGAAAACATTTTTAGTTTCGCCCCAGCCTGCTGCACTGATTTTCAGGCTGCCTTCACACAGCGCGGCTTGATTCCCGCTGCCGACAGCTTGGCGCGCGGCGAGTATTACCGCTGGCTGTGCTTCGCCATCAATCTGGAATACGCCGTGTTTGACCGTCTGAACAACGCGCCAAACGATGAAGAACACCGAAAATCCATCGGCTACGGCGATTTTGACACCGCGTTTGGCGCATTGCGTGCGCATCTGGCGCAGCATGATTACATCGTCGGCGGGCAATTTTCCGCGCTGGACCTCTACTACACCATGCTGCTGGTGCAGTTCACCCGTGTGAAACCCGTGGAAGGCATTGCCTGCGACGTGTTTGATGCCTACATCGCACGGCACACCGCCCGCGCTGCATTTGGCGAAACCATGGCTTGGACGGGGGAAGAGATGGCGAAAATGGGGATCGCGCAGTAAAACAAGTAAAGCAAAGGCAGCCTGAAAAGCGGAATTTAGCTTTTCAGGCTGCCTTTTTGCTATGCCAACTGGCGATATTCAACCTTAAAAATCAACCATTTCAACTATAATCGCTGCACGAACAACCCAAACACAGCCTGAAAGGAACAACCTATGCCCGCCGTCCGTCTCTACCACCCGCTGAACACGCTCAAACCCTTTGGCGACAACATCTGGATTGCCGACGGCGGCGAAATCCGCATGGCGTTTCCGCTCGGCGTCAAAATCCCGTTCAGCACGCGCATGACCGTGGTGCGGCTCTCGGACGGCGGTTTGTGGTGCCACTCGCCCATCGCCCCCACGCCCGAGTTGTTCGCGCAAATCGACGCGTTGGGCGAAGTAAGGCATTTGGTCTCGCCCAACAAAATCCACTACGCCCACATTAGCGCATGGCAGGCGCGCTATCCGCAGGCACTGGTGTGGGCAAGTGCTGGCGTGCGCGAACGGGCGGCGGCGCAGGGCATCGCCATCGCGTTTGACGACGATTTGGGCGATACCGCACCAAGCGCATGGGCAGACGATTTGGCGCAGATGCCGTTTGCCGGCAGCCGCGTGATGACCGAAACCGTGTTTTTCCACCGCGCCAGCCGCACGCTGATTTTGACCGACCTGATTGAAAACTTTGAAACCGCGCGCTTTCCCAGGGGCTGTTGACATTCAGCTTGCGAGACGGTTTTTTGAGTAAAAAATGCCCGAATGCAAGGAAAAAAGCGCAGCAAGGTTAGACACCTTGCGAACATTTTTGACGCGGCAGGCGGGTATTTTTTGCCAAAAACACCGCCGCAAGGCTGATTGTCAGCAGCCCCTAACCGTTTTTGGGCGGGCGTGATGAAACTGGCGGGCATCGCCGACCCCGACGGCAAAACCCCCACCGATTGGCGCGCCACCTTCAGCGACAAAGCCGCCGCCCGCGCCTGTCTGGCGCAAATGCTGGCATGGCAGCCTGAAAAAATCATTCTGGCGCACGGGCGGTGTTACGGGCGCGATGTCGGCGCCGAATTGGAGCGGGCGTTTCGCTGGTTATGCTAGGCTGAAAGTGGCCGTCTGAAAGGGTTGAGGCCGTCTGAATCCATGTTCAGACGGCCTTGAGTTTTTTCAGGTTGCTTGGGGATGCTGCGGCAGCCTGAAAATCAGTTGTCCAGCAACACGCGCAGCATCCAGGCGTTTTTTTCGTGGGTCTGCATGCGGGTGGTTAGGAGGTCGGCGGTGGGTTCGTCGTTGGCTTCGTCGACGACGGGAAACAGCTCGCGGCAGGTGCGCACCACGGCTTCCTGCCCTTCGACCAGCTCGCGGATCATGGTTTTGGCGTCGTTGCGGCTGTTGCCTTCGGGTATCGAGGCGAGCTTGGAAAACTCGCCGTACGAGCCGGGCGCCAGTTCGCCCAAGGCTCGGATGCGCTCGGCCACTTCGTCCACCGCCAACGCCAGCTCGTTGTATTGCTGCTCGAACATAGCGTGCAGGCTGTGGAACATCGGCCCGCGCACGTTCCAGTGGTAGTTGTGGGTTTTCAGGTAAAGGGTGTAGGTGTCGGCCAGTACTTTGGACAGTCCGGCGGCAATGGCTTGGCGTTGCGAATCGGTCATGCCGATGTTGATGCTCATGGGGCTTTCCTTTCAGGTTAAGGATTAAAAAGGGTTTTTCGGGAATGTGAAACCCGTCGGCATCATACCACAAATGAGAATACCGATAAATTACATAACTTGACACCCTGTCGCCCAAACGGCCGCTTGCATCACGCGGGGAAAACACGAAATCATCCGAAAGGCCGTCTGAAAACTGTTTTTCAGACGGCCTGACCGCTTTCAGACGGCCTATAATCGCGCTTTCCCAAACCGTCCCGTCAAAGGAAAACCCCATGACCCCCTTGGCCAAAGGCGTTGCCCTGTGCCTGCTTTCGCAAATCCTGTTTGCCGTGCTTTACCTGTTCAGCCACTGGATGCGGCCGATAAGCGGCACCGGCGTGTTCGCGCTGCGGATGCCCGCGATGGCGGCGGGGCTGTGGCTGATGGCGCTTTACGCCGTCGGCGCGCGCGTGATGGCGTCTTTCGCCCTGCGCCTGTGGCGCGGCGGCTGGAAAACGCGACTGCTGTTTCTAATCGGAACCGTCGACGTCGGCAGCCAGTTTTGGCTGTTTATGTGGGCACCGGTCAACGGCGAGGGCGTGAACGTGGCGACGGGCTATTTCCTCTTTCCGCTGGTGATGGTGCTGGTCGGTCGGCTGTGGCGCAAGGAGCGGCTCGGCCGCCTGCAAACCGCCGCCCTCGCCTGCGCGGCCGCGGGTGTGGCGCACGAATTGTGGGAGGCGGGGTCGTTTTCGTGGGCGACACTGTGGGTGTGCGGCCTCTATCCCGTGTATTACGTCAGCCGCGTGGCGATGAAAACGCCCGCTTTGCAGGGGCTGACGCTGGATTTGACGCTGCTGACACCGTTTGCCCTGTGGCTGCTGGCGCCGGGAAACACGCCCGCGCTGGTGGCCGCCGAACCGCGCTATTGGCCGCCGAACTGCGCTACTGGCTGTTGGTGCCGCTCCTGGGGCTGTTCAGCGCACTGTCGATGTCGGCCAGCCTGAAAGCGGGGCAGCTTCTGCCCGTGAGCCTGTTCGGCATGTTGAGCTACGTCGAACCTGCCCTGCTCTTTCTCGCCGCCGTGCTGGTGCTGCACACGCCCGTGCCGCCCTCGTCCTACATCACCTACGGCCTGATTTGGGCGGGACTGCTCCTGCTGGCGGCACACGGCTGGAACAGTTTCAGACAGCCTCCCGTGCAGGCATAAGGCCGTCTGAAAGCCGATACGGCGGCAAAGGCAAACGAAAGGCCGTCTGAAACCCAGAAAACGGGCTTTCAGACGGCCTTTTGCCTCTCCAACCTGCCGACGGTCGGTTGCCGGGATGCAGCGAGGCGGACGGATTACCGATACGGATACAGCCAGTTTAAGCGTAGCGCGCTTACGGTTTAAAGGCCGTCTGAAACCGATTGGGGATTTTCAGACGGCCTCCGTGCCACCACAGGTTTAATCAGGGAATTTGTCGGGGTATTTGGGTTTCCAGTTGTCGACAATATTCATGACAAAATCACGATGCTCTGGGTGAAGTTCAATAAAACGCAGACAGGCTTCTTTGGCATAGCGGAAAAATTGGCGTTCGGTCAGATATACCCTATGGTCTTCATCATCATAACAAACAGCAAAACATACTAAGCCATTATGAAAATGCATCTCCCGATAAGGGCTTTCCCAATCTGGATAATATCCGTAACAACCTTCAATAGAAAAATCACCATATTGCTGCATTAGTTTCTGTATAGCTTGTAAAAAATATCCATCCAAATAGATACGATTAAGGTATTCTATAATGGTAATTTCTAAAAAACTGGGCATTTCATTAAACTCAATAAGTTTATAGTTTAATATATTTGTTTTTTTATAAGTAAGTTTATTCTGGATGAACATTTTCAATTACTCCTGTTTTTAATTTTGTTCTTGGATTAATCCCCATATACATTATGAATTTAATTCCATTAAACTCTACATTATGCATACAGCCTACTTTGTTCATTGCTTCTTCATACCCTTTCTCAGCCGCTTTCTTCGCCATCTCAAACATTTCCTTGTCCGAATACTTTGCAGGATCGTAAACGGTTTTGAGGCTTGATGTCTATTTATTCAGACAAAAATTTCCAAGAGTTCTCCACAACAAATAATTCTCTCTCTATTCCGATTCTCTTCATACTCTTTGTATACCTCATCAAGATATTCAAAAAAACTTAAATTAGTACACCTCACTTTTTCTATGTTTTCATTATAATGATATACTAAATTATTCATTTTTTTTGTTATTAAGAAATAGTATTGAGTTTCACCCTCTAAAGAAAAGCAAAATATTTTTCCTAAAAAATCAAATGCACCAATACCTTGTAATTCATCAAACAGTTTCGCCTGAAACATAATTTGCGTACGCACACTCCAATAGGATCGATATAAAATGATGGGATCGTCATTCAAACCCCCCCCTGAGCATCTTCCGGCTAACAGCATAAAATCTCTAAATTCTCCATTTATACTGACATTGTATAGCGCTTCAATCTTCTTAAGCTCATATTCAGTATAGCCAACTACATTACCCAGTTCAGATTGACGTTGTTTGATTAAGTTCATTACTCTGCTATTGTCCATTATGGATTCACTCCTGTTGTTCCATGATAAATAGTTATATCCATATCAGGGTTTTGCATACCCAATCTACTAATGGGAACACCTCCTTTTTCTCCTTGACATCGTTCGCAAACACCCGCACTACTTTTTGATGTATTTTGTGCAGAAATTTCTACTTTGGCGTTACTTCCGCCGTAAACAACTATAGGTTGGAAAACGATCTAACAAACCAGACTCCGGATCAACCTGAAAGTTAGGGCTAAAGCCAGCCTATGCTTAGCTTATTTAGACAAAGATTTCCAAGAGTTCGCCACGGCAGATAACATGCTCTTTTTTAGATTCTTCTTCATACATATGATCTAGATACTCGAAAAGAGTCAAGCACGTACATTCAACGCTTTCTTCATTTTCATCATAGCAATAAACTAAATTATCGTTATGTTCTGTAATCAGATAGTAATATCTACTCTCATTTTCCCAAGAAAAACAGAATGTTTTAGCACTTTTTCCTACATATTTATATGCTCTTGCATTTAGCAAGAAATCCAGAAGTTTTATTTGGAATAATATTTGCGTTCTAACATCCCATGCTGGCCTATATAGGATAATTGGGTCATCACCAACGACTCCTCCTGAGCAACGGCCAGCTAACAGCATAAATTCCCGAAATTGCCCTTGTATATTGATATTGTATAAAGATTCAATTTTTTTTAATTCATGAATACTGTAACCAATAACATAAGGATTATTATCTACCAGTTTTTGTAACGTGCTGATAAATTTGTAGCTACTCATTAAGGGTTCACTCCCGTTGATCCGTGGTAAAAAGTTATATCCATTTCTTGATTTAGCTTACCCAGTATACTGATGGGTGTCTCACCTTTTGCACCTCTGCAATATTCGCAAGCTCCCAGCTTATCGCGAGATGTATTTTGTACAGCAATCTCTACCTTAGCATTAGTACCACCATAGGTTTCATTAATGTGGCTAGCTAATTTTATTTCAGCATGATTGAAGTTTTCAGCAGATTTTTTACCATTTTCTGCTGTACCAAGCGAACCACTATCACGCCTAATAACTTCATATTCAACATTATTTATTGTTACTTCATCAGGAGAATTACCTTTCCAACTTGAGCCACTAACACCCAAATAATGCTTGGTTTCTCCATTAATAGTTACTCGCGCAGCAGCAATACTAATATCTCTAGTATTATTTGAAGCCACCCAAAAAGTTAATTCATGCCTTAAAGCATCCACATCAATAGATGTTCCTTTAACCTCAGAAAGCCCTTTAACACGAATATTAGGCACATTGGTTTCAAAATAGTCTCCATCGCGCGGATGCCCTCCATCATGGTTTCCCAATCCATTACCAGCGCCATTGCCACCGTTATTGCCACTCAAACCATCGTTATGGATGCCGCCCGCACCGCCGTAGTTTCCTGACGGATTGCCGCTGCTGCTGTTGCCGCCGTTGTGGCTGCCGTGTCCTGCCGACGGGCGGCTGCCGTAATGGCCGCCGTGGGTGTACGGGATACCGGGTCTGCGGTTCGGCAGTGCGGTGTGGCCGCCGGAGTGGCCGGGATGCAGGGAGGCGGACGGATTGCCGATGCGGATACAGACGGTTTAAGCGTAGCGCGCTTACGGTTTAAAGGCCGTCTGAAACCGATTGGGGATTTTCAGACGGCCTCTGTGATACGGAGTTTAATCAGGGAATTTGTCGGGGTATTTGGGTTTCCAGTTGTCGACAATATTCATGACAAAATCACGATGCTCTGGGTGAAGTTCGATAAAACGCAGACAGGCTTCTTTGGCATATCGGAAGAATTGGCGTTCGGTAATATCAACCCAATCCCCTTCATCATCACAGTTATCAATTCGTATCATACCCTCTTCAAAATGGTATTTTGAAGAAGGGTCATTCCAATCAGGATAATTAGCAGAAGTGTATTCATGTGCATAACTATCATAATTTTTCATAATATTCACAATAAGATCTAAAAAGTCACCAAAAAAATATGCATGATTAAAAAGTTGCGATGCAGCTTCTTCTTTAGGATCATTACTAATTCTATTTTTAGGAAATAGAAAATCAACTTTATCTTGTTCCCTCCCAAATGGCACATAACAATTATTTTTTTGTAGGAAAGACATGTTTTATTACTCCTGTATTTTGTTTAATGCCAAAATCATCTTTTATATAATCCATATAACCATAAAAGTCTATCCCATTAAACTCCGAAGAAAACTCCTGCTTATTCATCCGCATAGTTTCTTCATATTTTTTTAATGCAGCTTGTTTACCCATCTCTACCATTTGCTCATCGGAAATTTTAGCAGGATCATAAACTGTTTTTGGAATTTTAATATCTTTATATCCAACAACCTCCTTCTTATGATTGTAGATTGGAACCCTATAATAAATATGAGAAATACCATCTATATCCGATAATTCTTTTCTACTAATTAGATCTTCAACGGTCATTTTCCCATGGGGGTCGAGTGCCGCCAGTCTTTCCAGCTCTTTCATAAAGTTATCCTGATTGTGCCCGCCTTTGATACCGTTTCTATCGACACCATCCACATTGGCCAGATGGCGTTCCAAATCAGGGTTAAACCTAATATCGGGCGGCGGCGGGGGAGTGCCCTTGCCATCGCCACCCTTGCCGCCATTGCCTGCTCCGTCTCCGTTGAAACTACCGCCAGAACCATCGTTATGGATGCTGACTGTGCCGTTGTAGTTTCCTGACGGATTGCCGCCGTTGTGGCTGCCGTGTCCCGCCGACGGGCGGCTGCCGTAATGGCCGCCGTGGGTGTGCGGGATACCGGGTCTGCGGTTCGGCAGTGCGGTGTGGCCGCCGGAGTGGCCGGGATGCAGGGAGGCGGACGGATTGCCGTGCGGGTTGCCGCTGCTGTGTGGGTTACTGCCGTGCGGCTTGCTGTGGTTTTCGCCATGCGGGCTGCCGCGGTTCGGGTGCGGGTTGCCGCCGTGGGGCGACCCCGATCCGCCGTGCGGTATGTCGCCGTGCGGGCTTCTGCCTTTTCCGGCATGGGGAATTTTGCCTTTGCCGAAGCGGCCGGGCACAACATTGGCGGCTGTTTCGGTACCGGCAAGGGCAAGGGCGACATAGGCCTGTTTTTCGGCGTCGCTGCCTGCCCAGTTGTTCATGTCGTTTTTGACTTGCCCGATTTGATTGCCGATGCTCTGCGATACATCGTCGGGAACGACGGTATTCCATGCAGCTCCGAAGAGCGGATTGATGCCTGAGGCATCGCCGGCATAGTTGGCAATGTGGTTAAAGCCGCGCAGGGCTGCGGCCGTTTTGTTTGCCGTATTGCCTTTCCAGCTGAGGGCGGGATCAAACGGGCGGAAGATAAGGTCTATTTCCCTTGTTCCAGACTCTATCAGCTTCTGCCCCTGCTCCGATTCGTACCGTTCCAGCCGGTTTAATCCCTGACTGACTGCCTGTACATATTCGTCGGGATGTTTGCGTGTGAGGCTTGCGCCTTTCGCTACGGCAAGCGCTTCGGGCGGCATGCCGTAGCCCATTTTAATCAGGTCGTCATAAGAGAAGCCTAATTTGACACCGTCGATGTGATAGTCGCGGAGCAGTCTTTCCGCTTGGGCAACACCCCTTGCCGCTGCTGCCGCATCAGCCTCTGCGCGCATGCCATCGGGCAGGGCGTTTTCCGTCTGCTCCCGCCGTTTCTCCGCGCCTAGCCCCGGCTCGACCGAGGGCTGGCAGGCGCCGGCAAAACAGGGGGCTTTTTCGGGCTCGACCAGGCGGCTGCGGCTGGCTGTACCGCTGACGGAGTAGCTGTAAACATCGCGCGCGCCTGTGGGGGCGGGATAGCCGCCGCCCGCTGCACCGTCGTAGCCATCGGCAGGATGCACCATTGAGCCGCTGATGCTGTACACATAGTTGGCTGCGCCGTAGCCGTCGGCCGCAGCCGCTCCTTTATTCCCGCCGTTGCGCACCGCGCTATGGTCAAACGGGGAGTGATCCTGCCAGGGATGGCTGCGGAAGCGGGTTTCGTAGCCGTAGTGGCCGCCGAAGCTGACATACTCGGTCTCGATATTCCCCGCCCGCATGGAAGATGAGGCAATAATGCCGAGATTGCCGTGGCGCTCTCTCACGTTGCCGCGTGCGCCGCCGAACAGGTGGTTTTTTCCGCCCGGTTCGTAGCTTTTTTTATCGACGAGTTTGAGTATGGCGGGATCGGTTGCCAACGGCTGTGCCGTTGCCTGCGCGGCTGCGCCGAACAGGGCGGAGGCTGCAAGCAGGATGGCGGCCAGTTTTTGTTTAAGGGCGGTTTTCATCATTTGTCTCCCGTTTGCGCAGGGTGGCATTGTCGGCTGCGCCTGTGCCTTCGGCCGCGTCTTCTGCTTTCGCATTCTGCGGATAGGACGGGGGGGTGCCGTTTTCGTACTTGCCGTAGGGGGTGATGTCGGAGAAGCCGACCATCAGGCCGTCTGAAGCTTTGACGTTTTTCTTCACGCTGTACGGCCCCATCCACAGGGTGTATTTCTCCTGATAGGCGGCTTCGTAGGCGGAAGTTTTCGGGGGAATGACGATGCGGCCGGTTTTTCTGTCGACGGCAAAATATTCGAGCTTGGTTTGCGCGCGCAGGGTTTCGGCGTTGTAGAGGTGCAGTTCGGTGCGGCTGCGGATGGTGCCGAATACGTCGACATTGACGAATACGTCGGTGTCTGCCGCTTCGGCGGGGACGATATCGAGGCCGCGCAGGAAAAAGACGGTCTGCACGAGGCCGCTGAGGTAGGCGGCATCGCGCGGGTTGGTGGTGAGGGTTTCGTTGCGGTAGCCGCCCAAGCCGTTGATGCCGAGGCCGAGGTTGCCGCTGCTGCCGGCGCCGCGCGAGCGGGTGAGGCTGTGTGCGGGGGCGTTGAGCACGGAAAGGGAACGGGTGGTGCTGTCAAGGCCGCTTGCCGAAGTGTCGGCGCGGGTTTGGTAGCTCGGATAGGTGTGGTCGGTGCGGGTGTCGGGGCTGTTGGCGTATTCGCCGCGTATCAGGGCGTCGATGGAATATCTGCCGCCGGTCATGCTGCCCGAGCCCTGGTCACCCATGGCGGAGATGTGGACGGCCGTCCTGCGTCCCTGCAATGCGGCGAGATCCATTTCTTTTACCGCCGCACGGGCGGAGGCGGCGACCAGCTCTTGTTCGACGGCAAAGCGTTTGCCGCCGCCGTGGGCGGGAATGCCGGTGAGTGTGCCGCAGGCGGAGAGCAGCAGGGAAGCTGCGGCGGAAAGCAAAAGTTTGCAGTGCATTTTTTATCCTTTACAAATAAATCTGTTGTGTAATTCTTTAGGCAGAAACGTATCGTTTTTAGTAAAGATTCGGATTCTATTTATTCCGTATGGGTTTGTAAACGGAATAATTAAAGGCCGTCTGAAACCCCGAAAACGGGCTTTCAGACGGCCTTTTGCCTTTATGCCGCGCCGCAGAAGGGCTAAAATGCGCACTTTTTGCAACTTACGCACGAGAGCCCGCCGCCATGAGCAAAACCGTCCATTATCTGAAAGACTACCAAGCCCCCGCCCATTCCGTTTCGCAAACCGATTTAACCTTCGACATCGGCGACGATTACACCGAAATCACCGCCCGCCTGTCCGTGCACACCGAACGCGCGGGTTCGCCGCTGGTGCTCGACGGCTCGGCCGAACTCGTTTCCTTCAAAATCAACGGCGCGGATGCCGCCTATGTTCTCGAAAACGAAAAGCTAACCGTCACCGCGCCGCCTGCGGGCAGCTTCACCGTGGAAACCGTTACCCGCGTGCGGCCGTCTGAAAACAAAACGTTGATGGGTCTGTATGAAAGCGGCGGCAATCTTTACACACAATGCGAGCCCGAGGGCTTCCGCAAAATCACGTTTTACCCCGACCGTCCCGACGTGATGGCGGCGTTTACCACCACCATTGCCGCCGATAAAAAACGCTATCCCGTGCTACTGTCCAACGGCAACAAAACCGACGGCGGCGAGCTTGCAGACGGCCGCCATTGGGCAAAATGGCAAGACCCGTTTAAAAAACCGAGCTATCTTTTCGCTTTGGTTGCGGGCGACTTGGTCTGCACGGCCGACCGTTTCGTTACCCGCAGCGGCCGCGAAGTGGCGATTGAGTTTTTCACCCGCAAGGAAGACGCAGGCAAGGTGGGCTTCGGCATCGAGTCACTGAAACACGCGATGAAGTGGGACGAAACGCGCTTCGGCCTCGAATACGATTTGGACATCTACATGGTTGTAGCCGTGGGCGACTTCAACATGGGTGCGATGGAAAACAAGGGCTTGAACATTTTTAATACGTCCTGCGTTTTGGCCGACAGCCGCACCGCCACCGATGCCGACTTTGAGCGCGTCGAAGCCGTGATTGCCCACGAGTATTTCCACAACTGGACGGGCAACCGCGTAACCTGCCGCGACTGGTTCCAGCTCTCGCTGAAAGAGGGGCTGACGGTGTTCCGCGACCAAGAGTTTTCCGCCGACCGTGCAAGCCGCGCCGTGCGCCGCATCGAAAACATTTCCCGCCTGCGGACGTTCCAGTTTCCCGAAGACGCGGGGCCGATGGCGCATCCGGTGCGCCCCGCCAGCTATGAGGACATGAACAATTTCTACACTATGACCGTGTATGAAAAAGGCGCGGAAGTGGTGCGCATGTATCACACCTTCCTCGGCGAAGAAGGCTTCCAAAAAGGCATGAAGCTCTATTTCCGACGCCACGACGGCCAAGCCGTTACCTGCGACGATTTCCGCGCCGCAATGGCCGATGCCAACGGCTTCGATTTCGAGCAGTTCGCCCTCTGGTACAGCCAGGCAGGCACGCCGACGCTCGATATCACAGGCCGTCTGAAAGACGGAAACTTCGTGCTCACGGTCAAACAAACCGTGCCGCCCACGCCCGACATGACCGACAAACAGCCCATGCAGATGCCGCTCAAAGTCGGCCTGCTCGACAGCACGGGCAAGTCCCTGACCTTCACATACGGCGGCAAAACCCTGACCGAGGCCGTCTTAACCGTCAGCCGCGCAGAAGAAGAATTCGTCCTCGGCGGCGTGGATACCGCAGCCGTGCCCTCGCTCGTGCGCGGCCTCTCCGCCCCCGTCCACCTGCGCTACCCCTACACCGATGCCGACCTCGGCCTGCTGCTCTCTTTCGACCCCGACCCCTTCGCCCGCTGGGAAGCCGGACAAACCCTGTTCCGCCGCGCCGTGGCCGCCAACATCGACGCCCTCGCCGAAAACCGAGAGCTGCCCGCGCACACCGCCCTGCTCGAAGCCGTCGGCCGCGTACTCGCCGCCGACATCGACCCCGCCTTCCGCACCATCCTGCTGGCCGTACCCGCCGAAGCCGAGCTGTGGGCGGACATGGAAAACATCGATCCCCTGCGCGTCCACCACGCCCGCGAAGCCCTGCTCGACCTGATTGCCACCGCCTTCCAAAACGAGTTCGCCGCCCTCAACCAAAAAGCCCGCGCGCAGGAAGAACAGTTCCCCAACCCCTACGAATACGCGCCCGAACCCGCAGGCTGGCGCGCCCTGCGCAACGTCTGCCGCGCCTTTATCCTGCGCGCCGACCCCGCGCATATCGAACAGGTGGCGCAAAACTATCCCGAAATGGCGAAAAACATGACCCACGAATGGGGCATTCTCAGTGCCGCCAACCACAACCCCAGCCCCCTGCGCGACACCCTGCTCGACAACTTCGCCGCCAAGTTCGCCGACCAGCCGCTGGCGATGGACAAATACTTCTCGCTGATCGCCGCCTCCCGCCGCGCCGACACCCCCGCGCAGATTCAGACGGCCTTGCGCCACCCCGGCTTCAACGCGCAAAACCCCAACAAAGTGCGCGCCCTTATCGGCGGTTTTGCCCGCAACATCCCGCACTTCCACGCCGCCGACGGCTCGGGCTACCGCTTTTTGGCCGACAAAATCATCGAAGCCGACCGCTTCAACCCCTCGCTGGCCGCCGGCCTCACCCGCGCCTTCAACATCTGCCGCCGCCTCGAACCCGCCCGCCAAGCCCTGATGCGCGGCGAACTCGAACGCATCGCCGCCGTGGCAAACCTGTCGTCGGAAACCGGCGAAATCGTCGGCAAAATCCGTTTGAGTTTGGACAAATAGCTTGGACAAATAAGGCACAGAGGCTTTGCCGTGCCGAAAGGCCGTCTGAAAACAAAAAAGCAGCCCGTAAAGGCTGCTTTCTCTGTGGCGCGTTACTCAGTGATCCGACGCTTCCGCCGCGCCGATGCCTGTCATCGAGCGCACGTATTGGGCGTCGAAACCGGCTTTGTCCTGCGCGGCCTGCTCGGATTTGTCGAGCACGGAAACTATCCACGACACGACAAAGGCCAGCGGGATGGTAAACAGCGCGGGGTTGCCGTAAGGGAAGATGGCGCTTTCGTTGTGCAGCACGCTCACCCACACGGTGGGGCCGAGCACGATGAGCACCAGCGCGCCGATGAGTCCCGCAAAGCCGCCGGCCACCGCGCCGCGCGTGGTCAGCCCTTTCCAGAACATGCTCAGCATCAGCACGGGGAAGTTGGCGGATGCGGCAACGGCAAAGGCCAAGCCCACCATAAAGGCGACGTTTTGGTTTTCAAAGGCAATGCCGAAGATGATGGCGAGCACGCCCAAGCCCAAAGTGGCGGCGCGGGAAACGCGCATTTCTTCTTTCGGCAGAGCTTTGCCTTTGCGGATTACCGAAGAGTAAATATCGTGGCTCACCGCCGATGCACCCGACAGGGTCAGCCCGGCCACCACCGCCAAAATGGTGGCGAAGGCCACGGCGGAAATAAAGCCCAACAGCAGGTTGCCGCCGACGGCTGCCGACAAATGCACCGCCGCCATATTGGTGCCGCCGATCATTTCGTACACAGTTTTGCCGTCTTTCACCACCGCTTTGAAAAACTCGGGATTATTGGTCAGGAAAATAATCGCGCCAAAGCCGATGATAAAGGTGAGCAGGTAGAAATAGCCGATAAAGCCGGTGGCAACGACTACCGATTTGCGCGCTTCGCGGGCATCGGGCACGGTGAAAAAGCGCATCAGGATATGCGGCAGGCCGGCGGTACCGAACATCAGCGCCAAGCCGAGCGAGAGCGCGTCGATCGGGTTTTTCACCAAGCCGCCCGGCGCCAAAATGCCTTCGCCACGGCTGTGGGTGTCCACCGCTTTTTGGAACATCGCCTCCATGCTGAAACCGCTGGCATACAGCACCATAAACGACATAAACGTCGCGCCGCCCAGCAGCAAAACCGCTTTAATCATCTGCACCCAAGTCGTCGCCAGCATACCGCCGAACAGCACATAGGCTACCATCAGCGCGCCGACAATCAGCACCGCAGACAAATAATTCATGCCGAACAAAAGCTGGATCAGCTTGCCCGCGCCCACCACCTGCGCGATGAGATACAGCATCACCACCAGAAGCGAACCCGAAGCGGCAAACAGGCGCACCGGCGTTTGTTTCAGGCGGTAGGCCGCCACATCGGCAAAGGTAAACTGCCCCAAGTTACGCAGCCGCTCCGCCACCAAAAACAGCACCAGCGGCCAGCCCACCAGAAAGCCGGTGGAATAAATCAGGCCGTCGTAACCGGTGGTGAACACCATCGCCGAAATGCCGAGAAACGACGCGGCCGACATATAGTCACCCGCAATCGCCAGCCCGTTTTGAAAGCCGGTGATGCCGCCGCCGGCGGTGTAAAAGTCTTCGGTGGAACGGTTTTGCTTAGCCGCCCATTTGGTAATCCACAGCGTCGCGCCCACGAAGATGAAGAACATAATCACAGCCGTCCAGTTGGTCGCCTGCTTCTCCACCTCGCCCGAGAACGCCTCAGCCCACAGGACACCCGAAGACAAAGCCGCCAGAGCGGCAAACAGAAATTTATTTTTCCCCATCATTTTTCTCCCTCCTGCGTTTCGCGTACCGCTTTTTGCGTCATTTCTTCAAATTTGCCGTTGGCCAGCCAGACATAGATCAGCGTAATCACAAACGAAAACACAATCACCAGCATCCCGATCCAGATGCCCCAAGTGGTTACCCCGTTGGGATTCACCTTAGCCGCCAGTACCTGCGGCGCCGTGCCGATTGTCCAGATAAAAGCCACATACACGGCGAAAATAGCGGCGGAAAAGCCCCAGCCCAGCCATGCTTTCTGTTTGGCCATCGAACGGAAGGCCGGATGCGCCAGCACCTTGGCCGCCCGCTCTTTTTCCGCGGCATGGTTTCGAGTTTGCGCTTTACTCATCGGTTTGCTCCTCTTTGAATATCAGTTTTCGGGTTTTTGCCGGAAGAGGCCGTCTGAAAGCCCCGTGTCCCGACATGCGCGGTTTATAAACAAGCCCGCCCGCCGCAGGCTAATTTTTTTTTCTGATGCCCTGCATCCGCTGCACAAATACCTTCCAAACATCCTTTTGATTTTATTTCTGTTTTCTCAAAACAAGCCTCACCATTCCGCTGCCGTTTTTTGTTAAAAAACGAAAAGCGGGCAGGCAAAAGGCCGTCTGAAAAACGTGAACAAACCTTTCAGACGGCCAAAAACCCGATGGGCTTGTACCATCGGGTTTTGCGTTGCCGTTTCTGATTTTACGGCGCGGTTTCGGCGTGCGAAGCCTGCCTGCGGTACGGTCTTACTCCGCTTTGCCCACGCCTTTGTCCAAGCCTTGGGTCAGGCCGTTGATGTCGCTGCCGTTGAGGCCGAGTTCTTTCAACAGGCCGTCAACCAGCGGGGCTTGGCTGCGGTAGCGCAATGCACTGTTAACCATTTGGTCGGCGAGGCTGCCTTGGGTTTGGCCGTCTGAAACGCTCTCGCCCGCCGCGCCAAGCGCGCCACCCAGGCCGTTGACCTGCAGAATTTTGATGCCGTCGATGTTTTCCATCGGGCGCACGGATTCGCGGATGATGTCGGGCAGGTGTTTCAACAGCGCGAGGCGGATTTGCATCTCGATTTGCTCCACGCTCAACACGTTGGCCGCTTCGTTTACCGCGCGTTTGCCCTCGGCATCGACTTTGTACTGCTGCTCCTGCGCCTGCGCCAGCAGCACTTTGGCATCGGCTTCGCCCTTGGCTTTGAGACGGAACTGCTCAGCTTCGGCTTCGGCGGCGATACGCAGCGCTTCGGCCTTGTCCTGCGCGGCCTGTTTCTCGGCTTCGGCGGCCACGGTTACCGCGATGGCTTCGCGCTGGGCGACTTCGGCGGCGGCAATCAGCTCCACCGCTTTGGCACGCTCGGCGCGCTCGGTTTCGCGCACGGTAATCACGCTTTCTTCTTCGCGCACGGCGGCGGCGCGGGCTTTGTCGGCTTCGGCTTTGGCTTCTGATTCGGCGCGGGATTTTTCGGCCACGGCGATGGCTCTGTCCTGCTCGGCCAGCTCGATGGCTTTGCGCCGCTCGACTTCGGCCTGCTCCACGGCCTGCGCTTTGCGGATGTCTTCGTTTTTGATGTCGCGCTCGGCGGCGATGCGTTTCAAATCCACTTCGCGCGCGGCGGCGATTTTGGCTTCTTCGGCTTCGCGTTTTTTCGCCGCTTCCTGCTCGGCGATGCCCGCCTCCTGCTCGGCGCGGCGCACGGCGATTTCGCGCTCCTGCTCCAGCTTGGCGTATTCTTCTTCGCGGGCGATTTTCAGGCGTTGCTGCTCGGCTTCGAGATTTTTGGTTTTAATCGCCAAATCGGTTTCCTGCTCGATGTCGTTGCGTTTTTTGCGGCGGCCTTCGATGGTTTCGGTGAGCTTGGTCAAGCCTTCGGCGTCAAACGCGTTTTGCGGGTTGAAAAACTCGAAGCTGGTCTGGTCAAGGCCGGTGAGCGATACGGTTTCCAATTCCAGGCCGTTTTTAAACAAATCTTCGCTGACCACCTGCTGCACTTTCTGCACGAAATCAACACGTTTTTCGTGCAGCTCTTCCATCGCCATTTCGGCGGCCACGGCGCGCAGGGCATCGACGAATTTGCCTTCGACCAAATCTTTCAACTCGTCGGGCGACATGGTTTTCATGCCCAAAGTCTGCGCGGCGGTGGCGATGCTCTCGGCGCTGGGTTTGACGCGCACATAAAACTCGGCCATCACGTCCACGCGCATACGGTCGCGCGTAATCAACGCCTGCTGCGCCGCGCGGCGCACTTCCAGCCGCAGCGTGTTCATGTTGACG
This sequence comes from Neisseria sp. KEM232, assembly GCF_002237445.1. Classification (NCBI taxonomy): domain Bacteria; kingdom Pseudomonadati; phylum Pseudomonadota; class Betaproteobacteria; order Neisseriales; family Neisseriaceae; genus Neisseria; species Neisseria sp. KEM232. The sequence goes on from NZ_CP022527.1 coordinate 406,455, forward strand.
GGGATAATTTCGTGCAATACGGGCAACACCATCGCGCCGCCGTTCATAATCACTTTTTCGCCGCCAAAGCCCGTGCGCACAAACGACACTTCCTTGCTGGCGCGGCGGTAGAGACGGGTGAGTATCAGGCCGAGCACAAACAGGGCGGCGAGAATAACGCCGGCAATGATGCCGATGGAAACTAAAGTCATGGGTTTTCCTTTTGTTGCGGTTGTCAAAATGCCTTGCGGCGGCGGGGTTCAGGCTGCCTTGTTTTGAAGGCCGTCTGAAAAAAGGGTTTGGCGGGGTTGGTGTTGATGGCTGTTGCTTCGTCGATCGGATACTTGTATCCGACGTTTTTTCAAATACTTGCCGTTTGGCGGTTGTCGGATTCGAGAATCCGACCTACGGGCTTTCAGACGGCCTAATCCACTAAGCTGCCGCTGGGATTGGCAATTGCTTTAAAGGTATTGCCCGAGAGCGACACCAGCAATACCGCTTCGCCCTGTTGCAGCGGTTGGCTGCCGTCGGCTTCGGCCATCACATAATGCGTTTGGCCGAAGCCGTCTTTCACGCGCACTTGGGCAGGGCTGCCGGTGCGGGCTTGGCCGATCACAATCACGCCGACGCGGCCGATTAGCGTGTCTTGCGATACGGCGGTGGTTTCGTCTTTGGGCAGGATTTTGTACAACCCGCCTGCGGTGGCGCGCACCAGCGGCAGCGAAAGAAACCATACGGCGACGGCAGCCAGCGTGCCGTTCAAATACGCGCCGAACACGGCGGCAAAGGCCGTTTGAAACGCATAGCCCGCCAAACCGTACACAGCGAGAAACACCACTAAGAGCATCAATACCGGCACTTTGCCGACATACAGCCAGCTTAAAAACCGCACCACCACGCCGTCGGCCGCGTCCAGCCCCACTTCGGCGTGGGCGCTGTCGGCCAGGCTGTCGGGCAGCAGGTTGTCCAGCCACTCGCTCGCGCCGCCCAACAGCATCGACAGGATTTCGAGCGCACCGAGCAGCAGCATCAGCGCCAGGGCAATGCCGAAGATTTCGGTTTCGGGAGCGGTAATCAGATTCCACATCGGCGGTTTCCTTTATGGGTTTGGGGGCGTTCAGACGGCCTTTGGGTTTTTCAGGCAGCCTGAAAGCGGCTTCGTGTGTTTGTCGGATTCAAGAATCCGACCTACGTCTGCTCAATCGCCGCTCACATTCAACACCGGCGCAGCGTTTTCTTCGGAAAGCAGCACGGTCATCATATTGGTTACCAGCTTGGCTTTTTCGCTGTCGCTCATTTTCACGATATCGCGCTGCTCGAGCTGGCGGACGGTGCCTTCCACCATGCCGATGGCGCCGCGCACCAGCGCGTAGCGGGCGGCGATAACGGCTTCGGCCTGCTGTTTTCTCAACATGGCTTGGGCGATTTCGGGCGCGTAGGCCAGATGGGTGAAGCGGGCTTCGTCGATGCTGATGCCGGCGCGTTCGACGCGCTCCTGCACCATGTCGCGGAACTGCTCGAGAATATGCTCGGAATGGCGGGTCAGGCTTTCGGTATCTTCAGCGGCGTAGGGGTGGTGGGTGGCCAGCGCGCGCAGGGCGGACTCACTCTGCACCTGCATAAAATCGTGGACGTTTTCCACATCGAGCACGGCGGCGGCGGGGTTGCTGATGTGGTAAACGATGGCGGCGGCGATTTCAATCGGCGTACCGGCGGCGTCGTTCACTTTCAGCGTGGGGGTAACGTAGTTGCCCGAGCGCAGGGAAACGCTTTGGGTTTGGTAAATCAGCGGGATAATCCAGAAAAACCCGCTCTCGGACAGAATGCCGGAATAACGGCCGAAACAGGTGCTCACCAGCGCGGTGTTGGGCTGGACGATACGGAAGCCGCTTGCCGCCAGCACGATAAAAACAAACAGCGGCGCGGCCAGCATGCCGACGGTGGAAAACAGCGCCATGGCAATCAGTACGGCGGCAGCGGCCAGCATGGCGGCGGCAAGCCAGCCGTTGAGATAAAACATATTGTGTCTGCTGCTGGTTTGATTCATGGCGGGGTCTCCTTGATAAATGGCGGAACGGGATTTCAGGCTGCTTTCAGGCTGCCTGAACGGGCAGGTTTCAGTTTCAGACGGCCTTCGGATTTGCGTAGGTCGGATTCTCGAATCCGACGTTTTCCCACAGGGAAAAATCCGCGCTGCCGGTTTTAACTTTGCTGAAGCCTGTGGTTTTCAGACGGCCTTTGGGTTATTTCAGGCAGTCTGAAAGCCGCTTCGGGTGTTTGTCGGATTCAAGAATCCGGCCTACGGAACTGACGCGAATCAGTGTTTTTCCAATTCTTCCCGGCACATGGCGGCGTTTTCGCGGCCGTTGTCGGTATTAAGCTGCTGCTGCGCCGCTGCCATCAGGCGGCAGCCTTTTTGCGGATCGGCGGGCACACCGCGCCCTTCGGCATAGGCCACGCCCAGATTGTTCTGCGCCTTGGCGTGCCCCTGCGCGGCGGCTTTTTCATACCACGGCACCGCCAAATCCCAACGGTTTTGCCGCATATAGTGGCCGCCTGCCTGATACTGCGCTTCGGCTTCGCCCGCTTCGGCACGGCGGACAATTTCCGCAGGCGGCGGCTCGGCTTCGGACTTGGCAAACAATTTGCCAAACGGCGCGGCATTCTGCCAACCGCCGCGCTCATCGGCCTGCTGCACCAGCCACACCAGCGCGGTGGCGGCGGCCAGCACAACCATCATCGCCAGCAGCGGCGCGGTCAGGGCATTGTCGTTGTTGCGTTTCATCGCGTCGTTTCTTTCTTCAGACGGCCTTCGGATTTGCGTAGATCAAATTCTCGAATCCGACGTTTTCCCGCAGGGAAAAATCCGCGCTGCCGGTTTTTAACTTTGTTGCAGCCTGTGGCTTTCAGACGGCCTTTCAGGCTGCCCTAGCGCGCCAGCAGTTGGCGGATGCGCTGTTGCAGGCGTTCGCGCTGCTCGGGGCGGCCGTCGGGCAGAATCTGCGCCCAGTCGGCGTGTGCGGGGTCAATGCGTCCGCCGAAGCCGCCGAAGCCGTGCATTGTCAGACTGCGCTTTTTCCAATCCAGCGTAAAAACGGCAAGGGCGCGGCCGGCAGTCAGAACGCTGTTGATGCGCTTGAGCATCCACAGGGCAAACATTCCCATCGACACCGCCATCAGCAAAAACGGCAGCGCGTTGGCGGCTTTGAACGTGCCGTCGCGGTGGAAAAACAAATCGGGCAGCATCCGGTGCAGAAACAGAACCGACAGCGGCACGGTAAAACACGAAGCAAGCATGCCGAAACGCATGATGTTCACCGATTTTCGATCGGCATCGCTTAGGGAAACGGTTTTACGCCAAGTCAGCGGACGGCTGCCGTTTTGCGCGGCGGCCTGCAGTTCGGCAAGCGGGGTTTCGGGCTGGGACATGGTTTTCTTTCCAATAATCGGGGCGGGGTTTTCTTTTCAGGCAGCTTGGGGTCTTTCAGGCTGTCTGAAAGCTCTATATTTCGTCATTCCCGCGCAGGCGGGAATCTTTTTTCAGCTTGGGTGATGGCGTTTTTTTCTGCCGTTTGCCGAAGCCCGCAAAAGATTCCCGCCTGCGCGGGAATGACGGCAGTTTTATTTTCAGACGGCCTTTGCCAAGCAGCCTGAAAGGCCGTCTGAAAGCCGCTTCGTGCGCTTGTCGGATTCAAGAATCCAACCTACCGCACTCACTTCTGCGCCTTCAAAGCCGCCAGCCGTTCGGCGATGCGGTTACTGCGGCTCAGGTCTTCCAATTCTTTCAACTTGGCCAGCTGCGCCGCGTCGCTGCCGCTGTGTACGGCGTTTTGTCTGCCCATCACACGGTCGAAGGCGTTGCCGCTTTTTTCGGCGTTGCGGGCGATGCGCTCCAGGCCGCTGCCGCCTGCGCCGCCGTCGGCTGCCGCGCTTTGCTGCGCGGCGCGCCAGTCTTGAAGCTGCTGCTGCATTTCGCGTTTTTTGGCCTGCAGCGCGGCGATAAAGCCTTCGAGTTCTTTTTCTTGCGCGGCGCAGTCGGCGATGGTGTTTTCGAGCACCGGCAAACGCGCTTCGATGTCCATCTGCTCGGCGATGCCGCTTTCGGCCAAATCGTCGCGCGCGGCGGACACGGCGGCGCGGATTTGGTCGGACAGCGCTTCGTGGCGGTTGCTCTCATCGGCCATTTTTTTGGCGGCCAGATGTTTTTGCGCCAGCACTTTACCCAACTCGGCGCGTACTTCGTCAATGGCGCGCTCGATTTCGCGCACGCTCTCGTTCATCACCGCTTCGGGCGCCAGGTTTTCGGCAGCGTCAATCAGGGCGTGGAAGCCGCCGCTCACCAGGCGGCCGACACGGCGGGACAGGGTTTCGCTCATTTTGTTTCCTTTCGTTTCGGGTTTCAGACGGCCTCTGCGCCAACCTCAGACGCACGGCGCACGATATCGGCCAGTTTCAAAGTGTTTTCAAGCTGTTGCAACACGGCATCGTCGTAGGCCGCGCCCTTGCCGGTTACGGCAAGCTGCAAAATGCTGTCGGTCAGGCGCACGATGCGCCACATCAGCTCGCGCTCGTATTTCTGCAAATCGGGCTGCGCGGCCTCTTCGGGCAGGTCGGCGGCCAGCGTGGCGGCCAAATCGGGCAGTTGTTCAAACAAGCGCGCAACGATATGCGAATGCACGCCCGCCTGTTTTTCGGCGTTCAACACGTTGCGCCTGGCAGCCTGAAAAAACTGCTCCTGCGCCGTAAGCGCGGATTCATAGCTGCGCGTCTGCGTGTGCGCCAGCCTGGCCTGCTTCAATAATTCGCGGATTTTTTCCGACGGCGTATTCGCGCCTTCGATTTTTAACTCTGCAATAAAATCAGCGTCTTCCTGGCTAATCCGTACACTAACGGGGATACGGTTGGTTGTATTCATATTCAAAATACTCTTTTCGTATTCATTTGAATACGAATATACAAAATCCGTTTGCAAAGCGCAACCGGCAGCTGTGTTTTTTTATGTAAAGGCGTTTTGCTCCGCCTGCTCTGCTATCATCGCCGCATTTTTCAAACCGAAAGCCAACCATGCCCCGCACCCCGCGCATGCGGCTGCCGCTTTGGTGGCGGCTGCTGCAATTTTTACTGTTTTTTCCTTTGCTGTGGACGCTTGCTTACGGCTTGTCCGAACTACCCGGCGAGCATTACGCGGCGGGCGACGCGCCACACCAAAGTTTCCGTTTCGCCGCAGCCGACGGCCGGGGCGGCTGCCGCGCCGAGCCTTTGGGCGCGAAAGCCGAACCGTGTACCCTGCCGCCGGGTTCGCCCTCTGCCGAACCAGTCTGCCGCGACTGGCGCGAACGGGAAATGAGGCTGTGCGTCCTCGGCGGCGACACCTACCAAATGACCGACCGCGGCGGCGGCTGGACGATAACCACGCGCTACCGCCTCGAAAACGGCCGCGTCGTGCCGCTGTATTTCAAGCTGTTCACCTTCCTCCACGCGGGTGCGGCTTTCGTTCTTGTCTTCGCCGTATACGCGGTTGCCGATTTTCTGTTTCGCCGCCGTCTGCGCCGAACGGTCGAGGTTTAGCAATACAAAAAGGCCGTCTGAAAACCTTGGATTAGGGTTTTCAGACGGCCTTTTTACAGGTCGGGGCTATGGTTGTTGCGCGTACCGTTGCAACAGTTCGCGGAAGGCCGCGCCCGTTTCGGGGTGTTTGAGGCCGTAGGCAAGGGTGGCTTCGAGGTAGCCGAGTTTGCTGCCGCAGTCGTAGCGTTTGCCCTCAAAGGCGTGGGCGAGGACGAATTCGTGATCGAGCAGGCGGGCGATGCCGTCGGTGAGCTGGATTTCGCCGCCCGCGCCGCGCGGCAGGTTGGTGAGCAGGTCGAAAATGCGCGGGGTGAGGATGTAGCGGCCGACCACGGCGAGATTGGACGGGGCTTCTGCGGGCTTGGGTTTTTCGACGATGTTGGTGATGCGTTGGAAATTTTTCAGTTTTTCCACTTCGACGATGCCGTAGGAGCCGGTTTGCGCGGGATCGACGGTTTCCACGCCCAAGACGCTGTTGCCGCTCTGCTTGTAGATGTCGACCATTTGTTTCAACGCGCCTTGCGGGGCATCAATCAGGTCGTCGGCGAGGATAACGGCAAAGGGTTCGTCGTTCACGGCGGCGCGGGCGCACAAGACGGCGTGGCCAAGGCCGAGTGCTTCGGCCTGGCGGATGTAGAGGCAGGTGATATCGGGCGGCAGAATGTCGCGCACGTGTTCGAGCAGCTTGTCTTTGTGGCGCATTGCCAGCTCGGTTTCGAGTTCGTAGGCTTTGTCGAAATGGTCTTCGATGCTGCGTTTGTTGCGGCCGGTGACGAACACCATTTCCGTGCAGCCCGCGTCAATCGCTTCTTCGACGGCGTATTGGATCAGGGGCTTGTCGACGATGGGCAGCATTTCTTTCGGGCTGGCCTTGGTGGCGGGCAGAAAGCGTGTGCCCATGCCCGCGACAGGGAAAACGGCTTTTTTAATCGGTTTGTGGCTCATGGTTTTCCTTTTCATATTTTCCGCGCAAAGGCTGTCTGAAAAACCGTTTTCAGACGGCCTTTATTGTTGTCAGGCTTGGCCGAGCATGGCCAGAAGCGCAGCTTCGTCCAATACGGCCACGCCCAGTGCGTTGGCTTTTTCCAGTTTGCTGCCAGCGGCTTCTCCGGCAACGACGTAGTCGGTTTTTTTCGACACGCTGCCGGAGACTTTGCCGCCTGCGGCTTCAATCATGGCTTGGGCTGCATCGCGTTTGAGCGTGGGCAGGGTGCCAGTGAGGACGAAGGTTTTGCCCGCTACGGACTCGTTGAGGCCGTCTGAAACGCCGTTTGCGCCGCCCTCCGTGTTTTCAGACGGCCTGTCGGCCAATTCGTTTAAAAAGGCAACGGTGTGCCGCAGCAGTTTTTCGTTGTGCGGCACGCTGCGCCATGCCTGCCAGTCGGCACTTAGGGCTTGGTCGGTAAACAGCGCGTCGGCGTTTTTGCCCGCGAGTTCCCACAGGGCTTGGGCTTTGGTTTCGCTGATTTTGAAACCGGGTAAACGGGCGAGCCAGCGTTGCGGCTTGGCGTAGTCGGCCGCGCGCAGGCTGACGGCTTGCTCTTTGGGCGCAACGCCTGCGGAGAGTAATTCGTCTATCATCGCCTGCTGTGCGTCTTGGGCAAAAAAGTGGGCAACGGAGCGGGCGACGACTTCGCCGATGTCGGGCAGACAGGCAAGTACGGGCTCGGGGGCGCGGCGCACAGTGTCGAGTGTGCCGAATGCCTGCGCGAGGGTTTTGGCGGTGCGCTCGCCGACGTGGCGGATGCCGAGGGCAAACAGGAAACGGGCGAGGTCGGGCGTTTTGCTGGCTTCGATGCCGGCGAGGATGTTTTCCGCCCACTTGGTCGGCTGTTTTTTGCTTTTGCCCACAGCCTGCGTGAGGCCGCCTGAATCTGCCCCGCCGTTTTCAGACGGCCTTTCGGCCTGTTCGGCGGCCTCTTTCATTTTTTGCAGTGTCGGCACGTCGAGACGGTAGAGGTCGGCAAAGTGGCGCACGAGGTTTTGCGCCACCAGCTGCTCGATTTGTTTCTGCCCCAAACCGTCGATATCCATCGCTTTGCGCGAGGCAAAATGAATCAAACCCTGTGCCCTTTGCGCGCTGCACAGCATACCGCCGCTGCAACGCGCCACCGCTTCGCCTTCTTCGCGCTCGACAGGGCTTTGGCAGATGGGGCATTGCGCGGGCAGGCGGTAGGGCGGATAAAGCGGCGTGCCGTTTTCAGAGTGCGAAGCCTCCCGCAGCCCGAGGGAATTTCCCGAACACTTGGCACCGGTCGAATACCTGCCGGGAGACTTGGTGCGCAAAACGGACACCAACGGCCACATCAGCCTGCCGGGTCGGCAGATACGCATCGGCAAAGGGCTGGTCGGACAAACCGTAGCCTGCCGTCCGGTACAAAGCGAAGACGGGGTGTACGAAATCTATTTCTGCTTCTACCGCCTCGGCCGGATTGACCTGAACGACTTCTGCCAAACTGCCCGAAAAACTGTTACCCATGTCCCCGCACAGGTGTTACTTATGTGTCCGGTCTGTACACTTGGGCGCAGGGGAGGGTTGGGGAGGAGGTGGCAGTTCGCAGAACTGCTTTTGTGACGCCTCCCGCAAAAGTTGCCGAAGCATCGCAAGCCCCCACCCTAGCCCTCCCCCGCAAGCGGGAGAGGGAAAACAGTTGCCCCGCCGTTCTCAGGCTGCTTTTCAGACGGCCGCACAGTTTGCCTGAAAGCGCAATTCCAACGAAACCAAAATCCTGAAAGGCCGTCTGAACATTTCCCTGACATCATTCACGCCTGCGTGAGAGCGGCGAAGCAAAGGCCGTCTGAAAACCCGATGAAGGTTTTCAGACGGCCTTTTTTCTCTCTACCGTTTACCAGTTTTGGTTGTGCAGGCTTTGCAGGCCGTCGCGCACGCCGTCGCGCACTTCGCTGTTGAGGCGGCGGCTGAGGGCGCGGGCGAAGCCGTCGTCTTCGGGAGTGTAGTCGACGAGGTCGGGGGCTTTGATTTCATCGCGGGCGACGCTGTATACGCTGCCGAAGCCGTCGATAAGGCCGGTTTTTTCGGCTTCGATGCCGGTGTAGATGCGGCCGCTGAAGATTTGCGGGTCGTTTGTTTTCAGACGGCTGCCGCGTCCGGTTTTGACGGCCTTGATGAATTCGCCGTGAATCTGGTCGAGCATTTGCTGCCAGATGGCCTGCTGCTCGGGGGTTTCGGGGGTGAAGGGGTCGCCCATGCCTTTGTTGCTGCCGGCAATTTTCAGACGGCGTTTGACGCCGAGTTTGTCCATCAGGCCGGTGAAGTCGAAGCCACCGCCGATGACGCCGATGCTGCCGACGAGGCTGGATGGGTCGGCGTAGATTTTGTCGGCGGCGGCGGCGATGTAGTAGCAGCCGGAGGCGCAGAGGTCTTGGGCGACGAGGTAGACGGGGATGTCTTTGTGTTGTTCTTTGAGACGGCGGATTTCGTTGAAGGCGGTGTTGGAAACGACGGGCGAGCCGCCGGGGGAGTTGGCGCGGATGATAATGCCTTTGACGTTTTTGTCGGCGTAGGCGGCTTCGAGGCCGTCGCGCAGCATGGCGACTTGGTCTTGGTGGCCGCCGCCGATGACGCCTTCGAGTTTGATGACGGCGGTGTGCGCTTTGCTTTTTGCGCCGAGGACTTTTTCCAGGCCGCTGCCGCTGTCGAAGCTGCCGGTGGCGCAGCTGTGGAAGGTGAAGAGGGTGGCGGCGAAAAGAAGCGCGCCGACGCCGCGCCAGACGTTGCGCCAGAAGCGGCTGCTGCGTTGTTCTTTGTGGACGCTGAGGAGGAGTTTGTAGAGGGTGTCGCGCTCCCAACTTTCGGCGGGGGCGGTCTGCGGGGCGGTTTGTTGCGGGGTGTTTTCGTCGCGCTGTTCTTCTTCGCGTTGGATTTTGAAGCTCATGGGGTTTCCTGTGGATGTGTGACGGGTGTTTCAGACGGCCTCAGAGGCTTGCGATTAGGGCGGGCAGTTCGGCCAGTCGGGGCAAGATACCGATATTCGGGGCGCCGCGCAAGGTTTCGGCATCGTGTGCGCCGGTGGTGAGGCCGACGCCGCGCGCGCCTGCGTTTGCGGCCATTTCGAGGTCGTAGGCGGTGTCACCGACGACGAGGCTTTCAGACGGCATCAGGCCGAGTTCGCCGCAGATTTCGAGCACCATGTCGGGTGCGGGTTTGGAGGGGTATTCGCTAGCGGTGGCGGTGGCGAGCCAGTAGTCTGCGGTGCGGGTTTGGGCGATGGCAAGGTCGAGGCCGCTGCGTCCTTTGCCGGTGGCGACGGCGAGCCAAAAGCCGCGTGCTTTGAGGGTGTCGAGGGCGGGCAGGGCATCGGGGAAGAGGCGCATTTGGCGGTTGTCGGGGTGCAGGTAGCGGGCGGCGTAGGTTTCGACGAGTTCTTCGTGTTTGTGCGCGTCGGCATCGGGGGCAAGCAGGTGCATCATTTGGGCGAGGGAGTGGCCGATGAGGTTGCGGATGCGGTCGGCAGGAGGTTTGGCGAGGCCGCATTCGTAAAACGACTGCCGTACGGTTTCGATGATGGGGCCGGTGGTGTCGGCCAGTGTGCCGTCCCAGTCGAAGATGATGAGTTTGGGCTGCATGGTTTTCTCCTTTGAAGGCCGTCTGAAAGCGGCTTTTTTTGTTGCGGCGGCTCTGTTTACAAGCCCAGCCCCCAATCGGCTTTGGCGTTGATGCAGAAGCCGTCGGTGCAGTTTTCGTAGTGGCGGAAGATGCGTTCGGCCACGGCTTGGGCGTCGTCGAGGATTTCGAAAAGTTCCATGTCGCTCGGGGCGATCAGGCCGCGTCCGGCGAGCTGATCTTCCATCCAGTCGGCCAAACCCTGCCAGAAGCTGCGGCCGACGAGGATGATGGGGCGGTGCGGCGTTTTGCCGGTCTGCACGAGGGTGAGGCTTTCGAAGAGTTCGTCGAGCGTGCCGAAGCCGCCGGGCATGACGACGTAGGCGACGGCGTGTTTGACGAACATGACTTTGCGCGGGAAAAAATGGCGGAAGGTGACGGACAGGTCCTGATAGGGGTTGGCGTGCTGTTCGTGCGGCAGGAGGATGTTGAGGCCGACGGCGGGGCTGCGTCCGGCAAACGCGCCTTTGTTGGCGGCTTCCATGATACCGGGGCCGCCGCCCGAGATAACGGAAAACCCTGCGTCGGACAGGATGCGGGCGATTTGTTCGGCCAAGAGGTAGTCGGGGTGTTCGGGGGGGATGCGGGCGCTGCCGTAGATGCTGACGGCGGGCTGCACGGCGCGCAGCTCTTCGCCCGCTTCGAGAAATTCGGACATGATTTTCAAGAGGTGGTAGCTCTCGCGCGATTGGATGTCGCGGCGGGTGTTTTCGGGCAGCATGGGGTCGGGCAGTTTGTCGCGCAGGGGCATGGTGGAGTTTCCTTGGTTGTGGACGCGGGCGGTTATAAACGGTTTCGGTGCGGCGGGCAATATCGGAGGCCGTCTGAAAGCGCCTGATTGTTTTCAGACGGCCTCTGTGCATCCCGTATGGTGCGGGCGCTTGTGTTCGGTGGGCAAAAGGCCGTCTGAAAGCGAAGCTGCAACGAAGTTAAAACCCGATTCGTGGCTTTCAGACGGCCTCGTTGCCTTGCCGTTCAGCGGTATTGTCCGGCCAGACGGATCATGCGCTGCGTCTCTTCCCGCCAGCTTTTGGCGCTAATCGGGCGCTCGGGCGGCGGGTTGGCGGTGTCGTTTTTCTCAAAGCTGCCGTCGGCGGCAAAGAGGATTTTCTGTTCGTAGCCCGTTTTGCCGGTGTCGATGCTGCCGTCAGGGCGGTAGAAAATCGTCGAGGCTTCGGCGGACACGGGGCTGCCGTCGCGGAAATAGAACTGGTAGCTGTGGACGCGGCGGCTGTCGCCGAAGCTGTAATAGAGTTTTTCGGGACGCCCTTCTTCGTCGTGGCCGAGGGTGAGGCTGTTTTTCGTTGCACCTTCTATCATCAGCTCGGGCAGGTCGCGTTTGTCGATCAGGCCGATATTGCGCTTGGCTGCCGCCGTTGCGTGCGCCAAAGCGGCTTGTTCGGGCGATTCGCCGTTGGCGAGTTTTTCTTTTTCCGCCAGCAGTGCGTGCGCTTCGTCGGTGCAGGCGGCGCAGTTGCGGTAGGCCGCGGGCAGGGGTGTTTCGGGGCGCAGCGGCAGCCATTGGCGGTTGACATAGATGAAGGTTTGGATGCCTTCCTGTTTGTCGGCGCCGGCATATTGCAGGGCAAGGCTGAACGGCTGCCCGTTCCAATAGCTGTATTTCAGCCGCGTATAGCCTTCGGCGTCGCTGATGTCGCGCTCGGCGGTGAGCACGCGCCCCGTTTCGTCGGTTTGGAAGGAGACTCTGCCGACGCCGAAAATCGAATAGCCCAAATCGGCCTGCGCGCCGAGGCGGATGCGGAATTCGGCCAGCGCGGCGGGGTTGCCGTAGTCAGGCCCGTCCAAGGCGATTTTGCCCGTGCGCCGGTATTCGTCGACCAGCTCGCGGCTTTTGTCTTCGGCTTTTTTCAGAATAGAAGGATCGGTTGCGGCTTTGGGATCGGTATCGAAATAGATGAAGAGGATGTCGAGCGGGCTGACAAAGGGATGGTTGAGATTGCGCGTGTAACGCGGATTGTCGGCAACGCTTTGTCCTGCGGCTTTGCCCTCGGCGGCAGATGCGGTTTGGACGGGCTGCGGCGCGGATGCGGGCGGGTCGGCGCTTTCTCTGCGGCTGCCGCAGGCGGCAACGAGCGGCAGCAGGGCGGCGCACAGAAGGGATAAGGATGTTTTTCTCATGGTGTTTTCTCGGTGTATCGCTTGCGGCGGGCGCTTTGCCGAAAAGGCCGTCTGAAAACCTTTTTCGGGGTTTTCAGACGGCCTTTGTCCGGCTTGGGCTGCGTTTAGCGTTTGTTGTCCAACTCGCCGCGCAGTTTTTTGGTTACGTCCATCATCACTTCGAGCTGTTGCAGCGTTTCCGTCCAGCCGCGGGTTTTCAGGCCGCAGTCGGGGTTGACCCACAGGCGCTCGACGGGCACGACTTCCATCGCTTTGCGCAGCAGGTGTTCGACTTCGCCTTCGGTCGGCACGCGCGGGCTGTGGATGTCGTACACACCCGGGCCGATGTCGTTGGGGTATTTGAAGTCGCCGAATGCGGTCAGAAGTTCCATATCGGAGCGCGAGGTTTCGATGGTGATGACGTCGGCGTCCATCGAAGCAATCGCGGGCAGGATGTCGTTGAACTCGGAGTAGCACATATGGGTGTGGATCTGGGTGCTGTCTTCGGCGCCGGTGCTGGACAGGCGGAAGGCTTCGCAGGCCCAGGCGAGGTATTCCTCCCATTGCGCTTTTTTCAGCGGCATGGCTTCGCGGATGGCGGGCTCGTCAATCTGGATGACTTTGATGCCGGCTTTTTCCAAGTCCAGCACTTCGTCGTTCAGCGCTAGGGCGATTTGTTTGGCGACGACCGACAGTGGGATGTCGTCGCGCACAAACGACCATTTGAACATGGTAACCGGGCCGGTGAGCATGCCTTTCATCGGGCGTTTGGTCAGGGTTTGCGCGTAGGACGACCAGTAAACGGTCATCGGCGCGGGGCGGGAGACGTCGCCGAAGATAACGGGCGGTTTGACGCAGCGGCTGCCGTAGCTCTGCACCCAGCCGAACTGGGTGAAGCAGTAGCCGGCCAACTGCTCGCCGAAGTATTCGACCATGTCGTTGCGCTCGGCTTCGCCGTGGACGGGTACGTCGATTTCCAGTTTTTCCTGCACTTCGACGCAGTAGGCGATTTCTTTTTTCATCGCGGCGTCGTAGTCGGCGGCGGAGAGTTCGCCTTTTTTGAAGGCGGCGCGCGCCTGACGGATTTCGGCGGTTTGCGGGAACGAACCGATGGTGGTGGTGGGCAACAGCGGCAGTTTCATCCATTCCTGTTGCGCTTTGATGCGTGCGGGGAAGGGCGATTTGCGTTGGTCTTCGCCTGCTTTCAGGCTGCCTACTCGCTCTTGTACGGCGGGATTGTGGATTTTTTTGTTGGTGGCGCGGTCGGCGGCGGCGGCATCGGAAGCGGCCAGTGCGTCTTTCACGCTGTCTTTGCCGTTTTCCAGTGCGCGTTTGACAGTGCCCAGTTCGACCAGTTTCTGTGCGGCAAAGGCCATCCACGATTTGATTTCGGCGTCGAGTTTTTCTTCAACCGCCAAGTCCTGCGGGCTGTGCAGCAGCGAGCAGCTGGGGGAAATCCACAGATTATTGGCGAATTTTTCCTGAACGGGTTTGAGCGTGTCGATGACTTTGTTCAGGTTGGCACGCCATACGTTGCGACCGTCGATCAGACCGACGGACAGCACTTTGTTTTGCGGCCAGCCTTGGGAAAACACGGCCAGCTGCTCGGGGGCGCGTACGCAGTCGATGTGCACGCCGTGTACCGGCAGGGATTTGAGCAGCTCGAGATGTTCGGCGACGGAAGCGAAATAAGTGCCGATGATGATGCGCACGCCGGTGTTGGCCAGCTCCTGATACACGCCGGCGAAGGCGTCGAGATAGGCTTGCGGCGCGTCGGCGGCGAGAATCGGCTCGTCAATCTGCACCCAGTCGGCACCGGCGGCGGCCAGCTCGCGCAAGAGTTGCGCGTAGGCGGGCAGCAGTTTGGGCAGCAGGGTTTTGACGCGGCAGCCGAACTCTTCTTTTTTCTTGCCCAGCCACAGCAGGGTCAGCGGGCCGACCAGCGTCGGCTTGATGTCGTGGCCTTGCGCTTTGGCTTCCTGAATCTGGGCAATCAGGTTGGCGACGTTCACGGAAAACTCGGTGTCGGCGTGCCATTCGGGAACGATGTAGTGGTAGTTGGTGTCAAACCATTTGGTCATTTCCATCGCAAACTGGGTGGCGTTGCCGCGCGCCAGCTGGAAGTATTCCGGCAGCGTCAGTTTGGCGGCGTCGAAGCCGAAGCGTTTGGGAATCGCGCCCAGCGTGCACAGGGTGTCGAGCACATGGTCGTAGAAAGAAAAATCGCCGACGGGCACAAGATCCGCGCCTGCGGCTTTCTGCGCCGCCCAGTTCAGACGGCGGATTTCGGCGGCGGTTTCGCGCAGCTCGGCTTCGGATTTGGCGCCTTTCCAAAAGGCTTCGACGGCGAATTTCAGCTCGCGTTTGGCACCGATGCGCGGGTAGCCGGAGAGGTGGAATGTGGTCATGGATGGTCTCCTTGGGGAAAATGGGAAAACGGTGATGCTCGCATCTTGCGCCTTTGCTCGGCGGCAGGCAAACGAGTTATTTTCGGATTTTACATGAATGAATTTAATGGCGCAGGCCGTTTGACGGCGCGACTGCGGCAAAGGCGGAACGCAGGGCAAAAAAACGCCCCCGTAACGGGGGCTCGAAAACAGAGAGAATACACAAAAACAAAAGATTTCCCGCAACGGCGGCTTGGTGCCGCTGCAAAATCCGCTGTCGATGTGGCCGCGGATTATGCACGCATAACGGATTTTGTGCAAATTTTATTTGTCAATATTTTTTATCAAGCGATGTTTTTATCCGACAAACGGTATTTCAGACAGCAAATGCTGTTGCCTGAAATGGTTGAGGCCGTCTGAAAAAACCTGCGAAGCAGGTTTTTTCAGACGGCCTCTTGCCGCAGGGCGAGCTTATCTCTGTTTAAAACAGCCCCGTAATATTGCCGTTTTCATCCACATCAATCTTCTCGGCCGAGGGCACTTTGGGCAGGCCGGGCATTTTCATGATGCTGCCGCAGACGGCGACGATGAAGCCCGCGCCGGCAGACAGGGTCAGGCTGCGGACGGTGATGGTGAAGCCGCTCGGACAGCCCAGAAGTTTGGCGTTGTCGCTGAACGAATATTGCGTTTTCGCCACGCACACAGGCAGTTTGTCCAAGCCCAGTTTTTCCAAAGACGCGATTTCCGCGCGTGCTTCGGCACTGAAGTCTACATCGGCCGCGCCGTAGATTTTTTGCGCGATGGCGCGCAGCTTGTCGGGGATGCTGTTGTTGACATCATAGGCGTAGGCGAAATTGTTGGGCTGGTTTTCGATGGCGGAAACGACTTTGCGCGCCAAGTCCGCGCCGCCTTCGCCGCCTTTGCCCCACACTTCGGCCAGCGATACTTCCACGCCGTGTTCGGCACAGGCCGTCTGAATCAGGGCGAGTTCGGCGTCGGTGTCGGAAACGAAGCGGTTGATGGCGACGACCACGGGCAGGCCGAAGACGGTTTTGAGGTTGGCGATGTGTTTGAGCAGGTTGGGCAGGCCGCGTTGCAGGGCTTCGAGGTTTTCCGCGCCCAGCTCTTCTTTGGGCACGCCGCCGTTGTATTTGAGTGCGCGCACGGTGGCGACGACCACGGCGGCATCGGGTTTGAGGCCGGAAAGGCGGCATTTGATGTCGCAGAATTTTTCCGCACCCAAATCGGCGCCGAAGCCGGCTTCGGTAACGGCGTAGTCGGCCAGATGCAGGGCAAGGCGGGTGGCGGTTACCGAGTTGCAGCCGTGGGCGATATTGGCGAAGGGGCCGCCGTGGACGAAGGCGGGCGTGCCGCCGATGGTTTGCACCAGATTGGGTTTGAGCGCGTCTTTCAAGAGGGCGGCCATCGCGCCTTGGGCGTTCAGGTCGCGGGCAAAAACGGGGCTGCCGTCTTTGGCGTAGGCAACAAGCATGTTGCCGAGGCGTTCTTTCAAATCGGCCAGGTCGCGGGCCAGGCAGAACACGGCCATCACTTCGCTGGCGACGGTGATGTCGAAGCCGTCGGGGCGCAGCACGCCGTCGGTGGGTTTGCCGTTGCCGCTGACGATGTTGCGCAGCTGGCGGTCGTTCATATCGACGGCGCGGCGCCACAGCACGCGTTTGGGGTCGATGTTCAGTGCGTTGCCTTGGTAGATGTGGTTGTCGATCATCGCGGCCAACAGGTTGTTGGCCGCGCCGATGGCGTGGAAATCGCCGGTGAAGTGCAGGTTGATGTCTTCCATCGGCAGCATTTGCGCGTAGCCGCCCCCCGCCGCGCCGCCTTTGATGCCGAACACGGGGCCGAGCGATGGCTCGCGGATGGCGACGGCGGCCTGTTTGCCGATGCGGTTGAGCGCGTCGGCCAGGCCGATGGTGACGGTGGTTTTGCCTTCGCCGGCGGGGGTGGGGTTGATGGCGGTAACCAGAATCAGGCGGCCGTTTTTATTGGGTAGTCTGAACGCGTCGGCGGGGGTGATTTTGGCTTTGTAATGGCCGTAGGGCTCAAGCTGCTCTTCGCCGATGCCGAGTTTGGCGGCGATTTCGCGGATGGGGCGGATGTCGGCTTCGCGGGCGATTTGGGCGTCGGTTTTGAAACTCATGGGGGTTTCCTTTTCAAGATGGGACAAGGGGTTGCAGTCGGGCGGATTATAAGGGAGGCCGTCTGAAAGGGGCACTCGGCGCGGCTGAAAAATATTGCTGCGGCGATCAAGCGGGATTCATGCAAAGGCCGTTCCCGATCGGGGACGGCCTTTGCGGCGGCATTTTGATTACTGCTCACAACCTGAACGCGATTGGCGCGACCACCGCCTGCCAGACGGGTTTGCCACGGTAGCGGGCGGGTTGGAAGCGGGCGGCATCCATGCCTTTGACGGCGAAGCGGTCGAGCAGCCGATGGCCGGATGATTTTTCCGTATGTGCGCCGTAAGCCCTGCCGTCGGGGGCGACGGCGGCGCGCACGACGCTTGTGCCTTCTTCTCCGTTTTCCATCGACAGGGGAGGATAGACGGGGCGGGGCGGCACGGTCTGCACGGCCTCGGCAAACTGCGTTTTGTCTGCGGCAAGATTTTGCGGAATCACGAAATACGCTTCCTGCACCACGGTAAACGGCACTTTGCGGCAGACGGTTTCGCTTGCGCCGCTTTGGCTTTGCCGCTCTCCGCAGCGTTCGCGCGGCGGAAATTCCTGCGGCAGATTGCCGATAGCCGCCGCCTGTTTGGCAACGGCGCGGTCTGTTTCCTGTTCGCGGCGGACGACTTTGCCGTTGGCGTCGGCATGCAGCCGCCAGATGGCGCGGCCGGTTTGCGGAAAGCCCGTCTTGTCGGTTTCGGCATCGCGGAATACGGGCGGCAGGAGGACGGTTTCTTCGGCATCTTGGCGGCCTGCCGCTGCGGCAGGCGTTTTTTTCGCCGCTTTCTCCGCTTTCGGCGCAGCTTGGACGGCAGGCGCGGCCAGCAGCAGGGCGGCGGACAATAGAATCAGGGGGCGGGACATGGTGTTTTTGCTTTCTTTGGTTACGGAGAACAGTTTTCTCAGACGGCCTGTGTAGTGGAAGGCCGTTCCCGCCTGTACCCCTTCGGGGCATAAATGCGGGATGACGTTTCTGAAAAACGGTTTCGGAAACATCATTCCCGCATTTGTTGTGGCGGGAAAGGGTTGGCCGTCTGAAAACCGTAAAACAGGATTCAGACGGCCTTAGGAGCTGTTTGCATTTGGTATTGCGGCGGCTTTTACGCCATAAAACGGCATCTGCCGCGTTGAAAATACTCGCCTATGGACGGCATAGGATCGTATTTTCGCCTTGCACCTGCCGCTTTCTGACGCAAAATCCGCTTCACAAACCAAATGCAAACAGCCCCTAGCCGGCCGTTCACTTTTTGCGTGCGGTGACGAATTGCGCGAGCTGGCGCAGGCGTTCGGCGCGTTTGCCGAAGGGTTCGAGGGCGGCGGCGGCTTCGGCGGTGAGGCTTTCGGCGTAGCGGCGGGCGGCGGCGAGTCCCATCAGGGAAACGTAGGTGGGTTTGTTTTGTTCGGCGTCTTTGCCGGCGGTTTTGCCGAGGGTGGCGGTGTCGGCTTCGCAGTCGAGCACGTCGTCGATGACTTGGAAGGCGAGGCCGAGGCGTTCGGCGTAGCGGTCGATGTGTTGCAGGGCGGTGTCGTCGATGTCGGGGCAGGCGAGGCCGCCGAGGGCGGCGGCGGCGCGGATGAGGGCGCCGGTTTTGAGGCTGTGCATTTGTTCGAGCTGCGCCTGAGCCAGGGGTTTGCCGACGTTGGCGAGGTCGACGGCCTGTCCGCCCGCCATGCCGAGGCTGCCGCCGGCGCGGGCGAGGACGGAGAGCATTTTGAGCTGGCGCGCGGGCAGCAGATCTGTGGGGCGGGCGAGGATGTCGAAGGCGAGGGTTTGCAGGGCGTCGCCCGCGAGCAGGGCGGCGGCTTCGCCGTAGCGGATGTGGCAGGTGGGTTTGCCGCGCCGCAGGCTGTCGTTGTCCATGGCGGGCATGTCGTCGTGGACGAGGGAGTAGACGTGGATGAGTTCGACGGCGGCCATGGCGTGTCCGACGGCGTCGGGATCGGCCTGTCCGAGCTGCGAGGCGGCGAGTACGAGCAGGGGGCGCAGGCGTTTGCCGCCGCCGAGGGCGGCGTAGCGCATGGCTTGGTGCAAATCCTGCGGGACTTGGTTTTCAGACGGCATCAGGCTTTGCAGCAGCAGCTCGGTTTGCGCCTGTGCCTGTGCCTGCCAGTGTTTGAGGTCGCTATTGTCCATCGGGGGCGAATTCCTTGATGAGGCCGTCTGAATCGATGATGTGCAGTTTTTGTTCGACTTCGGCGAGTTTGTCTTGGCAGTATTTGACGAGGGCGCTGCCTTCCTGATAGGCGGCAAGGGCGTCTTCGAGGGGCATGTCGGCGTTTTGCATGGCTTCGGTGAGGGTTTCGAGGCGTTTCATGGCCTCTTCGAAGGATTTGGGGGCTTTTTTCATGGCGGTATTTGGGGACGGATTCGGATGGGAAGAGGCCGTCTGAAACCTCCGTATCAAGGGTTCAGACGGCCTGACGGTGCTCGATATGCTCTAAATGCGCATGGGCATGACGATATATTTGAAGTTGGGGTTGTTGGGGATGGTGAACAGGGTGGAGCGGTTGGCGTCGCCGAAGGCAAGCTGGATGTCTTCGGCGTGGACGTTGCGCAGGATGTCCATCAGGTAGTTGATGTTGAAGCCGGCTTCGAGTTCGCCGCCCTGATAGGCGATTTCGAGTTCTTCGCGCGCTTCTTCCTGTTCGTTGTTGCTGCACACGACGCTCAGCAGGCCGGGTTGCAGGTGCAGGCGGGCGCCTCTGAATTTTTCGTTGGCAAGGATGGCGGCACGCTCCAAGGCACCGAGCAGGTTGGCGCGGTTGAGGACGAAGATTTTGTCGTTGTCGAGCGGAATGACGCGGTTGAAGTCGGGGAATTTGCCGTCGACGACTTTGCTGACGATGACGGAATCGTTGCAGCGGAAGCGCACCTGGTTGCCGAGCAGCTCGACGCTGACCTGCTCTTCGGGGCGGTTGAGCAGTTTGAAGAGTTCGAGCACGGTTTTGCGCGGCAGGATGACTTCGGCTTTGGGCAGGTCGGCTTCGATGGCGGCGGCGGAGTAGGCGAGGCGGTGGCCGTCGGTGGCGACGAGGCGCAGCTGGCTGCCTTCGGTCTGCATCAAAAGGCCGTTGAGGTAGTAGCGGATGTCCTGCACGGCCATGCTGTACTGCACTTGGGCGAGCATGGTTTTGAGGGTTTCCTGCGGCAGGGAGAAGGCGGAGCTGACTTCTTCGCCGACGCTCATCAGGGGGAAGTCTTCGGCGGGCAGGGTTTGCAGGGCGAAACGGGATTTGCCCGCTTTGAGGGTGAGGCGGTTTTGCGCCCAATCGAGGGCGACTTGCGCGCCTTCGGGCAGGGCGCGCAGGATGTCTTGCAGTTTTTTGGCGTTGGTGGTGATGCGGAAATCGCCGGCTTCGCTTTCGGGGCCGGCGGTGTTGATTTGGATTTCGAGGTCGGTGGCGAGGATGTTGGTCTGGCCGTGCGCGCTTTCGAGTAAAACGTTGGAGAGGATGGGCAGGGTGTGGCGGCGTTCGACGATGCCGGTGACGGCCTGCAGGGGTTTGAGCAGGCTGTCGCGGTCGGCTTGCAGTATCAGCATGGGTTTTCCTTATTTGATTTAAGAGAAAAGGCGGATTTTTGTTTTTCAGACGGCCTTTAATGTTAATAACTCTAATATAGTGAAGCAACACGGAAAGATACAAGGCAGCAAGCCGCAGGCAGTACAAGTAGTACGGGGCAGGTTTTCTTGGCATTTCCAATGCCGTAGAAAACCGCCCTCTTCGAGCTAAGGCGCAGCAACGCCGTAGATTTTCGTGTTGGCTCACTATATTAAGAGGCCGTCTGAAAGCTCAGTTCTGTATCAGTATCAGCAGTTTTTCGTAGTCCTGCGCCAGCTCGGGGTCTTCCTGCCGCAGCTTGGCAACGGCTTTGATGCCGTGCATGACGGTGGTGTGGTCGCGGCCGCCGAAAGCGTCGCCGATAGCGGGCAGGCTGAGGTTGGTGAGGTCTTTGGTAAGACTCATGGCCACCTGGCGCGGGCGGGCGATGTTGCGCGTGCGCTTTTTGCCGAGCAGCTCGCTGATTTTGACGCGGTAGTGTTTGGCGACGGTGTCGAGTATCAGCTCGGCGGTAATGACTTTGTAGGCGCTGGCGACGATGTCCTGCAAGGCTTCGGCGGCCAGGTCGATATCGATGGGCTTTTTCTGGAAGCGGCTGCTGGCTTCGACGCGCTTGAACGCGCCTTCGAGTTCGCGCACGTTGGAGCGGATGTGTTTGGCGATGAAAAAGGCGGCGTCTTCGCGCAGGGTCACGCCCGAGGCTTCGGCCTTTTTCTGCAAAATGGCAACGCGCATTTCAAATTCGGGCGGTTCGAGTTCCAGCGTCAAACCCCAGGAAAAGCGCGATTTGAGGCGGTCGTCCATATCTTCGATTTTGGTCGGCAGCACGTCGCAGGTAAGGATGAGCTGTTTTTTTTCGGTGTGGAAGTGGTTGTACAGATAGAAGAATTCTTCCATCGTGCGGTCTTTGCCCTTGATGAACTGGATGTCGTCGATGATGAGCAGGTCGTATTGGCGGTATTGCTGTTTGAAGGTGTCGTAGTTGTTGCTGCGGAAGGCGCTCATCAGGCTGCGGATGTATTCGTCGGCGTGCATGTAGCGCACTTTGGCCTTGGGATTGTTTTTCAGCAGCTCGTTGCCGACGGCCTGCACAAGGTGGGTTTTGCCCAGGCCGGTGCTGCCGTAGAGAAAGAAGGGGTTGTAGCCTTGGCCGGGATTTTCGGCGATGTTGCGGGCGGCGGCGGCGGCGATGCGGTTGCCCTTGCCTTCCACCAGCGTGTCGAAGGTGTATTCGGCCGACAGGTTGGACTGGGCATTCGTCGTTTCGCGCGGCGTTTCGGCCGCGGCAGGTTTAGCCGACGAGGGCGCGGCATCTTGTATGCCCGCAGCCGCCGCAGGTTTGGCGGGTAGGTTTTTCAGACGTTCGGCCAAAATGTCCTGCGCGCTCTGTTTGGCGGCGGGCTTGGCCTGCACTTTGGCGGCTGCGGCCGTATCGGATTGGGAAACGGGCGTCTCTTGTGCCTGCGGCGCGGCGCTTGTGCCGTTTCCGTTTTCAGACGGCCTCTCCTCTGATGCCGCCATCGGATAAGACGCGCCGCATCCCGCTTTGAACACCAGCGGCGGCTGCTCGGGCGCAAGCTCGGCGCGCACGGCCTCGAACGCGGCGGCAAATTGGGTTTTCAGCATATTGACGGCAAACTGGTTTTTGCCGTAGACCACCCACGCGCCGTCCTCTTCGCCCACGGTCAGCGGCGCGATCCACGTGTCAAACTGCTGCGCGGTCAGCGTTTCGTGCAGGCGGCGCAGGCAAAGCGGCCAAAACTCGGCGGGCGTCATGGTGTTCATAAAAAGAAAAAACCGTCGGAAAATCATTCAGATAGGCGCAGTGTCTTTAACCGCGCGCGAAAGAGCGGCGGATTATAGCGGAAATACGCCGCCGCCGCCACGCGGCAGAGCCCGCAAAGCCTTGTCGCAAAAGGCCGTCTGAAAACGCCCGCCGCCGCGAACTGCTTTATTTTGATTGACAAAAACGGCGATTTGGTTTGTAATCCCGCGCTTTTACCCAAACCGATTTAGGAAATATCATGAAACGCACTTACCAGCCCTCCGTTACCAAACGCAAACGCACCCACGGCTTCCTCGTCCGCTCGCGCACCCGCGGCGGCCGCGCCGTTCTCGCCGCCCGCCGCGCCAAAGGCCGCAAACGCCTGTCTGTGTAAGCGCAACCGTTTTGGAACGCTTCGGCAGGCAGTACCGCCTTTTGAAAACGGAAGAATTTTCTTCCGTTTTTGCTTTGCGCAAGCAATACCGCTGCGCCCTGCTGCAAATTTCGTACTCCGACCCCGCAGAGCGCGGCCATGCGCGGCTGGGACTGGTGGTATCGAAGAAAACCGCGCGCCGCGCCCACGAGCGCAACTATATGAAGCGCGTCATCCGCGACTGGTTCAGACGGCATAAAAACGCCCTGCCGCCGCGCGATTTTATCGTGCGCGTGCGCCTGGCTTTCGGGCGCGACACCGCTCCTGCCGTCCGCGCCGAACTCTCGCGCCTGCTGCTGGACAAAAAATGACCGCCCGCCTGCTGCAACTGCTGATCCGGTTCTACCAATACTGCATCAGCCCGCTGGTTCCGCCGCGCTGCCGCTACACGCCGACCTGTTCGCAATACGCGCTGGAAGCCGTGCGCCGCTACGGCGCGCTCAAAGGCGGCCTGTTGGCCGTGAAACGTATCGCCCGCTGCCACCCCTGGGGCGGGCACGGGCACGATCCCGTGCCCTAATGGCTGTTACCCGTTTTCCGATACAAAGGACACAGCGAAGCCATGAACCGCCGCCCGAAAACCGTTTTCGTCGATGTCGACGACACCCTGCTGCGCAGCGCAGGCAGCGTGCGCATTCCGATTCCCGCCGCCGTCGAGGCCGTGAAGCGGCTTACCGCCGAAGGCGCAACGCTTTAATCTGTGGAGCAGCGGCGACGCGGATTACGCCCGCGAGGCCGCGTGTTTTTTGCAGCTGGAACACTGCTTCGCCGCTTTCCTGTCCAAGCCCGACGTGTACATCGACGACATAGCGGTGGGCGAATGGCGTTTCTTCCGCCACGTCCTGCCGCAAAACGCACTTTATCTGTACGATGGAGCATAAGCCTTTTCAGACGGCCTCTGCGCATTGAGGCCGTCTGAAAACGGATAAGGAACAAACATTTGATGCCGCCGCATAATCTGTTATGCTGCGGCGCTTTGCGGTCGGCTGGTATCCGCCCGCAACGCAACCGCCCCCTTTTTCAGAAACGTCATCCCCGCATTTATGCCCCGAAGGGGTACAGGCGGGGACGGCCTTCCCTCCGTTATCCAGACCACACCACAGGAGCATCCGTATGGACGCCAAAAGAATGACCGTGTTTTTTGCCGTTGCCCTGCTGATACTGCTGGGTTGGGAACAGCTTTTCCCCAGCCCGAAAGTACAGCCCGCCGCGCAACAGCAACAGGTGCAGCAGGCCGCCGCCGCGCCAACCGCCCTCAACCCCACCGTCCCCATTACCGTCAGCACCGACACCGTTTCCGCCGTCATCGACGAAACCAGCGGCGATTTGCGCGGCCTCACCCTGCTCAAATACAACTCCGCCGACGACGAAGGCAAACCCTTCGTCCTCTTTGAAAACGGCAAAGACAACACCTACATCGCCCAGTCCGACCTTGTCGACGCCGCCGGACGCAGCCTCACCCAGGGCACCGGCTTCAAAAGCGCGCAGAAACAATACGCCTTAAACGGCGACAAAGCCGAAGTGCGCCTCACCGCCGCCACTGCCGACGGCCTGCAAATCGCCAAAACCTACACCTTCACCAAAGGCAGCTACCAAATCGGCGTGCGTTTCGACGTCACCAACCGCAGCGGCCGCCCCGTCAAAGCCGACGCCGTCTACCGCATCCTCCGCGACGGCAAAGCCCCCGCCGGACAAGGCTACTTCATGTCCAGCTACACCGGCCCCGTTCTCTACACCCCGCAGGGCGACTTCCAAAA
This sequence comes from Neisseria sp. KEM232, assembly GCF_002237445.1. NCBI lineage: Bacteria > Pseudomonadati > Pseudomonadota > Betaproteobacteria > Neisseriales > Neisseriaceae > Neisseria > Neisseria sp. KEM232. Next base: position 430,833 of record NZ_CP022527.1, read on the forward strand.
AGTCTCCTTCGGCGACCTCGACAGCGACTTTGAAAAAGGCCGCGACCAGGCCGAATACGAGCGCAAAAGCCAGTCCGGCTGGGTCGGCATGAGCCAGCACTACTTCTTCTCCTCGTGGATACTGCAACCGAAAAACGGCCAAAGCATCTGCGCCGGCACAGAATGCCGAATCGACATCAAACGCCGCGCCGACGGCCTCTACTCCGCCGGCGTCAGCGTGGCCGAACCCGAACTGGCAAACGGCATGACACAAAGCTACGCCGCCACCCTCTACGCCGGCCCGCAAACCACCGCCGACTTGGGCGCCGTTGCCGACAAACTCGAACTCGTCAAAGACTACGGCCGCGTCCACTGGCCGGCCACCGGCCTCTTCTGGCTGATGGACAAACTGCACGGCTTCACCGGCAACTGGGGCTGGGCGATTGTGCTGCTCACCGTTATCGTCAAAATCGTCCTCTTCCCGCTGAACAACGCCGCCTACAAATCCATGGCGAAAATGCGTGCCGTCGCCCCCAAACTCGAAGCCCTGAAAAAACAATACGGCGACGACCGCATGGCGATGCAGCAGGCCATGATGCAGATGTACCGCGACGAAAAAATCAACCCCCTGGGCGGCTGCCTGCCCATGCTGCTGCAAATCCCCATCTTCATCGGCCTCTACTGGGCGATTTTCAGCTCCGTCGAACTGCGCCAGGCACCCTGGCTGGGCTGGATTACCGACCTGTCGCGCCACGACCCCTGGTTCATCCTGCCCGTACTGATGACCGCCACCATGTGGTTCCAAACTACCCTCAACCCGCCGCCCTCCGACCCCATGCAGGCGAAAATGATGAAAATCATGCCCTTCGTTTTCTCCTTCATGTTCTTCCTCTTCCCGGCCGGGCTGGTGCTCTACTATGTGGTGAACAACATCCTGACCATCGCCCAGCAGATGTACGTTAACCGCAGCACCGAGCAGCAGCGCAAAAACGGCGAAGTGGTTTCCTAAACCGCCGCTGCAAAGCAAAAGAGGCCGTCTGAAAAAACCTGCGAAGCAGGTTTTTTCAGACGGCCTCAACTTTCAGACGGCCTCAACTTTCAGACGGCCTCAACTTTCAGACGGCCTCAACTTTCAGACGGCCTCAACTTTCAGACGGCCTCAACTTTCAGACGGCCTCAACTTTCAGACGGCCTCAACTTTCAGACGGCCTCAACTTTCAGACGGCCTCAACTTTCAGACGGCCTCAACTTTCAGACGGCCTCAACTTTCAGACGGCCTCAACTTTCAGACGGCGATTTGACACACCGCCGATATGCCCATGTTCTGCCGAAAAACGGCATAAAGCCGCAGTTTCCGCAAACGCGTGCAAGGGCAAAAAGAAGCAAAAAATATTCGCCTTTAAAAAACAGTCGGCAGACGTTTTTTGACGAAAATTTTATTTTTCTTTGCAAATCATCATGCTAAATGCAAAACCAAACTATGCCGCAAGCTGGCACGCAGCTTGCTTGGTATCCCATACCGATGCACAGCGCGTCGGTCGTTTTTAACGGATGCTACGGCATCGAAAAACAAATACATTACGGTAAAACCGACGGCCTCTATGCTGTCGCTCCGCTCGGGAAGGCGGAGTCTTTTAGGGATAGGCCGCTGCATATTGTGGGAATGTGCGGCGGCTGTTTTTTATCCCGCCAATCCGTGCCGCGCCCTGTGTGCGGCAGCGGCAAAAGGCCGTCTGAAACCGCATTTCGCGTTTTCAGACGGCCTTTTGCCGATCCGTCGGGGCGAAGCTGCCTGCGCCAAGCCTGAAATCCCAAATCCCCAAACAATGCTGCTTCTGCGCAGGTGGAAATCTTATCGCAAGCCAAGCAAACGGACTGTTTCTTCCGGCATGGCCGAATGCAGCGGGATTTTGGTTTCCCCGCCGCACAGAAAAACGCACAGAGGCCGTCTGAAAGAAGCTGCTTGTCAGAACACGGTTTTGGTGGGAACGGCCTTTGCCTATTTCATCAGGTTCTTCAAGGCCAGCCGCACGCCCTCGGCCACTTCCGTGCCGGGGGCGATGCCTTTGACGGCGGCACGGGCTTCGCGTTCGCTGTAGCCCAGCGCCAGCAGGGTGCTGACGATGTCGTCGCTGCCGTCGGCGGCGGTTGGAGCGAAGAGGCCGTCTGAAATGCCTGCGGCGGCGAGTTTGCCGCGCAACTCGAGAATCATGCGCTCGGCGGTTTTTTTGCCGATGCCGGGCGCGGACGACAGGCGTTTGACGTCTTCCTGCGCCACGGCCTGCGCCAGCTCTTCGGCGTTCATGGCCGACAGGATGCCGAGGGCGGTTTTCGCGCCGATGCCGCCGACTTTGATGAGTTGGCGGAAGGTGGCGCGCTCGGCGGCGGTGGCAAAACCGAACAGCAGGTGTGCGTCTTCGCGCACGGCCAGATGGGTGTAGAGGCGCACGGTTTCACCCGCAGGCGGCAGGTTGTAGAAGGTCTGCATGGAAACGTCGACTTCGTAGCCGACGCCGTTGACGTCGATGATGATTTGCGGCGGATGTTTTTCCGTCAGTTTTCCGGTGAGGCTGCCGATCATGGGTTTTCCTTCGGTGTGCGGTAGGCCGTCTGAAAACGGCCGGGGAGGCGGGCGGCGGATTATAGCGCAAGCGCGCAAAAAACCCGTGCGGGGCACGGGTTTGGCGGCGCAGGGCGCTTAAATGGCGGTTTGGCCTTTGCCCTTGTTGTCGGTAACGATGCCGCTGCGGCGGTTTTGTTCGCGGCGGGTTTTGCCGTCGGGCACGATTTGTTCGATTTTCACCTGCGCGGTGCCGGTGCGGACAAAGCCCAGCTGCTGCGCGGCGGCTTTGGAAACGTCCATCACGCGGTTGCCGTGGAAGGGGCCGCGGTCGTTGATGCGGACGACGACGCTTTTGCCGTTGGCAAGGTTGGTGACGCGGGCGTAGCTGGGGATGGGGAGGGTGCGGTGGGCGGCGGAGAGCGAACCCATGTCGAAGCGTTCGCCGTTGGAGGTTTTTTTACCGTGGAAACCGGGGCCGTACCATGAGGCTTTGCCGGTCTGACTGAAGTTTTCTACTTTCTTGGCGGGCTGGTAGCGTTTTCCGGCCACTTTGTAGCTGAGGTTGGCCGATTTGTGCAGCGGCTCTGCTTTAACCGATACCTTCGGCGCGGCAGACGCGGCGGCAGAAGGGGGGGACGGGTCGGCGGCGGGTTGCGCGCCGGCGCAGGCGGTGAGGGAGAGAACGGCGGCGAGGCCGGCGAAGAAAGTATTTTTGGCTTGAGTCAAAACAAGGTCCTGTTCCGGAGTTGAAGGGATGTGCCGCGTCTGTTTCTCTTCTTGTGCGGCGGGGTGCTGCTTTGGTGTTTTCAGACGGCCTTTGCGGGCCAAACCCGTTCAGAGGCCGTCTGAAAAGCCGTTTTGCCGCCACGCTTCAAATACGGTGACGGCAACGGTGTTCGACAAATTCATGCTTCTGCTGTTTGCCCGCATCGGCAGGCGGATTTTTTGTTCGGCGGGCAGGCTCTCGAGGATGTCGGCGGGCAGGCCGCGCGTTTCCGGGCCGAAGAGGAAAACGTCGCCCGCCCGGAAAGACACTTGGTCGGGGCGGGTGCTGCCTTTGGTGGTCAGCGCGAAGATGCGGCGGCCGGCGAGGGCGGCGAGGCAGTCGGCGAAGTTTTCGTGGACGGTGAGGCTGGCGAACTCGTGGTAATCCAGCCCCGCGCGTTTCATTTTGGCCGAGTCGAGCGGGAATCCGAGCGGCTTGACGAGGTGCAAAGCCGCGCCGGTATTGGCGCAGAGGCGGATGATGTTGCCGGTGTTCTGCGGGATTTCCGGCTGGTACAAAACAACAGTAAACATATAGTGAGTCAAAATGAAAAAGATACAAGGCAGCAAGCCGAAGACAGTACATCCGGTACGCCGAGGCGCAGCAACGCCGTAGGTTTTTTATTTGGGCTCACTATAAAATCAGACACTTAAAACGGCGCGCACTATGCCCCCATCTGCCCGGTGCGTCAAGGCCTTTGCATTTTCGCCTGTGCCAGCGTCCAGCAGAAAACGCGCTCCGCCCCCGCCCGTCTTAACATCCGCGCCAGTTCGGCCAATGTTGCGTTTGTGGTGGCCACGTCGTCGATTAACAGCAGATTGCGTTTCTTAACGTCGCCGCGCACCTCAAACAAGCCTTTGGCGTTTTGCAGCCGCTCGCGGTAGGACAGCGTGCTTTGCGGCGCGGAAGGCCGTCTGAAAACGGTGTTTTCGGGCAGCACGGACAGGCGGAAAAACGGCGCGATCAGGCGGGCGAGTTCCGTGCACTGGTTGAAGCCGCGCTCCATCTGCCGCTCTCGGCTCAGCGGCACGGCGAGTATGCCGTCTACGGCTTCGTGCCGCAGCCACGGCGGCGGCAGCGCGGCCATCAGGCAGGCGAGCGGACGGCGCAGCTCCAAGCGGCGCAGGTGTTTGAATTCGTGGAGGATGCCGCTGACGGGCGGCGCGTAGGCGCACGACGACCACAACAAATCAAACGGCGGCGGCTTCTTTTGGCACGCGCCGCAGATCGTCACGCCGTCGCCCGCGCCGCCGCACCGCGGGCAGACCCGTTCGGGCGGCGTGGCGGTTTTCAGCAAATCGGCCATACAGCCGCCGCAGATGCCGCCCTCAGCCCGCGCATGGCATAATGCGCAGCTTTGCGGCCCGGCCAAACGGCTTAATCGGGAAAGGAATTTCATGACAAACACACCCCATCATCCTGTTTATCTTATACACGGCTGGGCGGCAAACGGCCGCGTGTTCGACGGCCTGCGGCCGCTGCTGCCCGCACACTGGCAGGTGCACACGCCCGACCTGCCCGGCCACGGCGGCGCGCCCTTTGCCGGCGGGTTCGATATTGAAGCGGCCGCCGACGAACTGGCCGACAACCTGGCCGAAGGCAGCGACCTTGTCGGCTGGTCGCTAGGCGGACTGCTTGCTCTGCACGCCGCACACCGCTACCCGCACAAAGTGCGCCGCCTGTGCCTCACCGCCTCCTTCGCCAAACTCGCCGCCGCGCCCGGCTACCCGCAGGGTCTCGCCCGCCCCGCGCTGCACAAAATGCTGCCGCTCTTCACGCAGGACTATGCGAAATATATGCGCCAGTTTTTGGAGCTGCAACTGCTGCACACGCCCGAGGCGCGGCAGATAGTCGACGCCCTGCTGCCCGACATCGTCCGCCACGGCACGCCCGCCGCGCTGGCCGCCGCCCTCGCAGCCGTCGAGCGCGCCGACGCCCGAAGCCTGCTGCCGCACATCCGCCAGCCCGTGTTGCTGGTATACGGCGGCAAAGACGGCATCACGCCGCGGCGCATGGGCGAATATCTGCAAGAGCACCTGCCGCACGCCGAAACCGTCGTGATCGACAAAGCCGCCCACGCCCCCTTCCTCAGCCACGCCGCAGAATTCGCCAATCTGCTCGCCCGTTTTTTCGGCTGAACACGTTTTCAGAAACGTCATTCCCGCGTAGGAGGGAGCGGCCTGCAACGGCACAGAAGCCGTCTGAAAAGGAAACCATGAAACTCAACGCCCGTTTCAACACCTTCACCCTGCCGCGCTACCGCGAAGCCATTGCCAACCACAAGCGTTACGCCGACTTCAACCCGCTCGCCCTCTTCCGCTCCATCCTCGAAAACGGCAAACTCGGCGAAGCGGAGCAGCTCGAAGTCCTCGCCCTTGCCAAAGCAGCCTTCCCGCGCTTTTACCGACACCTGTTATTGAAAGACCTGCGCACCTACGCCGCCCTCTCCCGCCTCGGCCAAGAGCCGCTGGGCGACGCGCAAATGCGTCAATACATCAACAAGCTGCGCTGCGAACAGGAAAAAGAGTTTGCCAAACGCAAAATCCGCAACGCCCGCGTCGGCGCGTATACCGTCAGCGAATGGATTACCTGCGGCGAAGACGGCGGCAGGGGCAACGGGCAGCGGATGAAATTCATGAACCGCCACCAATCCGTCAAAGCCCTCTGCGTCCGCGACAGGCCGCCCGTCCACCGGCAAAACCGCCGCAACCAAACGCACGACATCCGCCGCCTGCTCGACGAAGAAAACGGCTGAGGCCGTCTGAAAGCACAAGCCAAACATTATTCTGACACCAGCAAAAACAACAAACGGAAACCCCATGACCGAACACGACCCCGCCGAAACACAATGGCACCACTGGCCGCGCTGCTGGTATCCCGCCGCCCGCGTGCACGGTTTCGCCCCCGGCCAAGTCCGCAGCGGCCGCCTCGGCGCGCGAGAGTGGGTGCTCTACCGCGACGCCGACGGCACGTTCCGCGCCACCGACGCCTTCTGCCCGCACATGGGCGCGCACCTCAAAAGCGCGCGCGTCGAAGGACAAGCCCTCTGCTGCGGCCTGCACGGCTGCCTGATCGAGCCGCAAACCGCCCTTTCAGACGGCCTCCCCCCCATCCGCCCCGGCTGCCGCATCGGCGCGCAGGCATGGCCGTGCGCCGAACGCTTCGGCCTCGTCTGGCTGCACCCGCCGCTGACCGAAGGCGAAACCGCCCCGCCCCTACCCTTCGCCAACAACGGCCACCTGCGCCTCACCGCCTCCCGCACCATCAACGCCGACTGGCGCGCCATGATCTGCAACGGCTTCGACCTCTCGCACATGGCCATCGTCCACCAGCGCACGCCCGAAGGCAATCCCGTATTCGACACCCCGCCCGAGGGCGGCATCCGCATGCGTTTTGCCACCCGCATCCTGCCCAAAGGCGGCTTTTCCAGCTGGCTGATGCAGCGGCTCTCCGGCGGGCGCGTCGAACTGGCGCACACCTGCAACGGCAGCAGCATCATGGTGGAAAGCCGCGTCGGCCGCTTCCGTGCCAGCGGTATCTTCGCCCTGCTGCCGCAAGACGCCCCCGGCACGCCGCCCGAAGAGCGCAGCACCCTCGCCTTCGCCGCCATCGGCATCCCGCCCGACACCCTCTTCCCGCGCCTGCAACTTTACATCGCCCGCTTTTTATATCTGGCGTTTTTGAAAAAAGACTTCGTCATTGTCGAAAATATGCGCCTGAAACTCGACGGCGCCGATGACCCCGGCGTGCAGCAGGCCGCGCGTTACCAAAGCACGCTCGAAAGCCTGTAATCCCCGTCTGCCGGGATTTTCAGAAACGTCATTCCCGCGAAGGCGGGAACGGCCTCCCGCCACAAAACCGCCATGACCCCCATCGCCCGCAACCTCCTCATCCTCGCCGCCGCCTCATGCGCCAACCTCGCCCTGCTCACCGCCGCCTCGCACGCGCCGTGGCCGGTTGCCGTCGCCGCCGCGCTGCTGTTTGCCCTCAGCAACAACACCGTCTTCGCCCTGCTGCACGAATGCGTGCACGGCGTGTTCGCCCCCGCCGCCAACGGGCGGGGAGGCCGTCTGAACGAATGGTGCGGCCGACTGGCGGCGGCATGGTTTCCCACCGGCCTCGCCGTCCAGCGCGTCTTCCACCTCACCCACCACCGCAACAACCGCTCCGCCTCCGAACAGTTCGACATCCTGCACGAAGGCGACGTCCTGTGGCTGAAATACGCCCAGTGGTACGCCATCTACACCGGCGTTTACTGGTTCGTCTCCGCCACCGGCGTGCTGGTTTACGCCCTCACCCCCGCCGCCGTCCGCCGCGCCCTGATCCGCGCCTTCGGCCAACGCGGCGGCATACAGACCGGCGCCGACGACTACATCGGCGCGCTCGACAGCCTGCCCGCCGCCGCCCGCCTCGAAGTGCTCGGCGCGGCCGCATGGCAGCTTTTCTGGGCATGGACGCTGGGCTGGACATGGACGGGCTGGCTCGCCTGCTACGCCGCCTTCGCCCTCGCGTGGAGCTCGCTGCAATACACCGACCACGCCTTCTCGCCGCTCGACAAACACAACGGCGCATGGAACCTCCACACCCCGCGCTGGCTGCGTCTCGTCTTCCTCAACTACCACCTGCACCTCACCCACCACCGCCACCCCGAGCTGCCCTGGTACGAACTGCCCCGCCGCCCCGCCCGCGGCCCCGCCTTTTTCACCGTCTGGCTCGCCTGCCTGCGCGGCCCCCGCCGCCTCGAAAACTTCCCGCGCTTTCGCGAACGGGATATTGTGTAAACGCAAAAAGGCCGTCTGAAAGCTAAGTTCCACCGAAGTGAAAACGCCTTCCCGTCCCAATCGCTTAAAATCCCGCCCCATGAATTTCCGCCGCGATCCCGCCTTTTCCCTTGCCCTTGCCGCCCTCTTCGCCCTGCTGTTTGTCCTGCTTTACGGCGGCGCAAATCTGCTTGCCGCCCTTGTGCCGTGGCGCATCCGCCCCGCCCTGCCTTTTGAGGCCACCGTTCCCTTTGTGCCCGCGTGGAGCGTTGTTTATCTCAGCCTGCCGCTGCTGCTTCTGCTGTGCGGCCTGCGCGCGGACAGGCACGGCGCGTGGCTGCTGTTTGCCGTGCTGGCCGCCGAGCTGGCGGCCGCCCTTCCCTTTTTCGTTTTCCTGCCCGTTCAGACGGCCTGGCCGCCGCGCGAAGCCGGGGGCTTTTGGCAGCCCTTTTTCCTTTTGGCCGACCGCGTCAGCCTGTCGCGCAACCACCTCCCCTCGCTGCACACTGCCTTCGCCCTAACCGCTGCCCGCTTCGCATGGCGGCAGCGGTTTCCCGCCCGCGCCCTTTATGTCCTGTGGGCGGCGGCCGTCGTCCTCTCCACCCTGCTGATACACGAACACCATCTGGCCGACCTCGCCGCAGGCGGCCTGCTCGCCTTCGCCGCCTGCCGCCTCGTTCCCGCGCGCGCCGACGGCGACGCCTTCCGCCGCGCCGACACCGCCTTTCTGCTGCTGCGCGAACAGGCCGCCTTCGCCCGCCGCCACCGCCGCTACGCCCTCATCAGCCTGATTCTCGCCCTCTACCGCCTCCGCCGCCCGAAACGCGGCGGCCTGATGGTGGCGGGCTACTGCTTTTTGCAGGCTTTCGACGACCTGATGGACGGCGACAGGCCGCTCCCGCCCAAAGCGTGCGGGCATGACGTTTCCGCAAGCCCCGTCGCCAAAGCAGACCGCCTGATAAGCGAATGGCAGCGCGGCGTTTTCGACACGCACGACCATTACAGCCGCCTCGCCGCCTGCTTCCGAGGCCGTCTGAATGCCGTGCTGCCGCCCGACACCGCCCGCGAAGCCGTGTTTCAGACGGCCTCCCTGCTGCACACCATGCGCCGCGACCGCCTGCGCGCCGACGCCGCCGAAATTTGGCCTGCCGCCGCACTCGCCGCCCACCACCGCGCCACCTTCGCCGACTCGCTCGACCTCCTCTTTGCCGCCGCAGGCGCGGCCACCCGCAGCCGCAATGTGCCCGAACTGGCCGACGCGCTCGCCTGGTGCTCCGTAATGCGCGACCTGCGCCAAGACCTCGCCGCCGGCATCGTCAACATCCCCGCCGAAATTCTGAACCGAAGCGACAGGCCGTCTGAACGCCCAAGTAGCCCAAGTAGGGTGTGTGGCGCAGCCACACACGCGGATGGCGGATGGCAAAACAGCCGCTCCGCCGTTTCCGAACAACACAAACCGCGTGCGTCGCGGAGCGACACACCCTACGCAGCGGTTCAGACAGCCTCCGACCGCACAAACCCGACGCCCTTCCGCCCCGACTTCGCCGCCCTGTCCGCCGATCCCGCCGTGCACCAATGGATACGCGGCGAACGCCGCCGCGCCCGCGCCCTGCTCGACGTCCTCGAACCCCGCGCCGCCGCTCTGCCCGACCCCGCTTCCCGCCGCATCGCCTGCCTCTTCGCCCGCTCCGTGCGCAGCTTCGCCGAAAAACGCATCCTGCGGCTTTATCCGTGGCTGGATAAAGAAACATATAGTGAAACAAAATAGGAAAGACACAAGGCAGCAAGCCGCAGACAGTACAAGTAGTACGGCAAGGCGCAGCAACGCCGTAGATTTTCGTGTTGTTTCACTATAAAGGCCGTCTGAAAGCTTTCCAGACGGCCAACACCGCGCCGGGACGCCGTTTCCCAAGCCGCCGCCGCAAAACTGCTGAACCGCACGCGCAAAACGGTTACACTCCCGCCCCGCGCACCATTGGGACACTGAAATATGAACAACGACCGCTGGCAAATCCACCGCTACCTCGCCCAAACCGCCGACGAACGTCTGCAAATCCTCAAAGCCGCGCCGCAGCACATCCTGCTCTCGGGTGCTGACGGCGACGTCAGCCGCGGCCTGCTCGCCGCCCGCTACCCCAAAGCCGCCTTCTCCGAATACGACCCGCGCCGCGATTTTCTTGATGCCGCCGCCGCCGCGCGCAAAAGCGGGTTTCTCGCCAAGCTGGCGGGAAAAAGCGTGCCGCAGCACTGCCAAAGCCTCGCCTCTCCGCCGCCCGAAGCCTCGGCCGACATGCTGTGGTCGAACCTCGGCCTGACAACCGAAGCCGACCCGCTGCCCGTTTTCCAAGCCTGGGCGCACGCGCTGAAAACCGACGGCCTGCTGTTTTTCACCCACTTCGGCCGCGACAGCCTCGCCGAACTCACAGGCCGTCTGAAAACGCTGGGACACGAAGCCCACCGCCCCGCCCTGATCGATATGCACGACTTGGGCGACATGCTGGCCGACAGCGGCTTCTACGACCCCGTCACCGACACCGCCGCCCTGCGCCTCGAATACCGCAGCGCCGACACCTTCTGGCAGGACATGGACACCCTCGGCCTGTGGCAGGCGCTCGATTTCGCCGACCCCGCCGCCGCCCGCGCCGCCGCGCAAAGCCTGTGGGACAAAGGCGAGCTTGCCCGCATCGAGTTGGAAACGGTGTACGGCCACGCCGTCAAGAAAAAAGCCCTGCCCGCGGGCGAGAGCGAAGTCATGTTCTTTCCGCGCGGCAAGGCCTGAACACCCCCTGAGGCCGTCTGAAAGCCAAGCCCTAACGAAGTGAAACCCGTCCTCCCAATCATCCGAAAGGAAACCCGTGAACACACTGTCCCGCCGCGCCGCCCTGGCCGCCTTCGCCGCCCTCGTTCTTGCCGCCTGTCCGAGCGGCAACACGCCGCAACCGCAGGTGCGTGTCAAACCGCAGCCGCAAAAACCGCAGGCCGTCGTCGCCATCGCCCTCGGCGGCGGCGCGTCGAAAGGCTTCGCCCATATCGGCATTCTCAAAGTACTCAAACAGCACGGCATCCCCGTCAAAGTCGTCACCGGCACCAGCGCGGGCGCCATCGTCGGCAGCATGTACGCCTCGGGTATGTCGCCCGACCGCATGGAGCTCGAAGCGGAAATCCTCGGCAAAACCGATTTGGTCGACCTCACCCTGTCAACCAACGGCTTTATCAAGGGCGAAAAGCTGCAAGACTATGTCAACCGCAAAACGGGCAACCGCCCCATCGAGCAGTTCCCGCTCAAATTCGCCGCCGTCGCCACCGATTTCTCCACCGGCAAGGCCGTGGCCTTCAACCGCGGCAACGCGGGGCAGGCGGTGCGCGCCTCGGCCGCCATTCCCAACGTGTTCCAGCCTGCCGTTATCGGCGGGCGGAAATACGTCGACGGCGGCCTGACCCAGCCCGTGCCCGTCACCGCCGCGCGGCAGCAGGGGGCGAATTTCGTGATTGCCGTCGATATTTCCGCCAAACCGGAAAACGCGGTCGGCAAAAGTTTCTTCGCCTACCTCGACCAAACGCTCAACATCATGAGCACTTCCGCGCTGAACGCCGAGTTGGGCAAGGCCGACGTGGTAATCAAACCGCGCGTGCAGAACCTCGGCGCGGTGGGCGGTTTCGACCAGAAGACGCAGGCGATTAAAACGGGCGAAGCCGCCGCCCTCGCCGCCCTGCCGGAAATCAAACGCAAGCTGGCGGCCTACCGCTATTGAGCGTTTGCAGACAGAGGCCGTCTGAAAGTCCGCCGCAGGCTTTCAGACGGCCTCTTTGCTGCCGCCGCAAAACAATGAGGCCGTCTGAAACCGGAGTTTCAGACGGCCTTTTCATGTTTGAACAATCACAGCAGGAATATCGTCGCCAGCCCGAGGAAAATCAGGAAGCCGCCCGAGTCGGTGACGGCGGTAATCAATACCGAGCTGCCCAGCGCGGGGTCGCGGCCGAGTTTTTCCATCACGATGGGAATCAGCACGCCGACGGCGGCGGCCAAGAGCAGGTTGAGCGTCATGGCGGCCACCATGACGAGGCCGATGCCGACACTGCCGTAGAGCAGATAGGAGAGCAGCCCCATCACGCTGCCCCACAGGATGCCGTTCACCAGCGCGACGCCGATTTCTTTTTTCAGCAGCCGCCCGGCCTGGATGTCGGCAAGCTGGCCGACGGCCATCGCGCGCACAATCATGGTGATGGTTTGGTTGCCCGAATTGCCGCCGATGCCCGCCACAATCGGCATCAGCGCGGCCAGGGCGACGATTTTTTCGATGCTGCCTTCAAACGCGCCGATTACGCGGCTGGCGAGAAAGGCGGTGCACAGGTTGATGGCCAGCCACATCCAGCGGTTTTTCACCGAATCGAGCACGGGGGCGAACAGGTCTTCTTCTTCCTGCAAACCGGCCATGTTCAAAATGTCGGCTTCCGATTCTTCGCGGATGACGTCCACCATTTCGTCGATGGTGATGCGGCCGATGAGTTTGCCGTTTGCGTCGATCACGGGCGCGGTCACCAGGTCGTAACGCTCGAAAGCCTGCGCGGCTTCTTCGGCGTCGTCCTGCGGCGAGAAGCGCACCACGTCGGTGGCCATGACGTCGGCCACCAAATCTTCCGGGTTGGAAATCAGCAGCTTGCGCACGGGCAGCACGCCGATCAGCACGTCTTCTTCGTCGACGACGAAGATTTTGTCGGTGTGGTCGGGCAGGCTATCGAAGCGGCGCAGGTAGCGCAAAACGACTTCGCAGGTGACGTCGGCGCGCACGCTCACCAGCTCGAAGTCCATCAGTGCGCCGACTTGGCCGTCTTCGTAGGACATCGCCGCCTTCACCTGCTCGCGCTCTTCCTCGTCGCGCGTTTGCAGGGCTTCGTATACGACTTGGTGCGGCAGATCGTCGGCCAGCTCGGCCAGCTCGTCGGCATCCATGTCTTCCACCGCCGAGAGCAGCTCTTCGCGGTTCATCGCCTCGATCAGCGTTTCGCGCACCGCTTCGGACACTTCCAGCAGCACCTCGCCGTCGTCTTCCGGCTCGGCCAGCCGCCACACCACCACGCGCTCTTTGGGCGGCAGCGATTCGAGCAGCACCGCCATGTCGGCGGGGTGCAGTTCGTGCAAAATGCCCGTCAGCTCGGACAGTTTTTCGTTGAGGGAAGCGTCGGCCAGCGGCGCGGCGGCGGCGATTTGCGCGTAAACGGGCAGCAGCGCGGCGGCCAGCTCGTGCACGCGGTCGATATCGAGTTCGAGACGCTGCGCGTCGGACGGACGGGAAGAGGAAACGGGATTCTGGCTGCTCATAAATGCTCCGCCCGCATGAAGGCGGCAGGGCATTCAGGCGGGATGGCTACGGATTGCGTAAGGGAAGGAAAAATGTCAAAAGACAGGGAAGTTCCATGATTTCTGCCTGCGGCGCAGGCGGCAAACGAAAACAGCGCATTGTAACACAATGTTAAAGCCCCTCGGGCTGCACACACGTTTTCTGACACAATCACGCATAAACTTGATAATACTTTCCATTTGTAGCACAATGCGGCCGCAGGACGATACGCCGTTTGCCGCGAATCGTCTGCCAAACATTCAAACATCCGTAAACAAGAGAGACACCCTTATGAAAAAAACCGCCCTGATTCTGGCCGCAGCCTTCGCCGCAGCCGCCCTGCCCGCCTCCGCCGCCGATTTCGGCAGCAAGCAAACCCTCACCATCGACGGCAAAGCCGCCTATCTGGCCGAAACCTCCGCCCGCATCCTCGCCAATAAAGAGCTCAAAGCGCCCGAACTGGTGGACGACATTACCGACGGCCTGTCCGGCAAAAAAGTGCCCGGCTACAAAATCATGATTATGGGACGCACCTACTCCGCCGCCGCCGAGACCAAACCGCCCAAAGAAGGCCAGAGCCAATGGCGTGAAAAAGCCTACGTCCACAGAGGCATCAAACTGTTTGTCGGCGTGCCCGTCGTCAAAGGCAAAGCCGATTTGGCACACGCCCGCCTGCTCAACATCGGCGTGGTGGACGACAACGGCGGCGACGCCCCGCACACGCCCGACGAGAAAATCCGCCCCGTCGGCAAACAGCTGATGAACGAAAACGCCGTGGTTGAAAAAGCCCACCTGCATATCAGCGAGCTGGAGCTGCCGAACATGAAAAAAGGCGAAGCCAGCGGCGGCGGCGTGAAGCTGAAAGCCGGTGCGGTGATCGACGGCAAAGCGGTGGAAACCGAACTCGACAGCACCTTCACCCGCTTCTACACCGCCAAACCGACCAGCAGCGCGCCGTTCAAAGCCGACAAGCGTTTTGTGAAATAAGCCGCGTTTTTTCGTACAAAGGCCGTCTGAAAACCCCGAAAAGGGTTTTTCAGACGGCCTTTTGACAATGGTTGCCGCCGCTCCCGATTTTCGATTACACCAAATCAAAGCCCGCGCCGGACAGGCAGCCGAATCGGGCGCAATGGGCGTAAAACACGACAAAGGCCGTCTGAAAACCCGCCAAACAGGTTTTCAGACGGCCTCAGTCTTTTCAGACGACCTTTCACAGGCGGGTTGAGTGCAAATAGGCCGTCAGCGGGTGTTGCGGCGACAGCAGGCCGCAGCGGCGGAAGAGGTCGAGGGTGACGAGGGCGGCGTCGTTCGTCATTTCGCCGCGTATGACGGTATCGGCGACGGCGTGCGCGTCCATCGCGGCGAAGGCGGCCACTTCGCCGTCTTGGTTTTGCGGCGTGAAACCGTCGGGCAGGATGATGTCGTAGAGATACAGGCTTTCGCGGTGCAGGCCGCGTTTGACGGTGTGCAGGCTCATGATGCGGCCGGCGGGAGCGGCGGTATCGAGGAGCTCGGGCGGCAGGCCGGCCTCTTCGCGGCCTTCGCGGCGCATGGCGGCTTCGGGGGTTTCGCCTGCGGCGATACCGCCGCCGGTGAGGTTGTCGAGTTTGCCGGGGTCGACGGCTTTGTGCGGGCTGCGGCAGGCGATGAGAAAACGCCAGCCGTCGGCGCACGGGCTCAGGCCGTTGATGTGCACGGCCTTGCTGTGCAGGCCGAGCGGGCGGAAGGCGGCACGTTCGAGGGCGAATAGTGCCGTGCCGCTGCTGTCGCAGACATCGAAGGTCTCATTGCGCCAGCCGCCGAACAGTCCGGCATCGTGCCAGCCGCGTGCGGTTTGCTGCAACAGGCGCGCCATGTCGTCCCAGCTGCCGCTTTGCAGCAGGAGGCCGTCTGAAAGGATTTGCTGGCTGCCCGGCCAGTCGCGCAGCAGGCGCTGTTGCCAGATGCCGTTGACCATGCCCAGCGGCAGGCCGTTGAGCAGCAGCGGGCGCCAGTCGGGCGCGTGGAAGCGGAAGGTGTCGTGCAGAAAGCCGAGCAGGCCGGTTTGCACGCTGTCGGGCAGGGGGCTGAGACGGGGCAGGTTCATGGCTTGGCGGCGGGCAGGTAGATGTCGAAGCGGGTGGATTTGCCTTCGTAGCGGTAGGAGGGTTTTTCGCCGGCGAGAGTTTCGCCGAGGCGCGGGCGTTTGACGGCGACGCGTTTTGCGGCGGCGGCGCGGGCGGCGGCGAGGAGGGCGGCGTCGTTTTGCGGCTGCGCGGCGCCGATAAGCTGGTGGAAATACGCCATTTCTTTTTTGACGGCGGCGGACTTCTGCCGCGCGGGATACATGGGGTCGAGGCAGACGACGTCGGGGCGCAGCTCGGCGGCGAGGCGGGGCAGCAGTTCGAGGGCGTCGCCGTGGTGCAGGGTGATGCGCTCTGCGGCGGGGGCGGTTTGTCCGTCGGCGAGGGCGCGGCGCAGGCCGTCGGCGAGCAGGCAGGCGGCGGCGGGGTGGCGTTCGATGATGTGGACGGTGAGGCCGTGTGCGGCGAGGACGAAGGCGTCGCGGCCGAGGCCGCCGGTGGCGTCGACAACGAGGGGGGCAGCGGTGTGGTTGACGGCTTTGGCGATGAGTTCGCCGCCGCCTTTTGTGCGCCGGTATTGCGCCGCGCCGCCGGTGAAATCGGCGCGGACGCGGCCTTTTTCGCCTGCTTGGCACAGGCTGATGCCCTCGGCGTCGGCAAGGAGGAAGAGGCCGTCTGAAACGGGGTTTTCAGACGGCCTGAAGCCGTAGTCTTGGGCAATGGCGAGGGCTGCGGCGGGGGCGTCGGCTGCGGCGTTCAACGGAATCACGGTTGTGCCTTTTCTTTGAGCAGGCCGATTTTGCCGCCTGCGGTGTCGGTTGGCGGGACGATGTCGTCGGCGGTGAAGGGAACGCCGTCCGCGCCCGCGCTGCGCAGGTAGTAATGCTCTGCGCCGACGCGCTCGTAGTGGAACAGGCGCGGCGTATCGGTGAGGCGGGTGTCGGTGGGGTCAATCACAAACAGCGGCGTTTTCGGCTGCGCCTGTTGCAGGGCGGCCAGCGATTCGGGGTATTGCCCGTGTTGCAGCTTGTGGAATTCGATGCTTTGCACCAGTTGGCCGAGCTGCTGCTGCGCGAGTTCGACACGCAGTTTGTCGTAAACGCCGCCGCGCTGTTGGAAGCCGAAATAAAAAAGCGCGCCGTAAACGGCAACGGAGCAGGCGACGCCGGCGGCGGCAATCAGGGCGGCGATTTTGCCGCCGCGTTTTTTGCGCGCCGCCAAGCCCCAAACGATGGCGGCCAGGCCGAAAGGCAGGCCGAGCAGCGGGATAAAGGAAATGCCCGCCAGCACATAGGCGGCGGGGTGGATGCTGGGCGGACGGGTGACGGCGGCGTGTTCGGGCGTTTGTTCCATGGCGGATTCCTGAAATAAAGGGCAAGAGGCCGTCTGAAAAGATTAAAACAGGGTTTCAGACGGCCTTATTTTAACAATGTTTCTTCCTGCCGTTCCGCTATAATCGCGGCTTTTGTCCGAACAGGAATCCCGCCGCCACGGCATTGCCGATTCCGCATTTGAATTCAACAACCCGTTTCGTCCGATAAGGAAACCGCCATGAACAAACTCCTGCTTTCCGCCACCGCCCTGCTCCTGCTCGCCGCCTGTGGCGAAGAAGCACACGATGTGCAGTGGTATCTCGACCATCCCCAAGAGCTGGATGCACAGTTGGATAAATGCAGTAACGATCCCGCCAAGCTGAGAGACACGCCTGCCTGTATCAATGCCAGAGAAGCCGCAGGTAAAAGGTTTATGGGCTACGGCAAGTTCAAGCCTTCATCGGCAAAATAAGTTTCTCTATATCCAAAGCAGCCTGAAAAACCCGCCCATCCCGTTTTTCAGGCTGCCCAAGCCGTTTTCAAAAAACCATCCATTAAGGAATCCCGCCATGATCACCCCGATTTCCGCCCTTTCCCCGCTCGACGGCCGCTACGCCGCTTCCGTCGAAGCCCTGCGCCCGATTTTCTCCGAATACGGCCTGATGCGCGCCCGCGTCAAAGTCGAACTGGGCTGGCTCAAAGCCCTTGCCGCCGAGCCGAAAATCAGCGAAGTGCCGCCTTTTGGCAGCTTCACGCTGGCCGAAATCGACCAAGTGGCGGAACACTTCTCGCTCGAAGACGCAGCCGCCGTAAAAGCCATCGAAGCCACCACCAACCACGATGTCAAAGCCATCGAATACTGGCTCAAAGAACGCTTCGCCGGCGTACCCGAAGTGGCCGCCGCCGCCGAGTTCATCCACTTTGCCTGCACCAGCGAAGACATCAACAACCTCTCCCACGCCCTGATGCTGCGCGAAGCGCGCGAAGCCGTATTGCTGCCCAAGCTCGCCGAAATCATCGACAAACTCACCGGCATGG
Source organism: Neisseria sp. KEM232 (assembly GCF_002237445.1). NCBI lineage: Bacteria > Pseudomonadati > Pseudomonadota > Betaproteobacteria > Neisseriales > Neisseriaceae > Neisseria > Neisseria sp. KEM232. The sequence continues at coordinate 448,654 of NZ_CP022527.1, forward strand.
CACACGATTTGGCCGCCATCCCCATGATGAGCCGCACCCACGGCCAGCCCGCCACGCCCACCACACTCGGCAAAGAAATCGCCAACGTGGTCTACCGCCTGCAACGCCAGAAAAAACAGCTCGAACAGCAGGAAATCCTCGGCAAAATCAACGGCGCGGTGGGCAACTACAACGCCCATCTGGCCGCCTATCCCGACGTGGATTGGGAAGCACACTGCCGCCGCTTCGTCGAAACCGGCTTGGGGCTGACCTTCAACCCCTACACCATCCAAATCGAACCGCACGACTACATGGCCGAGTTTTTCCAAACCCTCGCGCGCATCAACACCATCCTGATTGATTTCAACCGCGACGTATGGGGCTACATCTCGCTCGGTTACTTCAAACAAAAAGTCAAAGCGGGCGAAGTCGGCTCGTCCACCATGCCGCACAAAGTCAACCCCATCGACTTTGAAAACTCCGAAGGCAACCTCGGCATGGCCAACGCCGTGCTCGGTTTCCTCGCCGAAAAGCTGCCCGTATCCCGCTGGCAGCGCGACCTTACCGACAGCACCGTGCTCCGCAATATGGGCGTGGGCGCGGGCTATACCCTGCTCGGTTTCGCCGCCCACTTGCGCGGCCTGAACAAACTCGAGCCGAACCCTGCCGCGCTGGCTGCCGATTTGGACGCAACGTGGGAGCTTCTGGCCGAGCCGATTCAAACCGTGATGCGCCGCTACGGCGTGGCCAACCCCTACGAAAAACTCAAAGACCTCACGCGCGGCAAAGACGGCATCACGCCCGAAGTGCTCAAAGAGTTTGTCGAATCGCTCGACATCCCCGCCGAGGCCAAAGCCGGCCTGCTCGCGCTCACGCCCGCGCTGTATGTGGGCAAAGCCGAAGAATTGGCGCAGCGCATTTGAGGCCGTCTGAAAAGGCCGTCCGAACCTTTTCAGACGGCCTTCTTGCGGCCTGCCGCATATGCCGTGCGATTGTCAGAAAACGGCACCACCGTTACAATAACGGGAATAAACAAACAAAAAATTCCGTAATTTAACAAACAGGGGGACGTTGTGGCTGCATTTATCTACGATGTTGTGATTGTCGGCGCAGGACCTGCCGGTTCTGTGGCGGCGGCCTTGCTGAACAAGCAGGGCTTCAATGTCTGCGTACTCGAAAAGCAGCATTTTCCGCGTTTTGTTATCGGCGAGAGCCTGCTGCCCTACGCGATGGACATCTTGCAGGAAGCCGGGCTGCTGCGTGCCGTGCAGGCCGCCGGTTTGGGCTTCCAATACAAAAACGGCTTTGCCTTTTCATGGGGCGGGCGCTACACCTCGTTCAGCTTTTTGGACAAATTCAGCGCAGGCAACGACACTGCCTTCAACGTGCAGAGAGCCGAGTTCGACCTGCTCTTGATCCGCGAAGCGGAAAAACAGGGCGTGGCCGTGCGCTTTGGCGAAACCCTGAAAAAATTCGACAACGAAGGCAATACCGTGCTGCTCACCGTCGAGCGTGACAACGGCGACACCTACGATATGGAAGCCCGCTTCGTCCTCGACGCCAGCGGCTTCTACCGCGCCCTGCCCCGCCTGATGAACTGGGAGCTGCCGCCCGAAACCGTTATGCGCCAGGTGCATTTCACCCATATCGACGACCGCATCACCTCCCCCAAATTCGACCGCAACAAAAACCTCGTCTGCATCCACCCCGAACACCGCGACGTATGGGTCTGGCTCATCCCCTTCGCCAACGGCCGCAGCTCCATCGGCGTAGTCGGCGAAGAACACTACTTCCGCCACGAAAGCACCGCCAACATCCTGAAAGAAACCGTTGCCGAAATCCCCTTCCTCGCCGAAATCCTCGCCGACGCCAAATGGGACAACGGCTTCCCCTTCCGCTACCTGCCCGGCTACACCACCAAAGGCAAAGGCCTCTACGGCCGCCACTTCGCCCTTTTGGGCGCCTCGGGCGAATTTCTCGACCCCGTCTTCTCCTCCGGCGTCACCATCGCCGTGCACTCCTCCAAACTGGCCGCCGACTGCGTGGCACGCGAACTGCGCGGCCTGCCCGTAGACTGGAAAAACGAGTTTGCCGTACCGCTCACCACCGGCGTCAACGCCTTCGGCAGCTACATCAACGGCTGGTACGACGGCCGCTTCCAAGACCTGATTTTCGACGTCGACAAAGACAGCGAACTCTGCCGCATGGTCTGCGCCATCCTCGCCGGCTACGCCTGGGACAGGGAAAACCCCTGCGTGCGCGATTCGCAAATACTGTTTGCCTGACCCGCTCCCGCCCGCACCTTCGGGGCGCAGATGCAGGAATGATGTTTCCGCAACACGGTTTTCACAGTTAAAACCCCGCCGCGAACAGCCGAAGAGGCCGTCTGAAATCTTTTCAGACGGCCTCTTCGCTATGTACAGGATATGCAGCGCACCCATGCGGACGACGAATATCCGACACCGCAAAATCTGCCGCCGCAAACCGCATTCGTCGTAGGGCGGCAGATACGGAACGGCTGTGTCGGGCGGAGATTTGACTTGCGATGATTTTGCCCAGTATGCGGCTTATGCCGTTTTCTTTGATGACGGGTTCGGGCTTTGCCGTTTCAGACGGCCTCCACAGATTGAGGCCGTCTGAAACGGCAAATGCGGCACGGTTTTCCGGTTTTCAGACGGCCTCTCGGGCGAAGGCGGCGATGCGTTCGGCGAGCCGCTCTGCGCTGAGGCCGAGTTTGTCGAGCAGGAGTTTGGGGTCGCCGTGGTCGGTAACGGTGTCGGGGATGCCGATAAGGAGGACGGGTTTCAGACGGCCTTCGGCGGCGAGCATTTCGAGGACGGCACTGCCCGCTCCGCCGCAAACGGCGTTTTCTTCGGCGCAGACGAGATAATCGTGGCTGTCGGCCAGTTGCAGGACGAGTTCTTTGTCGAGCGGTTTGACGAAACGCATGTCGGCGACGGTGGCGTCCAGTGTTTCGGCGGCTTCTAGGGCGGGGGCAACCATGCTGCCGAAGGCGAGGACGGCGATGCATTTGCCCTGTCGGCGGATGATACCTTTGCCGACGGGCACGGTGTCGAGGCCGTCTGAAACTTGTGCGCCGCAGCCTGTGCCGCGCGGGTAGCGCACGGCGGCGGGGGTGTCCAGCGCGTAGCAGGTGGAGAGCAACAGGCGGCATTCGTTTTCGTCGCTGGGGGCGGCGACGGTCATGTTGGGAATGCAGCGCAGGAAGCTGAGGTCGTAGGCGCCGGCGTGGGTGGGGCCGTCGGCGCCGACGATGCCGGCGCGGTCGATGGCAAAGAGCACGGGCAGGTTTTGCAGGGCGACGTCGTGCACGAGTTGGTCGTAGCCGCGCTGCAAAAAGGTGGAGTAGATGGCGACGACGGGTTTGACTCCTTCGCAGGCGAGGCCGGCGGCGAAGGTGACGGCGTGCTGTTCGGCGATGCCGACGTCGAAATAGCGTTCGGGAAAGCGTCGGGCAAATTCGACGAGGCCGCTGCCTTCGCGCATGGCGGGGGTGATGGCGGCGAGGCGGGGATCGGCTTCGGCCTGGTCGCACAGCCAGCGGCCGAAGATTTCGGTGTAGGTGGGACGCGCGGCGGGCGCGGGGGCGGCGGCTTCGGCGGGGGCTGGGGTTTTGCCGATGGCGTGGTATTTGACGGGGTCGTTTTCGGCGAGTTTGTAGCCCTGGCCTTTTTTGGTGACGACGTGCAAGAGCTGAGGGCCTTTTCTGCGCCGCAGCTCGGACAGGGTTTCGACGAGTTTGCCGACGTTGTGGCCGTCGACGGGGCCGGTGTAGGCGAAGCCGAAGTTTTCAAACAGGGAGAGGGATTGTTTGATGTGTTCGCTCTCGCCCGCCAGCGATTTGATGGTTTCTTCGGCTTTTTGCGCGATTTCTTTGACGGCGGGGAGTTTGCCGAGCACTTTGTCGGAGCGGGCTTTGATGGTGCTGAGCAGGCCGTGCATGTCGCGCATGACGTTGCGGGCGAGGTATTTGGGCAGGGCGCCGACGTTGGGCGAGATGGACATTTCGTTGTCGTTGAGGATGACGAGCAGGTCGGTGTCGGCCATGTCGCCCGCGCAGTTGAGGGCTTCGAAGGCTTGTCCGGCGGTCATTGCGCCGTCGCCGATAATGGCGACGCTGCGGGCGCTGCGCCCGGCGAGTTTGTCGGCCACGGCCATGCCCAGTGCGGCGCCGATGGAGGTGGAGGAGTGACCGACGCCGAAGTCGTCGTATTCGCTTTCGCTGCGTTTGGGGAAACCGGCGAGGCCGCCGAACTGGCGCATGGTGTCCATGCGGTTTTTGCGGCCGGTGAGAATTTTGTGGGGATAGCTTTGGTGGCCGACGTCCCAAACCAGATGGTCGTTCGGCGTGTCGTAAACGTAATGCAGGGCGACGGTGAGTTCGACCGCGCCGAGGTTGCTGGCGAAGTGGCCGCCGGTTTTGCCGACGGATTCGAGCAGGAAGGCGCGGATTTCGCCGCACAGCTGCGGCAGCTCGGCGGGGGCGAGCAGGCGCAGGTCTTGCGGCAGGGCGACGTTGTCCAGTAGGGGCGTTTGGCTCATGGTGTTCTTTATCTTGATTTTAACAGGCCGTCTGAAAACGGGTTTTCAGACGGCCTTTGTGTTTCGGCGCGGCGGATTATATAGCAACAGGCGGGGCGGACGATATGGCAAAAGGCCGTCTGAAAGCGGTTTTTTCCTTTCAGACGGCCTCTTTGCGCGGCGGCAGCCGCACGTTCCGACAAAGCGGCACAGGGATAAAGGCCGTCTGAAAACACTTCGACAAAGTGAAAACCCGTTTTGGCTGCGCCGAAGCTGTGCTTTCAGACGGCCTCTGTCCAAGCGGCTACAAACGGGTGACGGACAGCACGCCTTTGATTTCGCTCAGGCCGACCAAGACGCGCGGCAAGTCGCCGACTTGGCGGATTTCCAGCGTAAACCGCATGCTGGCTTCGAGATCGCGCGACTGGGTTTGCACGCCGGTGACGTTGATTTTGTGACGGGCTAGGTTGTCGGACACGTCGCGCAAGAGGCCGGAGCGGTCTTGCGCGCGGATCTCGATGTCGACGGCGAACACCTGTCCGCTCTCGGCGCCGTTCCATGCGGCGGGCAGCATTTTGTCGGGCGACTGGCGGGCAAGGTTTTGCAGCGCGGGGCAGCTGCTGCGGTGGACGGAAATGCCGCGTCCGCGTGTGACAAAGCCGGTGATGTCGTCGGGCGGCGCGGGTTTGCAGCATTTGGCCAGCACGGTCATCAGGCCGCCTTCGCCGTCGATCAGAACGCCGCCGGACTGGCTGCTTTTGATTTTCGACTGTTTGACGATGCTGCTTTCGCTCACGGGCGCGGGCGGCGGCTCGTTCAATGCGCCCGCGGCCTTCTGTACGGCGCGCGGCGTGATTTCGCCCTGGCCGACGGCGGTGTAGAGGTCTTCCGTTTTGCCAAAGCCCAGTTTGTCGCAAAGCTGCTGCAAATTAGGCTTGAAGGGGATTTTGGCGAGGATTTTTTCCAGCTGCTGTTTGCCGTTTTCGCGCACGGCTTCGGCGTTTTGGCGGCGGATGTAGGCGCGGATTTTGCCGATGGCTTTGTGCGATTTGACCCAGCCTTCGTAGAGCCAGTTTACCGAGGGCTCGCCTTCTTTGGCGGTGATGATTTCGACGCGCTGGCCGTTTTCCAGCGGGGTGGACAGCGGCACAATCTGGCCTTCGACTTTTGCGCCGCGGCAGCGGTCGCCGATGCTGCTGTGCAGGGCATAGGCAAAGTCGATGGGCGTCGCGCCGACGGGCAGCGACAGCACTTTACCGTGCGGCGTGAGGACGTAAATGGTGTCGTTGAACAGCTCGGTTTTGAAGGCGGCGGCGAGGTCTTCTTTGCCGCTTTCGGCCATGTTTTCGCGCCAGTCGAGCAGTTGGCGCAGCCAGGCGATTTTCTGCTCGTACGCGCTGTCGCCTTTGCCGCCTTCTTTGTACCGCCAGTGCGCGGCCACGCCGAATTCGTTGAAGCGGTGCATTTCAAAGGTGCGGATTTGCACTTCCACGCCTTTGTCTTCCGGGCCGACAATCACGGTGTGCAGCGATTGGTAGCCGTTGCCTTTGGGGTTGGCGATGTAGTCGTCGAACTCGCCGGGGATGGGCTGCCACAGGCTGTGGACGATGCCGAGGGTGGTGTAGCACTCGGGCACGGTATCCACCAGAATCCGCACGGCGCGGATGTCGTACAGCCCGTCGAAACCGAGCTTTTTCTTTACCATTTTTTTGTAGATGGAATAGATGTGCTTCGGCCGGCCGGCCACGTCGTAGCGGATGCCGTATTTGTCGAGTTCGCCGCGCAGGGTGTTGAGGAAGCTTTCGATATATTCGAGGCGCTCGGTGCGTTTTTCGTCGAGCAGCTTGGCGATTTCGCGGTATTTTTCGGGATTTTGGTGGCGGAAACCCAAATCTTCGAGCTGCCATTTGAGCTGCCACACGCCCAAGCGGTTGGCCAGCGGCGCGAAAATATCCAGCGTTTCTTTGGCCAATGCGCGTTTTTCGGGGCTGTCGGGCACGCTGCCGAGAAAGTGCAGGGTTTGCGTGCGCAGGGCGAGTTTGACAATCACGACGCGGATGTCCGACACCATCGCCAGCAGCATTTTCCGCATGGTTTCCGCCTGCTCGGCGCGCTCTTCGGGCGTGTTCAGGTTGTCGACGCGGGCGAAGTGGGTAAGCTTCTGCACTTCGTCGATGCCACGCACCAGATCGGCCACGGTTTTGCCGCAGGTTTCGGCAACGGCCTCATACCAGCCTTCGCGGTAGGACGAAATGTCGGCCAGCACGGTGGCGGCAACGGCTTCGGGCAGCAGGTCGATTTCCGCCACCAGCCGCGCCGCTTTCAAAAGATGCGGCAGCAGCGGCTCGCCCATCGGCGTGGCGGCATCGGCAGGATAGGCTTTCTGCGCTGCCGCCAGCGCCTGCCGCAGCATGGCGGCTTCCGCCTCGGGTTGCGCGGCGGCATACTGTTCGAGCCATTGTTTGGCCGTCTGAAAACCGTCTGATGCGTCAGGCAGGGAAGTTGCGTCAACCATAATGCGCTCCGAATCCGATCAGGAAAAAGACGGCGCATTGTAGCCCAATGCCGCCGTGCCGATAAGGCGCAAAAACCGATATCAAGAAGCAGCGTTTATCAGCCGTTTCCGCCTGCGCGGGAATGGCGTTTCTGAAAGAACACGGGCGGCATAGTGCGGACACGAACCCTGCCACCCTGTCCGCTTTACAAACGGCAGGCATAACAAAAGCGGCCGGAAAAACCGGCCGCTTTTTCTGGCGGATTGCGATTAGCTCAGGTTGCGTTCTACTTCGATCAGCGAACGGCGGGCCAAAGCCAAGTTGGATTTGGAGTGATCCAGTACGGAGTACAGGAACAGGCCTTCGTGTTTTTTCAGCGGGCGGATCAGGTGGTACTGTTTGCCCAAGGTGATCAGGATGTCTTCGATTACGTCGTTGATGCCGAGCATTTTCATGGTTTTCATTTTGGCGCTCACCACTTCGGTGTTACCCGCAGCAGCGATTTCCAAGTCGATTGAGGGCGAACCGCCGCCGGCCAGCATCATGCCGCTTTCGAAATCCACAACGGCGGCAGCCAGTGCGCCGTCAACATTCAACATTTCCGATACCGCTTTATCGTAATTCATAATAAACTCCAAAGATAACAAGTTAGTAAGAGGAACCGGCAGCTCTATCGGCGAAGCCGGCATATTCCGTTTGTTTCGATAATGTGATGTGGTTTTTATACCGGACCGCCCGGCGACGATTACCGCGCTTGTGTGTGCGGCGGTAAAGTTGTGCGCAGTATATGCCTGCGTTTTAATTAAGTAAACCGCACAGGCAGGCAAACTGCCTGTGCGGTACCTTACCATTTATCCTGAAAATCTACCGATTGTCGGTTTGGCGAAAAATATTCTATAAAAAACAACCATCAAGAATTGATTAAATTTTAGACATTTATTTTTGTAAAAAATGGTTAATTCGTCATTTGAAACAACACTTTGGCATTTATCCGGATTTGTCGGTATGATTCTGCCGCACCCTTTGCGGGGTTTGCGGCCGGTTTATCCGATCAATCTGTCAGACAAAAAGGAGATGCGATGAAGCTTTATATTTACGACCACTGCCCGTTCTGCGTCCGCGCGCGCATGATTTTCGGCTTGCGCGGCCTGCCGGTTGAAGAGGCCGTTTTGTTAAACGACGACGAAGCCGCGCCCATTGCGATGATAGGCGCGAAGCAGCTGCCGATTCTGGAAAAAGACGACGGTTCGTTTATGGGCGAAAGCCTCGATATCGTGCGCCACATCGATGAAACGGCAGGAAAAGGCCGTCTGAAAGAAGACATCCGCCCCGAAATCCAAGCTTGGTTCGACAGGGTCACCCAATACTCCAACAAGCTTATCCAGCCGCGCGACGTGCTGGCGGGTTTGCCCGAGTTTGCCACGCAGTCGGCAATCGATTATTTCACCGAGCGCAAGGAAAAGCTGATCGGCAGCTTTGCCGCCAACCTCGAAAAAACCGAAGGGCTTTTGGCGCAGCTTGCCGGCGATTTGGCCGAGCTGGAAGCGCTTGTGGTTTCGCCCGAAGCGCTGGGCGGCGTTTTGGGCATGGAAGACATCATCGTTTTTCCGATTCTGCGCAACCTCACCATCGTGCGCGGCTTGCAGATGCCGCCGAAAACGGCCGACTATGTCCGCCGGATGTCGGCTTTGAGCGGTGTGCCGCTGCTGGCGGACAAGGCCGTCTGAAAGCGCAACTCCGACAAAGTTAAAGGCCGTCTGAAAACAGGTTTCAGACGGCCTTTCTGTTCAAACTGTAAGCACATCGGGCTACCCGCCCAAAACGGCACTCATAACGATACGGCTTTCCTTAGTCGCCCGTGCTAGCGGATAAACGAAGGCATTTTCTGCATTCTGCCGCCGTTTTTATTGGGGAAGATATATGCGGGGTCTTCGTAGCGGCAGGTCGGATCGGTCATCAGATTGCATGGTGTGGCGCATGAAGCTGGCGCACCGGGGACGGGTATGCAGTTTGTGCCGCCGTGGTGTTTGCAGGAAGCAACCGCTACTTTTTTGGCAAACTCGCCGGTGGGGCCGTAGCCCATGTCGTTCATGGGCTTGCCTTTATAGCCTTGCGACATGGCAAAACACAAGTTGCTGTAAATAATATAGGTTTGGCAGTTTTTGCCACCGTTTTGACGGCATTGTTTTACTGCATCTGCCGAAGCGGCTTCGGGGGTGTCATAGGCTTTATCGGTTACCCATATCATTTTTATCTCAGGGGAAGCGGCATATGCGCCCCATTTGCGCGGCCGCATTTTACGCTTGGACAATTCTGCGGCGGACGGCAGTTTTTCCATGTCTTCCACAATGGGCATCATATTTTGCACTTGGTCTGCAGAGGGGCCGTTGCTGCCTCTGGCAGCCTGCATCAGTTCGTAAGCAAGCGAGCCCTGGCAGCCGGACAACAGCAGGCTGAGCGCACCGGCCGCCAGCAGGTGTTTTTTGTTCAACAAGATACAACTCCTTTCAGATAATAATGGTCAAAACAGGTATCGCCGTGCGGCACGCGATTATACAAGGTTCATATCGCTTTCGCCTCCGCAGCCTTATAATGCGCGGCTTGAGCGTCCGTTGATTTTATTTTTGCTAAGGGAAATTATGTTGTCACCAAAATCCGCTTTATTATTGGCCGCTGCCGTGCTGACGCTTGCCGGTTGCGAAAGGGTGGACAAAATTATGAATGCCGACATCTCGCCGTACGGCGCAATCAACGCGGCGCGCAGGGGCGTGGCCGGCGCGCGTTTCAAAGGCAAGCACATTGTTTCGGCGTATGCGGAATTCGGCAAGGCCGACGATATCCAGCACGGAATTATCCAGGAAGGCAAACTCAAAGGGCAGGAAGGCTACATTTACACCTGGACGGATGTCAGCCAAAACAGCGAATCGACCCATTATCTCGGCAGCGGCTACCACAGCAATGGCGATCGCACCGATTACTACGAGCGCGGCGTAACCAATTTCACCCGCTACCGCTATTTCATTACCGACACCAACCACGTTATCCGCGATTACAAAGAAAGCGAGCATCGGTCGCGGGTGCGGTAGGTTTTGCCTCAGGCTAAAAGCAGCCTGAAAGTATGGTTGGGATTTTAAAAGGCCGTCTGAAAAGGGTTTCAGACGGCTTTTTTTGTTTTCAGGCTGCTTGGGTTGTCAGAACCAATATTTTCCAACAACCGAGCTCGGCTTGCGCCAACCGTTGCCAACCGTTGTTTAGCGTTTTTCCAATTCCGCCTGCCAGTTTTCCAGTTCGCGCAAGTCTTCGGTTTCGTCGGCGGCCAGTTTGGCAGCTTTGCGTGCCTGGTTAAACAGCGCGTATTGTTCTTGGGCGAACAGCTCCATTTGGCGGTGCGTGCGGCCGCCTTTGTCTTGCAATACGGGGAAACCGTTGAAACCAATCAGACTATCCACATTGCCGCGCCAGAAATCCAGCGTCAGGTCTTGGCGGTTTTTCACGCGCAGTTCCGCGCTTTCCAAGAAAATCATCACCAAACGGTTGAGCGTGTCCAACTCGTCGGCAGACAGATAGTTTTTCGCCACCACAATATCGCCTTTACGCACTATCCTCCCTTTCCATGAGGTCAAGCCCATATTCGGCAGCGCGGCATCGGCGCGGGTGCAGACCAGTTCGGCCGCCGTTTGGCGGGTAACGGCGAAAATCAGCTTGTTTTGCGTTTCGGCAAAAAACATCTGCGCCGCCTTATCGGTTTTGTCGTAGTCGCTGGATAGGGCGAACAAATCGCGCACTTTCTGATAAAACCGTGCTTCGCTGGCACGGATTTCGCGGATTTCCGCCAGCAGTTCGTCAAAATAATCTGTTCGCCCCTGCGGGTTTTTCAGCCGTTCTTTATCCAACACAAAACCCTTGTCCAAATAAGCGCGAAGCTGCGTATTTGCCCAACGGCGGAACTGCACCCCGCGCGGGCTGCGGACGCGGAAACCGACTGCCAGAATCATATCCAGCGCGTAATGCTTGACCTGATACTGCTTGCCGTCTTGGGCAGTTATTAAGAAATCCTTAATAACTGAAACCTCGTTCAACTCTTTGTCTTCCAATATGTTTTTAATATGCGTAGCGATATTGGGCACAGAGGTGCTAAAAAGTTCGGCAAGCTGGTTTTGCGTGAGCCAAGCTTCGCCGTCGGACACCAGCAGGGAAACATGGCTTTGGCCGTCGTCGGTGTTGTAGATGATTAGGTTGTCCATAGGAATTCCGTTTGCGGCAGCCTGAAAGTAGGGACGGTTTCAGGCTGCTTGGGGTTGTGGAGTTGCCGATGGTATTTTAGCTGTATCCCAGCGGCGAGGCAGCCTGAAAACAGGGAGGCCGTCTGAAAGAGCAGTTTCAGACGGCCTTTTGGTAACTTGGGTTGAAAATCTAACACAAAACAGATGATTTAACAGTTTTGTTGGGTCTTGACCCAACCTATGCTTGTTTAATTGGGTTATCCATGCCCATAACATTCAGGGCATGGATCCCCATCAACAAAGCCTGAACCACTACAATAGCTACAATCTTCAGGTTCATATTCATCATGAAAATTTTTAATATTAACTTCAATTATCTCATCTTCTATTGTTATATGATACGAATCTTCCAGATATTGATTAAGCAACATAATGAAATCATCTAGACTAAAATTCGGATGATTTGTTTTAAAGCCTATTCTATCAAATCTTAGTTGCTCAAAATAATCTATTTTGTATAATCCATAATGCACTACGTCTTTATAGTATTCACAATAATCTTTCTCTAAGAAAGATACTCTTCTCTTTCTGTAATCAGACATATCAGTAACTTCATCTTTGGATATGCCTAGTATTTTCATAATAAATCCATACTCCAATCTCTCCATGTTATTATTCGCTTCTAAATACTTATCTTGGAGAAATTGATCCCTATAGTAATCATATCCATCACGAGATTCATTGTCGTACATAATTATTTCTTTCTGTCTTAAATTCTTGAAAGTTGATTATACCATATTGTTATTTTTAAGCAGCTACCCTTTCAACCTCGTCAACTGCCCTTCCACTTTCCCCATCTTATCCACCAACTCCGCCAAATCCGCCCTATCCTTCTCCACCAGATGCGCGGGGGCTTTGTCGGTGTAGCCGGGTTTGGAGAGTTTGGCGTTCAGCTTGTCCAAAGCCTTTTGCAGTTTTTCGGCTTCTTTGGTCAAACGCGCGGTTTCGGCGGCTTTGTCAATTTCCACTTTGAGCATCAGGCGTGCGCCGTTGCAGACGGCGACGGGGGCGTCTTCGGCTTCGGGCAGTTTGTCCACCAGCTTGGCTTCGGTGAGGCGGGTGAGGGCGGGCAGGTATTCGAGGCAGTCGGCCAAGTCGCTGCCGCCTTCGACAAACAGCGGGGCTTTAACGTTTGGCGCGATGCCCATTTCGCCGCGCAGTTTGCGCACTTCGTCGGCCAAATCTTTCAGACTGGCCATTTTGTCAAAGGCGGCGGAGACGATTTTCTCCGGGTCGGCTTCGGGGTAGGCGGCGAGCATGATGCTGTCGCTGTGTTTGGCGTTGGCCAGCGGGGCGACGGTTTGCCAGAGTTCTTCGGTGATAAAGGGCATGATGGGGTGCAAGAGGCGCAGGATGGCTTCGAGTACGCGCACGAGGGTGCGGCGGGTGGTGCGTTGGGTGGTGGGGCAGCCGGTTTGGATTTGCACTTTGGCAAGCTCGATGTACCAGTCGCAGTATTCGTTCCACACGAATTCGTATAGCGTTTGCGCGGCCAAGTCGAAGCGGTAGGTTTCAAAGGCTTCGGCAACGGCGGCTTCGGCTTGTTGCAGTTTGCCGATAATCCATTGGTCGGCAAAGGTAAACGCCAATGGCTGCATTTCGTCTTGGCCGCAGTCTTGGTTTTCGGTGTTCATCAACACGAAGTTGGTGGCGTTCCACAATTTATTGCAAAAGTTGCGGTAGCCTTCGGCGCGTTTGAAGTCGAAGTTTACGCTGCGGCCGAGGCTGGCGTAGCTGGCCATGGTGAAACGCAATGCGTCTGCCCCCATGGCGGGGATGCCTTCGGGGAACAGTTTTTCGGTGGTTTTTTTCACGGCGGGGGCGGTTTCGGGCTTGCGCAGGCCGGTAGTGCGTTTGATAAGCAGTTTTTCCAAGTCGATGCCGTCAATCAAATCGACGGGGTCGATGACGTTGCCTTCGGATTTGGACATTTTTTTGCCTTCGTGGTCGCGCACGATGCCGTGGATGTACACGTCTTTAAACGGCACTTTGCCGGTGAAATGCGTGGTCATCATAATCATGCGGGCCACCCAGAAGAAGATGATTTCGTAGCCCGTTACCAAGACATTGCTGGGCAGAAAGGCTTTGAGTTCGGGCGTTTCAGACGGCCAGCCGAGCGTGGAGAAGGGCACGAGGGCGGAGGAGAACCATGTATCCAATACGTCTTCGTCGCGGGTGAGTTTCAGGCTGTCTGCCTGTTTTTGCGCGTCTTCTTCGCTGCGGGCAACGTAGTAATTGCCGTTTTCGTCATACCACGCGGGGATTTGGTGCCCCCACCAAAGTTGGCGCGAGATGCACCAGTCTTGGATGTTGTTCATCCATTGGTTATAGGTATTGACCCAGTTTTCGGGGATGAAGCGTACCGCGCCGCTGTCCACCGCCTTTTTCGCCTTTTCCGCCAAACTCAGGCCGCGGTATTCGCTGTTCGGCTCGATGCCCTGCGGCTTGGCATTCATGGCGACAAACCATTGGCTGGTCAGCATCGGTTCAATCACTGAGCCTGTACGGTCGCCTTTGGGCGTCATCAGCTTGTGCGGTTTGATTTCCTGCAAAAAGCCCTGTTCTTTCAGGTCGGCCACGATTTGTTTGCGCGCGGCAAAGCGGTCCAAGCCTGCGTATTGTTCAGGCAGCCTGAAACCCGGTTGCGCTTCGCCTTTGTAGTTGAACACTTCGGCATCGCTCAGGATTTTTGCTTTTAAATCAAACACGTTTACCAGTTTGGTGTCGTGGCGTTTGCCTACTTCGTAGTCGTTGAAATCGTGCGCGGGGGTGATTTTCACGCAGCCTGTGCCGAAATCTTTTTCCACGTATTCGTCGGCAATCACGGGGATGGTGCGGCCGGTGAGCGGCAATACCAGCTCTTTGCCGATAAAACGCGCGTAGCGTTCGTCTTCGGGGTGCACCGCTACCGCCACGTCGCCCAGCATGGTTTCGGGGCGGGTGGTGGCGACGATAAGGCCGTCTGAACCGTCGGCGAGCGGATAGCGGATATGCCACATCGAGCCGTCTTCTTCCACGCTTTCCACTTCCAAATCGGATACCGCCGTACCCAGCACCGGGTCCCAGTTCACCAGCCGCTTGCCGCGATAAATCAAGCTCTGCTCAAACAGGCGCACGAATACTTCGGTAACCGTCTCGGCGCGCACGTCGTCCATCGTGAAATACTCGCGCTGCCAGTCTGCCGAGCAGCCGACGCGGCGCATCTGCTGCGTAATCGTGCCGCCGGAGAGGTTTTTCCACGCCCACACTTTTTCCAAGAATTTTTCACGCCCCAAATCGTGGCGCGACACGCCTTCGGCGGCAAGCTGGCGCTCCACCACAATCTGCGTGGCAATGCCCGCGTGGTCGGTGCCCGGAATCCACGCGGTGTTGCGGCCTTTCATGCGGTAGTAGCGCGTGAGGCCGTCCATAATCGTCTGGTTAAACGCGTGCCCCATGTGCAGCGTGCCGGTTACGTTGGGCGGGGGAAGCTGGATGGCAAACGAGGGTTTCGCCAAATCCATATCGGGGGCGAAATAGCCTTTGCTTTCCCAGTTTTGGTAGTGTTTGCTTTCGATGTCAGAGGGGGAGTATTTGTCGAGCATGGGGAGGTTTCTGTATTGATTTGAAAACAGCGGATTATAGCGCAAAGGCCGTCTGAAAAAAGCAATCCCCAAGCGGCGCGGCGCTTGGGGATATGGGTTTGGGAAGTGGATACATCGCTGTTTCAGGGATTTTCTGTTTTTTCGAGTTGTTTGAGCAGGCGGTGGTAGGTTTCGGCTTCCTGTTCTTTAAGCAGTTTGAGCAGGTGGTAGTCGCGACCGTTTACTTTTTCCAAATCGACGCGCTCGATGTGTACCAGGCGCAGCAGCTCGCGCACGGGCTTGGGCATATTACGGCCGGATTCGTAGCGGGAACCGCCGGATTGGGTAACACCGATTTTGCTCCAGAATTCGCTTTGATTCAGGCCGAGCTTTTTCCGTATGTCACGGATGTTTGACAGTTGGGGAAATGTAGACATTCTTAACTTCCTTAACAAATAACAGACTTTTTTCTTAATGCGGTGCGGAAATCCGACTCTGAGGGACGGTTTCCTACCCATTTTCACGTGTGGGAATTATAGAGACGGGATATTCGGATTTAAACCCTGTTTTCAACAACTTAATCAAAATTTAAAATCTATCTGACTATGCCAACCAAAACATTTAATTCCGATACTTATCCATACCGAAATTAATCATTACAAACAAACCTTATCCGAACCAAACCGAATCTTGTGTGTAGTATAAAGTAACCGAGCCGAAAATAAAAGGTTATTTTTTAGAACAAACGGCGCAAATCAGTATAATTTAAAAACAATAACGCCGTGTGACTATACCACCACGGCGCTCTGTTTTTTTACACTGCTTAACGTTTTGTTTTCTCTGCGGCTTACGGCTTGCCGCTTGCGGGGCTGACGGTGAGGATTTCGTATCCTGTTTCGGTCACCAGCACCTCGTGTTCCCACTGGGCGGAGAGCGAGCGGTCTTTGGTGACCACTGTCCAGCCGTCGGCCAGGATTTTCAGATGGCGTTTGCCTTGGTTGATCATCGGTTCGACGGTGAAAATCATGCCGGGTTTCAACACCAGCCCATGTCCTTTGCGGCCGTAGTGCAGCACCTGCGGTTCGCAGTGGAATTCGCGGCCGATGCCGTGGCCGCAGAATTCCTGCACCACGGAATAGCCCGCGTTTTCGGCCACCTGCTGGCAGGCATGGCCGACGTCGCCGAGCGTGGCACCGGGTTTGACTTCGGCGATGCCCGCCATCATGGCTTCGTGCGTCACGTCGATCAGTCGGCGGGCGACGGGGGAAATCGTGCCGACGGCGTACATGCGGCTGGAATCGCCGTGGAAGCCGTCTTTTTTGATGGTGACGTCGATATTGACGATGTCGCCGTTTTTCAGCGGTTTGTCGTTGGGGATGCCGTGGCAGATAACGTTGTTGACGGATGTGCAGCAGGATTTGGGATACGGCGGGTTGCCGTAGTTCAGCGGCGCGGGATAGCCGCCCTGTACGTTGACGTGGTAGTCGTAGATGAGTTTGTCGATTTCGTTGGTGGTGACGCCGGGTTTGACGAATTGGCCGATGTAGTCGAGCGCTTCGGCGGCCAGGCGGCCGAGTTCGCGCATTTTTTCGATTTCTTCGGGGGTGTGGATGATTACTGCCATAGCGGTTTTGCCGTTTATCAATCAATAAATAATGAGGCGGCGATTATAGCGCGAAACGGCAAAGGCCGTCTGAAAGCGGGGTTTCAGACGGCCTTCAAACTGCGGCGGCTCAAGGGCGGAAGGAATCGGTTTGGCAGACGAAGCGGTAGGCGCCGATGGCAAAGCCGTGGCGAAAATAGAGGCGGTGCGCTTCGGCGCGTTCGAGACCCGCATCGGCAGCGGCGTGGATTTGTGCAATGTTTTCGGCCCGCGCGAACGCGGCCACGGCTTGCAGCAGCAGGCGGCAGCAGCCGCGCCCGCGCATCTGCGGCACGGTAACCAAATCATCAATCAGAATATGCCTGCCCGCCGAGAGGCTGGTGGCGGTGCGCAGGCCGCATACGGCGACGGCGTTGTTTTTGCCCGCTTCAAACACGCCGAACAAGCGGTAGCCTTCGGGGCGCTGGCCGTTGTCCACCTGCTCGGCGAAGCGGTTGGCATCGGTCAGCTCGGGGCGCAATACGCTTAACGCGGGGAAGGCCAGCTTGGTGTCGCCCGCTGCAATTTCGCGCACGATCAGGCTGTGTTCCGCCTCTGTTACGGGGGCGGGCTGCGGCGCGGGGGCGCTTTGTTCCGACACGGGCGCTGCGGCGGGCGGCTGTTCGCGCGTCAGGGCGGCGAGGCCGTCTGCATCGAGCACCTGCAAATCGTTGTCGGCGGCAAAGTCCATCAGGAAGCGGAACATCGGCGGATTGATGGTTTCCAACCTCGTACCCACGGCGACGCTGCGCACTTTGCCGACCAGAAGCGGCCGCACCCATTCGTGGTAGGACAGGCGGTTGCCCTTGTCGAACGACGACAGGATGCCGCACAGGCGTTCCGCCCAATCGCTCGGACGGAAGACTTTGCCTTTGCAGGTTGTGCCGTAGATAACGATTTCGTCGGGGTTGGGGGTGAACATCGCGGCCTCTTTTCTTGGTTTTTTCGCAGACTGTGAGGGGGCGGATTATAGCGCAGGAGGAGGACAGGCGCAGCCGCGCGCCAAAGGCCGTCTGAAAGCGGATCTCCAATGAAGTTGGCACAGAAAACGCGTTTCAGACGACCTTTTTGTTCCGGTGCGGGAAAAGTTACGGAGGCTTGTAAACGCCGTTTGCGTGCAGGCGGGAGCGGACTTTGCCTGCGCGGATTCGTCACACGAGCTCAATATAACGGCATCCGTTTCCGGCGCTTCCTTCGCTGGGACATTGAGGCCGTCTGAAACGCGCCCGTACGGTTTTAACTTCGTGAAATCCTTGCTTTCAGACGGCCTGAACACGGCGCGGCAACGGAGCGGGAACGCGTTTTCAGACGGCCTTAAAGTGTTCCCATACCGGCCGGCAGCCTTTCGGCAATTCGGGACACGCGCCGAGGATGCCGCCGGAGAAGTCGCCCAAGCGGTGGAAATCGCTGCCTGCGCTGGCGAGCAGGCCGTAGCGTTCGGCGAGCAGGGCGTAGTTGAGGCTGTCGTTTTTGCTGCAGCTGCCGCTGTGCACTTCGATACCCGCGCCGCCCAAGGCTTTGAATTCTTCAAACAGGCGGCGTTTGGCGGTGGCGGAAAAGCCGTAGCGCATGGGGTGGGCAACCACGGCGAGGCCGCCCGCGCCGTTGACGGCGGCCACGCAGTCGGCCAGCTCTGCCCATTGGTGCGGCACGGCGCAGGATTTGCCCTCGCCCAGATATTTGGTGAACGCCTGCTGTTTGTTGCGGACATGGCCTTGTTGGATAAGGAAGTCGGCGATGTGGGTGCGGCTGACCATTTCGGGGTTGGCGGCCAGCGCGAGCGCGCCTTCGTATGCGCCGACGATGCCTTTTTTCTCCAGCTTGGCGGCGATGGCTTCGAGGCGTTTCAGACGGCCTTGGCGCACGGCGGCAAGCAGGTTTTGCAGCGCGGTGTTGTTCTCGTCAAAATCAAGGCCGACGATGTGGACGGTGTTGCCGTGCCACGTTACCGAGATTTCCACGCCGCTGACAAAGCGCAAACCGAGCGCGGCGGCTTCGGCGCGGGCTTCGGCGAGGCCGCCGGTGTGGTCGTGGTCGGTGAGCGCGAGCAGGGTGCAGCCGTTTTGATACGCGAGGCGCACGACTTCGGCGGGGCTTAAGCGGCCGTCTGAAACGGTGGAATGGCAGTGCAAATCTATCATAATGTACTTTCAGACGGCCTCATTATTTTGATTTTCCAACTGTTTTTTCTGTGCGTCGTAGGCCGCTTTTTCGCGGCGGTAGATTTCAAAAGTGCAGGCATCGCCGCATTCGCTGCCGCAGCATTCCCAGTCTTCGGGGCGCACGGGTTCGGGCAGCAGATTTTCAGACGGCCTCATATCAGGCTTCGGGGTCGCAGCCATTGGCAATCTCCAATCTTGCGCCGTCAAACTCAATCACTTCGCCGCCGTGTATTTTCGCCGTTTTGCGTGTTTCCACTTCGCCGTTACGCAACACGTTTCCCGCCGCAATCAGCATTTTCGCCTGCCCGCCGCTTTCGGCCAATCCGGCGAGTTTCAACAGGTCGCACAGGGCGATGTATTCTTTGTCTTCCAAGTAAACGACGGCTTCCATAGATAATCCTTTTTAGAAATGAACGGATTATAGCGTATATCAACCGCATTCGGCGACCTTGACAGCGCGGATTGCACTCAACTATGATTCGCTTAATATATAAAATTTTTTATATATTTAACTCAGGAGATGAAGCCATGAAAAAAAACGTCGGCACGCTTGACCGCATTATCCGCATCGTATTGGGTTTGGCCTTAATCGCCGCCGCCGCCACAGGCACAATCGGCTGGTGGGGCTGGATAGGCATCGTGCCGCTGGCCACGGGGCTGATGTCGAGCTGCCTTTTATACGGCCTGCTCGGCATCAACACTTGTCCGGCGGACAAAAAATGAGCGCGGCGAATCTGCCGCGTATCGGCGCAAACGAAGCGGGCAAACTGGGCGGCAAAGTCTTGTTTGTCGATATACGCAGCGCGGCCGAATACCGGCGCGAACACATCGCCGAGGCCGTCTGCATTCCCGCAGCCGAGTTGGCCGCCAAACCCGATGCCGCCGCAAACGCCGATACGCTGGTGTTTTACTGCCTGTCGGGCATGCGTACCACGCAGGCAGCGGGCGCTTTGGCCGCAGTGGCAAACGGGCGCACGGCCTATATTCTGGACGGCGGTTTGCAGGCATGGAAAAAAGCCGGCCTGCAAACCGTGGCCGACCGCAGCGCGCCGCCCGACATCATGCGGCAGGTACAAATCGGCGCAGGCTCGCTGGTGTTGCTCGGCGTCATCGGCGGCGCGTTTCTCTTGCCCACGCTGTATTGGCTCTCTGCCTTTGTCGGTGCGGGGCTGCTCACGGCGGGGCTGACCGGGTTTTGCGGCATGGCCAAAATCCTGGCGCGGATGCCGTGGAATCGGCTTTGAAGCAAAGCTGGTACAATCTGTTTCCATGCTTTCAGACGGCCTTTTGCGCAAGACCCAAAGGCCGTCTGAAAACGTTTTTCCGATTTAAAAACACGCACAAACCCACATTAAAATGAACACCGAAAATCCCCCCTACGAAGAAGCCGCCGCCTTTTTAAAACTGCTGGCCAATCCCAACCGTTTGGCCGTGTTGTGCAGCCTGCACGATGCCCCGCGCAACGTCACCGAGTTGGCCGAAGCCGTCGGCCTGCCGCAGGCCGCCATGTCCGCCCAACTCGCCCTGTTGCGCGAAGCCGGGCTGGTGGCCTGCGAAACCAAACACCGCGAGCGGCTCTATTCGATTGCCGACCCGCGCGTCGCCGCCACCATCGAGCTGCTTTATTCGTTTTTCTGCACCGATAAGGCCGTCTGAAAGAGCAGTTTGGCAAAAGGCCGTCTGAACGCCCTACTCCGCCAAACCGGCACAAAGGCTGCGGAAATAAGAAGAGGCCGTCTGAAACTTTTTTCAGACAGCCTCTTCTTATTTTTGAGTCAGGCAAACAGCCAATGCAGAATCTGTATCAGCACGATGGTGCAGACGGCGGCGACGGTGTCGTCGAGCATCACGCCCAAGCCGCCTTTGACGCGGCTGTCGGCCCATTTGACGGGCTGCGGTTTGGCGATGTCGAAAACGCGGAACAGAATAAAGGCCAGCAGCCACCAGCCGAAGCCCTGCGGCACGCAGGCAAGCACCAGCATCATGGCGGCAAATTCGTCCCAAACGATGGCGCGGTGGTCGGTCTGCCCCAATTCGCGGCTGACGGTATCGCAGATGCGCACGCCGACAGCAAACAGAATCAGCGCCAAAACCAGCAGGGCGGTGCGGCTCATGCCCATTCCCAAGAGCAGGCCGGAGACGAAAACGGCGGGCAGCGTGCCGAAGGTGCCGGGGGCTTTGCCGGCCAGGCCGGTGCCGAAGCCGAGACCGAGGATGCGCACGGGGCGGCGCATCATCCATTCCCAAGAGGGAACGGCGGGTTGTTGCGTTTGCGACATGGATTTTCCTTCCGTAAAAATGGTTTGGACAATCGGGCGTTGCGCCCGTGTGTTGCGCTGCCGAAGCGCTTGGGTTTGCCGTATCCGTTTTTGAATCGGGAAATCGGTTCTGCCGAAGCTGCGCTTTCAGACGGCCTATTGCCGTACAGGCGCGGGAAACGGGGCAGGCAGAACAGGCGGCGGCAGGGCGTGATTATAGCTTTTCACGCCATGCGCTTAAACCGTTCGGAGGCGTTCTGCGGCGTTTATCCTGTGGTTTGATGATTTGGAGCAAAAGAAAACGGGGCTTGCGCCCCGTTATTCGGAATCTGTCAGATGACTTCCAGCACGAAATACTGTTTCAGTTTTTCGTATACCTCGTCGCTGACGTTGATGCAGCCGTTGGTCATGATGCGGTCGGCAGCCACAGGCGATTGGATGCGCTCCAAGCGGCGTTCGGACGGTTTGAGCGTCCAAACGCGGTGCAGGGCGAACAGAAAATCCTTTTCCTGCTTGAAACCGATGATGTCGCCGCCGTAGCCGCGCTTGTCGGTTTTGTAGATTTTCATGTCGAACACGCCTTTCGGCGTGGTTTTGCCGACCAGAACGGGATGGCATTGGCCGTTGTCGGCAAAGCACAATTCGGCTTTGGCGGTATCGACCACGACTTTGCGGCTCTGCTTGAAAGCATCAATGCTGCCGGAAGCGGAAGCGGCAACGCTTCCTCCCAGCAGCATCACAAACCATAAGGTTTTCAGCATACAACCCGTTTATTGGCGGATTTTCTTGGCCGGAGCGGCCACTACTTCGCGGATGATGACCTGCGGCTCGGCTTTGGGCGGCTCGGGCTGCGGCGGCGGGCAGACCGCGCCTTGCGGGAATACGGGATTCCAGTGGAAGCTGCGGGCGAATTTGTGTTTGTCGAAAATCACTTTGTACTGGCAGGTGGTGATGCCGTCCACGCCGGAAGTGTTGTCGGGATCGGCCGGCACGCCCGGAGTGTAGAAGTGGAACAGGTAATCCCATTCGCGCACGCCGTACATGCCTTCGTCGTAGTGCGGGCGGCCGAGGATTTTGTAGATGTCGTCTTTGGTCAGGCCGGGGCGCATTTTGTCCAGCTCGTCATAGGTGGGGAAAGTGCCCCGGTCTTTGTTGAAGGTGAGGGAATAGGGTTTGGGGAACACGGGGTTGTCGGTCGTGCCCTCGGCGGTGATTTTGCTTTTGGTGGCGCAGGCGGCCAGGAGGCAGGCGGCGGCCAGTGCCGCGCCCGTTTTCAGAAATTGTGTGTTTTTCATGTTTCAAATCCTTTAAGTTTGGTTTTCAGACGGCCTCTATTATAAAAGAGGCCGTCTGAAAACGTTTACGACATTACCACTGGTAGCCTACGGCAGCGGTGCCGCCGACATGGCCGCGCGAGTTGCCGGTTACGGTGCCTTTGATGATCCAGTTTCCGCCATCGGAAATGCTGGAATAGCCGATGGCGTAACCGCTTTCGCCGCGATACACGCTGCCGCCGACAGCCATCATGCTCTTGCCGGGCAGGTAGGCCTGGGGCAGGCCGGCCACCGCCATCGCCGCAGCCGTTCCGGCTTTGGAGTCGGCCGCCACATCGTCAATTTTCTGGTTCAACTGGTTGCCCATGTTGACCACTTGGTTGTTGATGTTTTGGTTGATGGCCTGGTTGGTGTAATAAAGCTGGCTGCCGTTGATGGCGTCGGTGCTGGTGGCGGAAATCACGCCTGCGGCCACGCCCTGAATCTGGCGGGTTTCGCTTGCGTTGCCGACGCTGACGATGCCGACTGTGTCGCTCACGCCCGCAACATTGGCGTCGTTCGCACCCAGGTAGGTGTAGTTGCTGCTGCCGGATACGGCTTTGTGTACGCCGGTGGTTGCGTCGGTGGTTGCGCCGGTTTGCGAGAAACTGCCCGAATTGTTGCCCAAGAACGCGGAGTTGGCTTTGGTGGCGGTAACGTTGTTGCCCAAGACAAAGGTGTTGTCTGTGGCGACGGTGTTGTTGTTACCGACGCTGTAGCTGTTGGCTCCGTTGATGATGCTCGGGTCGCCGAATGCGCCGGAATTCGCTCCCGATACTTTGTTGCCCGTACCGATGGAGATGGAATTCGCGCCGGTCGCCTGCGCGCCTTTGCCGATGGCGATGCCGTTCTGGCCGGAAGCCACAGACTGGCTGCCCATCGCTACGGCATCCACACCGTTGCCTTTGGCCTGGTAGCCGATAGCAACGGCGTATTTGCCGGCCGCGCTGGAATCCTCGGTGTTGGTGGCCTGGTCAATCTGCGTCTGTCCGTCATTCACATGGAAGAACTTGATGCCTTGTTCGTTCATGTTTTTGATGGCGGAAATGACCGAGTTGTTGACGTACTCTTTTTGTCCGGAAACGTTGTAGGTTTTCAGGGCAACTTTGCCGGCGGGGGTCAGCTTGCCGGTGTTGTCGACATACTGGTTGTTGTCGCCGCCGAGGGTTTTGCTGTAATTGTTGGAAATATTGGTTACGTTGTTTTCAACCTGGGTCAGGTCGCCAACGGTCGCCGCATTGTTCCATTCGGCCGCCTTGCTGCCTTCGGCTTTGATCTGGGCGACGGTTCTGCCGTTCAAACCGCTGGCAACATTGGTAATCTGCTTGCCGCCATTGCTCAGACCGTTTGCGGTCAGGTTCACGGTGTTGTTCGGATTACCGGTGGTCGGCGATTTGATGGTAACGCCGCCGTTGTTCACGGTGGTGTTGCCGGCGGTAACGCTGTCCACGTTCAGATCGCGTTTGAGGGCGACATTCACGCCCGAAGTGTCGGCTTTGGTGGTGATGTTGCTGTCGCCGGTTACGGCTACCTGGCTGCCCAGTTTTTTCACACCGGTTGTGCCGGTGTCGCCGGTGAAGGTCAGGCCTTTGGTGTCCAGCGCGTCTTTCGCGGCCGCACCTTTGGCGATGTCGGCTTTGGTTTTGGCCGACAGATCCACGGCGTAGTCGGTTACGTTGTTGGCGTTTTTCTTGCCTTTGGTAACGGTGAGGGCGGTAGAGCCGGCCGAAACGCTCGCGCCGTCGGCATTCACGGTGTAAATGCTTTGGTCGTTGCTGCCTTTGGTTTCCACAACGCTGGCAATATTGGTGCCGGCTTTGACTTCGGTTTTCGCCGCTTTCACCTGGCCGACGTTGGCTGCATCGGTGTTGTTCACACCGGCGGCAACGTTGGTGATGGCTTTGTTGCCGGCGTTGATGCCTTTGGCAGAAAGCGATACGCCGCCCGCAGTGAAGCTATTGACTTTCAGATCGTTGGCGGTGGCCACTTTGTAAGTGGTGCTGCCGTCTTTGTTCTGAGTCGGGGTAACGACAATGTTGCTGCCCGCTTCAACTTTGTTGGCCGCTTTCGCTGCCGCCTGGTTCAACTGGGAAACGTTGACTGCATCGGTATCGGCTGTGCCCGGCGCAACATTGGTGATTCTGTTGCCGCCGTTGTTGAGGCATTAATCACAGCAAGCTGTTTGCCGACAGACAGAACCATATCAACGGCATTGAAAATTTCTGGAATCAGGCAAAGCGCGTACTGCGCAAATACAATGGAATCGACCGTAAATCTTTCCCGCTTTTCTTGAAAGAATGCGAGTTCCGTTTTAACTTTGGCACACCCTCCGAGCAGCTTAAAGTGCTGCGTCGGTGGTGTGAAATTTAGGGCTTATCTAGTACAGCCCCTTCCTTTTTGGGGGCGGAGCGGTTTTTTCAGGTAGCCTTTTATGGGTTGAGGCCGTCTGAAAAGGGTTGTCTGAAAGCGCAGCTTCAACGCAGTTAAAATCCTCAAATGTCGGATACAAGTATCCGACCTACGGGGCTGCCTTGCCGCACCGTCATTCCCGCGCAGGCGGGAATCTTGTTTTGGTTCGGCAGCGGCTGGTTTCCCTGCCATTGGCGGCGGCTCGGGGAGGATTCCCGCCTGCGCCGGAATGACGGCAATTCGGGTTTGGGATTTCAGACGGCCTTTTCAGGTAGCCTTTGAGGCCGTCTGAAAGGCTACCTGAAAATTTTGTGTTGTCGGATACGAGTATCCGACCTACGGGCTACGGCTTGCTTCAATTTAAATTAGTTTTAGCTGAATGGTGGCAGCCGTAAGCTGGTTTTCAGACGGCCTTTTCAGGTAGCCTTTGAGGCCATCTGAAAATCCTCAAATGTTGGATACAAGTATCCAACCTACAATTTACATACTTGATTGATCGAATCGTGCATTAATAAATTCTTCTCGAAGTTGTCTTGCATTTTTTAGCATGCTATTTACCTGCGATATATCTACATCAGGGATCTTTGCAAGGATAGCTTTCCTGATTTCATCATCACTATCACCTTCTCCAAAACCGCTATCAATTTCTTTCCAGATCAACTCAATATTAAAATTATCAGGATTCATGGTGCTCCCCTTTAAATCTTACAAGCCCCCCCCGCGCAGCCGTCGTCTTGGATGTCGGTTTGGGTGTCGTCCGCGCCGTCGCGGGTGTTGTGGTAGTACAGGGTTTTGACGCCGTATTTGTAGGCGGTCAGCAGGTCTTTGAGCATTTGTTTCATGGAAACTTTGTTGCCTTCGAATTTGCCCGGGTCGTAGGCGGTATTGGCGGAAATTGCCTGATCGACGAATTTCTGCATCACGCCGACAAGTTTCAAATAGCCTTCGTTGCCCGGAAGTTGCCATAGGGTTTCGTAGGCGTCTTTCAGGGTTTCAAACTCCGGTACGACTTGTTTCAAAATGCCGTCTTTCGATGCTTTGACTGTTACCAAGCCGCGCGGCGGCTCGATGCCGTTGGTGGCGTTTGCGATTTGCGAACTGGTTTCAGACGGCATGAGAGCGGTCAGGGTAGAGTTGCGCAGGCCGTATTTGACGATGTCGGCGCGCAGGCTTTCCCAGTCGCACAACAGCGGTTCGCTGCACACGGCATCCAAGTCTTTTTTGTAGGTGTCGATGGGCAGTTTGCCTTGCGAATAAACGGTCTGGTTGAACAACGGGCACGCGCCGTATTCTTTGGCGAGGTTCACCGATGCTTTGAGCAGGTAATACTGCATGGCTTCAAAGGTGCGGTGGGTCAGACCGAGTGCGGAATCGTCGCTGTAACGGACGCCGTTTTTCGCCAGATAGTAGGCGTAGTTGATGACGCCGATGCCGAGCGTGCGGCGGTTCATGGTCGCGGTGCGGGCGGCTTCGACCGGATAGTCTTGATAATCCAGCAAGGCATCGAGTGCGCGCACGGTCAAATCAGCAAGCCCTTCCAGCTCGTCCAAGCTGTTTAATGCGCCCAAGTTGAAGGCAGACAGGGTACACAGGGCAATTTCGCCGTTCGGGTCGTTGATGTTGTCCAGCGGTTTGGTCGGCAGGGCGATTTCCATACACAGGTTGGACTGGTGCACGGGCGCAACGCGCGGGTCAAACGGACTGTGCGTGTTGCAGTGGTCAACGTTTTGGATATAGATACGTCCTGTTCCGGCGCGTTCCTGCATCAACGTGGAGAACAAATCGGTAGCCGACAAGGTGCGCTTGCGGATGTTCGGGTCTTGCTCGTATTTCGTGTAAAGACGCTCGAATTCGTCTTGGTCGGCAAAGAACGCGTCGTACAGACCGGGAACTTCGTTGGGCGAGAACAAGGTAATATTGCCGCCTTTAATCAGGCGTGTGTACAACAGGCGGTTGATTTGCACGCCGTAGTCCAACTGGCGGATGCGGTTGTCCTCCACGCCGCGGTTGTTTTTCAATACCAACAGGCTTTCTGCTTCGATGTGCCAC
Organism: Neisseria sp. KEM232; assembly: GCF_002237445.1. NCBI lineage: Bacteria > Pseudomonadati > Pseudomonadota > Betaproteobacteria > Neisseriales > Neisseriaceae > Neisseria > Neisseria sp. KEM232. The sequence goes on from NZ_CP022527.1 coordinate 475,349, forward strand.
AAGGGGTAGAACAAGGTTGCCGCGCCGCCGCGTACGCCGCCTTGCGAGCAGGATTTGACCGCCGCTTGGAACATTTTGAAAAACGGAATGCAGCCGGTGTGTTGCGCTTCTCCGCCGCGGATTTCGCTGCCCAAACCGCGAATACGTCCGGCGTTAATGCCGATGCCCGCGCGTTGGGAAACGTATTTCACAATCGCGCTGGTGGTGGCGTTGATGGAATCCAGACTGTCGTCGCACTCAATCAATACGCAGCTTGAGAACTGGCGCGTAGGCGTGCGCACGCCGCTCATGATGGGCGTGGGCAGAGATACTTTGAATGTAGATACCGCGTCGTAAAAACGCTTCACATACGAGAGGCGCGTGTCTTTCGGATATTTGGAAAACAGGCACATCGCCACGAGGATATAGAGAAACTGCGGCGTTTCGTAAATCTGGCGGGTAACGCGGTTCTGCACCAGATATTTGCCTTCGAGCTGCTTCACGGCCGCGTAGGAAAAAGTCATGTCGCGGCTGTGGTCGATGTAGGCGTTGAGTTCGTCAAACTCTTCACGGCTGTAGTCTTCAATGATGTGGCGGTCGTATTTGCCCGCTTCGGTGAGTTTTTTTACATGGTCGAAGAGGTGCGGCGGCTCGAATTCGCCGTAAGCGATTTTACGCAGATGGAAAATGGCCAAGCGCGCGGCCAGATACTGATAATCCGGAGTGTCTTGCGAAATCAGGTCGGCAGCGGCCTTGATGATGGTTTCGTGGATGTCGTCGGTGCGGATGCCGTTGTAAAACTGGATGTGCGATTTGAGCTCGACCTGCGAAACGGAGACATTGCTCAATCCTTCCGCCGCCCAGGTTACGACGCGGTGGATTTTGTCCAAATCAATGTTTTCCAAACGGCCGTCGCGTTTGGTTACTTTCATGTTTTCTGCGGCATTCATCGGAAATCCTTAAAACGGTAAAAAATACTAGATATAGTATGAATCGGGGGCTCGGACTACAATATATCGTGTTTCGGCCGTCTGAAACAGGCTTGACAAACCGGCGGCAAAACGCTTTTTCCCGGCAGTGAAAACGGGGAAAACGGCGGAGGTTTGATATGGCGGGAATCTTTGGTGCGGCGCTGATGAAAAAACCGGCAAAGTTAAAAAATGTAAGCGCAAACCGGCCGCGCAGCTACCCGACCCGGTCTGTCCTGTTCCTTATGCATCATCATCCGTATCGTCTGCAAACAATCGAGATTAGGCCGTCTGAACTGCTTTTTCCCGGCACGGGTTTTAGACGGCCTCCCGGCAAAAACGGCCGCATCCGTCTTTCAGGATGCGGCCGTCTGAACGCTACTGCCGGATTATTTGTTCACTTCTTTCGCCAGATACAGCCAGGTTTCGATAACGGTATCGGGGTTCAGCGAAATGGTGTCGATGCCCTCTTCCACCAGCCATTTGGCGAAATCGGGATGGTCGGACGGCCCCTGACCGCAGATGCCGACGTATTTGTTGTGCTTGCGGCAGGCGGAGATGGCCAGATGCAGCATCACTTTAACGGCGGGGTTGCGCTCGTCGAAGGTGGCAGCGATGGGGCCGCCGCTGTCGCGGTCGACGCCGAGGGTGAGCTGGGTCATGTCGTTCGAGCCAATGGAGAAACCGTCGAAGTATTGCAGAAACTGCTCGGCCAGAATGGCGTTGCTCGGCACTTCGCACATCATAATCAGGCGCAGGCCGTTTTTTCCGCGCTCCAAGCCGTTGGCTTTGAGGGCTTTGACGACGGCTTCGGCTTCGGCCAGGGTGCGTACGAAGGGGATCATGATTTCGACGTTGGTCAGCCCCATGTCATCGCGCACGCGCTTGAGGGCTTGGCATTCGAGGGCAAAGCATTCGGCGAAGTCTTCGGAGATGTAGCGCGCCGCGCCGCGGAAGCCGAGCATGGGGTTTTCTTCGTGCGGCTCGTAGCGGCTGCCGCCGATCAAGCCCATGTATTCGTTGGATTTGAAATCGGACATGCGGACGATAACCTTGCGCGGGAACACCGAAGCAGCCAGCGTAGACACGCCCTCGGCGATTTTGTCGACGTAGAAATCAACAGGCGAGGCATAACCGGCGATGCGGCTTTCGATTTCCTCTCGGATGTCTTCGTCCTGTTTGTCAAACTCAATCAGGGCTTTGGGGTGGATGCCGATTTGGCGGTTGATGATGAACTCCATACGCGCTAAACCGATACCTTCGCTGGGCAGGCTTGAGAAGGAGAAGGCCAGCTCGGGATTGCCGACGTTCATCATGATTTTGACGGGCGCTTCGGGCATATTGTCCAAAGCAACATCGGTTACCTCCACCGGCAGCAGGCCGTCGTAAATCAGGCCGGTATCGCCTTCGGCGCAGGAAACGGTGACTTCCTGACCTTCTTTAAGAACGGAAGATGCGTTGCCGCAGCCGACAACGGCGGGAATGCCCAGTTCGCGGGCGATGATGGCGGCGTGACAGGTGCGGCCGCCGCGGTTGGTGACGATGGCGGCGGCACGTTTCATCACCGGTTCCCAATCAGGGTCGGTCATGTCGGTAACGAGTACGTCGCCTTCTTTGACGGTATCCATTTCGGAGGCGTCTTTAACAAGACGCACTTTGCCTTGTCCGACTTTCTGACCGATGGCACGGCCTTCGCACAGCACGGTTTTGTCGCCGCCGATGCTGTAACGGCGCAGGCTGCGGCTGCTCTCTTCCTGCGATTTCACGGTTTCGGGACGGGCTTGCAGGATGTAGATTTTGCCGTCGATGCCGTCGCGTCCCCATTCGATGTCCATCGGGCGGCCGTAGTGTTCCTCGATAATCAGGGCGTATTTGGCCAGCTCGGTGATTTCTTCGTTGCTGACGGAAAACTGTTTGCGCTGCTCGGCGGGCACGTCCACCACCTGAACCGATTTGCCGGCCTGCGCTTTTTCGGTGAACACCATCTTAATGAGTTTCGAACCCATGGTTTTGCGCAGGATGGCGGGACGGCCTTCGCGCAGGGTCGGTTTGTGGACGTAAAACTCGTCGGGGTTCACCGCACCTTGGACGACCATTTCGCCCAAGCCGTAAGACGAGGTAACGAACACGACCTGATCGAAGCCGCTTTCGGTATCGAGGGTAAACATCACACCGGAAGCGCCGTGGTCGGAGCGCACCATGCGCTGCACGCCTGCGGACAGAGCGACGATGTCATGGGCGAAACCTTTGTGGACGCGGTAGGAAATGGCGCGGTCGTTGTAGAGCGAGGCGAAAACGTGTTTCATCGCCTCTTTGACGTTATCCAGGCCGTTGATGTTCAGGAAGGTTTCCTGTTGGCCGGCAAAAGAAGCGTCGGGCAGGTCTTCGGCGGTGGCGGAAGAGCGCACGGCAACGGAAATCGCGTCGGTGCCCGCTTCGGCCGTCATTTTGTTCCAAGCCTCTTCAACCGCTTTATCCAATTCTTCGGGGAACGGCGTTTCCAAAATCCATTGGCGGATTTCTTTGCCCACGCGCGCCAGCTCGGCCACATCGTTGACATCCAGCGCGGCCAGCGCGGCGGAAATGCGTTCGTTCAGGCCGTTGTGCGCCAAAAACGCGCGGTAGGCATCGGCCGTGGTGGCAAAACCGCCCGGCACGCGCACGCCTTTGCCGCTCAGTTGGCTAATCATTTCGCCAAGGGAGGCGTTTTTGCCGCCGACGCTGTCCACGTCGGTCATACGCAGATTTTCAAACCAGATAACGTAATTTGCAGCCATTTGTGTCGTCCAAATCAAAGGTTATAAAACGTAAAGAATCCAGCGCGGCATTTTAACCAGCCTGCGCCGCCGTGTCATGTGTTTTCTCCTGCCGCAGCCGGTTTGAGGCCGTCTGAAAACAAGGCACGTGCGCAATGTAGCGGCGTGAAACTCCGCATCGGCGCTGTGCCTGTTTTTGTTATTTTCAGTCGTAAGCACCTGTCCGCGCAGCCGCTACGCATCCGGAATCGGCAGGTTTTGCCGCCATATTCCGCCACGCACGGCCGAGCGCGCGGCACAAAAAGCCAAAAACATCCGCCGCGAACAGGCATGTAACGCAGTGTAGTTTTTCCACACGCTTCAATTTCAGACGGCCTCTTGCTATCATCCGCGCCCCTTGTTTTCACCACCGAAAAGCGAGCACAACCATGTCGCGCCGACCCGCCTTCTTCATTTCCGACCGCACCGGCCTCACCTCCGAAAGCATGGGCGAAGCCCTGCTCGACCAGTTTCAGGACATCAAATTCAAGCGCTCCACCTACCCCTTCGTCGACACGCCCGACAAAGCCCGCGCCATGGTGCAGATTATCGAAACCGCCGCACAGCAGACCGAGCTGCGGCCGCTGGTTTTTTCCAGCATCCTCAACGAAGAAATCCGCAACATCATCCGCAGCAGCCCCGGCCTGCACCTGAGCTTTTTCGACGCCTTTCTCGGCGTCTTGGAAAACGAATTGGGCACCAAAGCGCGGCACGAAGCCGGACGCATCCACGGCATCGCCGACACCGCCCGCTACGAAGCGCGCATGGATGCGGTGAACTTCACCCTCAACCACGACGACGGCGTCAGCGACAAAGACCTGAAAGACGCCGACGTCATCCTCATGGGCGTATCGCGCAGCGGCAAAACGCCGACCTGCCTGTATCTCGCCCTGCAATACGGCATCCGCGCCGCCAACTATCCGCTCACGCCCGACGATCTCGACAGCCCCGACCTGCCGCCGATGATCAAGCCCTACCGCAGCAAAATCTACGGCCTCACCATCCAGCCCGAGCGCCTGGCCGACATCCGCGAAGAGCGCCGCCCCAACTCGCGCTACGCCAGCCTCGCCACCTGCAAGCAGGAAGTGGCCGACGCGCAGGCCATGTTCCGCCGCTTCGACATTCCGTTCACCAACACCACCCACAAATCGGTGGAAGAACTCGCCGCCAGCATTTTGCAGGCCTGCAATCTGAAACGCCGTTTTTAAAAAACCGTTGCCGCCGCGCGCGGCAAAAAGGCCGTCTGAAAGCCATATTTCGTTGCTTTCAGACGGCCTTTTGTATACCGAAGCCGCCGTTTGTCCCGCATACCGATGCTGCGGCGTCCGCCGAATGTTTGAGGCCGTCTGAAAGCGAAGCTTCAACGAAGTCAAAACGCAAACCCGCTTTCAGACGGCCTTTCCGTGTCAAAACAGCCTTTCGCCTGCCGAACCGCGCCGCTGTCATACCCATAAACATTTGAGGCCGTCTGAAACGCAAATCTGCTTTCAGACGGCCTTTTTGCGTACCCGTGTCAGTCAGGCACAGCGCGGTATCAATACTCCAATTCGCCGCTGGCGCGTTTGGCTTTGAAGTCGCGGGTTTCCTTTACAATCACGCCCGAGAGCAGAAGCAGGGCGATCAGATTGGGCACGGCCATCAGGCCGTTGAAGGTGTCGGCGGCCGTCCACACCAGATCGAGGCTCATCACCGTGCCGAGCATTACGGTGGCAACGTAGATAACGCGGTAGGGCTTCACGAATTTGTCGCCGAAAACGTAGCCGGCGCATTTTTCGCCGTAGTAACACCAGCCGAGGATGGTGGAATAGGCAAAGAAAATCAGGCCGATGGTGACAATCCAGCCGCCCCAGCCCGACAGGAGGGCGTTGAAAGTCTGCGTGGTGAGCGCCGCGCCTTTGAGTTCGGGCAGCATAAACTGTCCGTCCGCGCCCAGCAGCCCCATTACCAACACGATGCCGGTAATCGAGCAGACGACGATGGTGTCGAGGAAGGTGCCGGTCATGGAAACGAGTGCCTGACGCACAGGATGGTCGGTTTTCGCGGCGGCGGCGGCGATGGGGGCGGAACCCATGCCCGCTTCGTTGGAGAACACGCCGCGTGCGACGCCGTAGCGGATAACGGTGCCGACCACGCCGCCGGCCACGGCCTGCCCCGTGAAGGCGTCGCCCAGTATCACTTTCAGCGCGGGCAACAGCAGGTCGAGGTGCGAGAAGACGATAACCAGGCCGCCGAGCACATAAAGCACGGCCATAAAGGGCACGACGATGGAGCTGACTTTGGCGATGCTCTGGATGCCGCCGAGTACGACGAAGGCGGTTATCAGCGTCAGCGCCACGCCGCTAATCCACGGCTCGATGCCGAAGCTGCTGTGCATGGCCTGCGCCACCGAGTTGGCCTGTACGGAGCTGCCGATACCGAAGGAGGCGATGGTGCCGAACAGAGCGAAGAGAACGGCCAGCCATTTCCAGTTTTTGCCCAGGCCGTTTTCAATGTAGTACATCGGCCCGCCCGACATTTCGCCCTTGCTGTTGGTGATGCGGAATTTCACCGCCAGCACGCCTTCGCCGTATTTGGTGGCCATACCGAAGACGGCGGTAATCCACATCCAAAACACCGCACCCGGCCCGCCGGCGGCCACGGCGGTAGCCACGCCCGCGATATTGCCCGTGCCGATGGTGGCCGACAGGGCGGTCATCAGCGCGCCGAAATGGGAAACGTCGCCGTCGTGGTCGCTGCCGTCGTCTTTTTTCGGATGCGGGCGGAACGCCTGTTTCAGTGCGTAAAACAGCATGGAAAACTGCAAACCGCGCAAGGCCAGCGTCAGCCAGATGCCCGTGCCGACCAGCAGCACCAGCATGCCGCGCCCCCATACATAGCTGTTCAGCTCGTTGAGAAAGTTCTCTATTCCTTGCATTTCTTTCCTCCTCGGTTAAATTGTTTACATTTCATCGGGGAGGCGCATTTCAGCACACAACGTTAAATTGTGCAAGGCGCACACCCCTCTCGGCGCATCGGGCGCAAAAACGGCACAGGCCGTCTGAAAACACGTTTTCAGACGGCCTGTGCCGTATGCAGCGGCGTTCAGCCCAGCAGCGCTTCGATGTCCGAAGGACGCGACACGGCGAAATCCGCCGGCCATTCTTCGGTGCGGTCGCCCGCCGCGATATAGCCCCACAGCGCCAGCACGGTTTTCATACCCGCATCGCGCCCGGCCTGCATATCGCGTCGGGCATCGCCGACATAAAGGCATTCCTGCGGCGCCACGCCGATCTGCCCGCAGGCGTAAAGCATAGGCACCACGCTCGGCTTGGCCTCGGCGCAGGTATCGCCGCTCACCACCACCGCAGGCGGCACGGCAAAACCGAGCTTGGGCACAAGACGGTCGGTAAACATAGCGGGCTTGTTGGTGACGATGCCCCAGGCAATGCCCCTGCGCACCAACACGGCCAACAGATTGCCGATTTGCGGAAACAGAACCGTATCGCGGTCGAAACAGGCCTCGTATTCCGCCAGATAGGCCGCACGCCACTCGTCGAAACCCTCATCGCCGCGCGAAATACCCGCACCCAGCGCCAACAGCCCGGCCGCGCCGTGGCTGGCCACCGCGCGGATATCGGACATATCCTTCGGCGGCAGACCGCGTTTGGCCAACAGAGCATTGAGCGCGCCGCCCAAATCGGGGGCGGTGTCGGCAAGCGTGCCGTCCAAATCGAAGAGAACCGCTTTGATCATGATGCTTTCCCGTGTGTGTGATAAAACAGTGTCATTTTAACCTTTACTGCCGTATCTTTTCAAAGGTTAAGCCGCCGTAACGCGCAATCGGCGCCTGCCCGAAACGCGGCGGCAACGGGTTTTCAGACGGCCTCATGTCCGTATTTTCACGCAGCCCGGGCGAAAAACCATTAAAATCGCGCCTTTTTCCCGCCGCACGCCCCGCCTGCCATGTACGCACTGACCGAAATCCTTTCCCCTGCCCTGCCGCAAACCGACCTTATCGCCGCACGCCCCGCGTGGACGCGCGAAGCGTTTAACCGCGCCGTTTTCGCCTTGTCAGGCCGTCTGAAAGCGGCAAACGTGCGCTCCGCCGCGCTGTGGTTCGACGATGCCGCGCTGTTTGCCTGCGCCGTGCTCGCCGCATGGCACGCCGGGGCGCGGGTGATGCTGCTGCCGAACACGGCGCGGGAAAGCATCGAATGGGGAGCGTCGTCCGACGTATTTCTCACCGATTCGCACGACGGCAAACTGTTTTCAGACGGCCTCAACCGCAACATATGGCATCTGCCCGAAGCGGCAGAAACCGCGCAGAGGCCGTCTGAAAACCATAACGGCAATACCGGTTGGCGCATTCCGCCCGAAGCCGAAGCCTGGTTGAAAACGTCCGGCTCCGGCGGCGAGGCAAAAACGGTTGTGAAAACCGCCGCGCAAATGCAGGCCGAAGCGGCGGTGCTGGCCGTCTCGCTGCCTTTTGGCCGCAGCGGCGCGGCGGTGGTCGGCAGCGTGTCGCCGCAGCATTTATACGGTTTCACGTTCCGCTTCGCACTGGCCTTGACAATGGGCTGGACAATGGAACGGGCGCAGGCGGTATATCCTGAAAACCTGCTTGCGGCCACGGCGGCACACGCAAAATCCGTGTGGATTGCCAGCCCCGCCGTACTCAACCGTTTGGGCGAAAACCGCGACTGGCTCTCCGCTTCAGGGCGCATCGCAGGCATCGTTTCCGCAGGCGGCGCACTGCCCGAGGCGACTGCGGACTTGCTCGAACACGTCGCCGTGCGCCCGTTTGAAGTGTACGGCAGCACCGAAACCGGCGTGATTGCCTCACGCAGCAGCAGCCGGGTGTGGCAGGCGTTTGACGGCGTATCGTTCGGACAGGACGGCGAAGGCGCACTGTGGGCGGATTCGCCGTGGTCGGCAGGCCGCTGCCAAACCGCCGACCTCATCGAACGGCAGGACACCGGCTTTCTGCTGCTCGGCCGCAAAGACCGCATCATCAAATTTGAAGACAAACGCGTGTCGCTCACACAAATCGAACACGAGCTGTTGCGCCACCCGTGGATTGCCGACGCACATTGCAGCCTGCACCCGCGCCACCGACGCATCGCCGCATGGGCGGCTCTTACCGGCGAAGGTATCGCCGCCCTGCGCGAACAAGGCCGCGCCGCCGTAATTGATGCCCTCAAACGCCACCTCGCCCAATCACAGGACACCGCCGCACTGCCGCGCTACTGGCGTTTCGCCGACACCCTGCCGCGCAACACACAGGCCAAAATCGCCGCCGCCGACTTTCAGACGGCCTTTACCGAACCGCAAACCGCGCCGCGATGGACGCAGCAAAGTACAAACGGCGGCGAAATCCTGTTCACAGGCCGCGTACCGCCCGATCTGGTCTATTTCGGCGGCCACTTCGCCACCTTCCCGCTCGTCCCCGGCGTAGTCGAACTGCAATGGGTGCTCGACCTTGCCGCACGCCAACCGTGGGGCAACCGCCCCGCCGTGCGCGTGGAAAACCTAAAATACCAACAGTTCGTCCGCCCCGGCGGCGACATCGCCGTTACACTGAAATACGATGCCGATAAAGACAAACTGTCGTTCAAAATCAACCGCAGCGACGGCACGCCCTGCGCCTCCGGCCGCATCGTGTTTGAGGCCGTCTGAAACCCGTTTCCATATACATATTGATTTATTCCAAGCAAAGGCAAACCGATGAAACTTTTTCCCGCATTAGAACGACGTTATTCCGAAGAGCATTTGGGCGCAGGCGAAGCACAGCGGCTGGCTCAGGAGATTGCGTTTGCGCCGATTGTGTTCCAAGTGTCGCGGCTGATGGTGAAATACGGCATTTTTGAGCGTCTGAACGAGGCTTCAGACGGCCTCACGCAGGACGAAATCGCCGAAGCGGCGGGCATCGGCTCTTATGCGGCTCAGGTGCTGCTTGAAGCCTCGCTCTCCATCGGCACGGTACATACGCGCGGCGGCCGTTATTTTCTCGGCAAGGCCGGCTGGTTTTTGCTGAAAGACAAGCTGGCGCGCGTGAACATGGATTTTGTCCAGGAAGTCTGTTACCAGGGTATGTTTGATTTGGAAAAAACGCTGGAAACGGGCAAACCCGAAGGGCTGAAAGTGTTCGGCGGTTGGCCGACGATTTACGAAGGCCTCTCGTCGCTGCCGCCTGAAACGCAAAAGGCGTGGTTTGGCTTTGACCATTATTATTCCGACAATTCTTTCGCCCAAGCCCTGCAAACCGTGTTCGGCCGGCCGGTGAAAAAGCTGCTTGATGTCGGCGGCAATACTGGGCGTTGGGCTTTGCAGTGCGTCTCCCATAATCCTGATGTCGAAGTAACGGTTATGGATTTGCCGCAGCAAATCGGCCTGATGAAAGAATCGGTTAAAGGCAAACCCGGCGCAGAGCGCATCCACGGCCACCCTACCGACCTGCTGGATCCGGCAACGCCCTTTCCCATGGGCTTTGACGCGATTTGGATGAGCCAATTTCTCGATTGTTTCTCCGAAGCCGAAGTAACCGGCATTCTCGAACGTGCCGCGCGTTCGATGGATGAAAACACCAGCCTTTACATCATGGAGCCGTTTTGGGACAGACAGCGTTACGAAACTGCCGCCTACTGCCTCACGATGACCAGCCTCTACTTTACCGCGATGGCCAACGGCAACAGCAAAATCTACCATTCCGAAGACATGATGCGCTGCGCCCGCAACGCCGGTTTGGAAATCGCCGAAATTTCAGACGGCCTCGGCTTGGGGCACAGTATTTTGCGGTGCGTAAAGGCCGTCTGAAACATGAAAACCCTCGTCCTGATTCCCCATTACAACCACCCCGACACCGTCGGCCGCGTTGCCGAAACCATGCGCGGTTTCGGTTTGGACGTACTCATTGTTGACGATGGTTCGCGGCCGGAATGTCGCGCCGTACTGCAAGGCTTGGTTTCAAACGGCATTCATTCCGTCAACGTTATCTTCCGCCCTGTCAACGGCGGCAAGGGTGCGGCGGTGAAAGCCGGTTTGAAATACGCCGAAGAACGCGGCTACAGCCACGTTTTGCAGGTTGATGCCGACGGCCAGCACCATCTTGACGACACGCCCAAGTTGCTTGCCGCCGCCTCCGCGCACCCCGAAGCGGTTATCTGCGGCTGGCCGCAATACGGCAGCGACGCACCCAAAGCACGGCTCTACGGGCGCAAAATCACTGACTTTTGGAATATGCTGCACACTTGGTCGCACGACATCAAAGACGGCATGTGCGGCTTCCGCCTCTACCCGCTCGCACCCGCGCTTGCCGTCGTGCGCGAAGAAAGCGTAGGCGACCGCATGGACTTTGACACCGAAATCCTCGTCCGTCTCTATTGGCGCGGAGTCAAACCTGTGTGGATACCCACGCCCGTGCGCTACGCGGCAGGCGGCGTTTCCCATTTCAACGAATGGACAGACAACATACGCATCAGCAAAATGCACGCACGGCTGTTTTGCGGTATGTTGCAGCGGCGTTTTTCCGGCAAAGGCCGTCTGAAATAATGGGTACCGAGGCACAAAACCCCAACCACTGGGCGCAGCAGCAGGAACGCGGCAACCGCCTGTTTCTCGCGTTGACCACGCTGATGGTGCGCTATCTGCCGGGATGGTTGATGCGACCCTGCATTTGGCCGGTGGTGCTGTATTTTTACGCCACTTCGTCCAAACAACGCCGCCATATCCTCCGTTATCAAACGCGCCTTCAGACGGCCTTCCCCACCACCGTCCTACCGCACCGCTTCGCCGTGTTCCGCCAGTTTGTCGCCTTCGGAGAGGCCGTCTGCGACCGCTTTGCCGTATGGCAGCACAAAATCCGCTATCGCGACCTGATTGTCGAAGACCCCGACAACGTGTCCGGCATCGTTGACAGCGGCGGGCGCGGGCAGATTTTTGTCTGCTCGCACTTGGGGAACACCGAAGTCTGCCGTGCACTGGTATCACACCACCAAGGTTTCCGGCTCAATGTGCTCGTACACAGCAAACACGCGCAGGCGTTTAACGATGCGCTCGAAAAAGCCGGTGCCGACCGCATCAAAATGATACAGGTCGGCGACTTGGACGCTGCCTTGATGATGGAATTGAACCGCCGCATCGAGGCGGGCGAATGGATTGCCGTCGCAGCCGACCGCGTACCCGTACGCGGTGCCAAAACCGCTCCCGTACAGTTTCTCGGCCAAAGCGCACAAATGCCGCAGGGCGCATGGCTGTTGGCCGCTTTGCTGAAAACGCAGCTCAACACCCTCTTTTGCGTAAAACGCAACGGCCGCTACCACCTGAAACTGCGCCGCTTCGCCGATACCGCGACATGGAAACGCCACGGCCGCCAAACCGAAACCGCCGCTACCATGCAGCGTTTCGCCGACCTGTTGGCAGAAGAATGCGCCGAAAACCCGCTGCAATGGTTTAACTTTTATGATTTCTGGGGCGACGAGGCCGCCTGAACAGGAAACCGCAACGTGAAAAAACACATCTACTGCCGCCACAGCTTCGAGCTTGAAGTCCCGTTTTTCGACGTGGACGCCATGCACATCGTTTGGCACGGCAACTATGTCAAATACCTCGAAACCGCCCGCTGCGCATTTTTAAGCAGCATCGGCTACGACTACAACGAAATGGGGCGGCAGGGTTACAGCTGGCCGATTGTCAAAATGGACTTCAAATACATCCGCCCCGCCCTGTTCGGCCAAAAAATCCGAGTGGACATGGAAATCGTCGAAATCGAAAGTTGCCTGCGCATCGACTACACCATCCGCGACGCGCAAAGCGGTGAAAAACTGACCCGCGCCTCCACCACGCAGGCCGCCGTATCCGTTACGACAGGCGAAATGCAGTTCCAAACGCCGCAAAGCTGGCTTGATGCCGTACGCCGCCACCCGGCCTTTGCCGAGGCCGTCTGAAATCCGTTTTCAGACGGCCTGCCGCCGCCATATCCGTTTCCACAGACAACAGGCCGTCTGAAACGGCCGCCGCAGAAAGAAAATCCATGAAAAAGTTTATTACCGCCGCCGCGCTCGCGTCCGTCTGCCTGCCCGCGTGGGCCTTTTCCACCGCCGAGCTGGCGCAAACCCTGCAAAAACCCGCCAACGTACAGGGCGCGTTTACCCAGCAGCGTTACCTCAAATCCCTCACCAAACCCATGACCACCCAAGGCAGATTCGTCCTCGTGCCAAACAAAGGGCTGCTGTGGCAGATGCAAAAGCCCTTTGAAACCACCCTGCGCGTGCGTGCCGACGGCATCATGCAGTACAACGGCGGCACATGGAACAATCCCAACCAAAGCAGGCTTTCCGGCCAAAGCCGCCAAATCAAACTCTTTCTCGACCTGCTCGGCGGCAACACACGGGGCTTGGAAAACCAGTTTGACCTCGCCCTCTCCGGTACGGAAAAACAGTGGACACTGCGCCTGACACCGAAAACGGCCGTTACCCGCCAGATTTTCAACCGCATCGACATCAGCGGTGACAGCGTGGTACGCCAAATCGAGCTGGACGAAAAACAAGGCGACCGTACCGTTATGCGCTTCAACCAAGTGCAAACCGACAAACCGCTCGACGGCTTCGCTCGAAGCGCACTGTAAAAAAGGCCGTCTGAAAGCGAAGCTTCAACGAAGTTAAAACGTCCGCACAGCCGGCAGAGCAGCTTTCAGACGGCATAGCTGTTTGTTCTTCAAATACTTTTACAAAAAAGCTATAATACCGCCCTATCAAATAATTTTTGTAAAACACAATGACGGGATATGAAAACAAAAAAGTGCTGCTGGTGCACTACTCGCAAACCGGACAGCTGGACGCATTGGCACGGCACTTCGCCAAACCGCTGCGGCAGAGCGGAATCCGCACCGACTGCGTAAACCTTGTTCCGCAACAGCCCTATCCGTTTCCGTGGCCGTTTTGGCGTTTTTTCGATACTTTTCCCGAAACCGTCCATCTGAAACCCGCCCCCATCGAGCCGCCGCAGATTCCCGACGAAGACTACGACGTCGTCGTCATCGCCTATACAGTGTGGTTTCTCTCCCCGTCGCAACCCGTTACCGCCTTTTTACAACGTGCCGAAACCCGCCGGCTGCTTGCAGGCAAACCCGTTATCACGCTCATCGGCTGCCGCAATATGTGGCTGGCGGCGCAGGAAAAAATGAAAAACCTGCTCACGGCCAACGGTGCGAAACTCATCGGCAACATCGTTAAAACCGATGCCTGCGGCACGGCTGCCAGCTTCGTTACCACTCCCGCCTGGCTGCTCACGGGCGACAAACAGTATTTCCGCCGCCTGCCTGCTGCGGGCATTGCCGAAACCGAACTGGCCGACGGCGTGCGTTTCGGAACAAAGCTGCGCGATGCGCTGGCACAAGGACTCCCGCTGGACGAAACACTATTTCAAAACATGGGGGCGGCCAAAGTCGATGAAAAACTGATTTTCAGCGAAAAGGCCGCAGGCCGCAGCTTCTTCCTGTGGGGCAAGCTGCTGATGGCAGCCGGGCGCGTGTCGCCGCTGCTGCGCCGCGCGTTACTGGCGTTTTATATTTTGTTCCTCATCACGCTGATTCTGACCGTCATTCCCGTGAGCGTGCTGCTGAAAAAACTGCTGCACCCGCTGTTGAAACACCGTTTGGCCGCGCTGAAAAAATACTACGCGCAACCTTCAGGCGAATAAACCGCCCGTTCAGACGGCCTTTGGCCGTCTGAAACTTTCCAAACCACACGATAAACCATTGAAACAACCCAATAACAATGACCAAGCACATACCCGACAACGTCTATATCAACCGTGCCGCCGCTTTTCTGCCCAACGCCCCTGTGGACAACGACCGGATGGAGGCCGTACTCGGCATGGCGGGCGGACTGCCCTCGCGCGTGCGCCGCATGATTCTGCGCTCCAACGGCATCGTCTCACGCCATTACGCCATTGACCCCGCTACCCGCCGCGCCACCCACACCAACGCCGAGCTTGCCGCCGAAGCAGTAAAACTGCTTTTAGCGCAAGGCTTTGCAGATACCGTATCCTGCCTTGCCTGTGCCACCTCCTATCCCGACCAAATCATGCCCGGACACGGCGCGATGGTACACGGCCTGCTTGAGATGCCCCCCTGCGAAACCGTCAGCCTCGCCGGCGTATGCGCTTCAGGCATGGCGGCGATGAAATACGCCTACAACGCGGTACGCACGGGCGAACACACCGCCGCCATTGCCGCCGCTTCGGAAAATGCCTCGGCCGTCATGCGCGGCGAGGTATTCCAGAGCGAAACCGATTTGAAAAAACTGGAAAACGCCACACCCGAAATCGGTTTTGAAAAAGACTTCCTACGCTGGATGCTTTCCGACGGCGCAGGAGCGGTTTACCTGTCCGGCCGCCCCAATTCAGACGGCCTCAGCTTCAAAATCCATTGGATTGAGCTACGCTCCTACGCCAACGAAATGCCGCCCTGCATGTATGCGGGTGCGGAAATCATCAACGGCGCATTTACCGGCTGGAAAGCCGCCGGCGCGGAACAGAACCGCCGCGACACCCTGATGGCAGTCAAACAGGATGTCAAACTGCTAAACGAACACATCGTCCGCTACACCGTGGAAAAGCCGCTCCCCCAAATCGCCGCCAAACACAAGATCGCTGCCGCCGACATCGACTGGTTTCTGCCGCACTACTCTTCCGGCTTCTTCCGCGACAAACTGGCTGCCGGATTGGAAGGCATCGGTTTTGCCATTCCACAAGAAAAATGGTTTACCAACCTGAGCGAAAAAGGCAACACCGGTTCGGCTTCGATTTACATCATTCTTGAAGAATTTATGCGCACCGCACCCGTTGGGCGCGGGCAGAAAATCCTCTGCTACATCCCCGAAAGCAGCCGCTTTTCCACCTGTTTCATGCTTTTGGAAGCAGTTTAGAAGCTATCCAGACCCGATTGCCGCGCAACCGGATGCCAATAAGCAAAACAGTCCGAAACGAAGATCCGACATGGAAGTAAAAGACATTCCGCAAGACAACAGCACCTCCTACCACGGCCACCGCAAAGTCATCTACGGAACGCGCGGCGGCCATTACGAGGCCGCCACCAGCAGCGGTTGGGACGACGAATCCTACGCCACCGGCCTTGCCGTATCCGAGCTGGACGCGCAAACCCAAGCCGCCCGGGAAGCCGTTGCGCGGGGCGAATACTCGCCGCTCTACTACCATATGTTCCGCTACCGCCACGACGAAACCAGTCTGGCAGGCGCGGCAGGCGTATGGAAATGGCAGCTTCGCCGCCACTTGCGCCCCGAAATCTTTGCCAAACTGAGTTCCAAAACCCTGCAAAAATACGCCAATGCCCTGCAAATCAACATTAAAGAACTGCAACGCATTGATACCGATGCACCCTGTCGAAAATAAAGCAGAGGCCGTCTGAACGGCATCACGCCGTTCAGACGGCCTCTTTTTTCCGAAGAAAACCCCATGACCGAATTTCCCCACCAGCACACCGCCCACTGCGAAAGCGGTGTCATGTCCACTCTGCTCAAATACCACGGCTGCGAGTTGAACGAAGCCATGATTTTCGGCATTGCACACGCGCTGTCGTTTGTATGGCTGCCGCTAGTCAAGCTCGGCGGAATGCCGCTCGTGTCCTATCGCGCCGCGCCGCGCAGCATCATCCGCAACACCTGCAAAGCACTGGGGCTGAAACTGTCAGTGCGCCGTTTCTCCAGTCCTGAGCGCGGGCAGGCCGCACTTGACGAAGCCTTGGCCGCAGGCCAACCCGCAGGCGTGCAGACATCCGTATTCTGGCTGCCCTACTTTCCACCGCAGATGCGTTTCCATTTCAACGCCCACAACCTGCTCGTGTACGGTAAAGACGGCGGCGACTACCTTGTCAGCGACCCTGTGTTTGAAACCGTTCAACGCTGCCCCGCCGAAGACTTGCAGTGCGCCCGCTTTGCCAAAGGCGCACTGGCCGCCAAAGGCATGATGTACACGCTTGAAGCAGGCGGAAATCCGGCGGCAGTGGCTGCCAAACTGCCTGCCGTTATCCGCAAAGCCATACGGAAAAACGCCAACCATATGCTTGCGCCGCTGTTTTTCGTCGGCGTGAAAGGGATGCGCACCGTCGCCAAGAAAATCGAAAGCCTGCCCGCCCAAAACAACGAAAAATACCAAAAACTGTTTCTCGGCCACTTGGTGCGCATGCAGGAAGAAATCGGCACGGGCGGCGCGGGTTTCCGCTATATCTACGCCTATTTTTTAGAACAGTCGGCACAAATCTGCGGCGAAACGGCTTTTCAGACGGCCTCTGAGCAGATGACCGCCATCGGCGACCAGTGGCGTCAGTTTGCCGCCATGTGCGTGAAACAGTGCAAAAAGCCGTCTGAACATGGCTGCGCCGAAATCTCCGCCCTCTTACGCGGCATCGCCGACCAAGAAGAAGCATTATGGCGGCGGTTGAAACAAATCGGATAAACCGCTTTTTTTGCAGCATCGGCATTCGGTTTTACTCCCAAAACGCCGCCAAGCCGGTTGCCGATATGCCTGAAACCGCTTGAACGGTTCAGACGGCCTCTGCCCACCACCCTTTACCTATGATTCAAATCCAATCCCTCTCCCACCGCTACCCCCGTGCCGACGCACCCGCTCTCGACAACGTATCGTTCGACATTGCCGACGGCGAATGCCTGGGTCTGCTCGGACACAACGGCGCGGGCAAAACCACGTTGATGTCGCTGATGGCAGGTTTGCAGGACGTGTGCAGGGGCGAAATCCTGTTTGACGGCCGGCCGCTGCACCGTCTCTCCCGTGCCGCACGGCAGAAAATCGGTCTCGTACCGCAGGATTTCGCGTTCTATCCGCAGCTTTCGGTATGGGACAACCTGCTGTTTTTCGCCTCGCTCTACAAGATGCGCGACAAAGGCCGTCTGAACCTGCTCATCGGGCAGGCCGGCTTGGAAGAACACAAACACAAAGCCGCCAAACACCTGTCCGGCGGGCTCAAACGCCGTCTGAATTTCGCCGTGGGGCTGATTAACGCGCCGCAACTGGTGTTTCTCGACGAAATTACCGTCGGCATCGACCCGCAATCGCGCCGCTTTATTCTCGACAGCGTTGCCGAACTGACGCGGCAGGGCGTAACCGTGGTGTACACCTCGCACTATCTGCCCGAAATCGAGCAGCTTTGCGGCAAAATCGCGCTGCTGCAACACGGACGGCTGGTGTATCAAGGCAGCTTGGACGAACTTTTGGCTTCACAGACGCAAACCGTGCGCTTCATTACCGAGCCTGCACTGCCGCCTGCAACCTTGGCCGCACTGCAAGCCGTGCCCGCCGACCGGCGCGGCATGATGGAAACCGCGCAGGATGCCGCCGCCGTGTATGCCGCCCTGCAAAAAAGCGGCGTGCATATCCGTTACTTCCAGCAGGGACACGGCTCGCTGGAAGCCTTTTACCTCGACTTTCTCCGCCGCGAAACCGACACGCCATGACCGCCGCTTCCCTGATTAAAGAATTGAAACTCTTGAGCCGCGACCTGCACGGCCTGGCCGTACTGTTTGTGATGCCCATCGTTTTCATGCTGATTATGTCGCTGGCACTGAGCCGCGATGCCGACCCGCACGAAGGCAGCCGCATCGCACTGGTCGGCGCGGCGGGCGACAGCGTCAACGCCAAATTCGCCGCCGCGCTGGAAAAAGAAAACATACGCGTCAGCATGATGCCGTCTGAAAAACTCGCCGCCGCGCAAAACGGGCTGCACGACAAGCGTTTCCAACTGGTACTGCACAACCCCAACCTTGCCGCAGACAAACCCGCCGACAGTAAAACGCTGCAAATCTATATCGCCCCCGATACCGAACCCTCATGGCTGGCGGCAGTCAAAGGCGTTTTGCAGCAGCATTACACCGAAACGCGCGTCAACGCCTACTTTGGCGACAGCGGCATTACCATCGACAACAAAAAACTGCCCGCAAAAATCCGCAAAGAAATCCAAAAGAAAGTGGACGAAAAAAACGCCGAACAGCTTGATGCAGTAAGCGCATTTTTAGGCCGCACCATGTTTCAGGAACATTATTTGAGCGCAGGCAGCGGCACAGTGGCCAAGCCCAACGCCGTACAGCACAGCGTACCTGCATGGCTGATTTTCGGCATGTTCTTCATCATGATACCGCTCTCCAACGTGATGGCTTTGGAGCGGCAGACCAACACGATTACACGGCTGCGGCTGGCCCGCGCAGGCGCGGCGGGGCTGATAGCGGCCAAACTCGTACCGTATTTCCTGATTAACCAGCTCCAATTTGCCGGTATGCTGCTGCTCGGCCGCTACCTGCTGCCCAAGCTCGGCGTAAGCGCGCTGGTACTCAATGGCAGCCTTGCGCCTTACGCGCTCTTGTCTGCCGCCGTATCCGCCGCCGCGCTCGGCTATGCGTTGCTGATCAGCGTGTGCGCCAAATCCACCGAACACGCCGTCGTGCTTGGCGGCGGCGGCATTATCCTGATGGCGGCACTCGGCGGCATCATGGTGCCCGCACACGTCATGCCCGACACCATGCAGCACATCACTTGGGTGTCGCCGATGGCTTGGGGCTTGAAAGCCTTTCAGGAGCTGCTGCTCAACCGCAGCGGCTTAGGCGGCATCACCCCCTACCTCGCCCTGCTCGCTGCATTCGCCGCCGCCACACTCCTCTCTGCCACACTGGTTTACCGTCGGCAGCTGCAAACACAGGTGCGGTTTTAAGAATCTGCAAACCGCGCCGCCCAACCGGATACGAAAGCCCTTTTTATGTCCTACACCTTCACCCTTGCTCCGCAAGCACTCGAAACCGAATTGAAAAAACTCATTCTGCAAGAGTCCGGCAAAGCCGACGACATCGCCCCTGAAGACTTCTCCGACGACGCGCCGCTGTTCGGCGACGGCAGCCCTGTCGCCCTCGATTCGCTTGACGCGCTGCAAATCAGCGTTGCCCTGCAACAGCATTTCCAAGTGCGGCTGCAAGGCGACCGCATGGTACGCAAACACATGATGTGCATACGCGGTTTGGCCGCATTCGTGCGGCGGGAACACGGCGCATGAGCTGGCTCTGCGGCACAGCGGCCACTTGCGCGGCCAATCCGCAGGCCGCATTCAGACGGCCTGATACGGTGGAATTCGCTTTTCTCAAGCAAACACAGCAGGCCGCCTATTTTCGCGCCTTCTCCTCCCCCGGCCTCAGCCGCACCGAAATTGCCGGCGAAGCCGAAGCGCACTTGCGCCGTGCCGCCGAAAACGCAGGCTGGCCGTCTGAAGCCTGGCATACCGCGCCCGTATTTATCGGCTCCGGCTCCTACCTGATTTCCGAATACGAAAACCGCTATCTTGCCGGTGAAACCACACCGGAAAACCACCTGCTCCATCTTGCCGCCGACCTGCGCGAACGCAGCGGCAACTGCAACATTTTCAGCTTCGCCACTTCCTGTACCTCATCCGCCCACGCCCTCATCCAGGCCGACCGTTTCCTATCGCTCGGTCTGGCGGAGCGCGCTTTCGTACTCGGCATCGAAAGCCTCAACCGCCTCACACTGCTGCATTTCCACAGCCTCGGCCTGCTCACCGCCGACTACCGCCCCTTCGGCGGCAACGGCCTGATACTCGGCGAAGGCGCAGCCGCGCTTGCCCTCTCCGCCGCAGAGCCGCAAAGCAAAGGCCGTCTGAAACTGGCCGGCCACGCCGCAGGCACAGGCAGCCATTTGGTACAGAGCGATACTGCCGTGCAGGAAAGCGTCATCCGCCGCGCCATTGCCGCCGCAGGCATCACACCCGCCGGCATCGCCCTCGTCAAAACCCACGGCATCGGCACAGCCGACAGCGATGCCGCCGAAATGCAGGTGCTGCACAAAGTATTCGGCACACCGCCGCCGCTTGCCGCACTCAAACCGCAAACCGGCCACACCCTCGGCGCAAGCGCGGCACTCGAAACTGCCCTGCTCGCCCAAGCACTCCGCAGCCGCACGCTTACCGATATCCACGGACACAACATCCCCCTTTCAGACGGCCTTTTCTGCCTCGCCAACCACTTCGGCTTCGGCGGCAGCAACACAACAACAGTATGGCAATGGACACCCTGATTCCCGACATCCGCATCACCGCTGCCGCCCGCTTCGACACCGACGCGGCCGTCAGCGGAAAAATCCTCAAACAAGTCCTGCAACAGCGCACCGGCACCGACCCGCGCCGCCTCAGCCGCCTCAGTATCTGCGCCGCCCTCGGCGCAGGCCTGCTCGCCCGCAGCCGCCGCATTTCCCCCGATTGCGCCGTCTGGCTCGGCACGCCGTTCTCCTCGCCCGCCATATTTGCCAAAATGGCCGGCAACGTGCTTGACCACCACGCCGCCATGCCTTTCGATTTCATCGCCAACCTGCACAACGCCCCCGCCTTCCATGCCGCCGAAGCCCTCGGCTGCCACGGCGCAACATCTACCGTTCCCGCAGGACGCGATTCCGACACCCGCTTCCATCCCCTGCTGCTCGCCGCCGCCTCGCTTCCGATTGGCGGACAAGCCGCCGTCGGCTGGTGCTACGAACACCAGCCGCCCTACCCGCACACCGGCGAAGGCAGCGTCTGGCTGCTGCTCGAACACGGTGCAGACACCGGCTCGCCCCTGTGCTTTTCCAAAAAAACCACGCCGCAGGCCGCAACGGAAAGGTCGTCTGAAACCTACTATTGGCAGCACATTGCCGACCTTGCGGCAACGCTGCACGAACGCAGCCACACCATCGAAGCAGGCAGTTGGACGATACAAACCGGCTGCCCGGCAGATGTCGCCACCGCATACGAACGGATCGGATAAACCGTCCGGACGGCAAAGGCCGTCTGAAAATGCCGCCGCCGAACCGTATTGCCGATTACAGCTAAAATAACGCCTTCCCCTTCCCACCCGCAAAGGCCGTCTGAAATGTCCTTACGCACACTCCGCCGCACCTACACCGCACTGTCCGCCCTACTCTGCCTGTTTCTCATCTATGCCTTTGCCACAGGCAACCGCCTGCAAACCGACCTCACCGCCCTGCTTCCCGCCGACGCGCAGCCCGACGCGCTGCTGACGGCCGCCGACAAAGCGGGCGAAGCGCAGCTCAACACGCAGGTGGTGCTGCTCGCAGGCAGCGCGGATGCGGACACGGCGTTTCAGACGGCCTCCGAAATCGCCCAAACGTGGCGCGGCAGCGGCGTATTCGAGTCGGTCGACAGCAGCATCACACCCGATTTGGACGCGGTACGCGCGGATATGCAGAAACTGGGCTTGGCGGTATTGCCGCAGGAACAGGCGCGGCTCATCTTTGAAGAACCGAAACGGTATTTCCAAACGCGGGCGGAAGACGCGGCCAACCCGTTTGCCGCCCCCTCGCCCCTGTCTTTGGAACAGGACTGGCTGGGCTTTGGCCGGTTTGTCGCGGCGAAAGCCAACCCGCAGAGCCGTTTGCAATGGAATATGGACAACGGAATGCTCTACACCGAAGCAGACGGCCAAACCTGGGTATGGCTCAGAGGCCGTCTGAAAACGGGCGACAACTTTTCCGGCAACGACGCGCTGCTGCCGCTGATGGCCGAAAGCCGCGCCATCGCGCAAAAACACGGCGCAAAAACCTTGGCCGCAGGCGGCGCGCTGTTTGCCGCCGCGTCCAAAACGGCGGCGGAAGCGGAAAGCCGCATCATGGGTATCGCCGGTACGCTGGCGACTTTCGCGCTGCTGCTGTGGGTGTTCCGCAGCGTCCGCGTGTTCTGGCTGATGCTGCCGCTGGCATCGGGTATGCTGGCGGGGCTGGCGGCGGCGTTGGCGGTGTTCGGAGAAGTGCACATCCTGACCATCATCGTCGGCACCAGCCTGGTGGGCATGCTGGTGGACTTCCCGCTGCACTGGCTCGCCCCTTCGGTATTCGCACCGACGGCACACACCGACTGGCCATCCGAACGCGCGATGAAACACGTTCTGCCGAGCTTTGCCGTCAGCCTGCTGATTACCGTGTCGGGCTACGCGCTGCTGTGGTTCACGCCGCTGCCCGTGTTGCGCCAAACCGCCGTCTTTTCCGGCTTTTCTCTCTTGGGCGCGTTTGGCGCAACCGTGTTGTGGCTGCCGCCGCTATTTGCCCGTTACCGCGCCAAGGCCGTACCCTTCGCCGCGTTTACCGAAAGGCTGCACGCATACTCCGGCCGTCTGAAAACCCGTTTTCACAAACGCGGCTGGCTCGCGCTCGGCGGCATACTGCTGGCAGCGGGGTTGTGGCGCAGCGACTGGCGCGACGACATCGGCCAGTGGGTCAACATGCCGTCTGAAATGCTGGCCGAAGTCAAACGAATCGGCGATTTGAGCGGCACGGATTTCGGCGGCAAATACCTGGTGGCCGAAGCCGGCAGCGAAGACGCGCTGCTGCAAAAAACCGCCGAACTCGGCCGCGCGCTGCAACCGCTCGTCGCAGAAGGCAAACTCGGCGGCTTCCAATCGCCCGACCAATTCATTGCCCCCGCGTCCGAACAGCAAAAACTGAAAAACCGCCTGCGCGAACTGGCCAAGCTGCGCGAAAACTGGCAACCGCTTGCCGATGCCGGCATTCCGCGCAAAACCATACGCGAAGCCCTCATCCAAGCCGCCGACGCACCGACGCTATCCCTTTCAGACGGCCTCAAAACCGGTTTGGCCGAAGCATGGCGGCCGCTCTATCTGGGCGAAGTGGAAAAAGGCCGCCACGCCGCCATCGTGCGCCTGAACGGCATCGCCGACGAAACCGCCGTACGCGCCGCCGCCCTGCGCATCTCGGGCATACACTGGGCAGACAAACGCGCCCGCCTCAACGAACTCTTCCATCACACACGCAACCAGGCCGCCTGGCTCAAACTCGCCTCCTACGCGCTGGCATGGCTGCTGCTGTGGAAAATGTTCGGCGCGAAACACGGCGGCAAAATCATCGCCGTACCGTTGGCCGCCGCCGTCTGCACCGTCGCCGCCCTCGGCTGGCTCGGCATCCCCGTCAGCCTGTTCGCCATGTTCGGACTACTGCTCGTCTCCGCCATCGGCATCGATTACGCCGTTTATGCCGCCACCGCCAAACACACCGCCGCCGCACGCCTCGGCGGCATGCTGCTTGCCGCAGCCACCACCGCCATCTCCTTCGCCCTGCTCGCCCTCAGCGGCACTCCCGCCGTCGCCGCGTTCGGCATCACCGTTACGCTGGGCGTGGCGTTCAACCTCTGGCTGGCCGGCTCGCTGCTGCGGGATTGACCCGCCCGTATCCGAAACGCCGAAACAGGATTTCAGACGGACAAAAACACGGCAGGGCGTTTGCGGCCGTCTGAAAATCCGAAAAGAAGCCTGCAAAACGGCTGCGGCAAATCGTGTTATAGTGAACCAACACGAAAATCTACGGCGTTGCTGCGCCTTGGCTCAAAGAAAGCGGTTTTCTACGGCATTGGAAATGCCAAGAAAACCTGCCCCGTACTACCTGTACTGTCTGCGGCTTGCTGCCTTGTATCTTTCCGTGTCGTTTCACTATACGATGCCGCCCCTTCCCACCCGTAAAGGAAAAACCATGCGCCTTACCATGCTTGCCGCCGCGCTGCTGCTTGCCGCCTGCGCCGCACCGCTGCCGCAACCGCACAGCCTGCCGCCGCTGCCGCAGTCCGCCCGCTGGTTCAAACTGGAAAAAGCCGATGCCGCCGGACAAACCGTACAAACCAGCCTGCTGGCCGTCGAACCGCTTTCAGACGGCCTCCGCTTTGTGCAGACCGACGCGCTGGGTGCGCCCGTGTCACGCCAGACCGTCAGCACGCAAGGCTGGGAAAACGACGGTTTCGTCATGCCCAACGCCGCCTCGCGCCGCCTGTTCGCCGCCCTGCTGCCGCTGCTTGCCACTGACGATGCCGCCTCTCTGTATCCCGAAATCACAAAAAGGCCGTCTGAAAACAACGGATTCTGCCCCGAAGGCAAAGGCGCGCTGTTCCGCTACAAAGATCGCGATTTGTGGTGCGTTGCTGCCGATGCCGGACAATTCCGCATCGGTTTCCCCGACAACACGCGCTGGACAGCCGCCCCGATAGAAGAACAGGCGCAAGAGCAGCCATGAAAACACCCGTCTACCTCAGCCGCCCCGCCGTTACCAGCGCACTAGGCAGCGGCATACGCACCCACATCGACGCGCTGCTCAACCCGCAGGCCGTGCCGCTGGCCTTTTCCGACCGGTGGATTAAGGGCAAAAACCATGCCTTCGGCGCAGTAAACGAAACCCTGCGCCCGTTTTCAGACGGCCTGCCGCCGGAGCACGTCAGCCGCAACAACCAACTGCTCTGGCACGCGCTCGAACAAATCGAAGACGACATTCGTGCCGCTGTCGCGCGTTACGGCCGCCATCGCATTGCCGTGGTTATCGGCACGTCCACCAGCGGCGCGGACGAAAACATCCCGCTGTTTGAACATATTGCCCGCGGCGGCGGCTGGGCGGACAAACCGTTCAAGCAGCTGCAACACACCATGGGCGCGCCCGCAGAATTTGTCGCCCGGGCTTACGGGCTGCAAGGGCTGCGCTACACCGTGTCCACCGCCTGCACTTCGGGCGCGCGCGCCCTGATCAGCGCGGCGCGGCTGTTGCGTGCCAATCTTGCCGATGCCGTGATTTGCGGCGGCGCAGACACCCTGTCGCCGCTCACCATCAACGGCTTCGCCTCGCTGGAAGTGCTTTCAGACGGCATCGCCAACCCGTTTTCCGCCAACCGCAACGGCATCAACATCGGCGAAGCCGCCGCCGCATTCATCATGACGCGCGATGCCGATTTCGACGGCACAATGCAACTGCTTGGCTACGGCGCAAGCAGCGACGCCTACCATATGTCTTCGCCGCGCCCGGACGGCTCGGGTGCGGCGCAGTCGTTTCAGACGGCATTGCGCGATGCGGAACTGACAGCGCAGGACATCGGCTGGATTAATCTGCACGGCACGGGCACGCTGCACAACGACGGCATGGAAAGCCGCGCCGTGGCCGAAGTTTTCGGTAAGGCCGCGCCCTGCACTTCAACCAAACCCTACACCGGCCACACCCTCGGCGCCGCGGGCGCATTGGAAGCCGCCATCGCCTGGGGCATGGTCTGCCGCGAATACAATCCCGACGGCAAACTGCCGCCGCAGCATTGGGACGGCGTACCCGATCCCGAACTGCCCGCCATCACACTCACCGGCCGCAACAGCGTATGGCCGTCTGAAAAACGGATTGCAGCGAGTTCGTCGTTTGCCTTTGGCGGCAGCAATGCGGTTTTGATTATCGGCGGTATGTGACCGGCGCAAAAAAGGCAGCCTGAAAACGGGATTCCCTCCGTTTCCAGGCTGCCTTTACTGTCGCCATTTCATCAAGATTCAGTACCTGCCGGGTGTTTTCACACTTTCAACACCAGCTTGCGGTAAAACCACTCGCCCGCAAACAGCACGCCCATCAGCACATACGACACGATACCCGTGTAAACCGCCCACCAGTCATGCCATTGCAACAACGCCAACGCGGCGGCGGTTGCGCCGTTCAACACAAAAAAGCCGCACCAGATTTGCGTTACCCGCCGCGTGTGGCGCACGCCTTCGGGCGGCAGGTCGGGGTGTTGCAGGCGGGCAAGGCGTTCGATGACGGTTTGTTTGGCAAACAGGCTGCCGCCGAATACGGCAAGCATCAACAGGTTGACGGCTACGGGATACCAGTACATCGAATCAGGCCGTCTGAACAGCAAAACGGCGGCGAAAAAAGCAGACAGCAGCAGCGCGACTATGCGTTGCGCGGCAGTTTGCGGCATGGCGGCGCGTATCAGCCACAGGACGCACATGGCGGCGGCCAGCCAAACGAATGCACCGTTTTCGCGGCCGTAGTACCACAAAAGCGGATAGGCGAGGCTGGCGAACGTGAGCAGGATTTTTGCGGCGGGATTCATGCGGGCGGCTTGATTGGAGAAGGTTCTTGGTTTTATCCGCTTGTGCTTTCACTCGGCGGAACAGGCGTTTGAAGGCCGTCTGAAAGCGCGGTTGCGAGATGGCTTTTCAGACGGCCTTAATGCGTTTTTAAAACGTGTTTCTGTATCGGCAGCGGTCGGAAGGGCTCGTGCGGCCTCTGCGGACAGAAGGCCGTCTGAAAAGTTTACTGCGCGTCCTGAGCCTGATCCTGAACTTTCAATACGGCCTGCACCACGTCGTCAACGGTACGCACGTTGCGGAAATCTTCGGCCTGCAACCTGCGGCCGGTTTCGCGCTTGATGAGGTCGATGAGGTCGATGGCGTCGATGCTGTCGATTTCCAAATCTTCGTAGAGATTGGTTTCGGGCATGATGCGTTCGGGTTCGATTTCAAACAGTTCGACCAACGCTTCAGACAGCAGCGTGCGGATTTCCTGTTCGCTCAAAATTTTGTTGTCGCTCATATTGTTTCCTTATTCTGCCAAGCGGCTTTTGACGAATGCGGCCAAGGTTTTGACGTTGGCGAAATTGTCGCGCAGATTGTCTTTTTCGCCGTCGAGCTGGAAGCCGAAAGTTTTTTGCACGGCCAAGCCCAGTTCGAGTGCGTCAACGGAATCGAGGCCGAGGCCGTCGTCGCCGAAGAGCGGGTCTTCGCTGCCGATGTCAGCGGGAGTCATGTCTTCGAGGCCGAGGCTGTCGATGATGAGTTGCTTGATTTGGTTTTCTAAATCGTTCATGTGGTTTTCCTTGTAAAGTAGTCTTGCAGGTATGCGTTCAAACGCCTTGCGGCGATGGGTAAGGGTTTTTCGGCGAGCCAGTCTTGCGGGTCGATGTCGTCGCCGACGGTAATTTCGTAACGGATTTTCTGCGGCGGTATCTGATACCACGGCTGGCCTTTTTTGAAGTTGGGCGGAGTCATTTTGATGACTACGGGCGTAATCACGTTTGCGCTGCGCAGGCCGATGGATACCGCGCCGCGGTGCATTTTGATTTGTCCGTCCCAACCGGTGCGTGTGCCCTCGGGGAAGATGAGCAGGCTTTGCCCGCTGCGGAATACGGCATCGATTTCTTCGAGCATTTCCATGCTTTCGTCGTTGGGAATATAGCCCGAGGCAAGAATCTGGCTTCTCATGCTGGGATTGTGCAGCAGGTCTTTTTTAACCAATACATTTGGGGCGGGCGCGTGGCTGACCATTAATACGACATCAAGCAGGGAGGGGTGGTTGGCGAGGATAAGCTGGCCGGGGCGGCCGAGTCTGTCTGCGCCGCGAAAACTTACGCTCAATACGCCCGACCATTGCAGATAGCCGACGAAAAAACGCCATACGCGTCCAATCATACGTCGCGCGGCAAGCTGGCGCGGCACGTCGCCCTTGGTGGATTTGAGCGTATAGGGCAGAAGGGCGATTTTGAACAGCACGCCCGCCACGCCGAACAGGATAAAGCCCAACAAGGTTGCGGCGAAACGGCGGAGATAATCAAGGCGGTTCATGCGTTTTTCTGCCACAGCCAGCGGCGGCCGGTGTAATGGCGCGTGTGTTCGAGGCCGTCTGAATGCAAAAAGCGTATCCAGTCCAATGCGCCGTAATAGGGTTTGGCGGATTCAGACGGCCTTTCGCTATCTGCACCGCCTGTTTGCAGCGTCAGGCTGTAACGCCCGCCCGCTTCGACAACCATAGCCAAAGCGTGGGGGAACGGGGCGCGTTCGGCGGAGACACCGTAGCTAGTTTGCAGCGGGTCGTCGGCAACCACGACCAACACGCGTTCCGCGCCGTCGGATAGGAGTGCGAACGCTTCGGCCAATGCGGTTTCGAGGCCGTCTGAAAGCGGAGCGAGCGCGGTGTTTTCATTCATGTCGCTGCGTAGAATCGACCATTGGCCGGCCGGCGCGTTGTGTACCGACAGGCCGAATGAGGTAGGCGATACGGTGTGCGAGCGCAGCAGCTCCGGCCACAGTTCGAAACTGCGGTTGATTTCGCCGTCGTGCGAGGCGTAAACCATCGGACAGCCAGGGTAGCGGTCGGCCAGCTCCCACGCGGCTTCGCACACCAGCCGCGCAGCCGCACCCAACCGCCGCCTCTGCATGGCGGGCAGAAACGCAAGCGCGGGTTTGTGTTCGGGCAGGGTATCGGCATCAAGCTGTCCGGCCGCCCATTGCTGCCATTGCTCTGCCGTTGCCATGCGGTTGCAGGCGGCGTGCCACGCGGCGATATTGAATGAGAACGAACAGGCCGTATGCATGGTGTCGGGACTCCGTTGCGGCGGCGCGGCGGCCGCCCGTATGAAACAAAGAAGGCGGCATTTTAACCGATTTGCCGCGAAACGTAGGCAATAAAATCCGCCAAAAGCCTACGACGCAACGCCGCCATCCATTATAATCGCGGGCTTTAGTTTGTTTCGGACACCGCGTCCGCCGCTTATGGAAAAACTGACCTGCCCCATCGAAAATCCCGCCTTTCTGCTGCCGCACAGCGGCCATATGGTGCTGATCGACCGCGTTACGGAATACGGTAGCGATTTTGCTCGCGTCGAGGCCTCGGTGGACGGGAACCACATCCTGCTGCACAACGGCGCGCTGCCCGCAACAATGGGCATGGAAATCATGGCGCAGGCCATCGGCGCTTTCGCCGGCATACAGGCCTTGTCGGCCGGCGAACCGGTGAAACTGGGCTTTCTGCTCGGCACGCGCCGCATGAACCTGTTTGCCGACAGCATCCCCGTCGGCACGAAACTGTCGGCAACGGCAACAGTGTCCACGCAGGATGCGGGCGGAATGGGCGTGTTCGACTGCGAACTGCGCTGGATTGACGCCCCGGAAAACGCGAAACACACCCTGCCTGCCGACGGCCTGCTGGTACAGGCGGCGCTGAACGTTTATGCTCCGAAAAACGCGCAGGCCGTCTGAACGCTTTTCAGACGGCCTGCAAACACCCGAAGGAAACGCCATGAGCGAAACCGTTTTAATCACAGGCTCCAACAGGGGCATAGGCAAAGCCGTTGCGCTGGGTTTGGCGCAAGACGGCTACGACATCGCCGTGCATTGCCGCAGCCGCCGCGACGAGGCCGAAGCCGTGGCGGAACAAATCCGCGCCTTGGGCAGGCAGGCGCGCGTGTTGCAGTTTGACGTATCCGACCGCGCCGCCTGCCGCGAAATCTTAACCGCCGATGTGGAAGCGCACGGCGCATATTACGGCGTAGTGTTGAACGCAGGTTTAACCCGCGACAATGCGTTCCCCGCGTTTTCAGACGACGACTGGGACAGCGTGTTGCGTACCAATCTCGACGGTTTTTACAACGTTCTGCATCCGCTGGCGATGCCGATGATACGCCGCCGCAAACCCGGCCGGATTGTCTGCATGGCATCCGTGTCCGGCCTGACGGGCAACCGCGGGCAGGTTAATTACAGCGCGTCCAAAGCAGGCATCGTCGGCGCGGCGAAAGCTTTGGCGGTGGAACTGGCCAAGCGCAAGATTACCGTCAACTGCGTCGCCCCCGGCCTGATTGATACCGAAATCGTGGACGAGAACGTGCCTGTCGAAGAAATTTTAAAAGCCGTGCCCGCCGCGCGTATGGGTACGCCGGAAGAAGTGGCGCACGCCGTACGCTTTTTAATGGACGAAAAAGCGGCATATATCACGCGCCAAGTCATTGCCGTGAACGGAGGTCTGTGTTGAACACCAAAAGAGTAGTGATTACCGGCATCGGCGGCATTACCGCGTTCGGCCGCGACTGGCAGAGCATTCAGACGGCCTTTAAAGCCGAAAAAAACGCCGTGAAATACATGGACTGGCGCGAACGCTTCCCCGAACTGGAAGCACAGTTGGGCGCGCCGGTCGAAAACTACGCCCCGCCGGCGCACTGGACGCGTAAGCAGCTCCGCAGCATGGGGCGCGTGTCGCAGCTTTGCGTCGATGCCGCCGAACAGGCTCTGGCCGATGCGGGTCTGCTTGGCGACGAGCGCATTTCAGACGGCCGCATGGGCGTGGCCTGCGGCTCGTCGGTCGGCAGCACCAAAGACATCGGCGACATGGGCGAGCTGCTGCTGACCGGCACATCGCGCAACTTCAACGCCAACACCTATGTGCGCATGATGCCGCACACGACGGCCGCCAACATCGGCATTTTCTTCGGCCTGAAAGGGCGCATCATTCCCACGTCAAGCGCATGCTCATCGGGCAGCCAAGCCATCGGCTACGCCTACGAAGCCGTCAAATACGGCCTTATCGACATGATGCTGGCCGGCGGCGGCGAAGAGTTCTGCCCGTCGGAAGTGTATGTGTTTGACTCGCTTTATGCCGCCAGCCGCCGCAACGGCGAACCTTCGCTGACCCCGCGCCCCTATGATGCAGGACGGGACGGCTTGGTTATCGGCGAAGGCGCGGGCATGATGGTGCTCGAATCACTCGAATCCGCCCAAGCGCGCGGTGCGAAAATCTATGCCGAAATCGCCGGCTACGGCGCAAACAGCGACGGCAGCCATATTACCCAGCCGCAAAAAGACACCATGCAAAAATGTATGGAGCTCGCCCTCAACGACGCGGGTATCCGTCCGGAGCAAGTCGGCTACGTCAGCGGCCACGGCACGGCCACCGAAAAAGGCGATATCGCCGAAACGCTGGCCACCGAAGCCGTTTTCGGCTTTGTTCCCATGAGTTCGCAAAAAAGCTATCTCGGCCACACCCTCGGCGCGTGCGGCGCACTCGAAGCGTGGTTTGCCATCGAAATGATGAACAGCGGCTGGTTTGCGCCGACGGTTAATCTCGACAACATCGACCCGCGCTGTGGCAAGGTGGATTACATTGTCAGCGGCGGCCGTGAAATCGAAACGGACTATGTGGTCAGCAACAACTTCGCCTTCGGCGGCGTGAACACTTCGCTGGTGTTGAAACGCTGGCGCGGATGAATTTGTCGGATACACGGAAAAGGCCGTCTGGCAGCAAGCCGCAGACAGTATGGGTAATACGGCAAGGCGCAGCAACGCCGTATATTTTTTATTTTTGCTCACTATATTATTAATTGCTTGCCAGCCGCCGCCCACGCAGACTACCATGCCGCACATAAACGATACCGATACGACCCGATCCGGAGCCCAAATGGATTCCCCCGCGAACACGCCGTACCGACGCACCAACAGCAACAGCAACACCGCTGCCGCCAGCATGGCCTTCATGCTGCGCACAGCGGTGTTTTTGTTTGACGGGTACGGATGCGGAAGAGGCTGCCTGAAAACAGGCGGTGAAGATTGGTAAAGAGCAAAGGAAAGGTTTTCAGGTGGCCTCAAGAAGGGAAAAGTGCCTACCGAAAGGCTACCTGAAAACTAAGAAACTTCAGCGAAGCGAAAACTTAAAAGCCAAGCCTGCAATCAGAAAGCCCCTCCCACACATGCCGAAAACTTTTCAGGTAGCCCTATAGGCAGACCGATTCAAAACCCGGCCAAATAAGCAAAGGACAGCATACTTCATGATTACCACACGCGATGTTCTCTTCATCTATAACCTGTTTCATTGGGGCGGGATAATATTTCTGATCGTGGCCGTAAGTTTTGCCTGTTATCAGATAAACCCCAAACTATTTAATAAAAACACGCAGTTAATATTTCTGCCCGGGCTGGCTGTAGCCGGGCTGCTTTATGCGGCAGGGCAGGTAGAAAAAATGCAGGAGAGGCGGGAAGCCGAAGCGGAAGAAGCCGCATGGCGCAAACGCTACGATCCCGCCAAAGCCCGCTTCGACCAGCTGTGCCAAAACGCCGGCGAGAAGATTTACCGCACCGCAGACAATGTGGACGGCATCCTGCTGCTGAAGGTGCGCGGGGATGACGAGAAATATCAAGACAGCTTCTACAACCCGCGGAAAGACCAGATGTGGGAGGATGCGGCGGTGGAGAGTGAATTCGAGCGAGAGGAGTATGTTGCCAGCTTTTTGCCATATTTTTCCCGTGCCCATTATGATTATGTTGATGTATTACAAAAAGACGGGTCTATCATCCGCTATAGTGGTGATTGGCATATGTCCGACAAGCCATTTAATCAAGAAATTAACCCGCCTCATCCTGCTGAAACCCAATGAGATAAATATATAGGAATGATGAGATAAATGGGAAGAAGTGGGATGATGGAGGATGGCTCGGGATAGAAAAAGTGAAATGGAGTTGCAAATAGTGCAACAAGAAACGGGCGACATTTTATCGTCCGTTTTTTTATTGTCAGAGTCCTTTTTTGAGGGCGGCGATGGCGATGTCGAGGATTCTGCGTTCGGCATCGGGTTGGAGTTGGTTGTTGCCGTTGATGGGGAGATAGGGGCGTGCTGGGAGGTTGGTTTTGTGGCCGCGGCCTGCTTGACCGCCGAGGTGGTGGATGGCGGCGTATTTTTTGTTGCTGCCGATGCGGGCATAGTTGCTGCCGACCTGTGTGGTCAGGCTGGCGGCAAGTTGCCCGCTTTTTTGCAGGGTTTTGCCTCCTTCGTCTGCGGCGCGACGGCTTTGTTTCCACCGCTGTCCGCCCCAACCTTCTGATTCGAAGTTATCCTCGGTCATGGACAGCAATTCGGTGGCGATGCCCCGCATCATGGTGCGGGTGTCGGTGGCGTTTTTGAGCAGCGTACTCAAGCCGTGGTCGAGCCGGTCTGCGTCTAATTTAATTTCAAGCATGGTCAGCCCCTCAATAATTCATGCACCCATGCCAACGATTCGGGGGTTAGGGCGTTTTTGAATTTCTGGTTAGCCATCATGGTTTTGATGGCAATCCGGGCGATATCCGGATGGGTTGCCTGCGCCTTTTCCACGGCGATTTGCGCCATGCGGGACAGCATGGATTTGCCTTGGTTGGCATTGAAGCCTGCGTTTGGGGCGATGAATTTATTATTTACGCGGATGCCGGTGCGCCGGGCATAGCGTGCCTCTCCGGTATAAGGGTTTGAGCCTATATCGACGGTGACGGACTCAAGAGTTGGTCTGGCTTGAACGCGGCTCTCACCCATACCGCGCGACAGAGGGCGAACCCGGCAGCGGCAGCGATAATCCAAGGGCGGATACAGGCTGTCCCACACCGGGTCATCGGCTGCATAGACGCGACCGTGTAACATACGGTGGGTTTCGCGGGTGCGGCTGTCGTTGATGGCAACATACTGCCAATAAGGGTGCGTGTCGATGGAATCCATCATTTCGGCGTAGCGACCCGCCATGTAGGCTGACTGCATATTGGTCAGATAGATGGTTTTCAGGCGGTGGGGGCTGCCGAGCTGTACGCTTTGGGTTTCCCCTTCGGGATTTTTAACTTCCTGCCTGCCCCACCAGCCTTTGCGTTGCAAGACGGGGGCGAGTTCGCTGCTGAATTCTTCCATCGTCCGGCCTTGTTCGGCGGCATCGACAACGGCGGAATAGATGTCGGAGAGCACATCCATTTTGGCAGTTTTGGCCACCGTAAAGGCAGTGGCGTGCGCATCGTCCAACATATCCTGCCAATCCCAAGATACGGCAATGCCTTTTTGCTTGAGATAGGCGACGGCGGCTTCGGGTTTCATGCCGAAGACGGCTTTAATATCTTCTGGGTTCATGATTTAAGCTCCTGTACCACTTCAATCCTGCCGACCAAGTCGGAAAGGAAAATCAGGCGTGCCAACTCGTTTTGCAAGGCGGTATCGTCCATGTTCGGATAGGCGGCGGTCAGACGGTCGAGCAGATTTTCGGCGGTTTCGCCCTGCCTTAATTCGGACACTAGGACGGCAGTCAGCCGTTCGCCCTGTTCATTCAGACGGCCTGTGTCGGGGGCGAGTCCGTCGATGACCAAACCAGCATCCGTCAAATCGCCCTCGGTGAAGTCGGCAGCTTTTGCCTCCGGGGTTGCTTGAACATCCTCAACCAAATCGCCCTCTCTCAAACCGTATGTGCGCTGCCAGTATTGGTTGGTGAACTTGGCACCGGCATCCACCATCATCTTATCCCGTTCGGCACGCTCTCTGGTGCCGCTTTCTTCATTTTCGAACAGCACGAATTTCGGGCGGGCAACGTCTCCGAAATTTATCTCTACCACCCACTCTATCAACTGATTGAACGTTGTCTCCACGATTCGTTTGTCGCTGTCGCGGATGTCGTCCGTTACTTCCAAGCCTGCGGTCGCGCTGGCGTGGGTACTGTCTTTTTCGGTGGTTTGGTCTTGTCCGAGCAGCGCAATGCTGATTTCGGAGCGGCAATAACGGATGAGCTTGTCGTAGGCATCAATAGATGATGCCTTGCCGCTTGCCTCGTGGATTTCGACACTGGAGTCGTTGGGGATGGTGCCGACGCTGTTGCCGATCAGGGCTTCGAGCGCGTCTAACAGTTTGTCGGTATCTTGCGGGGTATTGGAACGCGGCTCTTTACCAATCAGCCAAGGCGCGCCGTACTTTTCGGTGAATTGCATCCAGAATTTAAGGCCGCCGCGTTTGAAGGTGACCAGCCAAAAAACCAAGCCCAAATCGCCCAAACCGTAGGGGTTTAAATAATCTGCCTCATGCGTCGGGCAAAGAAACTTATAAGGCGGAGGAACGGTATCGGTCAGCCCGTTTTGGATGTAACGCAACTCGCCTTCGTCGTTGAAGGCGAACCACTCTTGCGGCTTGGCGATGATTTTGTCAGGCAGCCATGCAGAATCGGTACGCCAAATCAGCTCGATGGGTTGATAGCCGTAAAAAACGGCGTTTAAAACGTCTTTAATCAGGTGGTAAACATCGGTTTCAGCCAGCCAGCTATCAATAAAATCCCGGACATTTTGGGGCGTATCTTCGCCCTCAAGCCGCCATTCGAGGCGTGCGACGGCGGCTTTTCGGCGGCGTACCAACGAGCCGACCAAGGGGTCGCGCATCAGCTCGCGGTAAACGGAGATTTGCCTGCCCATTTTGCGCAAAACGGGGTCGGGATTAGGCAGCCAGCCGTTAAAACCGCTGAAAAACTGGCGGGAAACGGCGAGATGGGCAGATAAATCCTGCGGCTTGAAGGTCATGATGCCTTGACTGGTTTTGAGTTTGAGGTGGGGTTTGGGCATGATATGTACTCTTTAAATACCTTAATAACCTTTGGTTAATGCGCTTTTTCGGCGGATTCGGCGGCTGGCTACGCGTATCGGTCCGGTATTCAGCTCGCGGCTGGCGTAATGGGCAAGAACAAAGGCAATCGCCGCGTCGCCGTGGCGTTTTTTGCCGTCTTGACCTTTAGTACGTACGTCGGGGATGCGCGGCACGCCTCTGACCAGCTCGAAGGCACGCAGGTCGGCCAGGATGTCTTCGTCTTTGGGGATTGCGTCCAACGTGCCGTCTTCGAGGGCGGCTTTGAACGGAGCGGTATGGGTGCGGTACCAGTTTTCCGAGAGCATGACCGACTCGCATACCTCCGCGCCAAATTCGTCGCGCATGGCTTCGGCTATTGACTGACCGTTGCCGCGCGCGTCCAATGCCGCTCCGCGCAGATTGGGTAAGCCGTGCAACAGGTGTTTCATAATTTGCTCTTGTTGGGCAAACGGCATATTGCCCAACTCCAACACGAACGGCGGCTTAAGGCTTAAATTAGGCTGCTGCAATAAAGGGACGATGACGGTACGGTCTCCGCTGCGGGCAAAGTCTTCACCCACAAAGGAAACCCGGGTTTTATCCAAACCGTCGAGCAGCGGTTGCAGGGTGTCGGCTATCCAGTCCGCCACTTCGGCGGCGCGGCGCGGCTCGGGCAAGAGGCCGAACTCATCGCTTTGGTCGTATCTGATAACCGGCGTATAAGGACTCATACGGCTCTCAATCAAGGCTCGGTTGAGCCATTTGCCGCCGCCGTTTTTAGGGATGCAGTCCAACTCTTCGGATGCATCGTCGCCGTAGAAATCACGAATCTCTTTGCACCATGTCTCCTCTCCCTCTTTCGTCCACTCTTTACCCAAACGCAGGCAGATGCGGCGGTAGAGGCCGTCTGAAACGGCCTCGTCGAAAGTAATGCGGTGGATGGAGTACGGCTTTTTGCCCGCACGGATGTCGGTAATCAGCTCGTTGAACGGATTGTCCACACCGTCATGGGTAGAGATGATGTGTACTTGCCCGCCCCACATCAGCAATGCCATTGCCGCTTTGAGCAGCTCTCCGAGCTGATCGTGGAACGCCGCTTCATCGATGATGACGCGCCCCTGCTTACCGCGAAGGTTTGAGGGGCGGCTGGATAAGGCGGTAACGCGCCAGCCGGACGCGAAACGGATGACGAAGGCGAGGACGGATTTTTTGTCGTCACCCTCGACGAACACCTCTTCAGTCTCTTCGATTTCGCCTGCCGCCAAACCGTAGAATTTCGCCCAGTTGGCACAATCGCGGATAAACTCCAAAGCCATGTCTTTGTTGTAGCCTATGTACCATGCGTCCATGCCGCCCGATGAGGCGGCAAGTAAGGCGGTATCGGCAGCCTCGCCCCAGCTCAGACCGATGCGTCGGGATTTTTCGCAGAGTTTGACGGGAGAGTTATCGGCGCACCAACGCTGCTGGTAAGGCAGCAATGCCGATGGCGTGCGGTCTTCGGTTTTGGTCGTCATGATGCGATACCTAAAATCTGTTTGCGGATGGCTTCGGCAGCCGCGTCGGACAGCCCGCCTTTTTTTGCCTGCTTGGCCACGTTTTCGGCGGCGGCTTCGACTTTGGCTTTAACTTTTGCCTGATATTCCTTCAGGCGCGTACCGGCGGTAATCAGCCCGCTGATTTTGCGCGCGCCCTCGCTCATAATCCCGAAACGGTCAAGCGCGTTTAACTCGTCTTCGGGCATCTCGCCAATCTGCACCAATGCCTCAAACAACTCTGTCTGCAACATCGCCATCAAGGCTTCGGAGCGAGTATCCCCTTCGTCTGCCGCGCCTTCGGCAATCAGGCGTGCCGCTTCGGTGCTGTTTTTGATGGCGGCAAACCGACGCTGTACTTTTTGGCCGTACCGATGGGCGGCGGAGCGGCTGATTTCGTAACCCTGCTGCTGCAACCATTCGGATAATGCCTGGTAGTCGGCGAAGCCGTTTTCGACGAGCTTGCGCTCAAACTCGTGTCGGACGGCTTCAGGGAGCTGGTCGATGACGCTGCGTTTTGCCATATCAGCTCCACACTTTTTCGGGGCGGGCGATACCGGCACGGCACTCGACTGTGTATTCGGCAATATCGACACCCAAACTGGTCAGGTCGGCAAACCACAAGCCGTGCGGTGCTTTATTCAGTTCGACCATTTTGCGGTCGGCAAGGTAGTCGAGCTGCTGGCGCAGTTCGGTGGCGGTGGTCTGCGGGTAAATCGCGTTCATGATGTCCAACAAGAAGGTTTCGCTTGTCGTGTGCGGTCGGGCTTTATTAAGGGTGTTGATAATGTTCCAACGCATACCTTCGCGCCGTTGTTTGGCGATCAGTTCCTAGCTAATCATTTTTTTACGCTTTCCATTTTGTAGATTTCAGTGAGTTTCTCGGCGACGTTGTCGAGTTTGGCTTCGAGGACGACTTGATTGCGGATGTAGTCTTCGCGCAGGACGTATGTGAGCGGCAGGCCGGCGTTGAATTCCGCCAGTTTGTTTTCCATGATTTCTACTTTGCCTTGCAGGCGTTCCTGCTGTTTTTGGCGTTCGTCCTGCTGCTCGCGGAATTGCGCCAGCAGCATTTTGCCGAAGGTAAAACAGATGCCGAGGAAGGAGAGAAGAAATCCGACCAACTGCCAAAATTCGATGTGTATAAAGGTTTTTTCCATTTTTAAGGCCATCCGTGTTCGAAATATTCTTGGCAAACGATGCAGCGGGTGCAGCCTTTGACTGCTTTTCGCCTTGCGTCCGGTATCGGGCTGCCGCAATCTTCGCAATGGCTCAGGCTGTCGGCACGTTCCGGCATGATTTGATGTTTCGCCAGGGACTCTTCCAAAAATATGGCTTCACGCTCTGATGCGCGGTCGGCAAAATCAGTCATTTTTCAGACGGCCTTTCGTGTACCAGTCCTGCCACCCGGAGACTTGGACTTCCAACTTTTGGCAGTATTCACCGTAACGTACGGCATGGTTTAAGAGTTGTTCGGGTGAGCCGCCGGTCGGACGCTCGGGGCGTTCGTATTTGACCAGCAGCCCGGTAGATACAGGCGGCAAATCCACTGTCGGTACGGTTTTAATCGGGGTATCCGAAGGCACGGTTGTAGAGGTGCAGGCTGTTAGAACCGATACCGTTAAAACCATTGCCGTCTTTTTGAATCGCGTCATGCGTTTGCTCCTGTAAGGTGTTTTTGGTTTTATCCAGCTCGCTCAGGGCGGATGCTAGCTCGATGCTTTGACGCTGCGCGAAGTCATGCCAACGCTTCGTTTCCGCTTGCGCTTTTTTAAGCTCGTCGGCGTATTGTTTGGCTGCCGCCATTGACGAGTTTTGGTAGGCGGTAATCAGGGCGGTTTGCTTGGCATCGGCTTTGTCGGCGGCATAGTGATAGCCGTTTAGCCAGATGCCTAACACAATCAATGCACGCCATGCCAATGCCGTTTTGTTTTTGTACAAAAAATCAATCATTGCCGCTCCATTCTTCGGGATTCGTGGATTTTTTGATTTCCGCCAACTGCGGTACGGCGGCAATGCCGCGTTTGATTAATGCATACCCTCCGACCATTGCTCCGTATGCCCACCAAAGCCATTCGGGGGCATCTGGCGAGAGCGAGAATTTATAGGTCATCGCTGCGGCGGCAACGTTTGCCCATAATTTGGTATGGCTGATTTTTCCGGTTGCGGGATTGGAGACTAAGCCGCCCAGCCATCGGAAAAAGCCGGTCATTTTTGACGGTTTTTCTTCGCGGCGCGTTTCGCTGCCGCCACCCCGCTTGGACGGTGAGGCATCGTCCGGCATCCCTGAGAAGGTATAGCTGAACGAATGCCCAGATCGACGCTGAAACTGGGAGACATCACGGCGGCCATTAGGGCGAGTAAAGACTTTTTTGACATGATTGCTCCTTTTTTAATCAATGTTGTCCGCTGATGCGTGGATCAGGTTTTGCGCGACGCGGCGGACCCAACCTTTACCGAAAGACGTGAACGTACCGAGCTTGGTAT
Source organism: Neisseria sp. KEM232 (assembly GCF_002237445.1). Lineage (NCBI taxonomy): Bacteria > Pseudomonadati > Pseudomonadota > Betaproteobacteria > Neisseriales > Neisseriaceae > Neisseria > Neisseria sp. KEM232. Next base: position 515,052 of record NZ_CP022527.1, read on the forward strand.
AAAAGACCAGACGCTCGGCGTTGAACCGCAATAAAAGGTCGTTTTCGGGGAGGGAATTGATGGCTTTGAGACTGATTTCGCCGATGATGCCGTCGTCCGGCACGCCTGCGGCGCGTTGGAGCATACGGGCGGCATTGCCGTAACCGTGGTTGACGCAGGCATCAAAAAATTGGAAAGCGACCGCTTCGGGCATTTGGTCGGCGTGGTAACGCTCCCAAAACGCCTTTCGGTAAATACCGATAGCCTGTTCGCGGGTCATGGCACGCATGGAACCGTTAAAGCCGTTTGCCATTGCGGTACGCTTGGTGATACCCCAGTTGGTTTCGCCGCCGGGGTCTTTGGGATGATTGACGTAACCGCCCTCGTGAGAGAGGACGCGGTTGATGAATTGGTTGAATTTGTCTGACATGGAAAATCCCTGTATTGAGGTTGAAATCAATACAGGGATTTTAGGAAAGGTCGTCTGAATGGGCTTTTAAAGGGGGTTAAAATTACTTGTCTGTATTATTTTGCTCTAAAGAATTTCGCCCAACCCGAGTCAATTCCAGATTGGTTTCTTGTAATTCTTGTTTTAATTGTTTGATATAGGGCTCTTCATAACGGTGAGGATATTTTTTGGCAGCATCCAACAGTTTCTCCAAACTCTTTTTATCTGTTTTCAACTTTCTTCGTATTTTAATTTCTTCTGGGGTATATCCCCATTGTGCAATGGCAAGAGAAACAAAATATGCAATGATTGAACCCAAAACAGGGGCGATAACAATTGATTTTTCTGCTAGATTGGAAGGCAAGAAATTATTTATGCCCCAAATAACTAGTGTGGAACAACCTGCTGTAACGGCATATTGACTCTTAGGTACTGAGACAACGTTATTTGTTTCAGAATTCATTGGTACTGAGGCAACGTTATTTGTTTCAGAATTCATTTTGCCCCCTGTTTTATACGCTTGATTTGTCTGACAAGTGGTTCATTAGCATTGAGGTCTATTGTGATTTCGTCTTTTAATTCGCCTTCATGGAAATGTCGAATGGTAAGTTTATGGGTAGGTTTGAAGAAGAGGAAAAGTTCGAAAAATACGATTTTCATTAGACATGAGAAAACGGGGATAAGCAAAATTATCCCTATCCAAAGCAGATTGTTGTAAACAAAATCTACAACAGCCATTCTCATTCCTATACAAATTATTTTTTAGGTTTACGCTTTTTCTTGGCGCTAATCAGTGCATAACTGAATTTTTCCTGATTGGTTTTACCATCAAATCGTGATGTACGCTCCAATACGGCATTGTATTCATCTCCATCTTTAAAAGAAAGAGTAGCCTTTTTAATTCGGAGAAAAAAATTGTCGTCTTTGATTTCTACAGGGACTTCTTTCCCGTCTAATTTAATTTTCCAGCCTTTCTTGCCCGTAAAATTAATTTTGACGAAAGTGATGACTGCTTTCAAGGTAACTATCTGAGGGTCTTTATTCTGAGTATTCAGCTGACTAATTGCTTTGATTGCTTTTTCATCAAATGAGACGGTTTCGATTTTTGCTTCACTGGTTTCGGTATCAGTAGAAGTAGATTTAAAAATTTTAAATTCCGGTTGTTCATGGTTTTCTAAAGGTACAGTCACAATCTTTTTAATGGATTCCCTGATTTCCGGATAGGATATCAAAACCGCTACATCCTCATGGCTGGTAATAGTCTTCCCATCCAATTTAATTGTGGCATCATCTGAATCTTCGCATGTTTCAATATCAAGATAAGTATGCCCATTCATTTCACGAGCAACATCAAATGTTGTTTTTACTAGTCCTCCTACCACACCAACGGCGGCTAAAACTGGCATAGCATTCTCAGGATTCAACATTTCTACTAAAAATTGAACGCCGAGTGATCCCTCTTTTGCAGGCGCTTCTACAAATACTTCAAAACTTCGTTTTTTCCCATTTAAGACCTTATCAGATTTTACCAATAAGTCATTCATTTCTTTAATGGCTGTTGCTAAATCTCCTGCATTTAGCCGATGGTTCTGTAAATCGGCATCAGCAGAATTATACGAAATGGTGAACGTTTCAGTTTCAGATTGTTTATCAAGGTTTAAATTGGACTGTTCCATTTTGAATACTCCGTTTTTCCCTATATTTTTCAGGTCTTCTACATGCAGGCTGCACTCTGAAGTAACTAATCTTTTAAGGAGGATAAAACTGATTTTGAGAGAATTGCTTTCTATTAAAGACAAGTTTGGGGCACATCATTATCGGATGATCAAACAGTCTGTGACTGTAATGCAGGTTACTCAGGTTTCGCCGTCAAAACCACGCTCGGTAAATTGGTAACAGTGACTTCATAAGCAATCCCACCACGCGCCCATTCACGGGTTGGGTCTTTTTTCGCATTATGGTTATCAATCGCTATTTTGATTTGCTCATTAGTGTCACGTAACAGGGTGTGATCTTCCGGAGCGGTTGCCGCAATCAGGGCGGCAGCGGCTTTGGCCAGTTTGTCTGTTTTTTCAGACGACGCCTCTGTGTTCCAGACTACTCGGACGGCAGTAATTTTGTCGGCTTTATCGGTATCAACGGTTAATGTGAGGCCGTCTGAAAAGTCATGCAGCAGATTCTTCCCTTCTGCATTATCGGTTGGGGATACATGTTCAGGCAGGGATAGCCCGGTTTTTTGGTCGGCAAGCCCTTTATTGGCTGCTGCTTGATATTCGGCATAGCTTGCCGACATGGTTTTCAATTCGGATTGAACTTGCTCTTGAGGCTGGGCAGGTGCCGATTGCTCTTCAGATTGGCCGCTACACGCAGATAAAGCACAGGTAGCGGCAATTAATAAAGCGAGTATTTTCATTCTATTTCCCTTTTTGATTGTGGCTAGTTCAGGTCTTTTGAAATCTGAACCACTTGCCCGATAACCTGTATGTCCGGATGGTCTGACAACATCAGCGGCATGGGCGGATAGGTCGAGTTGTCGGAGATTAAAAGCAGGCTGCCGTCGATTTGGCGTTGGACACGCTTTACCCATAACACGTCACCGCTGCGGATAACGTAAATCTGACCGTCGCGCGGATTGGTTTTGGAGGTATCAACCAGCAGCGTGTCTTTGCTGCTGATGGTCGGCTCCATGCTGTCTCCTTTGGCTGTAACGATGTTGAGGTCTTGCTCATGCAGGCCGCGTTGGAGCAGCCAGTCTCGACGGAACGCCAAATGATTGGCGGGGTCGGTTACGCCGTAGGCGGTCGTGCCATTGCCCGCGGAGACCTCGACATCAAACATGGGGATATAGGCGTAGTCGTCAGATAATGCCGTCAAACTAGAAATATTCCTTTTACTGTTCTTTTTTCCAGAAATCAGCCAGTTTGCATCAACATCAAATTTGCTCAATATTTTTTCCACCATATCAAATGGTGGACGCTGTTTTCCGCTTAAAACATCATTTACCCTAGATACTTTTTCATCTATCAAATCGGCAAATTCGGCGATAGTCAGCTCTTCTTTCGCAAGAAGTTCACGAATATTTCCAGTAAAAATCAAACTCATAGAATTAATCCTTAAAAATAAACTAGAAATAATCTTTCTAGCTAGAAATATTCCTATTATACTTGCATCAAGTTTGATACAAGATTGTTTAAAGATTTAAACAATCAGGATTTTAACACGAGAACCAAACAGGAGATATTCCGTGAAAGCAGAAAAAATAAAAGCAGGTTTCCGAGAGCGCGGCGAAACGATGAAGGATTGGTGCATGGCGCGTGGCTATGACCCGACGTACGTGTCCCGCATTCTGAACGGAACCGTCAAGGCAAATCGGGGGAAGGCGCATCAAATCGCGCTGGAACTCGGGCTTAAGTCCAAACAAGACGCAGCGTAGGAGTCGATATGGCAGAAAGTAAAAGGGTACAACGACTATTGAGGGTCTTTATCGCGCTTGATGAACATCCAATTATCGGCCTGAGTAATAAAGATTTATCGGTTGGGCTGGGGATGACACCAACACAAATCAGTAGGGATCTCGATGATTTGATTGCTTCTGGGTTGGTGGTCAAGTTGGATAACGGAAACTACGCCTACGGCATCAAAACCCTGCAAATTGCAGAGCGATTTAGAAAACAGCAAGAGCGGTTAAATGCGCGCTTGCAAGAATTGGAAAACCGAATTTACTAAATGCGACGACGTCGTCGCATTTGAGGAGCAAAAGAAATGGCAACAGAAATTTTAGGACATACGGTCGGCGCAACGGCAAACGAACTGGCTATCCACAGCATGGAGGTTATGGACAAGTTTTCGAACGGCGAGGCCTACAACGAGACGGTATGGATTGAGCGAGGACGATTCGCGGTACGCCAAACAATGGAAGGGATGTTTGAGCTGGGGCGCGCGCTGATCATCATCAAAGAGCATACGCCGCATGGGCGTTTTGCCGAAATCGCTGAAAAAGAATTCGGTCTCGGACGGCGGGAATCTCAAAGATTGATGAATGCCACCCTCCGATTTATCGACCCGAAAATGAAACAGGTGCAGCATAAGCTGATGACGTTGGGCAAATCCAAACTGCTCGAGCTGCTGGTTGAAGACGACGACACTTTGTTGGAGCTTGCCGAAGGCGGTGAGGTCAACGGCAACACTTTTGACGATGTTGACCGTATGACGGTCAAGGAGCTGCGCGTCGCCCTGCGCGAAAGCCGCGAAACGGCGGAAGCGAAAGATAAGGTAATTGCCGATAAAAATAAAAAGGTCGATGAGCTGGCAGAAAAGCTGTCGAAAAAGCAGACGGGTGTCAAAGAGCCTAAACCTGCGGATGTGGGCATCGAGCTGACGATGCAGCTTGGCAGCTTGGAAGTCGGTATCCGCTCGCAAATCAGCCGATTGCGCGAGATGTTCGAACAGATGGCGGCTCACGGCGAGGCGCATGGATTTGATCACCGCGCGAAGATGGTCGGCACGCTCAATCAAATTATTTTGGACTGCGAGCAACTGCGCGAAAGCTATGCCCTACCGACCGAAGCACCGACAGACAATGTGCCGGAATGGTTGGGCGGTGAAACGGGAGAAGGCGATGAATCCGGCAATGATTGAGCGTCTTAAGGCAGTCGAGAATCAGGCGGAAGCAATGGGACGCGGAGCACGCTCTGCATATCTTAAGCAGCAGGCGCAGGAATTGGGCATCAGCCTTGCCACGCTATACCGCAAGCTGGAGGCAGTCAGCGTCAAGCCAACGCGCAAACGGCGTAGCGATGCGGGCAAGACGGAGCTGAAGCCGGAAGAAGCCAAATTGATTTCGGCGGTTTTGGTGGAGGCGATGAGGCGCAACGGCAAGCGATTGATGTCGGTGCGGCAGGCAGTGGAAATGCTGCGCGCCAACGGAAAAATCGAGGCGGCGCGGATTGATGAGGAAACCGGGGAAGTCATGCCGCTTTCTGAAAACACCATTACCCGGGCCTTACGAGAGTACAAGCTGCATCCTGACCAACTGCTCCAGCCCGAACCGGTCAGCCGAATGAAATCAGAGCATCCGAACCATTGTTGGCAAATCGACCCGAGTTTGTGCGTTTTGTATTACCTGCCCCGTCAGAGCAAGGATACGGGGCTGCGGGTCATGAAGGAAGAGGAGTTTTATAAAAACAAGCCGAAAAACGTCGTCAAAATCGAAAACGACCGCGTCTGGCGGTACACGGGGACAGACCATGCTTCCGGCACGATTGCGGTGCGTTATTACTTCGGCGGCGAGACCAGCGCGAACCTCTGCGACTTTTTCATCTACATGATGCAGCAAAAGGCAGACTCGCTAAAAGACCCGTTTCGCGGCGTACCGCGCATGGTCATGCTTGACCCGAGCAGCGCGAATACTTCGGCGGCGTTTAAAAATTTGTGCAAGTCGTTGGATGTGCATGTGCAAATCAACAAGCCGGGCAATCCGCGTGCCAAAGGGCAAGTGGAAAAAGCCAACGATATTGTCGAGACGGCATTTGAGAGCGGGTTGCGCTTTACCGAGGTACACGACATCGACCAGCTCAATGCTTTATCGGCACGATGGATGCGTTACTACAACGGTACGCAAAAGCACAGCCGCCACGGCATGACCCGCTATCAGGCCTGGAACAAAATCAAACCCGAGCAGCTCATCCTGCCGCCGCCTGCGGATTATTGCCGAGAGCTTGCCATCAGCGCGCCGAAAGAGGCGAAAGTCTCGGCGGATTTGGAAATCCGCTTCGGCGGACGGGTATATAGCGTGAAAGGCATCCAGGGGATTTTGGTCGGTCAGAAGGTTTTGGTCGGTAAGAATCCTTGGGAGGTAAACGGGGCGCGGGTCGCCACTTATGACGCGGAGGGTAACGAGGTTTGGGTATCCGTACCCGAAGTAGTTTTTGACGAGATGGGCTTCAGGGCTGACGCCGCGGTCATCGGGGCGGAATACAAAGCCCCTACCGATACGGACGCGCAGCAGCATCGAAAAGAGCTGGACAAGCTGGCGATGGGTGCGGAAACGCTGGAGGCGGCAGCCGCCAAACGCAAAGGCAAAGCAGTCCCATTCGGCGGCGAAATCGACCCGTACAAACATCAGGAAGATACGCTTGCCGCGCGAAATACGCTCTTTATGCCCAAACAGGGACAGCAGATGGCGTACAACCGGATGGAGGTCTCTGAGCAGGTATTGAGCAAGGTCGAAATCGCCAAACGCTTAAAACCCCGCGTCGAGGCAGACGGCGGCGACTGGAAACAGGCGATGGCGGTCATCCTCAAACACTACCCGGAAGGCGTGGTCGAGAGCAAATTGGACGAGGTTTACGACAGGCTGAAGACGATGGGTCGTCTGAAGCTGCATAAAACCGGTTAGGCAAATGCGACGACGTCGTCGCATTTGAAAAAAGGGAAAGCATGAAACAGACCTTTAAGCAAATCGGCAAATCCTATGCCGCCGCCGCAGCCGAAATCGGATGCAGCAAGCCGATGCTGGTGGCGGTAGTCAATCACGGGCAATGGCCGAAAAAAAACGCAGCCGAGCTGCGAAGGAAATTGAAACAATTTTTTGAAACGAATGGTGCGGAAATCCCAGCGAGCCTGAGAAACGAGCCGGAAGCCGCACCTGCCCAAGCAACTTATGAAGACAAGGACAATGAGATGTTACTACGAAAAGCAACTTTAAACCAAGCGGCAAAACAACATTTTAGCCTATTCCGCGACCCGTTTAATGACGAAATCCAGTCTGCGGACGATGTGTATATGACGCCGGATGTGCGCTATGTGAGAGAGGCGATGTTTCAGACGGCCTGCCACGGCGGTTTTGTGGCGGTGGTCGGCAAAAGCGGCGCGGGTAAATCCACACTGCGAGAAGACCTGCAAGACCGCATCAACCGCGAAGGCCGACAAATCATCCTGATCGAGCCTTATGTCTTGGCGATGGAGGACAACGACCAAAAAGGCAAAACGCTTAAGGCAGTACATATTGCCGAGGCCATTTTGGAGGCGGTGTCGCCGGGAGCCAGCCCTAAACGCAGCCCGGAAGCACGTTTTCGCCAAATCCACCGCGCTTTGTCGGAAAGCGCGAAAGCGGGCAACAAACACCTGCTCTTGATTGAGGAGGCGCACGGTCTGCCGCTGCCGACCTTGAAACACTTGAAACGCTTTTTTGAGCTGAAAAACGGGTTTGAACGCCTGCTCGGGATTGTCTTAATCGGTCAGACGGAGTTGGCGCAAAAACTCAGCGAAAACAATCCTGCGGTGCGCGAGGTGGTGCAACGCTGCGAAGTGGTTACGCTCTTGCCGCTAACCGACGGCAAGCTCGAAGGCTATCTCAAGCACAAATTTGCCCGCGTCAATGCGGACATGGCGAAGATTTTAGACCAAAGCGCGATTGATGCGGTTGCCGAGCGTCTGACAGTCAAAAGCCGCACGAGCAAGGGATTGGAAACCAACAGCCTGCTCTATCCGCTGGCGGTCAACAACTTGGTGGCGGCAGCGATGAATCAGGCGGCGGAGCTTGGTTTTGAGATGGTTGACGGCGATGTGGTACGGGGGGTGTGAGATGGAAGCGGTGAAAAATTTCTTATGGCGGCTATTGGTTGCGGCAGCGGCCATCGTCCTCTTCTTTACCGCCGCCAGCTGCGTACCCGACAAAGCCCCTGCCGTGCCGGTATCCGGCATGGCGGCCGAACCGGATACCGAACAGGATGCGGCAGAAGCAATGCCGATTGCACACGGGATTTACCCCGATCTGCCGTATGAGCCGACTAATGAGGATTTGGCAGCGATGCAAAAGACTGAGTTTATTGGAGCAGGAAAATGAACAGGGATTACAGCAAAATCAAGGTGTCGGTATGGCGGGAAAAAGGCGGTCATCTGACGGCCGCGCTCTCGACGGTAACGGGGCGGTTGGTGATGATGTATGTGTCGGCTTGTCTGACGGATGAGGTTGAAGATGTGGTTCAGACGGCATTGCGGTGTTTGAGCCGTAAGGATTTGGAGGCGGCGAGATGAAAGTACGCTGCCCCACCTGCGGCGCGGTGATGAGCTTGGATGTCTTAATCGCCCATGACGATGCCCGCGAAGCCCTGATTGCGCTGACCGGCATTTCAGACGACCTTTTTAAGGCGGTATTGCGGTATCTGACGCTGTTCCGCCCCGCCGAAAAGGATTTAAGTTTTAACCGGGTTTCAAAGATCGTCGGCGAGATTGCGCCGATGATACGGGAGGGCGAAATCGTCCGTAACCGCAAAACATACCCGGCCCCGCGCGAGGCTTGGATTTGGGCGGCAATGCGATGCCTTGAGGCACGGGATGCGGGAAAGCTGACGCCGCCGCTGACCAGCCACGGTTTTTTGTTGGAAAACATCACGTTTTGGTCGCCTGAAAAGACGGTGGGAACGGTGGTTTTGCCCTCTCCCCAACCCTCTCCCTCGGGAGAGGGGGTAAGTACCAAATTGAGGAGCGGATTAGGCGATTTGATGGAGTGGGCGAATGGGGGAAAACAATAGCTGGCTGAAACGGGAAATCGCGCAGGGGTTTGTCATGCTTGCCGCGCTGAACCTCAAAGGCCGCCCTGCCTCGGCAGATTTGACGGCAGTCGCCGAACTTTGGTTGGGTATACTGGGCGGACGGTCGTGGCAGCCGGAGCATGACGGTATCAGGATACAGGCAGCCTTTAGGGCTATCGCGGCATCCTCGTCGGAGTGGCCAAACCCTGCCGACCTTATCAAACACCTGCCGCCGCCCGAAGTCAGGATGGTGCCGAGGCTGGAAAAGAAGTACCAGCCGACGGAATACGGCAAGGCGCAGTCCGCCAAGCTGAAAAAGATGGTCGGCAGATTGAAAAACGCACCCTGCATGAACGGGGATTGGATACACGGGCCGAGGCACCGGTCGGTGGACGAATGTAAAAGGATTTATGCCGAAAGGCAGAAAGATAAATGAAATGAACGATTGGAAAAATCTAAACGAGGAATGCCTGTGTATCGGGTGGATTTGTGATGTATTGCTGCCTGATGGAACGATCATCGAGAACGTGGAGGCAGTAGAAGTTGAGGATGATGAATATTTTATGCCTGAAGTCGGTTTTAGAAAATACCCCGAGGCCACGCATTTTCGAAAATCAAAATGAAAGGAAAACAAATGAACATTGATAAAACCCAATACAAACAGGATGCCAAAGGTAATCTCGTGCCGCTGGCCAATATTAAAGAAATCGACTTGCTGCGCGATGAGCTGGTGCAGGAAATCGCCGCCAAAGCCCGCGCGGTAGAGGATAACCTGATGGCGTTCAAACGCGAGGCAATGGACGATATCGCAGCGTTTGTGCAGTTGAGTGCCGACCGCTACGACGTATCTGTCGGTGGCAAGAAAGGCAATATCAGCCTGCACAGCTTCGACGGCGCGTACCGCGTCAACCTCGCCATGCAGGACACGCTGGTATTCGACGAAGGTTTGATTGCCGCCAAAGCCCTGATTGACGAGTGCATCAACGAATGGACGGAAGGCAGCCGAACGGAATTGAAAACGCTGATTAACGCGGCCTTCCAGGTGGACAAAGAAGGCAACATCAGCACCGCCCGCGTCCTCGGTCTGCGCCGCCTGCAAATCACGGATGAAAAATGGCAACGGGCGATGGATGCGCTCTCCGACAGTTTGCAGGTGCATATCAGCAAGCCGTTTGTGCGGGTGTACCGGCGCGGCGAGGATGGGGAGTATCAGTTGATGAATTTGGATGTGGCGAAGGTGTGAACATGGCGACGGTAAACATCCTCATCAGCGATCAGCCGGGCGGCCTGTTTATTAAGCTGACCTCCGACGAACCGATGCCGAAGGATGACGAAGACGGTGGCAGCATCGCCCAAAATGCAGGTCTTATCTGCCTGGCTGTCCTCAAGAGTGAAATTCGGCAGATAACCGGCAGGGAGATGGATGTAGTCAATATTCAATGAACCAACCGCGCGGCACGGTCTGCCGCATTTAAACCTAAACAGGAGTCAAAAAGTGAATAAATCTGAATTAATACAAGCTGTTGTTGCCGAAGCCAACCTGAGCCAAGTGCAAGCGGCAAAAGTGGTGGATGCCGTTATCGGTGCAATCAAGCAGGAACTGGCCAAAGGCGGTGAGGTCGCATTGGTCGGATTCGGCACGTTTTACGTCGCCCAATCCGCCGAGCGCAAAGGCCGTAACCCGAAGACCGGCGAGCCGTTGACGATTGCCGCCACCAAAACGCCTAAATTCCGTGCCGGAAAACCTTTGAAAGAAGCGGTAAACAGATAAACAAACCATTCTTTAAAACAGGCCGTCTGAAATGTTTCAGGCGGCCTTTTTCTATCCGCTCCGTATGTTTGCCAAGTGGTTCAATTCAGGTTAGAATGATATTATTCATTGATTTTAATAGAAAAAGTGAAACGACGTTTCACTTTTTGAGGTTTGTGGGAAGAAAAAATGGAAACCCGTGCTCAGAAAAAACAGCGGTTGATACGGCTCATCCATGTGGCCAAAACCCGGTTGATGATGGACGACGGCGAATATCGCGCGCTGCTCGCCAACCTGTCATGCGGCAAGACGAGCAGTACCAAGTTATCGGTCGAAGAGTTGGAGCTTGCCGTACGGGCGATGAAGATGCGGGGTTTTGTGGTTGCCACAAAAGCGCAGGCGGCATCAAGTAAGCCTGATTTGCCGGTGCATATGCCCAACTGCATGATGGAGGCGCAGGTCAAAAAGATACGCGCGCTTTGGTTGGAGCTGCACCATTTGGGCGCGGTGCGAAGCCCGTCCGAATTGAGCCTGGCTCGATTTGTCAAACGCATGACGGGCATAGATTATCATGGATGGTTAGGGACTGATGACGCAATACGGGTCATCGAGCATTTGAAGAAGTGGAAAGTGAGGGTGGAAAATGGCGGACAACAGAGTGCCTGAGCTGGTGGCGGACTTGGAAGACCAGGCGGTCGCCTGCTTGATGTCGGTATTGCCGATGGAGCGGCAGCAGGCGGTCGAGGTATCTAAAAAGCTGTCTCATCATCTGACCAGCAACTGGGGCGGGCAGTTGATTTATTTTCCCAAAAACCTTTTGGGCAGAGTATCGGAGCGCGATATGCAGATTTATAAGGAATTTAACGGCAAGAATCATGTGGAGCTTGCGCGCAGATATGATTTGACCGTTCAGCACATCTACCGCATCGTCAAGGAGGTCGGGATGGCGGAGCGGGCAAAAAATCAGGGAGATTTGTTTGTGTGATTACCCGATTTATTCAAGATAGCGGTCAGGATTCGTCCTGACCGCTTTTTTAGCGCATTTATCGGCTTGGATAAGGGTTTGTCTATCCCAGTAGGTAAACGCGCTAAAAACGCGGTTTTAACGCCTTTTGGCAATCCAATCTTTAAGCCGCATTAAAAGCGGTTTCAGACGGCCTTTGCCACAATAGCCTCATCCATCCGATGAGGCTTTTTTATGTCTTACGAAATTTTCCGCGCAGGCACGCGCACCGATGCAAACGGCAATACGGTAACGATTACCGAGGCCGACCTTGCCGCCGCTGCCCAAGCATATGACCCGAAGGTGCATGAGGCTCCTATTGTGGTCGGGCATCCCAAGGCAGATGCGCCCGCCTACGGCTGGGTCAAGTCGCTTGGTGTGCAAAACGGCGTGCTAACGGCGGACTTTGCCCAAGTCGATGAGGGCTTTGCGGATTTGGTTAAAGCCGGACGATATAAAAAAGTGTCGGCGAGTTTTTATCCGCCAACCAGTCCGAACAATCCCAAACCGGGCATTTGGACGCTGCGCCATGTCGGCTTTTTGGGCGCGCAACCGCCCGCCGTCAAAGGTTTGTCTGCCATCAGTTTTGCCGAGGGCGAAGTTTATGTTGAGTTTGCCGAAGATGCACATCTTCAGACAGCCTCGTTATTAAGCCGTTTCAGAGACTGGTTTATCGGCCGTTTCGGCCTGGACGAAGCCGATAAAGTATTGCCTGACTGGCAAATTGAGGCAATTAAAGAATTGGCTGCCGTGCCTCAAACCTATGCGCCTGCCGAATTTACCGAATCACCCCCACCCCCAGAAAACCATGAAAACAAGGAGACCCCTATGTCGTTGGAACAAGAGCTTGCAGCCGAAAAGGCCGCCCGCGAAGCTGCCGAGAAGGAGGCCGCCGAATCGAAGGCGGAATTGAAAAAGCTGCAAGACGAGCAGCATACCGCCCTGCGCGATGGTGCGCATGAGCAGAATGTCGAATATGCCGAAGGCTTGGTCAAGACAGGCCGTCTGAAACCTGCCGACAAGGATTTGGTCGTCAAGGTTTTGGATTTTGCTGAATACCCCGCCGACGTAACCGCCGACTTCGGTGAAGGCAGTAAGAAGCAGCCTTTGTCTGATGCGCTGCGTGCGTTTTTTACCGCTGTCCTGCCTAAGCAGATTCAGGGCGGCGAGATGGCTAAAGGCGAAACGCCGTCGGGATTGGCGGCAGACTTTGCCGAAGCGTCGGACCCGGAAGCCTTGAGCCATCACCAACGTGCATTGGCATTGGCGGCGAAGGAAGGTATCCCTTACGAAGAGGCTGCCCGCCGTACTATTGCTTAAATCATCAACCCATCAAATGCGCCGACGTCGTCGCATTTGACCTAAAAAAGGATAAAACATGAGTGCATCTCATTTGCGCGGTCTGCGCGGCCAGCTTGATCCGGTTTTGACCAATCTCGCACTGGGCTACAAGCAGGCGGATTTCATTGCCGAGAAAATCTTTCCGGTGGTGTTTACTGAAAAAGAAGGCGTGCGTGTGCCGGTGTTCGGCAAGGGTTCGTTTGTCGAGTATCAGACCGAACGTGCGGTCGGTGCGGCATCGAATGTGATTACGCTGGACTCGCCAAGCTTTATGCCGGTCGTGTTGGAAGAGCATGATTTGGCCGCCGGTGTGGATTACCGCGAACAAGCGGAATCCATGTACGACGAGCGCGCCAAAGCAACACGCCGCGCGGTCAAGGGCGTGCAGCTGCGTCAGGAAATCGAAACTGCCGCCCTCCTGCAAAACTCAGCGGCGTATCAGTCCGGTTTCAGCAAAGATTTGGCCTCCACCCAAAAATGGAGCGATAAAAACTCTGATCCGTTGGCAGACATCGAAACCGCCCGCGAAACGGTTCGCGCAGGCTGCGGTGTACGCCCGTCGGTACTGGTGGTCGGCGCAAGCGTGCTGTCGGCACTGAAACGCCACGAGAAACTTATCGGCGCGCTGGGTGCGAATGAGCGCAAGTCCCTGCTCACGGTCGAGCAGCTGAAAAACCTGCTGGAGTTGGACGACATCATCGTCGGAGAAGCGGCATCTACGCCTGCCGCCAATAAGGCCACCCAAGATATTTGGGGCAAATTCGCCAGCCTGATTGTGCGCCCGACTGCGGCTTCCGGCGGCAATGACGAGGGTGAGCCGAGCTTCGGTTATACCTTCCGCCGTCGCGGTATGCCGGTAGTCGACCGCTATGAAGAAGTCGGCGGCAAGGTGGAATACGCGCGCTATACCGACATCCGCAAAGCGGCGGTGGTCGGCGGTGCATGTGGTTTCTTGTTTGAAAACGCGGTTACTTGATAAGTAAAAGGTCGTCTGAAAGGCTTCAGACGACCTGTGGAGAGAAAAAATGTCTTTATTTTTAAAGCGTGAAGATTTGGTTGCGCGTATTGCCGACACTCGATACCACCGTGTTGAAGGTACGACTGCTACCGTATGTACTGTGATTTTGCATTCCGGGTTTGTGGTCATCGGCAAGTCTGCCTGTATTACTCCCGACATCTTTGATGAGGCAAAAGGCCGCGAATTTGCCTATGAGGATGCCCTCAAAAATTTGTTAGACCTCGAAGCGTACCGCGTCAAAGAAAATGCGCATGACGCGCAGGGAAAGGAGTCTTAAATGGCACAAACTAAACAAGTGGTCTTGGTAACCACGGTCAAAACATCAGGCAAGGTGGTCAAAAACCGCTTTGTGGATTTTGCAGGCAAACAGGCAGCCGCCGGCGTGAAAGTGCTGGGTACTGCTACTTTGGATGCGGATGCGGGCGAAATGTTGGCCGTTGATGTATTGGGTATCGCCTTGGTCGAGGCAGGCGGCGCGATTGCCGTGGGCGATGAAGTGGCAGCCGATGCTCAAGGCGCAGCAGTCAAGGCGGCAGGTAATGCCAAGATTGCCGGTACGGCGCGCTCTGCGGCAGGTGCAGCGGGCGAAATTATCCAAGTATTTCTGAAAGGCTGATCATGGCTAAAGTTTATATCGCAAACACCCCGTTGATTTTAGAAAACGAACAAGGCATCCAATTTCGCGTCGAAGCCGGCGAAGCGGTCGAATTGACGGCGGAGCAGTACGAATCGGTTGCGGCACACGTTACCCCGACACTGACAACCGGCGAAGAGTTGGATGCGCAACAGGTCGAGACCCCGACGCCTGCAGCAACACCGCCCGAAGACCCGCCGACAGAAACGCCGCCGGCCGGCGAGGAAGACAATAAGTCGAAACGCGGCCAAAAAGGGGAGTAATCCATGTATATCGGTGCGGATGATTTGACGGCCGCGATGGGCAAAACGGAGTTGGTGCAACTGACCAACGACAATGCGCGCGGGACGGAACCCGACGCTCAGGTCATTGAGTCGGCAGTGCGTTATGCCTGTGATTTGGTGGACGGATACCTGCGGGGCAGATATGTGCTGCCTTTGGCGGACACGCCGACGGTGTTACAGCCTTTATGCATCAACATCGCCCGCCATTTTTTACACAGCCGCCGAATCAACCGCGCCGACTTTCCGAAACCGCTGGAAACCGCCTACAACGCGACCATTAAGACGCTGGAAGCCATCCGCGACGGCAAAATCCACATCGGCATCGCCACATTGGACAAGCAGTCGCAACCCGAGCCGGGCGCATATCACGTCCGAGTGCGCGACAAAATGGATTTGGGAGGCTACTGATGAGCGCGACGCGTCCGATTATTGATGCGGTAGTAGAGCATTTACAGGCCGCTATCCCGTGGGTCAGCGTTGAGGCTTTCCCAGAGCGTCCGTCCGAATACCAATTTATCCATCCAGTCGGGGCAATCTTGGTCGGCTACGGCGGCAGTAAATTTGGCGATATTGAGCAACTCGGCCGTATTGCGCAGCAACGTGATGTCAGGCTGATGCTGACCATCTTTGGCAGCAGCCTTAATGCGGATGACGGCACGCTGGCGATTTTAGATGAGACACGTCTTGCTATGGTTGGTTTTGCGCCGCCGAACTGCCAGCCCTGCCACCTTATCAGCGAGGAGTTTTTGGCCGAGGATGCGGGTGCATGGCAGTATCAGCTGGTCTTGCAGGCTGAGACTCAACAGGTCGAAGTCTGCCGTGAAGAAAAACGCCCGCTCTTCACTGCTGCCCACTACCGCCGACCCGACCAAGACCTCAACCCCGATTTAAAACCTAAAAAATAGGAGTATCCATCATGGCAGCAGCCTACCATCACGGCACGGAGACCATCCGCATCGACGGCGGTTCCAACCCCGTCTATACCGTTGACGGCGCAATTACCGCCATCGTCGGCACTGCGCCGGTCTGCGCGGTCAATGAGCTGACGGTATGTCAAACTAAAAAAGACTTTGGCCAATTCGGCGGCGAGCTGACCGCTCAAGGCTTTACCCTGCCGGATGCCGCACACATTTGGACGCGCTACGGCAGCGGTGTTGCCTATGTCGTCAATGTTTGCGACCCCGCCAAACATAAGACAACCGTCAGCAATGAAGTATTGACGGTTGATCCTGACACCTTGACGGCCAAAACCGCCAAGCCCGCTTTGCAAAGCGGCTACACGCTGACGGACGGCAGTAATGCGCTGACCGAAAATACGCACTACACCATCAATACGCTGACCGGTGAGATTACCTACAAAACCAAGCCAACCGCCCCAAAAATCAGCTACACCTATACCGACCCGACGAAAGTGACCGAAGCCGACATCATCGGCGCGTATGTGGCGGCAACCGGCAAACGCACGGGGCTGGAACTATTGACCGAAGGCTTCACCCGCCGAGGCGCAGACGCGAAAATCATCGTCGTGCCGGAATACGACAAAACCGCCACCGTCCGAGGGGCGATGGAAGTCGTTGCCGGAAAGCTCAAAGCCATTGCCTATGCGGCCGCGCCGAAAGGCACGACATTGAGCAAGGCTTTGGAAGGACGCGGGCCGTTGGGCAGCATCAATTTCCAAACCTCGTCCGACCGTGTACAGCTCTTCTTCCCTTATGTGGCCGGTTTATTGGGTCTGGAAAGCCTCGCCACCCACGCCGCCGGCCTGCGCATGAAAACCGATGTAGAACAGGGCTACTGGTTCAGCATCTCCAACCGACCGCTCTTGGGTGTAACGGGGGTGGAAATCGGTCTGACCGCCCGTGCGGACGACCCGCAGTCCGAAACCAACCGTCTGAATGAAAAAGGCATTACGACTGTATTCAACAGCTATGGTACGGGCTATCGTATGTGGGGCAACCGCCTCGCCTGCTTCCCAACGACTTCGCATATCAAAAATTTCGAAGTGGCACAACGCACCGGCGACATCATCGACGAATCCATCCGCCGCGCAGAGCTGCAATATGTCGACCGTCCGATTGATGATGCGTTAATCGACAGTTTGATTGAGACGGTACGCACCTATTTGGGCACGCTGCCTTCCATCGTAGGTTTCTCGGTCGGTTTGGACTATGACTACGACCTGCCCGATGCGTTCAGCAAAGGTCAAGTGCCGATTGTTTACGACTACACGCCGAAGCTGCCGGCTGAGCGTCTGACCAATACCAGCGTGATGACCCGCAAGTATCTGGCCAATTTGGTATCGGCTAACTAAGGCCGTCTGAAAAGGAAAAAATATGTCTGCAATCAATGCAATCTACAATGCCAACGTCTATATCGACGGTAACAGCCTGTTGGGTAACGCTTCGGAATTCAAACTGCCTGAGTTTGAGTTCGGGCAGGACGAATACACCGGCTTAGGATTGGTCGGCACCATCAAACTGCCCAACGGTGTGGAAGCCCTTGAAGGTGAAGTCACTTGGAACAGCTTTTATCCCGAGGTGGCGAAAAAGGCATCCAACCCATTCAAGGCCGTGCAACTGATGGTACGCGGTAACCTGCAAACCTTTAATGCAGCAGGTTTGGCGGAAGAAGTTCCTATTGTTACCACGGTAACAGCAATGTTTTCAAAAAACGCCTTGGGCGGTTATAAGCCGAAGGAAAAGGCGGAATTCAGCTCAACCTACCAGGCAACAGAAGTCCGCCAAGTCGTCGGCGGTCGTGAAGTGCTGTACTACAACGCGTTCAAAAACATCTACCGCGTAGACGGTCAGGACGTTTTGAGCCAAATGCGTAAAAACATTGGTGCTTAATCTTTAAATCGGATTAAAAGCCGTTTCAGACGACCTTTGACACAATCACCGTATCTTTACCGATACGGTGATTTTTTATTTTTATAAACGTTTTGGAGATGGAAAATGAATGAAGCCAAGCAGTTGCAAGAAGATTTGGGTGTAAATACCGTTGTGAAACTGAAATATCCGGTCAGACTGGCGACGGGTCAGATGTTGGATCAGGTAACCGTCCGCCGTCTGTGTGTGGGTGATTTGCGCGCCGTCTCGCATCTGACGAATGAGGCAGAGCAGGAGCTGGCCCTGTTTGCCCGCATGACAGGCATGATTCCCGAAGACTTGGATTGCTTGGATTTGGTGGACTGGAAACAGTTGCAGGAAACGTTTCGCCGATTCACGGAATCCGACCAAAACAAATAGTCCACCTCTTTCAAAGTCTGAAGCGCAGCGGCAGTTGCTGTCTGCCGCTGCTGATTTGGCATGGTGGTTCGGTTGGAGCGTGTATGAGGTTTATACGCTGCCACTGGATGAATTTGAAGACTGGCAGAAAGAAGCAACCCGCCAAATGAAGGCGGGTTATCGAAGAGGCGGGATTTAGAATTTCAGAGCCGTGCCGTTCGCGGTGCGGCTTTTGATTTTGTCTTTAATAAATATTGTTGCAGCCGATAAACCGCCAACCAGCACTCCGACAATAAATGTAGGAATGAATCCGACAAGCAACCAAGCTATTGCCCCTAAAAAACATGCCAGCAGCAGAACGGGCAACATGACGGCAAGGTCGGCAGGCGTATTAGTTATAACAGCCCAAGCAATGCCCAGCATATAAACGGCAAACAGACCTTTTGCCGCCAGGTCGCTGACGCGGTCAAACACAGTTTCATATTTGCTGTTGATATACATGGCCATCCCTTTCTTTTATTGAACAAATTCTAAATTGCAGGCAGTCATATGGCAAGCGGTTTTTCTTTAGGCATTACCATCGGCGCATCGGTCGGCGGTGCAGTTGCCGGTATCAAATCAGTCAAGTCGTCTTTGGACGTTTTGGATAAAACAGTCAAAGGTCTGGCGGCACGGCAAAGCCTGCTTGGCGAAACGTTGCAAAATCCTCTACGGATGAGCCGCAAACGTGTTGGCGAACTTAGACGAGAATATGATCAGCTTGGTCAGACTATCGCCAAAATTAACCGCAAACGCAGCCTCGTTGCTGATTTGCAGCAGCAGAAACAGGCTCATTACGACCGCCGCCGTGCGATCAAAGACGAATTTTGGGGAGCAGCCGGAGCTGTAGCAGGGGTGGCATTCCCGGTGAAACTGGCCGTCGAATTTGAATCGGCAATGGCAGATGTCAAAAAGGTCGTTGATTTTGATACGCCCAAGCAGTTTAAGGAAATGGAACAGGACATCTTGCGCCTGACACGCACTATCCCTCTGGCAGGTGCAGAGCTGGCAAAAATCACTGCATCAGGCGGTCAGCTGGGCGTGGCACGCAAAGACTTGCTTAAATTCACAGAGACCATCGCCAAGATGTCGGTAGCGTTCGACATGGCTGCCGATCAGGCAGGCGACAGCATGGCAAAACTTGCCAATGTCTATCAGATACCAATCGACCAAATCGGCAAACTGGGCGATGCAGTCAATCATTTGTCCAACTCAAGCCCTGCCAAGGCGGGCGATATTATCAATACGCTCGGACGAGTGGGTGGCGTTGCCAAACAATTTGGATTGACCGAAATTCAGACGACCTCTTTATCCAATGCGTTTATCAGCCTCGGCAAAACGCCTGAAATTGCCGGTACGGCAATTAACGGTATGTTGACCAAATTGATGACTGCGGATAAGCAAGGCGCGAAATTCCAACAAGCCCTGAAAAATATGGGGATGGAATCAAAAGATTTGAAGAAAGCCATCAAGGAAAACGGCGAGCAGGCGTTGATGGATTTTTTGAAACAGGTCGGAAAACTGCCTAAAGAAAACCAAATGGGCGCACTGGTTGATTTGTTCGGGTTGGAATATGCCGATGATGTCGCGGTATTGGTTAGCGGGTTGGAGACCTATAAGAAATCAATCAATGAACTCAAAAAAACCTCAAAAGACGGTAAACCTGCGTTTATCGGCAGTATGGATAAAGAGTTTGCCGCCAGGTCTGCCACGACAGCAAACAACTGGCAAATCTTTAAAAATAGTTTGACGGAAATCGGTATCACAGCGGGCAGTGTATTGTTGCCCGCGCTCAATCAGCTGATGACGACCATCCGCCCGATTATAAACAGTTTTGCAGATTGGGCATCAAAAAATCCCGAAGTTGTATCCGCACTCGTGCATCTTGCGGCAGGGTTTGCGGCGTTGAAGGTCGGTGGGCTAATGTTCCGTTTTGTCGGGAATGAGTTGTCCGGGTTGATGGTGTCGTTCAGGCTTGCAAAAGCCTTGCTTGGCGTTGACTGGCTTGCCACTGTTATCAGGTTTAAATCAGGCATTGGTGCGCTGGCCCGTATTTTCGGTGTAGTAAAAACGGCGGCAACACTGTTGGGTAGTGGTCTGATGAGTCTGGGTAGATTTTTATTAATGTCGCCTATTGGCATTGCTTTAGCACTTCTTGGTGTTGCCGCTTATCTGCTTTATAAAAACTGGGATGGTGTAGTCGGTGGTGCAAAAGCATTGTGGCAGGATTTAAGTAATTTCATCGGCGGTGTAGTTAATTCCATAGCCTCTTTTTTCGGTACATGTTGGGAAAGCATCAAAGCATTTTTCAATAGCGGTATAGGCAATATCTCAGCTCAGATTATCAACTGGTCTCCATTAGGGTTGTTTTATCAGTCGTTTGCCTCTGTTATGTCTTGGTTCGGCGTACAGTTGCCGTCCAGCTTTACCCAGTTTGGTGCCAATATCATCCAGGGGCTGTGGAACGGTCTCAAATCAAAAATTGAATCGGTCAAAACTTGGTTTGCACAGCAGGCAGCATCTCTCAAGCAAACTTTTGCCGGTGTGATGGGCATTCATTCTCCCAGCCGCGTTTTCCGCCGTTTCGGTGGATGGATGATGGAAGGGCTGCAAATAGGTTTAGACAAAGGCGCGTCACGCCCAATCGCTTCGGTGGCCAATACGGCTGGTCGTCTGAAAAGCGGTTTTGCAGAGCATATGGGACAAATGGCGGCGCGGGTATCATCTGGCCGCGCTGCATTTGCGGACGCACGCAGCTCCCAGTCAACGGGTGGGATGACCATCAATTACAACCCGACCATCAATGCGCCGGGCGGTAATCCTCAGCAGATTGAGGCTGCACTGCAAATCGGTTTGCGTGAATTTGAGGCAATGTTCCGCCGTATGATGGACGACAAAGCACGGAGGGCTTATTGATGTATGCGATGTTGGGTGATGTGCGATTTGAGCTTTTAAACAGCTTCACATCGCTTGAGGCGGAACATTCGGCGAACTTTGCCAAGCATGAGGTCTTAAAAGGCCGTCCTCGCTTGCAGGCCTTGCAAAACGAACTGACGACGCTGCGTTTTTCTCTCAAGTTGCATTGGCGGCTGGGCAATCCCGATACGGCTTATAAGGGTCTGCTGTCGGCTTTGGAAGCGCAGCAGGCGGTGTCTTTGGTTTACGGTAGCGGCCGTTTTGTCGGATGGTTTGTGCTTGAGCGGCTGACGGAGCGCACGTTGATTCAGGACGCGCAAGGTCGGACGGCGGCGCGGGAATTGGATGTGGAGCTGACCCAGTTTGTCGGCGACCCGAATAACCCGCTCCCGACCCCGGCAGTCAAGTCGGGCGGGCAAAATCCGCTCCTGTCCTTATTGCCGGAGAGCGTGCAGGCAAAAGCGGGCAAATTGATTTCGGCGGTGGAAAAAGGTGTGAAAATTTACCGAGCAGCCGAAGCAGGCATCAGCGATATGCAGAATCTGATACAGGCTGCCAAAAATCTGAAAAACGACCCGTCAGGGGCATTAAACCTGTTGGGGGACGCACTCAATATCGGCGGCAGCACTTTAGGACGGCTCAATGCCTTGCCCGAAGTAACGGCGATTTTCGGCGACCTTAAAGACGCGGCTGAGTTTGCATTACAGGCAGGGCAAGCGGCCAACAGGCTGGGCGGTGCCGTCGGTGCATTGCGTGCCGGGTATGAGAGCGGCTCCGTCGGTGGCTGGCTGGATGCGGTCGGAAACGGTGTTGCCGAGGCATCTGATGCGATGGCAAACGGCTCTGCCGCCGCCCAGGCTTTGACCGGCTGGCTGGCGGCAAGAAAGGATAAATGATGAGTGCGGTAATACGCTACACCACTCAAGACGGCGACCGCTGGGATTTGATTGCGCACAAGCATTACGGCAATGCGCTGTTGATTGACGGCCTGATTGCGGCCAATCCTCACTTGCCGTTGGCGGAGGAGTTCGCCGGCGGTCTGACGGTCTTTGTCCCCGTGCTCGAAACCAAACCGAAGAACAACCAAGAGGAGCTGCCGTGGTGGATGCGTTAGGTGCGTTTTTAAAATCAAAAGGCCTTGACGGCGGCGGCAGCACTCATCCGGTTACCATGTCCGATTTTGTCCTGTCTTACGAAGACAAGGATATAACGGCAGATGTCGCGCCGTATCTGATTTCGTTTAGTTATACCGATTACCTTGAGGGGCAGTCGGACGAATTGCAGGTTGAGTTTGAGGATGCAGACGGACGCTGGCTGCGTAATTGGTACCCCGAGCAGGGCGATGCTTTATCTTTGAGCCTGGGAGACCAATTTACCGGGTTGTTGTCTTTTGGCAAATTTGAGATTGCCGAGATTGAGTACAACCATCCGCCGTCGACTGTCAGCCTGAAGGCCTTATCGACCGGGATTACCAAGTCCAGCCGCACTTTACGCGGTAAGGCGTATGAAAACACGACTCTGGCCGCCATTGTCCGTCAGGTGGCAGGCCGTCTGAAGCTGGAGGTAACGGGTACGGTCAAAAACATCCCCATCAAACGGGTGACGCAGTATCAGGAACGTGATATTGAGTTTTTGGCACGTTTGGCGCAGGAGTACGGCCACAGCTTTAAAATCGTCAGCAATAAGCTGGTCTTTGCCGATAACGCCGAACTAAAACAGCGTCCTGCCGTTGCCATATTGCTGCCCAAGGACATCATCCGTGTCCGCCTGCGCGATTTGATTAAGGGTGTGCCGTCCAAAGTAGATGTCAAAGGCTATGACCCGAAATCCAAACAGACCGTGTCGGCGAGCCGCAGCAGCAAATCAAGACGCGGCAAAGCCAAACACGGCAGCACGGGCGATACACTGCGTATCGTGCCGAATAAGGGTGAGAGTACCGCCCAATTAAACGCCAGGGCAGATGCCAAATTGGCGGATGCGCAGGACGACCAATGTGCAGGCACCGTTACACTGGTCGGCAATGCATTGTTGGTGGCAGGTCAAATGGTACGGCTTAAAGGATTCGGCAAGTTTTCGGGCAAATACCTGGTCAAGCAATCAAGACACGCTTTCACGCGCCACCGGGGCTGGACGACCGAATTGGAAATCAAAATGACGGAGTATGTCGCAGACGAGGAGCAGGCCGATGCAAATGCAAACTCAAACCCAAACCCAAACCCATGATTTTACGGCAACGTTGCAATTCGGCATTGTGTCGGCGATTGATGCGGCGTCGCACAGTTTGCGGGTAAAAATCCCCGTACTCGACGACATGGAAACCGATTGGCTGCCGATGGCGACACCGGCGGCGGGCGGCAACCGTTTTTACAGCCTCCCCGATGTGGGCGAACTGGTTGTCTGCCTGCTGGATGCGCGGGGTGAGACCGGCTGCGTTATCGGCGCGATTTACAATGCCGCCGACAAGCCGCCGGTATCCGACCAAAACAAATGGGTCAAACGGTTTACCAACGGCACGGTCATCTCGCATGATCGCAGTAGCGGCGAGGTGGTCGTTGAGACGCCGGGCAAAGTCAAAATCAAAGCGGCGAAAAAAGTGGACATCCAATCGCCGGAGACGGAAATCACGGGTAATGCGACGGTAAACGGGCTGTTGACCTATACCGCAGGTTTGACGGCCAGCAATGCCGGCGGCGGTGCAGCGGCAAATATAAAAGGTACAGTCAACATCACCGGCGACCTCATCGTCAACGGCATCAATATCGGCAAGCACATCCATGACGGCGATTCCGGCGGGCAAACCGGCGAGCCGAAAAATCATTAAACCGCATTAAAAGGCGTTTCAGACGACCTTCTCTACAATCCCTGTATCTATAAGCGATACAGGGATTTTTTAATGTTTTACGCCGCGCCTATTTCAAAACACTGGCAGCTCGCACCCGAAGGCTCGGGCGTGGTTCAGGGCGCGGACGATATCGACCAATGTATCCGCAATATCCTGTCCACCCGCAAAGGCGCGGACGTTACCCGTCCTGATTTCGGCTCCGACCATTACAAATGGCTGGACACGCCAGAAGACGTATTTGTCCCCAATATCGTGCGCGAAACCGTGCTGGCCATACAGACGTGGGAAAAGCGGGTAGCGGTTGAAAACGTCGTTTTCGGCGGGGCTGCACCGCATCTGACGATGACGGTTTATTGGTGCGTCGCCGATGAGGTGGCGGGCGAGATTTATACGACAGACATCAGATTGGAGCAGGCGGCATGGATTTGAACAAGCTAAAACGCGAGGACGTCAAAGTGGTTTCGGACGATCTGTCCGAAATCTTGGCGCAAACCATCGCCGATTATGAAGCCCGCAGCGGCAAAACCCTTCAGCCTGCCCATATCGAACGGCTGCTGATCAATACCTATGCCTACCGCGAGACATTGGCGCGCAAAGCGGTCAATGAAGCCTACCGCCAGCAGCACCCGCGCTTTGCCACAGGGCTGATGCTGGATTTGTGCGGCGACGACGTCAACACCCCGCGGCTTGAAGCCTCCGCCGCCCGTTGCACCATCCGTTTTACGTTGGCTGCCGGACAAGGCGGGACCGTTTTGATTGCACAAGGCACTCAGATTGCAGCCGGGGCAACCGTGTTTCAGACCACCTCGTCTGGCACGCTCTCCCCAGCCAGCCGCACTTTGGATTTGGAAGCGGCCTGCCTGCAGACGGGCGTATCCGGCAATGGTTTTTCTGCCGGACAAATCAACGCGCCCGTCAATCCGATTGACGGCGTATCGGCTGCCAACATCACGGTGTCGGCGGGCGGTGCGGCGGAAGAGTCTGACGATGCCTACCGCCGGCGCATCCTGCTCGCACCTGAGAGCTTCAGCGTTGCAGGCCCTGTCGGGGCCTACGAATATTTTGCCCGCCGGGTCAGCCCTGCTATTTGCGACGTCCATGTGGGCAATCTGCAAAGTTCCGACGGCGCGCCGATAGGCGGACAGGTTCGGGTAACGGTATTGACCAAGACCGGCCTGCCGTCATTGGAGTTGATTAACGAGGTGCAAAGAGCCTTGTCCGGGGAGCGCGTCCGTCCGCTGTGCGACACGGTAACCGTTGCGGCCCCGTCCGTAGTGGATTACACGCTGGATGTCGAGCTGGTTTTATTTACCGGGGCAAACACGGCCGAAGTGGTCGCTGCCGCAAAACAGGCATGGGCGGCATACGAGGCCGCCCGCCGCGAAAAACTGGGGTTGGACATCGTACCTTTGGATATCCAGTCCATCCTCAAAGTTGACGGTGTTTACAACGTCATCCTGAAAAAACCGACGTTGACTGTCATCAAGCCGGAGCAATGGTCGCGTTGTACCTCCATCAATATCGGCACGTCGTCCGAGACGGCGGAAGGGTAGTACATGGCCGAACTGACTTACGCCGAAATCATCGAA
This sequence comes from Neisseria sp. KEM232, assembly GCF_002237445.1. Taxonomy (NCBI): domain Bacteria; kingdom Pseudomonadati; phylum Pseudomonadota; class Betaproteobacteria; order Neisseriales; family Neisseriaceae; genus Neisseria; species Neisseria sp. KEM232. Next base: position 540,656 of record NZ_CP022527.1, read on the forward strand.
CGCGACCAGCGTTATCGGATGCTGGCCGATTTGGGCTTGAGGATGAGCGACATTGACGCGGTAAAACTGATGCCGCGTTTGACGGAACTGGTCGCCCCCGAGCACTTGGAACTGTTGGCCGAGAGCCGCAGCATTTTGGGTGCCGACGGCTACTGGCTGGCCGAGAGCGACCAAACGCGCCGAAAACTGATTAAAGGCGCGTACCTGCTGCACCGCTACAAAGGCACGCCCTGGGCAATACGCGAGATTGTACGGCGGTTGGGATTCGGCGAAGTCGAAATTACCGAAGGCTATGGCAACAAACGGCATAACGGCGAAATCGTACGCAACGGCCGACATGCCTACGGCCACAGCGACCGCTGGGCGCACTACCGCATCACGATGCCTCATGCCATCACCAATGACCAGGCCGATCTGCTGCGGCACACCCTGAGTGCATTTGTACCGGCACGCTGCGTTTTGGCCGCACTCGATTACCAACATGCCGCCTTAAGGCACAACGGCCGCGCCTTGCGCGACGGCAAATTCAACAGAGGAACCGCATAAAGGAACTGACAGATGGCAAATTTAACCGAAACCAACCGCTGGGAAGCGGGCATCTACCAGCTGGAAACCTCCGACCCCGTGATGGGCGGCCCCAACGGCATCGACAACCGCGCACCGCGCGAACTGGCCAACCGTACCCTGTGGCTGAAAACCGAACTGGCCAAAGCCGTTGCCCAGATTGGCGCAAATAAAACCGAGGCGGCGCAGGCTTACGCCTTAAAAACCGGCCAAATCACCGCAGGGGCAGGCCTGACGGGCGGCGGCACGCTGGCGGCCAACCGCACCATCTCCCTGGGGCAGCCTGCCGACCTGACAGAAACCAGCGAGAGCGTGGCCGTCAGCAATACCCACAGCCACAAATTGCCCCGAGCCTCATCTACCGCACGCGGCATAGTCAGAGTGGCCAATACGCTGACCGGCACGGCGGCGGATGATGCCTTGTCGGCCGCGATGGGCAAAAAACTGGCCGATGAAAAGTTGGGCAATAGCGGCGACCAAACCATTGCCGACGGCACATTGACCGTCGGTCGAGCGAACACATGGAATAAAATTGGGGCTGTACTAGATAAGCCCTAAATTTCACACCACCGACGCAGCACTTTAAGCTGCTCGGAGGGTGTGCCAAAGTTAAAACGGAACTCGCATTCTTTCAAGAAAAGCGGGAAAGATTTACGGTCGATTCCATTGTATTTGCGCAGTACGCGCTTTGCCTGATTCCAGAAATTTTCAATGCCGTTGATATGGTTCTGTCTGTCGGCAAACAGCTTGCTGTGATTAATGGTGTGGGCGAATATCAAACGGCATCTGGGGAAAGTGATGTCCGGCTGTTTGTCTTTTGAGCAGGCTTTGTTGGATATTTTTTGTTTTGTTTGACTATATCGCGGGCTGCCTGCACGCGACCAAACGCTTTACGATTACGCGCTGGGCGCTTTGCGCCGCGCACAGTTGCGCCATAAAGAAGCAATCGCGCTGTATCGCGGCATTGTCGGGCGGCATCCCGATTTGGCCTATCCGCGTTTCGACTTGGGTGTGATGCTGTTTGAAGACCGGCAATACCGCGCCGCCGAAGCCGAGCTGCAACGCGCCCTGCCTGATTTGTCGCCCGAAATGCAGAATATTGCCGGCCGATATTTGGCCGCCGTCCGCGAGGCCGAAAGCTGGCAGCCCGATGTCTCGCTGCAATACGAGGCCACGGACAATGTGAACAATGCCGCCGACGCGCGTTTTATCGAAATCGACGGCAAAAGATGGCAGAAAACCGCCGACAGCCTGCCGCAGCGGGCACACGGGCTGCGTTACGGCGTATCTGTGTCGCGCGAAAAAAATCTCGGCGGACACCATTATGCCTACGCCAAACTGGGCGGCGACGGTGTCGCTTATTGGGACAGCCATGATTTCGACGAGCAGAGCCTGAACATTGCCGCAGGCTATAAAAACCATTCGGCGGCGCGCTCGTTCGGCCTTGTGCCGTTTGCCGAAACCAATTGGCTGGGCGGCAGCCGCTACAACCGCGCCGATGGGGTGCAGGCCGATTTTTCCCGCCGCTTCGGTGCGAAATGGCGCGTGATGCTGAATGCGGGATATGTCCGCAAACGCTATCGGGAGCCGCATATTGCAGAGCGCTACAACGGCAAAATGCCGCTGGCGGGAGTAACGCTGATGTATGCCGCGCCAAAGGGCTGGCTGCTTTACGGCGGCGCGGACTGGTCGCACGATCTGACGCGCGAAACTGAGCAGGCTTCGATACGCAAAGGCATCCGCATCGGTACGGCGAAAACCTTTTCAGACGGCTTGGGCATCCGCGCCAATCTGCGCTATACGCGCCGCAGTTTTGACGGCGACGGTTCGCTGGTTTACCTTTTTCCCCGTAAAGACCGCGAATTTCAGGCTCATGTTTCGCTGTGGCACGGAAAGATTTCATGGAAAGGCTTCACGCCGCGCTTGAATTTCCGCTATCTGCATATCGGCAGCAATATGCCTGCGTTTTATTCGCGCAAAAATGCGCAGTGGTTTGTCAGCGTGGAAAAGTCGTTTTGAGTGTTTAAAGGCCGTCTGAAAACTGGAATATTGGTTTTCAGACGGCCTTTTGCCGTTGGTAATGCGGTTTCGCTGTATCGGGCGGACACCGATGGAAGGCGTGCCGCCACGATGCCGCCGTTTGTATCAGTAGGCCGTCTGAAAATGTTTCAGACGGCCTCCTTGTCTTGCTGTGCCTGTTTACAAATCGAATGCGGCGTTGATGAGGCGCTGCGTGTATTCGGTTTGCGGGTTGCTGAAAATCTGTTCCGACGTACCGTATTCGACCATTTCGCCTTGGCGCATGACGATGACGTTGTTGCTGACGGCGCGCACGACGGAGAGGTCGTGGCTGATGAACATATAGGTCAGGCCGTATTTGTCTTGCAGGCCGCACAAGAGTTCGACGACTTTGACCTGCACGGAGCGGTCGAGGGCGGAGGTGGGTTCGTCCAGGAGGATGAACTTCGGCCGCAGGATGACGGCGCGGGCGATGGCGATGCGCTGACGCTGGCCGCCGGAAAATTCGTGCGGGTAGCGGTTGAGGGCGGAGGTGGGCAGGGAAACTTCTTCGAGCACTTCCAGCACGCGTTCGATGCGCTCTTTTTTCGACAGCTGCGGCTGGTGGATGCTCAGACCTTCGCCGACGATTTCGCCGACGGTGAGGCGCGGCGAGAGTGAGCCGTAGGGATCTTGGAAGACGATTTGCCGTTCGGCTTGCAGACGGCGTGTTTCTTCTTTGGACAGGTTTTGCAAATCGCGGCCTTCGAAGGAGATTTGGCCGGTGTAGGGCAGCATCTGCATCACGGCTTTGCCGAAGGTGGATTTGCCCGAGCCGGATTCGCCGACGATGCCGAGGGTTTCGCCGCAGCGTACGCGCACGTCTATGCCTTTGACGGCGTCGAACACTTTTTTCGGTTTGCCGAAGAAGGTTTTTTCCAGCGTGAAGCGCACGCGCACGTCTTTGGCGTCGATCAGCAGGTCGGGATCGCCCTGCACGGGTTCGCGTACGCCGGTGGGAATGGCGTTGATGAGTTCGACGGTGTAGTCGTGTTTGGGTTCGGCAAAAACCTGTTTGATTTTGCCGCGTTCGACGATTTCGCCGTTACGCATGACGCAGACGGTTTCGGAGTAGTGTTCGGCCAAGCCCAAGTCGTGGGTGATGAAGATGATGGCCATGCCCATCTGTTTTTGCAGATCGTGCAACAGGTCGAGGATTTCGGCCTGAATGGTGACGTCGAGGGCGGTGGTCGGTTCGTCGGCAATCAGGAGGTCGGGGCTGTTGATGAGCGCCATGGCAATCATGATGCGCTGGAGCTGGCCGCCGGAAAATTCGTGCGGATATTGTTTCAGACGGCGTTCGGCTTCGCGGATGCCGACGCGTTCGAGCAGTTCGAGGATGCGTTTGCGCGCTTCGGCTTTGCTCCATCCTTTGTTGTGCAGGAGCGCGGTTTCCATGAGCTGTTTGCCGATACGCATAAAGGGATTGAGCGAGGTCATCGGCTCTTGGAATATGACGCTGATGCGGCCGCCGCGCAGGTTGCGCAGGGTTTTTTCGCCGGCATCGAGGATGGATGTGCCGTCGAAGACGATGCGCGAGCCGCTGCCGTAGCGGGTGAGCTTTTCGGGCAGAAGGCGCATGATGGACATGGAGGTGACGGATTTGCCCGAGCCGGATTCGCCGACGAGGGCGAGGGTTTCGCCTTTGGCGACTTTGAAGCTGACGCCGCGCACGGCGTGGACGGTGTGGTTGTGCAGGTCGAAATAGACGTTGAGGTTTTCTACCGTCAGCAGGTTTTCTTTGTTTTCGTTCATCGTGTGTTTCCTTTGCGGCTGCGGATTATCTGTCTTTCGGGTCGAGCGCGTCGCGCAGGCCGTCGCCGATGAAGTTGAAGCAGAAGAGGGTGGTGACGAGGAAGAAACTGGGTACGAGCAGCTGCCAGGGGGCGGTTTCGATGGTGAGCGCGCCCTCTTGCAGCATCGAGCCCCAGCTGGTCATCGGCTCCTGCACGCCCAAGCCGAGGAAGCTGAGGAAGGATTCGTACATAATCATGCCGGGCACGAGCAGGGAGGCGTACACCATCACCACGCCCAAGACGTTGGGGATGATGTGGCGGACGACGATTTTGCGCCGCGACAGGCCGCTGACGCGGGCGGCTTCGACGAATTCTTTGTGTTTCAGGCTCAGGGTCTGGCCGCGCACGATGCGGGCGACGTCCAGCCACGACACCAGGCCGACGGCGGCGAAAATCAGGATGAGGTTGCGGCCGAAGAAGGTGGTGAGCAGGATAACGAAGAACATGAAGGGGAAGGCGTTGAGGATTTCGAGAAAACGCATCATCAGCGAGTCGATTTTGCCGCCGAAGAAGCCGGCCAGCGCGCCGTAGAGCGTGCCGATGACGACGGCAACCAGCGCACCCGACAGGCCGACGAGCAGCGAAATGCGGCCGCCGACTGCGGCGCGCGAGAGCAGGTCGCGGCCGAGGGAGTCGGTGCCGAGGAAGTGTTTGTCGGCAAAGGCGGGCGGCGAGGACATGGCGTCCCAGTCGGTGAAATCGTAGGTGTAGGGCGCGATAAGCGGCACGAAAATGACGAACAGGGTGATCAGGACGAGTACGACGATGCTGTAAAACGCGGCTTTGTTTTTGCGGAAACGGCGCCATGCGTCCTGCCACAGGCTGCTGCCTTCGATCGGAGCGCTTGCGGCGGCCGAGGCCAAGGCTTCGGCGGTTTTTTTCTTAAATATCATGTTTGTGTCTCTCAATGTCCGGCCGCGCGCGCGGGTGTTTCAGACGGCCTGACGTGCTGTGAGGCCGTCTGAAAGGGTGCGCTGTGCGGCGCGCGGTGTCAGTAGCGGATTTTTGGATCGATCAGGGCATAGAGGATGTCGAGAACGGCGTTGAAGAGGATGGCGAGCACGCCCACCAATATGGTCAGCCCGAGGATCATGCCGTAGTCGCGGTTGAGTGCGCCGTTGACGAAAAGCTGGCCGATGCCGGGCAGGTTGAAGATGGTTTCCACCACAATCGCGCCGGTGATGATGCCGACCAGCGCCGGGCCGAGGTAGGACACAATCGGCAGCAGGGCGGGGCGCAGCGCGTGTTTCAATACGATGGTGCGCATCGGCAGGCCTTTGGCGCGGGCGGTGCGGATAAACGGGCTGTTGAGCACTTCGATCATCGCGCCGCGCGTGATGCGGGAGATGCTCGACACGTAGCTGATGGACAGCGCGGCCACGGGCAGAATCAGGTTGGGCAGCGCGCCGTCGTTCCAGCCGCCTGCGGGCAGCCATTGCAGGATAACGGCGAAAATCAGCACCAGAATCGGCGCTTTGACAAAGCTGGGCACGACCACGCCGGTCATCGCCAGCGTCATCAGGGTGTAGTCCGCCCAAGTGTTCTGTTTGAGCGCGGCGACGATGCCCAAAAGCATGCCGAGCACGGCGGCGATAACGAAGGAGTAGAGGCCGATTTCCAGCGACACGGGCAGCGCCTGCGCCAAAAGCTCGTTGACGGAGAAGTCTTTGTATTTGAACGAGGGGCCGAGATCGCCCTGCGCCAGCTGCTTCACATAGTGGAAGTATTGCAAATACATCGGGTCGTTGAGGTGGTATTTGGCTTCGATGTTGGCCAGTACGGCGGGCGGCAGGTTGCGTTCGCCCGTGAAGGGGCTGCCCGGCGCGAGGCGCATCAGGAAGAAGGATACGGTAATCAGCACCAGCATGGTGGGGATGGCGGCCAATATCCGTTTGATGATGAATTTCAGCATAATCGGGTCGGTTTCCGACGGCTTGCGCCGTCTTGCTCTGCCGTGCTGCCGCGTTTGTGAGGCCGTCTGAAAGCGGGGTTTCGACGAAGGGAAAACGGCGGGGCAGGGCAGGGGTTGGTCGGAAGGGGCCGTCTGAAAAGCGCTTTCGGTTTCAGACGGCCTGTGCGGCGGCGCTTATCCGCGCGTCAGCGGCTCGGTGCGTTCGATGAGCCAGCCTTTGGCCGCGCCTTCGGTTAAGGGGGCAAGGCGGCTGCGGACTTGGGCGTGGTAGTCGTTGACCCAGCGGATTTCCTCGTCGCTCATCAGTTCGGGCAGCATCAGGCGCGTGTCGATCGGGCAGAGGGTGAGTGTTTCGAAATACAGGAATTTGCCGAACTCGGTTTCTGCGGGGTGTTCTACCGGCATATTGGCGGCGAGGTTTTCGATGCGGATGCCCCATTTGCCCGGGCGGTAAAGGCCGGGTTCGATAGAGGTAACCATGCCTTTTTTCATGGCGTGGTTGGGATTGGGCACGGCGGCGCAGGCAATCAGCTGCGGGCCTTCGTGCACATTGAGGAAATAGCCCACGCCGTGTCCCGTGCCGTGGCCGTAGTCGCATTGCGCCTGCCACAGCGGTTTGCGGCAGACAGCGTCAATCATCGGCCCGGCGATGTTTTCGGGGAACACGGTTTCGTCCAGCGCGATGTGCGCTTTCAACACCAGCGTGTAGTCGCGTTTTTGCGCTTCAGACGGCCTGCCCACGGGTACGACACGGGTAATGTCGGTAGTACCGCCCCAGTATTGGCCGCCCGAATCGATCAGCAGCATACCGTCGCCTTCGATGACGCTGTGGCTCTCTTGCGTTGCGCTGTAATGCGCCATCGCCGCGTTGGCGTTGAAACCGGCAATCGTGCCGAAACTGGGCGAGATAAATCCCGGACGTTGGCTGCGGTGTTTCAGCAGCATGGTATCGACATCGACTTCGGTAACGCGCTCGCCGGCGGCCAGCTTCTGCTCAAACTCGGCAAAAAAGCCGCACAAGGCTGCGCCGTCCTGTGCCATCGCTTCGCGGATATGGGCGATGTCGGCATCGGATTTCATCGATTTAAACAGCGTGCTGGGGTTGATGTTTTCAATCAGGTTTACCGACTTGGACAGCTTGGCCAGCGTGCTGACGGCGGTTTTGCCCGGCTCGACCAGCAGGCTGCCCTGCAAGGCGGCCAGCGCGGCGGCGGCTTCGGCATAAGCGCGCGCTTCGATACCGGCGGCTTTGAGCGCGGCGGCGGAATCGGCGTTGAAGCGGCTGTGGTCGGCAAACAATACGGCCGTGTCCGCACCAATCAGCAGGAAAGACAGAAATACGGGGTTGTAGGGTACGTCGTTGCCGCGCAGGTTGGTAATCCACGCGATGTCGTCGAGCGAAGAAACCAGATGGTAATCCGCGCCCTGCTCTTTCATGGCGGCGCGCACGCGGGCGAGTTTTTCCGCCGCGCTTTCGGATACATAATCGGGATGGTGGATGTAAACGGTTTCAGACGGCATGGCCGGGCGGTTTGCCCATACTTCGTCCAACAAAGTTTCAGGATGGGCAACGCGGATGTTTTTCGCCGCGAGCGCCTGCTCCAGCGCACGTTTGCCGGTAAGCGACAGCATATCGGCGGGCACGCCTACGGTTGCGCCCTCGGGCAGGTTGGCGGCCAGCCATTCGGTGTAGGGGGCGACTTGGCCGCTTTTTTGCAAACCGATGCCGGTGCCGGCAAGCTGGTGTTCGGCCTGCTCCCAATAGCGGCTGTCCACCCACACGCCGGCATCGTCGGCAGTTACGGCCAGTGTGCCCACCGAGCCGGTAAAGCCCGACAAATCGCGCCGCGCCTGCCAGTGTTCGGGTAGGTATTCGGAAAGGTGCGGGTCGGCGGAAGGAATGACGAAAGCGTCCAAACCGTGTTTTTTCATGGCTTGGCGAAGCGCGGCCAAGTTTTCTCGAGGTGTTGCAGTCATGTTTTGCTCCTAGCGGATTCTGTGTGTTTTTCAGACGGCCTTTTTCAGACGGCCTCCGTGCTGCATGAGGCCGTCTGAAAAGGGCTTGTTATTTTTTCGGCGCGATCGACCAGTGTTTGACGGTGTAGTTGCGCAGCGGGTCGTGGGTGGAGAAGCCTTCGATGTCGGGTTTCACCAGTTGGACGGCTACCTGGTGGTAGAGCGGGATGAAGACGGAATCGCGTTGCAGCATCGCTTCGGCCTCCGTGTAGAGTTTCGCACGCTCTTCGGGCGTGGCGCCTGCGGCCAGTGTGGCGTCGAGCGTTTGGTCGAAGACGGGGTTGTGGTAGAAGAAACGGTTGTTCGGGCTGTTGGAGCGGAAGGTGTTGAGCATGCCCGAAGGTTCGTTGTAGTCGGAACACCAGCCAGCGAGCGCGATGGCGAAATTGCCCGACTGGCGCGTGTCCAGATAGGTTTTCCATTCCTGGTTGATCAGGTTGGGCTGGATGAAGGGTACGGCGGTTTTCCAGATGGATTGCAGCGCGGTAATCTGCTTGCGCGAGGTTTCGTTGGTGCTGTAGAGCACTTCGAAGGTCAGCGGGTTGGACTCGTTGAAGCCCGCTTCGTTCAGCAGGCGCATGGCTTCGGCGGTTTTTTTCTCTTTGCTCCAATCCTTCCAGTCGGGCGCGGTTTGGGTGATGCCCTGCATTTCGGGCGGGGTGAGCTGGAAGGCGGGCACGTCGCCCCTGCCGCTGACTTTGGTAACGATGGTGCGGTCGGCGAGCATATTGAGCGCGCGGCGCACTTTCGGGTTGTCGAAAGGGAAGGCTTTGTTGTTCGGTTCGAGATAGAAGGTGCACAAGATGGTGGTTCTGCGCACCTGGCCGGGGAATTCCTTGTCGGCGGTTTTGATCTGGTCGGACGGAATGCCGTAGGTCACGTCGGCTTCGCCTGCGCGGTAGCGGTTGAATTCGTTGGGCGCGGGCAGGAACATGACTTCGGGTACGGACACGGAGGCTTTGTCGTAATAGGCGGGATTTTTTTCCAGCAGGATGTGGCTGTTGACGCGCCATTCTTTCAGTTTGTATGCGCCGCTGACGACATAGTTTTCCGGCTGCGTCCATTTGTCGCCGTATTTTTCCACCGTGGCTTTGTGCACGGGGTAGATCCACGGCTGGACGAGCATGTCGGGGAAGTAGGGCACGGGCATGCTGAGGGTGAATTGCAGGGTTTTTTTGTCGAGGGCGCGGATACCGAGCGCTTCGGGCTTGGCTTTGCCGGTGAGCACTTCTTCGGCGTTGATGACTTTGCCGTCGGCCAGGTAGCCGGCATAGGGCGCGCCGGTTTCGGGGTCGGCGAGACGGCGCAGGCTGTAAACGAAATCTTCGGCGGTGATCGGGTCGCCGTTTGACCATTTCGCGTCGCGCAGGTGGAAGGTCCAGACTTTGTCGCCGTCGCTTTCCCATTTTTCCGCCAGCGCGGGAACGGTTTTGCCTTCGCCGTCGGTGCCGACGAGGCCGTCCATCATCTGGCGGATAATGGCGCCTGCGGCCGAATCGCCGCTTTTTTGCGGATCGAGGGTGCCGGGTTCGACGCTGTTGCCGATAACGATGCGGTTGTAGTTGCTGCGTTTGAAGGGCTTGGCAACGGGTTCGCTGCCGCCGCAGGCCGCCAGCGCGAGGCAGGCGGCCAGGCAGGCGGCGGGGAGGGTTTTGGAGGTGGGGTTCATGAAACGGGTGCTCCTCTTGTCGGTTTTCTTTTTCTGTCGCCCGCGCCGTGCGCACAGCCTTTTCGGCGGTGCAGGCGGCGGGACGTATCGTCCGGCAGGCGGCGCAATCGGACACAAAACGCACGCGGGAGGGGTGTTTTTCGTGCCGCTGTTGCGCGGGGCTGCAAAATGTATAAAGTTTTGTGCGCATTGTCAAACAATATTATCGGACTTTAAGTTGTGTAAAGGAGTGGTGTGGCGGCGGCGCTTTGCCGGCAGCGTGCGCGGCGCGGTCTTTTGTTAAAATCGCGCTTTTTTCAGACGGCCTACCCGAGTCATGAGCGACACTCCGAACTACATCACGCCCGCAGGCTGGCAGAGCCTGAAAGACGAGCTTTATCATTTGGTGAACAAAGAGCGCCCCGAAATCGTGCAGGTGGTGAACTGGGCGGCTTCCAACGGCGACCGCAGCGAAAACGGCGACTATCTCTACGGCAAACGGCGGATGCGCGAAATCGACCGCCGCATCCGTTTCCTCACCAAGCGGCTGGAAGCGGCGCAGGTGGTCGATCCCGAAACTCGCGAGCCGACCGATCAGGTGTTTTTCGGCGCAACCGTCACCCTGCTGCGCGGCAGCGGGGCGGAGCAGACGGTGAGCATCGTCGGCATCGACGAAACCGATACGGCGCTGGGCAAAATTTCGTGGATTTCGCCGCTGGCGCGCAGCCTGATTAAGGCGCGCGAGGGCGACGAGGTGCTGCTGCACACGCCCGAGGGCAGGGAGCGGATCGAGATTCTCGAAGTGGCTTATGTGAAGATAGACTGAGCCCGCCGCTTTTTCATTCCGTTGAAACTCCGTTTTCAGACGGCCTCCGAGTATGCGGGAGGCCGTCTGAAAAACGTTCGGGCGCGTGAAAACCCGTTTTGCTTAGCACAAACTACGCCTTTCTTTGCAATTATTGACAAAAAATAGCCAAGTCAAGTATAACGGCGGCGCATCCGCGCGGCGCCGCCGCAGCTGCGGATCCGACCTAAAAAAGAAAAACCTTGAAGAAAGAGTAGAGCTTATGAATCCCATGTATGTCACCTTCGCCATCTATCTGGTGGCGGTTCTCCTGATCGGCCTGGCCGCATATTTCTCCACCCGCAATTTCGACGACTACATTCTCGGCGGCCGCAGTCTCGGCCCCTTCGTTACCGCCATGTCGGCGGGCGCGTCCGATATGTCGGGCTGGCTTTTGATGGGTCTGCCCGGCGCGATTTATCTGAGCGGCCTGAGCGAAGCCTGGATCGCCATCGGCTTAACCGTCGGCGCTTATTTCAACTGGCTGTTGGTGGCCGGCCGCCTGCGCGTGCACACCGAGCATGCCAACAACGCGCTGACGCTGCCGGACTATTTCTTCCACCGCTTCGGCGCCGGCGGCCATCTGATGAAGGTGGTTTCCGCGATTATCATTCTGTTTTTCTTCACCATTTACTGCGCTTCGGGCATCGTGGCGGGGGCAACTCTGTTCCAGAGCCTGTTTGAAGGCATGACTTACAACCAGGCCATGTGGCTGGGTGCGGGCGCAACCATCGTCTATACCTTCCTCGGCGGCTTTTTGGCCGTGAGCTGGACGGACACCCTGCAGGCTTCGCTGATGATTTTCGCCCTGATTCTGACGCCGGTGATGGTGTATCTGGGCTTGGGCGGCGCCGAGCAGATGTCCGCCGCCATCCAGGGCGTGGCCGCCGAAACCGGCAAACAATACGGCAGCCTGCTGGCCGGTACGACTTTTGTCGGCATCGTTTCCACCGCCGCCTGGGGCTTGGGCTATTTCGGCCAGCCGCACATTCTGGCGCGCTTTATGGCGGCCGAAAGCGCCAAATCGCTGGTATCCGCCCGCCGCATCGGCATGACCTGGATGATTCTGTGTTTGGGCGGCGCGGTGGCCGTCGGCTATTTCGGCATCGCCCACTTTGCCGCCAACCCGGTCGACGTTGCCGCAATGAAAGGCAACCACGAGCGCGTGTTTATCGCCCTGTCCACCCTGCTGTTTAATCCGTGGATTGCCGGCGTGATTCTGAGCGCGATTCTGGCGGCGGTGATGTCCACCCTGTCCTGCCAGCTTTTGGTATGCTCCAGCGCGATTACCGAAGACTTCTACAAAGGCTTTCTGCGTAAAAACGCGCCGCAGGCCGAGCTGGTGTGGGTCGGCCGTCTGATGGTGTTGGCGATTGCCGTGATTTCCATCCTGATTGCCGCTGACCCGAACAGCAAAGTGCTGGGGCTGGTGTCCTACGCTTGGGCAGGTTTCGGCGGCGCATTCGGACCCGTCGTCATTCTGTCGGTGTTTTGGAAACGCATTACCGCATCGGGCGCGCTGGCGGGCATGGTGGCCGGTGCTGTGACCGTGGTGATGTGGGCGGAGTATGTGAAAAAACCCGCCATCGCCGCAGGCCAAAACGGCTGGCTCACCGTGTACGAAATCGTCCCCGGCTTTATCGCCTGCGCCCTAGTTGCCGTGCTGGTGTCGCTGATCGGCAAGGCTCCGTCGCAGGAGGTGCAGGAGCGCTTTGAAAAGGCCGACGCCGACTACCGCGCCAGCCGCTGACCCCCGTTTCCGGCTCTGCCTATCCCTTTTCAGACGGCCTCCTGCTGAGGCCGTCTGAAAAGCCGTCAGAGCCGTTGAAAACGCTGCGCCGAAACCATGTGCGGCGTATAATTGACAAGATTTTTCAGACGGCCTTTTGCAGGTTGGAGGCCGCCTGAAACGACACTACCGAAACCCTCTTGGAGAACCTCAAAAAATGTTTGATTTTGCCTTTCCGGCGCAAACCGCCCTGCGCCAAGCCGTCACCGATGCCTACCGCCGCGACGAAATCGAAGCGGTAAACGATATGCTGCAACGCGCGCAAATGAGCGAAGAAGAGCGTAAAAACGCCGACGAACTCGCCCGACGCCTCGTCACCCAAGTGCGCGCCGACCGCACCAAAGCCAGCGGCGTCGACGCGCTGATGCACGAATTTTCCCTGTCCAGCGAAGAAGGCGTGGCACTGATGTGTCTGGCCGAAGCCCTGCTGCGCATCCCCGACAAAGAAACCCGCAACAAACTGATTCAGGACAAACTCTCCGGCGGCGACTGGAAAAGCCATTTGGGCAACAGCCCCTCGATGTTCGTCAACGCCGCCGCATGGGGTCTGCTGATTACCGGCAAACTCACCAAGCCCAACAGCGACGACAGCCTGGGCGCCGCGCTCACCCGCCTATTGGGCAAAGGCGGCGAACCCCTGATCCGCAAAGGCGTCGACTACGCCATGCGTATGCTCGGCAAACAGTTCGTCACCGGACAAACCATCGAAGAAGCCCTGCAAAACGGCAAAGAGCGCGAAAAAATGGGCTACCGCTACTCCTTCGACATGCTCGGCGAAGCTGCCATGACCGAAGCCGACGCCAAACGCTATTTCCAAGACTATGTGAACGCCATCCACGCCATCGGCAAAGACGCCGCAGGACAGGGCGTATACGAAGGCAACGGCATTTCCGTCAAACTCTCCGCCATCCACCCGCGCTACGCCCGCGCCCAGCACGAGCGCGTCATGGCCGAACTGCTGCCGCGCCTGAAAGAATTGTTCCTGCTCGGCAAACAATACAATATCGGCATCAACATCGACGCCGAAGAAGCCAACCGCCTCGAACTCTCGCTCGATCTGATGGAAGCGCTCGTTTCCGATCCCGATCTGGCGGGCTATCACGGCATCGGCTTTGTCGTGCAGGCCTACCAGAAACGCTGCCCCTTCGTGATCGACTATCTGATCGACCTTGCCCGCCGCAACAACCAAAAACTGATGATCCGCCTGGTAAAAGGCGCGTATTGGGACAGCGAAATCAAATGGGCGCAGGTCGACGGACTCAACGGCTACCCCGTCTACACCCGCAAAGTCCACACCGACATCTCCTATCTGGCCTGCGCGCGCAAACTCTTAGACGCACAAGACGCTGTCTTCCCGCAGTTTGCCACCCACAACGCCTACACACTCGCCGCCATCTACCAAATGGGCAAAGGTAAAGAGTTCGAACACCAATGCCTGCACGGCATGGGCGAAACCCTGTACGACCAAGTCGTCGGCCCGCAGAACCTCGGCCGCCGCGTGCGCATCTACGCCCCCGTCGGCACGCACGAAACCCTTTTGGCCTACCTCGTGCGCCGCCTGTTGGAAAACGGCGCCAACACCTCCTTCGTCAACCAAATCGTCGACGAAAACATCAGCATCGACGAACTCATCCGCAGCCCCTTCGACACCATCGAAAAAGAAGGCATCCACCTGCACCCCGCGCTGCCCCTGCCGCGCAAGCTCTACGGCAACGGCCGTCTGAATTCGCAGGGCGTGGATTTGAGCAACGAAAACGTCTTGCAGCAGCTTCAGGCCGACCTGAACGCCGCTACCGCCGACACCTTCCAAGCCGCTTCGATTATCAACGGCAAAGCCGCCCAAGGCCTGCCCGCAACCGAAGTGCGCAACCCCGCCGACCACAGCGACATCGTCGGCACAGCCAGCTTCGCCGATGCCGACACCGCGAAAAAAGCCGTTGCCGCCGCCGTTGCCGCGCAAAAATCGTGGGGCGGCACCCCCGCCGCCGAGCGTGCCGCCATCCTGCGCCGCATCGCCGACCTCTTTGAAGAGCACACCGCGCAACTGATGATGCTGGCCGTGCGCGAAGCGGGCAAAACCCTCAACAACGCCATCGCCGAAGTGCGCGAAGCCGTCGACTTCTGCCGCTACTACGCCGACGAAGCCGAGCACACCCTGCCCGCAGGCACGCACGGCATCGGCACCGTCGTCGCCATCAGCCCGTGGAACTTCCCGCTGGCGATCTTCACCGGCGAAGTCGTCGCCGCCCTCGCCGCAGGCAATACCGTCGTTGCCAAACCCGCCGAGCAAACCGGCCTCATCGCCCACTACGCCGTCGGCCTCATGCATCAGGCGGGCATCCCCGCCGAAGCCCTGCAACTCGTTCTCGGCGCGGGCGACGTCGGCGCGGCGCTGACGCAGGACGAACGCATCGCCGGCGTTATCTTCACCGGCTCGACCGAAGTCGCACGTCTCATCAACCAAACCCTGGCGCGCCGCAGCGACAACCCCGTCCTCATCGCCGAAACCGGCGGCCAGAACGCCATGATCGTCGACTCCACCGCCCTGTCCGAGCAAGTGTGCGCCGACGTCGTCAACTCCGCCTTCGACAGCGCAGGCCAGCGCTGCTCCGCCCTGCGTATCCTGTGCGTGCAGGAAGACGTGGCCGACCACATGGTAGGCATGATCAAAGGCGCGATGGACGAACTCGTCCTCGGCAACCCGCAGCAGCTCCACACCGACGTCGGCCCCGTTATCGACGCCGAGGCACAGCACAACCTGCTCGCCCACATCGGCAAAATGAAAGGCGCGGCCAAAGCCTGCCACGAAATCAGGCCGTCTGAAAGCGTGAACGGCGAAGCCTCCACCTTCGTCAACCCCGTTCTGTTCGAACTCGACAACCTCGACCAGCTGCAACGCGAAGTCTTCGGCCCCGTCCTGCACGTCGTCCGCTACCGCGCCGGCGAACTCGACCGCCTGATCGACCAAATCAACGGCAAAGGCTACGCCCTCACCCATGGCATCCACAGCCGCATCGACGGCACAGTCGACCACATCCGCAGCCGCATCGAAGCGGGCAACGTCTACGTCAACCGCAACATCGTCGGCGCCGTTGTCGGCGTGCAGCCCTTCGGCGGCCACGGCCTCTCCGGCACCGGCCCCAAAGCAGGCGGCTCCTTCTACCTGCAACGCCTCAGCCGCCTGAGCCACTGGGTGCAGCCCGAGTTGACCACCCCCGGCCAGGCCGACGAAGCCGCGCTGAAAAAACTCGAAACCGTCCTGCACGGCCTGCCGCTTACCCAAGAGCAGAAACTCGAAGCCGCCGCCGCCCTCGGCCAGGCACGCTTCCGCACCCTGAAAGCAGCCGAAGCCCTCCTGCCCGGCCCCACAGGCGAGCGCAACGCCGCCAGCTGGCACGCCCCCAAACGCGTCTGGCTCTACGGCGGCGACCTCGCCCGCAGCTTTGCCGCCCTCGCCCAATTGGCCGCCTCCGGCATCCAAACCGTCGTCGAACCCGGCCACCCCCTGGCCGGATACGCCGACAAACTCGACGGCCTGCTGGCGGTAAACGACCGCCCCGAAGTCCTCGGCATCAGCCATGTCGCCGCCCTGGACGCACTGCCCGCCGAATGCAAAGAAGAGCTGGCCAAAACCGACGGCGCACTCATCCGCATCCTGCCCTCGGAAAACGGCCTCGATGTCCTGCAAGTGTTTGAAGAAATTTCGTGCAGCATCAACACCACCGCCGCAGGCGGCAACGCCAGCCTGATGGCAATGGGCGACTGAGCAGACTCCCGTTCCGCAACAAAAGGCCGTCTGAAAAAACCGCGAAAGCGGTTTTTCAGACGGCCTTTTTCAGACGGCCTCTCGGCTGCATCGGCATTTCACTCCCTCCCCTGCGCCCAAGCGCGGGGGAGGGCAGAGGAGGGGGCACAGAACCGCTTGTCCGCCGCCGTATAAATCCCGTTCAAACCGCAAACCTCCACCCAGCCCTCCCGCAAGCAAAAGAGGGAACAGGTTTCAGACGGCCTCAACAGCGGCTTCAAGCCGTCAGAGGCCGTCTGAACGCCTCCGACTCTTCTCACTCCCTACACCCGCCCCGTTTTCCGTTGAAGCGCCTCTGTTTTTTCCGTACAATCCGCGCCTTTCCAACACCCCGTCAGGCCGTCTGAAAGCGGCCTGATATTTTTGATTTTAAAGAACCATGTCCGAAATCCTCGATCAAGTCCGCCGCCGCCGCACCTTTGCCATCATTTCCCACCCCGACGCGGGTAAAACCACGCTGACCGAAAAACTCTTGCTGTTTTCAGGCGCAATTCAGAGCGCGGGTACGGTAAAAGGCAAGAAAACCGGCAAATTCGCCACCTCCGACTGGATGGAAATCGAGAAGCAGCGCGGCATTTCCGTGGCATCAAGCGTGATGCAGTTCGACTACAAAGACCACACCGTCAACCTCTTGGACACGCCGGGACACCAAGACTTCTCCGAAGACACCTACCGCGTTTTGACCGCCGTGGACAGCGCGTTGATGGTCATCGATGCGGCAAAAGGCGTGGAAGCGCAAACCATCAAACTCTTGAACGTCTGCCGCTTGCGTAATACGCCGATTGTCACGTTCATGAACAAATACGACCGCGAAGTGCGCGATTCTTTGGAATTGCTGGACGAAGTGGAAAATATTTTAAAAATCCGCTGCGCACCCGTCACATGGCCGATCGGCATGGGCAAAAACTTCAAGGGCGTGTACCACATCCTGAACGACGAAATCTATCTCTTTGAAGCCGGCGGCGAACGCCTGCCACACGAGTTCGACATCATCAAAGGCATCGACAATCCTGAACTGGAACAACGCTTTCCGCTGGAAATCCAGCAGTTGCGCGACGAAATTGAATTGGTGCAGGCTGCTTCCAACGAGTTCAATCTCGACGAATTTCTCGCCGGCGAGCTCACGCCCGTGTTCTTCGGTTCGGCGATTAACAACTTCGGCATTCAGGAAATCCTCAATTCATTGATTGACTGGGCGCCCGCGCCGAAACCGCGCGATGCGACCGTGCGCATGGTCGAACCGGACGAGCCGAAGTTTTCCGGATTTATCTTTAAAATCCAAGCCAATATGGACCCGAAACACCGCGACCGCATCGCCTTTTTGCGCGTCTGCTCCGGCAAATTCGAGCGCGGCATGAAGATGAAACACCTGCGCATCAACCGCGAAATCGCCGCCTCCAGCGTGGTTACATTCATGTCGCACGACCGCGAGCTGGTGGAAGAAGCCTACGCGGGCGACATCATCGGGATCCCGAACCACGGCAACATCCAAATCGGCGACAGCTTCTCCGAAGGCGAACAACTGGCGTTCACCGGCATCCCCTTCTTCGCGCCCGAACTGTTCCGCAGCGTCCGTATCAAAAATCCGCTGAAAATCAAGCAACTGCAAAAAGGTTTGCAACAACTCGGCGAAGAAGGCGCGGTTCAAGTCTTCAAACCGATGAGCGGCGCGGATTTGATTTTGGGCGCGGTCGGCGTGTTGCAGTTTGAAGTCGTTACCTCGCGCCTTGCCAACGAATACGGCGTAGAAGCCGTGTTCGACAACGCATCCATCTGGTCGGCGCGCTGGGTATCGTGTGAAGACAAGAAAAAACTGGCGGAGTTTGAAAAAGCCAATGCGGGCAATCTCGCTATCGACGCAGGCGGCAATCTCGCCTACCTCGCCCCCAACCGCGTAAACCTGAACCTAACGCAGGAACGCTGGCCGGACATCGTGTTCCACGAAACGCGCGAGCATTCGGTGAAGCTGTAAAGCGCTGCGCCGACACAGAGGCCGTCTGAAAACCCTGTTTTGACAGGTTTCAGACGGCCTTTGCTTGATTTCTGCGGCCAAACGGCCCATATTGCGCCCGTCTTTACTTTTCACGCCAAGCAAGCCATGAGCCACACCGTCCGCCTGACATTCGACGACATCGACAACACCGTCCTGCAACGCCTCGCCGGCCCCTTCGACGCCAACCTTGCCGCGCTGGGCAAGGCTTTGGACATCCAAATCACCCGCCGCTTCGCCGACTTCACCTTTATCGGCGGCCTCGCCCATGCCGGACGCCGCGCCCTCGTCGCCCTTGCCGACACCGCCGAAATCCGCGACCTCGAAGACAACGACATCAGCCTGGCCGCCGTCGAAGCCAAAACCGCCGACGCCGCCCACGAAGAAAAAAACGACGGCAAACAGTATTACCTGCAAACCAAGCGCGGCAGCATCGGCGGGCGCACGCCGCGGCAAAACGGCTACATCCGCGCCCTTCTGAACCACGACATCGTCTTCGGCCTCGGCCCGGCGGGCACGGGCAAAACCTATCTCGCCGTGGCCGCTGCCGCCGACGCGATGGAAAAACACCAAATCGAGCGCATCATCCTCGTGCGCCCCGCCGTCGAAGCGGGCGAAAAACTCGGTTTCCTGCCCGGCGACCTCACGCAGAAAGTCGACCCCTATCTGCGCCCGCTCTACGACGCGCTTTACGATCTGATGGGCTTCGACCGCGTCACCAAACTCTTGGAAAAAGGCCTGATCGAAATCGCCCCGCTGGCCTATATGCGCGGCCGCACCCTCAACAGCGCCTACGTCATTCTCGACGAAGCGCAGAACACCACGCCCGAGCAGATGAAGATGTTCCTCACCCGCATCGGCTTCGGCACGAAAGCGGTCATCACCGGCGACACCAGTCAGATCGACCTGCCGAAAAATATCAAATCCGGCCTGAAAGACGCGCGCGAAAAACTGCGCGGCATTGAAGGGCTGTATTTCCACACCTTCACCAGCGAAGACGTTGTCCGCCACCCGCTCGTGCAGAAAATCGTCGAAGCCTACGAAGCGGCCGACGAGCGCGGACAAGAGGCCGTCTGAAAAGCCCGAAGGCCGTCTGAAAGCCTTTCAGACGGCCTCCGATGCCAAGTCTGCAAAAGGAAACCCGCCGTGAACACCATACAAGGCGATTTGATCGCCCTCGCGTTGGCCGGACGCTTCGACCTTATCGTCCACGGCTGCAACTGCCGCCACGCGATGGACGCGGGTATCGCCAAACAAATCAAGGCCGCCTTTCCCGAAGCCTACGCCGCCGACCTCGCCACGCCCAAAAGCGCGGGCAAACTCGGCACCATCAGCACCGCCGCCGTCGAACGCGGCGGCGTGCGTTTCATCATCGCCAACGCCTACACCCAAGACCACTGGCAGGGCGCGGGCGTGCTGGCCGACTATGCCGCCATCCGCGCCGCCTTCGCCGAAATCGCACGCCGCTATCCCGACAAGCGCATCGCCTACCCGAAAATCGGCGCCGGACTGGCCAAAGGCGACTGGCAGGCCATCGCCGCCATCATTGACGAAGAGTTGGCAGGCTGCGGCCACACCCTCGTCGAATATGCTCCTAGGGGCTGTTGACATTTGGTTTGCGAAGCGGATTTTGCGCCATAAAACAGCATCTGCCGCGTTGCAAATCCTCACAAGGTGTCCAACCTTGCTGCGGTTTGCGCCTTGCATCTGCCGCTTTCTGACGCAAAATCCGCTTCGCAAACCAATTGTCAACAGCCCCTAAGACCGTCTGCAACGTTTTCAGACGGCCTTTGCCCCCAAGCCGCAAACAGAGTACATTTACGCCTGTTTACCCTCTCTTAACGGAACACGCCATCATGGACAAATTCACCAAATCCGCCAAACTCGACCACGTCTGCTACGACATCCGCGGCCCCGTGCACAAAAAAGCCCTCCAACTCGAAGAAGACGGCCACCAAATCCTCAAACTCAACATCGGCAACCCCGCCCCCTTCGGCTTTGAAGCGCCCGACGAAATCCTTGTCGACGTTATCCGCAACCTGCCCACCTCGCAGGGCTATTGCGACTCCAAAGGGCTTTATTCCGCCCGCAAAGCCATCGTCCACTATTACCAGACCAAGGGCCTGCGTGACGTCACCGTCGACGACGTCTACATCGGCAACGGCGTGTCCGAACTCATCACCATGTCCATGCAGGCGCTGTTGAACGACGGCGACGAAATCCTCATCCCCGCACCCGACTATCCCTTGTGGACGGCCGCCGCCACCCTCGCCGGCGGCACCGTGCGCCATTACCTGTGCGACGAAGAGCGCGACTGGTTTCCCAACCTCGCCGACATCGAAGCCAAAATCAACGCCCGCACCAAAGCCATCGTTATCATCAACCCCAACAACCCCACCGGCGCGGTGTACAGCAAAGAAATCCTGCTCGAAATCGCCGAACTCGCCCGCCGCCACGGCCTGATTATCTTCGCCGACGAAATCTACGACAAAATCCTCTACGACGGTGCCGAACACCACCACATCGCCGCCCTGGCGCCCGATTTGCTCACCGTCACCTTCAACGGCCTCTCCAAATCCTACCGCGTGGCCGGATTCCGCCAGGGCTGGATGCTGCTCAACGGCCCCAAGCAGCACGCCAAAGGCTACATCGAAGGGCTGGACATGCTCGCCTCCATGCGCCTGTGCGCCACCACCCCCATGCAGCACGCCATTCAGACGGCCTTGGGCGGCTACCAGAGCATTAACGAGCTGATTCTGCCCGGCGGCCGCCTGCTCGAACAGCGCGACAAAGCCTGGGAAATGGTGACGCAGATACCCGGCATCAGCTGCGTCAAACCGCAGGGCGCGCTGTATATGTTCCCGAAAATCGACACCGAAATGTACGGCATCACCGACGACATGAAATTCGTCTACGACTTTCTCGTGCAGGAAAAAGTGCTGCTGGTACACGGCACGGGCTTCAACTGGATCAAACCCGACCACTTCCGCATTGTCACCCTGCCGCACGTCTACCAAATCGAAGAAGCGATGGAGCGGCTGGCGCGTTTCCTGAAACACTACCGGCAGTAAACGCGCCAAACGTTCCGAGGCCGTCTGAAAGCGGCAAACGCCTTTTCAGACGGCCTCCTGCTTCTCGCTCCGCTACTCTATACAGGCCGTCTGAAAACAGGCCGTCTGAAACGCCAAAACCAAGGAAGAACCCACCATGCAACAAAAAGCCCGTTTCCAAATCGAAGGCATGAACTGCCAGGCCTGTGCTTCGCGCATTGAAAAGGTATTGAACAAAAAAGACTTTGTCGAATCGGCAGGCGTGAATTTTGCCGGCGAAGAGGCGCAGGTGGTGTTTGACGACAGCCGCGTGTCCGCCGCCGAGATTGCCGCGATTATCGATAAGGCGGGTTTCCGTGCGGTGGAAAAAACCGAGGCGGTCATGCCGCAGGATGTGCCGGTACGTATCGGCTGGCGGCTGGCTTTGCTGCTGGCGGTGAATATCCCGTTTCTCATCGGCATGGCGGGCATGATGGCGGGGCGGCATGATTGGATGCTGCCGCCTGTGTGGCAGTTTGCGCTGGCCAGCGTGGTGCAGCTTTGGCTGGCCGTGCCGTTTTACAAAAGCGCGTGGGCGAGCATACGCGGCGGGCTGGCGAATATGGATGTGTTGGTAACCATTGGCACGCTGTCGATTTACCTTTACTCGGCCTATATGCTGTTTTTCGGTGCACACGCAGCACACGGCGCGCATGTGTATTTTGAAGCGGGCGTGATGGTGGTGGGCTTTGTGTCGCTGGGCAAATTTTTGGAGCAGCGCACGAAAAAATCCAGCCTCAACAGCCTGGGTTTGCTTATCAAACTCACGCCCGCGCAGGTCAGCGTGATGCGCGGCGGCGCGTGGGTTGCGCTGCCGGCCGACCAAATCGCCGTCGGCGACCTGATACGCGCCAACCACGGCGAGCGCATCGCCGCAGACGGCATCGTCGAGAGCGGCAGCGGCTGGGCAGACGAGAGCCATCTCACCGGCGAATCGCGCCCCGAAGTCAAACAGGCGGGCAGCAAAGTGTTGGCCGGTGCGCTGATGAGCGACGGCAGCATTACCTACCGCGCCGCCAAACTCGGCAGCGCCACGCTGTTGGGCGACATGATGAACGCGCTCTCCGAAGCGCAGGGCAGCAAAGCACCAATTGCACGCGTGGCCGACAAAGCGGCGGCGGTGTTTGTGCCCGCCGTGGCGGGCGTGTCTCTGCTGACTTTTGTTTTGAACTGGGTTTTCAGCGGCGATTGGACGATTGCCCTGATGCGCGCCGTGGCCGTGCTCGTGATTGCCTGCCCGTGCGCGCTCGGCCTCGCCACGCCAGCCGCGATTATGGTGGGCATGGGCAAAGCGGCGCGGCACGGCATCTGGTTTAAAGACGCGGCCGCGATGGAAACCGCCGCCCGCGTCGATACCGTGGTGCTCGACAAAACGGGCACGCTCACCGAAGGCCGCCCGCGCGTGGCAGCCGTATGGCTGGCCGACGCAGACAGCGTTGACGAAAACGGCCTCTACCGCTTCGCCGCCGCCATCGAACAAAACGCCGCCCATCCGCTTGCCGCCGCCATCGTAGCCGCCGCACGCAAACGCGGCATCGACATTCCGCCGTCTGAAAACGCGCACACCGCCGTCGGCGCAGGCATCAGCGCGTATGTTGACGGCGCAGAAGTCAAAGCAGGCCAAGCCGGTTTTGCAGGCGTCGAACTGCCCGACTCCCTCTTTTCAGACGGCCTATGGCGCAGCGCAAGCATTGTCGCCGTATCAGTGGGCGGCAAACCCGCAGGCGCGTTTGCACTCTCCGACACGCTCAAAGCCGATGCCGCCGAAGCCGTAGGCCGTCTGAAAGCGCGCGGCATCCGCGTGCTCGTACTCAGCGGCGACAAGCAGGCCGCTGTTGACGACATCGCGGCGCAACTGGGCATCGCCGAAGCACGCGGCAGCATGACCCCGCGCGGCAAAGCTGCCGAAATCGAACGGCTCAAAGCCGAAGGCCGCACCGTGGCGATGGTGGGCGACGGCATCAACGATGCCCCCGCGCTGGCCGCCGCCGATGTCAGCTTTGCCGTGAAAGGCGGCGCGGACATCGCCGAACACAGCGCATCGGCCACGCTGATGCAGCACTCGGTCAACCGCCTCGCCGACGCGCTTTTCATCTCGCAGGCCACGCTGAAAAACATCCGGCAAAACCTGTTTTTCGCCTTTTTCTACAACACCTTGGGCATCCCGCTGGCCGCGCTGGGCTACCTCAGCCCCGTGATTGCGGGCGCAGCGATGGCCGCCAGCTCGATTTCCGTACTCGGCAACGCGCTGCGTTTGAAAAAAGTGAAGATTGGTTGAAAAGGGCATGAGGCCGTCTGAAAACAGAAAGAAACCCATGTCTAAACCGCAAAACCTGTTCCCCCTGATACTCGCTCTTGCGCTGGCCGCGCTGATGGTATGGTCGGGCATTGCCCCGCTCGACCGCGCCGTGTGGTATGCCGAGATTATTCCCGTGTCGGCCGTGTTTTTCGCGCTGGTGCTGACGCACCGCCGCTTCCGTTTCAGCAACGCGGCGTATTTGCTGATGAGCCTGTGGCTGTTTATGCACACCGTCGGCGCGCACTATACCTTTGCCGCCGTACCCTTCGACGCCGCCAACCGCCTGCTTGCGCCGCTGTTGGGCGAGGGGCGCAACCATTTCGACCGCGTCAGCCACTACATCATCGGCTTCTACGCCTTTGCAATGGCCGAATGGCTGCTGCGCCGCCGCCTTGCGGGCTTGCCGCTGGCGTTGTTTTTCTCGCTGTTTTTTATCATGAGCATGGCGGCGGCCTATGAAATCATCGAATGGCAGTATGCCGTTATCGAAGGCGGGCAGGCGGGCATCGAAGTGCTCGGCTCGCAGGGCGATATTTGGGACGCACAAAAAGACATGCTGGCCGACACGCTCGGGGCGCTGACTTCGCTGGTGCTGTTTTTGCTGCTGCGGCCGGACAGGCGGGCAGAGGCCGTCTGAAACCGAAAACAAGGCGGCAGCGGAGTGCAACCCCGTTTCCCGCCTGCATCACAATCTACACGGAAACAAAAAAGCCTGCGGTGCTGCCGCAGGCTTTTTTTCGTTTGCGTTTATTCGCTTTCGCGTTCGGCGCGCAGCAGCACCTTGCCGCGTCTGCCCGTGAGCGTAAGCGTGTTGCCTTTGACGCGGTAGGCCGCGCCGCGTTCGAGGATTTGCGCGATGGCCGCTTCGTGTGCCATCGCGTCGCCTTCGCAGGCTTTCAGGGTGGAGGCGGCGGCTTGGGCTTTCAGACGGCCTTTTGTGACGCGGTAGGCGGCGTTGAGGGTGTTGCAGCCGGCGCTTGCGTGCAGGCGGTGTTCGGCGGCATCGAACTCGATAAAGGCGCCGTCTGTGGGTTTGCCTGCGGCTTCGAGTATCTGCCAGCGGCCGTCGGGCTGTGCGGCCGATGCGGCGGCGGCAGAGAGGGCGAGCAGGGCGGCGAGGGCGGTTTTTTTCATGATGCTTCCTTTGCAGTTGGTGGAAAAAAGGGTTTCAGACGGCCTGTGGCGTGTCGGGCATTCAGGCGCGGTTGTCGGGGTCGAGGGCGGCTGTGGCCAGGCGCAGCCACTGCCAGGCGATGCGGTAATGGTCGCCGAAGG
The DNA here is from genome assembly GCF_002237445.1 of Neisseria sp. KEM232. NCBI lineage: Bacteria > Pseudomonadati > Pseudomonadota > Betaproteobacteria > Neisseriales > Neisseriaceae > Neisseria > Neisseria sp. KEM232. Next base: position 565,741 of record NZ_CP022527.1, read on the forward strand.
CGTTAAAGAGCGCGTCTTCGCTCAATACGCTGTATTCGCCCTGCGTGTGCAGCGAGACGGGCAGGCCGTCTGAAACCGCGTTGCAGTAGGGCATGTATTCGGTTGCGTAAAAACGGTCGAGTTCGGCCATGATGTCTGCCGCCTGCCGCCATTGCGCCTGCGCATCTTCCAGCGCGGGCAGCAGATCGAGCCAGCGGCGGTAGAGGGCTTGGATTTCATCGATGCGCCGCTGCGCCTGTTCGGGGGTGATGTTCATGTTTTTTCCTTTCTCGTATTTTTATATAGTGAGCCAAAATAAAAAAGATACAAGGCAGCGAGCCGAAGACATTACAAGTAGTACGGCAAGGCGAGCTAACGCCGTATATTTTTTATTTGGGCTCACTATAGTGAAGCAAAATAAAAAAACTACGGCGTTGCTGCTTCACAAAAAGCATTGCAGCAAATCGTTGAGAAACAGCCTGCCTTGCGCGGTGGGACGGAACACGGTGGGGTCGTTTTCGAGCAGGCCTTTGCGGCGGGCGGTTTCGATTTGCGCCATGATGCGGGCGGAGCTGATGCCGGTGCGCTCCTGCAACAGGGCGGCGGGTACGCCTTCGGCGAGGCGCAGGGCGTTCATCATGAATTCGAAGGGCAAATCGTCGGCGGACACGGTTTTGCGTTCGATGCCGTCTGAAGGGTTGCGCTGCATGGCGGCGAGGTAGTCGTTGGGGTGGCGGCGGCGCACGGTGCGCTCGATGCGGTCGGGAAACGAGATTTTGCCGTGCGCGCCCGCACCGATGCCGATGTAGTCGCCAAACTGCCAATAGTTCAGGTTGTGGCGGCACTGCATTTGCGGGCGGGCGAAGGCGGAGGTTTCGTAGTGGAGGAAACCCGCGCCGCCGAGCGCGCCGTGTACCGCGTCTTCGATGTCGAGCGCGGCTTCGTCTTGCGGCAGGCCTCTGGGCGGCGTATGGCCGAAGGGCGTGTTCGGCTCCATCGTTAAGTGATACGCGCTGATGTGGCCTGCGCCGGTGGCGATGGCTGTGTTGACGTCGTTTAAGGCCGTCTGAACGGTTTGTCCGGGCAGGGCGTACATTAAGTCGATGTTGACTTTTTCAAACAGTTTCAAAGCGGTATCGATGGCGCGCAGGGCTTCGCCGCCGTTGTGTACGCGCCCGAGCCGCCCGAGCATGGTGTCGTTGAAACTCTGCACGCCGATGGAAAGCCGCGTGATGCCCGCGTCTTTGAAGCCTTTGAATTTTTCGATTTCAAACGTGCCCGGGTTGGCTTCGAGCGTGATTTCCGCTTCGGGCTGCAAACGAAGCAGCGAGCGCAAGCCGCTCAACAGGCGGTCGATGGAGGCCGCCTGAAACAGGCTGGGCGTGCCGCCGCCGAAAAATATGGTTTCCACCGGCCGCCCCCAGATATTGGGCAATTCGGTCTGCAAATCGGCCAAGAGCGCGTCGATATAGGCTTCTTCGGGCAGGCCGTTTTTCAGGCTGTGGGAATTGAAGTCGCAATACGGGCATTTTTTGATGCACCACGGGATATGGATGTAGAGCGACAGGGGCGGCAGGGCGGCGAGATGGCCGGGTTTTTGGAAGGTGATTTGGGTCATGACGATAAAAAATCTTCGATGTCTTGTTCGGACAATTTGGAGTTACAGACGGCCGAAACGCCGTCTGAAACGATTTTTACCAGCGCGGGTACGGTTTTGATGCCGTGTTGCGCGCGGAAAGCCGCCCATGCGGCTTTGTCGCTGCTGTCGGCGAAGCGCACGGCTGCGCCGGTTTTTTCGGCGGCGGCTTTGAGTTTCGGCGCGAAGAGGCGGCAATAGGAACAGCTTGCTTTGGCGAGGAAAACCACGGCGGTGTGTTTGTGCGCGGTGATGTGCGCCAGCTCTTCGGGCGTGACGGGGGGAAAGGCGGCGGTGTGTCCGGCAAAGGCGGCCAAGTCGGAGGCGGTGGGTTTGGGCATGGTTTTGGGGGCGCGAGGCCGTCTGAAAGTTTGTTGGGTTTCAGACGGCCTTTGGCTTTATAAAGCGGCGATTTTGGTGAGCAGTTCGCGCAATGCTTGGGCGCGGTGACTTTCGGCGTTTTTGGTTTCGGGGGCGAGTTCGGCGGCGGTGAGGCCGTGTTCGGGCAGGTGGAAATGCGGGTCGTAGCCGAAGCCGTTGCTGCCTTTGGCTTCGGTCTGCCATTGTCCGCGCCAGATGCCTTCGGCGATAACGGGCTGCGGATCATCGGGGTGGCGAACGAAAACGAGTACGCAGACGTAGTAGCAGCTTTTGTCGGCTTTGTCTGCCAGTTCGGCGGAGAGTTTGGCGTTGTTGGCGGCATCGGATTTGGGGTTTTCGCCGGCGTATCGGGCGGACTGTACGCCGGGTGCGCCGCCGAGGACGTTGGCGCAGATGCCGCTGTCGTCGGCGAGGGCAGGCAGGCCGCTGTGGCGCGAGGCGTGGCGGGCCTTGGCGAGGGCGTTTTCGACAAAGGTGTGGTAGGGCTCGGGGCATTCGGGCGTGTCAAACTGCGATTGCGGCAGGATTTGGATGTTGTGCGCGGCAAAGAGGCGGGAAAATTCTTTGAGTTTGCCGGCGTTGCCGCTGGCGAGGACGATTTTTTCAAGCATGGCGGTCTCGGTTTTCTTGGGTTTGAACGGTGTTTTCAGACGGCCTCTGCGCCGCTTGGGCGCGGGCGTGTTCGCGGATGAAGAGGGCGAGGGAGGTGATTTGGCCGAAGGCGGCGGCAAAGGCGAAGAGGAAGCAGGCGACGGCGAACTGGCGGCTGTGTTGCGACAGCAGCCAGCCGCCCGCGCCGATAAGGGCGATAAAGAAGAGGGTGAAGGAAAGGGTGAGCAGCAGGAAGGCGCGGCGTTTGGTCATGGCGTGGTCGGGTCGGCAAAAGGCGGCATTATAGCCGATGCGGCGCGGCGGGTTTGAGGCCGTCTGAAAAGCATGTTCCCTGTTTTCAGACGGCCTTATGTCTGTTCACGCTTTTCCCGTATTTCTGTTTGCGCGGCAACAAGAAAGGCCGTCTGAAAGCCTTGGTTTCGGTTTTCAGACGGCCTGAATGTTGCCGCCGCCGTGTCTGCGCGGTCGGAAGCGGCGGCGCTTGTTTACAAACCTTTGTCCGCTGCGATTTTGTTCAGCAGGGCAGCGCAGCCTGCTTCGGCGAGGGTGTAGGTTTCGTCGAAATCGCCGCTGTACCAGGGGTCGGGAACGTGGCTGTAACCCGATTCGGGGATGAGGTCGGTGAGTTTGAACAGTTTGTCGGGATGGCGGCCGAAGAGGCGTTCGAGTTCGGCGAGGTTGGCGTCGTCCATGGCGACGATGTAGTCGTAACGCTGTTTGTCGGCGGCTTCGATTTTGCGGCTGGTAAAGCCGCCTGTGTCGATACGGTGCCGCTGCAAAACGGTTTTTGTGCCGCGGTGCATGTCTTCGCCGTCGTGAAAGCCCGACGTGCCCGCGCTGGCTGCGCGGATTTTGTCGGACAGGCCGCGTTCGGCGGCGAGGTGGCGCAAAACGTATTCGGCCATCGGCGAGCGGCAGATGTTGCCCAGGCAGACGAAGAGGACGCGGGTCATGACGCGCTGCCGTCGCCGTAAAGCGGGTTGTGGCCGGAGAGGCGCAGGGCTTGGGCGTAGGTGGGCAGTTCTTCGTTTTCGCCTATGGGTTCGTGCAGCAGGCGGATGTTTTCCACTTGGCATTCGGCGAGCAGGTCGAGGAAGTTTTGCTGGACGATTTCGATTTTGTCCATCGGCGAGAGCGGCCAGGAGAAGGTTTGCGGCTGGATTTCGAACTGGCTTTCGGTGGCGTTGAAGCCGAAGACGAGGCGGCCGCCTTCCTGCGAGGCCATGACGACGCCGACGCGCGGGCTCTGCATGCGGATGGAGCGGATGGAGTTGGCGGCGAACACGTCCAAGGCCATGCGCAGGCGCATATGGCTGGCGTCGGTAAGGGCGGCGGTGGGGTTGTCGGGCGAGAGGGGATTGGCGAAAAGGGTGACGCCGGGGGTTTTCAGGGCTTCGAGCCACACCTGCATCAGCGGCAGGGCGGCTTCCTGTAAGTTTTTACCCAACGATTCGGCCAGCTCGCGGCCGCCGTAGCCGAGGGCGAAGGCGACGCTGACGGACTGGCCTTCGGCCAGCGGCAGTTTTTCGGTTTGCGGCAGGGCGGCGGCAAATCCGGCGGCGGCTTCGGCGTTTTGCTTGGCTTTGAACCATTGTCCGGCATTGATTTCGGCCATCTGCCCGGCGGTAAGCAGGCGCGGTAGCCAGGTGGCGCGGGCGAAGGGGCGGGTGTGCGGGTAGTTGCCCAGGCAGGCGGAGAGTTCGAGCGCGGGGGCGGCGGCGGGTAGGGCAGCTTCTTTTTTGCAGCCGGCAACGAGCACGACGGGCAGGGCAAACCATTGCACTTCGTCGTCGGTTTTGGCCTGCAAGACGTCGTTGAGCGCGGCCATGATTTGGCGGTAGGCGGTTTCGCTGGGGGTCATGCTCATGGCGACGGACAGGTTGAGATAGAAGTTCTGCGAGAGCATGCCGTAAATCTGTGCGCGCAGGGCTTCGGCGGCCAGTTTCGCCTGTGCGCCGCTGCCTGCGGCCTGCACGGCGTGCATCAGTAGCTCGCGTTTGACGGCTTCGGCGGGATAGGGGCGGGTGTCGGGCAGGTAGCGGCGGTCGGTCATGGTTTTGTCCTTTGGTGTGCTGTGCAAAATGCGGCGGATTATAGCGGAATGGAAGAGCGTAGGGCGGCAGAAAGGCCGTCTGAAAGGTTTTCAGACGGCCTCTGTTTGCAAAACGCGGATTATTTGCGCAGACCCAGACGGGTAATCAGCTCGCGGTAGGTATCGGGTTTGGTGCGGCGCAGGTAGGCCAGGAGGCGGCGGCGTGCGCTGACCATTTTCAACAGGCCGCGGCGGCTGTGGTGGTCTTTCGGGTTGGCTTTGAAGTGCGGGGTGAGGTCGTTGATGCGGAAGGTCAGCAGGGCAACCTGTACTTCGGACGAACCGGTATCGCCTTCTTTGCGTTGGAAATCTTTGACGATTTGCGCTTTTTGTTCGATGGACAACATGTGGAAATACTCCAAAAAATAAAGCCTTGCGGCAGACAAGTCCTGACAGCCGAAACCGTGCGGACTCCGAAAAAACCCGCCCTGCGTCGGGCGGAGCGCGGATTATACGGCAACCGCAGGCCGCCTGCACGTTTTTTTGTCCGTTTGTCAGAGGCCGTCTGAAAGACGGGTTTCAGACGGCCTCCCGCATTCGGCTTACTCTGTCTGCGCCGTATTCATCAGCCGCAGGGCTTTCAGACGGCCTATGTCTTTTTGGTAAACGGCCAGGCCGATGAAGCGGCTGCCCGCATCGTAAATACGGTAGGGCGGCTCGGCGGATACGTCGTCTGAAAACTGCGGACGCTGGCCGCAGCGCAGCATATTGACGGCGGTGTCGTTCAACACCAGTTCGGGCAGGTGCCGTACCAATACGTCGCAGGGCAAAAGCAGCGCGTCGCGCTCCGTTTCGTCGAGTGCGGCGATGTCGTCGAGCGTGTGGCTTTGGGCGATGGTGAAACCGGCGGTTTCAGTGCGGCGCAGGTCGGTGAGGTGGGCGAAAGTGCCGAGCTGTTTGGCGATGTCTTCGGCGAGGGTGCGGATGTAAGTGCCCTTGCTGCAACGCACGTTAATAATAGCTTCGGGTGCGGCAAACCGGGTTACGTCAATCGCGTAAACCGTGATGTCGCGGGCTTTGCGTTCGATCACGATGCCTTTGCGCGCGTATTCGTAAAGCGGTTTGCCCTCGTGTTTGAGCGCGGAAAACATCGGCGGCACTTGGCGGATATCGCCTGTCAGCGCGGCGCAGGCCGTCTGAAATTCGGCTTGGCTGATGTCGGGGCGGCCGGTGGCGACGATTTCGCCTTCGGCATCGCCCGTACTGCTGGCTTGGCCGAGTTTGAGCGTGGCGGTGTAGGCTTTGTCGGCATCGAGCAGGTATTGGGCAAACTTGGCCGCTTCGCCGAAGCACACGGGCAACAGGCCGGTGGCCAGCGGGTCGAGTACGCCGGTGTGGCCGGCTTTTTCGGCGCGGTAGAGGCGGCGGGCTTTTTGCAGCGCGGTGTTGCTGGAAAGGCCGGCGGGCTTGTCGAGCAGGAGCACGCCGTTTACGGGGCGTTTGGCGGGTTTGGTGTTCATGGTTCGAGCGATGGGGGAGGGAGGGCGGGATTCGGCGGGAGTAGTGTTTTTCAGAGGCTTGTCCGATTGGTCTTGTCGCTATGTTTGAGGCCGTCTGAAAACCGGTTTTTTGTTGAAACGGGGTGTCGGCTTCGTTGAAACTGCGCTTTTCAGACGGTCTCTGCGGTATTCAGGGCAGGCAGCGTTTGGGCTTTTTGCTGTAACACTCGGCCGAGCCTATGCCTATGCTCCAATAATTGCGGCCTTTGGGCAGCTCGTGGGCGAGCAGTTCGGCTTCGTGCGGGTATTCGGCCATCATTTGCAGGATTTCTTCTTCGTAGGTTTCGCGCCAGATGGCGGTGTTGATGGCGCAGAAACGGTAGGAGTAGGGCGCATCGCCTGTGATTTTGCCGCCGCCGTTGTGCCGTTCCAGCAGGGCGTAAAGTTCGTCTGCGTGCAGGGCGAAGGGGTCTTGCCCGTAGATTTCGACGCTGTTGCCGCTTTGCAGGAAAGGGCCTTCGGGGATGTCGAAAAAGTCGACGATGCCCTGCGGGTCGAAGTAGACGTGGCAGTCGAGCAGGTCGTAATAGAGGGCGTGGTCGTTTTGCTGGCAGGGTTCGCCGAGCAGGGAGACGGCGTCGTCTTTACGGCAGCCGAAATCGAGGCGGCCGCGTCCGACGACTTCCAGCCCTTCGAGCGGGCGCAGGATAAGGTGTGCCATGTCAGTCTTCCACGGGTTTTTCGGCGGCAACCTGTTCGATCAGGTGGGAAATGCTCATGCCGCGCTCGATGGAGTTGTCGTATTTGAAGTGCAATTCGGGGATTTTGAACAGCTTGATGCGTTTGGCCAGCTCGCTGCGCAGGTGGCCTTTGGCGTGTTCGAGAGCTTCTTCGGTGATGTCGCGGGTGCTGTCGTCAAGGACGGTGTAGTAGACGGTGGCGTGGCTGTAATCGCGGGTGACGTCTACTTCGTTGATGGTGATGAAACCGGCGCGCGGGTCTTTCAGGCCGGTGCGCACAAGTTCGGCCAGCTCGCGCATGATTTGTTCTTTGACGCGGTCTTGGCGGGCATAGCCCCTGCGGGTTTTGTTCATTCGTTTTCCTTAATCTTTCGGCGTTTTCAGGCGGGGCGCATTATAGCCCAATTGCCGTATAATGCCCGCCTTCCGTTTGTCAGGCCGTCTGAAAACCCGCATGAAAATTCTGTTTGCCCTGCTTTATCTGATCCAGCTTCTGCCCTTTGCCGCAATTCAGGCAACCGGCAGGGTTTTGGGGCGGGCGGCCTATTATTTGGTCGCGCCGCGCCGCCGTATCGGCCGCATCAACTTGGAAAAGTGTTTCCCCGAATGGGATGCGGCAAAACGCGAAGCGGTGTTGAAGGCGCATTTTGCGGAGATGGGCAAGTTGCTGGCGGAATACGGTTTGTATTGGTACGGGAATGCAGGCCGTCTGAAAAAGCTGGTGCGCTACCGCGGCAAACATTATTTGGACGACGCGCTCGCGGCGGGCGAAAAAGTGATTTTGCTTTATCCGCATTTTACGGCTTTCGAGCTGGCGGTGTACGCGCTCAATCAGGACGTGCCGCTGATCAGCATGTATTCGCACCAGAAAAACCCGACGCTCGACGCGCAAATCCTCAAAGGCCGCCACCGCTACGACAACGTGTTCCTCATCGGCCGCACCGAGGGTTTGCGCGCCATCATCAAACAGTTGAAAAAAAGCGACGCGCCCTTTCTTTATCTGCCCGACCAGGATTTCGGCCGCAAGGATTCCGTGTTCGTCAGATTTTTCGGCATTCAGACGGCCACCATCGCCGGCCTGAGCCGCATCGCCGCGCTCACAGGCGCGAAAGTCATTCCCGCCATCCCCACGCGTCAGGCCGACGGCACGGTGGAACTGCGTTTCTACCCGGCCTGGGAAAACTTCCCGACCAACAGCCCCGAAGCTGACGCGCAGCGCATGAACGACTTTATCGAAGCACGCGTGCGCGAACAGCCCGAACAGTATTACTGGCTGCACAAGCGGTTCAAAACGCGGCCGGAAGGCGAAGCGGAGTTTTATTGAGGGAAAGGCGCAGGAATGATGTTTCTGAAAACCGTTTCAGACGGCCTCTGCCGAGTAAATAAATTCGGGTACAATCGCGCCCGCCCGAAATCAGGAGATTTGTAATATGTGGAACAAAAAATGGGTGGTCGGCAACTGGAAAATGAACGGCCGCCTGCAAAACAACGACATGCTGCTGCACGGGCTGCGCAATCTGCCGCCGCAGCAAAACGTGTGCATCGGCATCGCCCCGCCCGCCGTTTATCTGCAACAGGTTCGCCAGGCTTTGCAGTCCGTCACCAACAACTCCGTGCGCACCTGCGCCCAAGACGTCAGCCGCTTTCCCGGCAACGGCGCCTACACCGGCGAAGTGTCCGCCGAAATGCTCAAAGACATCGGCGTCAACATTGTCTTAATCGGCCACTCCGAGCGCAGCCTCTATTTCAACGAAAAAAACGACACCCAGCGCCTGAAAATCGAAAACGTCCTCGCCGCGGGGCTGACGCCGCTTTTGTGCGTCGGCGAAAGCCTCAAAGAGCGTGAAGACAGCCGCGAAAAAGAAGCCGTTATCTACCAACTTTCCGTCTTAAAAGGCCTCAACACCCGCAATTTCGCCATCGCATACGAACCCGTGTGGGCAATCGGCACGGGAAAAGTCGCGAATAAAGAACAAATTGCGCAAATGCACGCTTTTATTTACAACGAAGTGTTGTCATTGTGCGGCAGCGATGCTATAGTTCGCGTTCTTTACGGCGGCAGCGTCAACGAAAAAAACGCCGCCGAAATATTCGGCGTGCCGCATGTCGACGGCGCATTGGTAGGCGGGGCATCACTTTCCTACGAATCATTCGCCGCCATTATCCAAGCAGCCGAACAAGCCTGAAATTATGGAAGCATTCAAAACCCTGATTATGATTTTAAACGGCTTTGCCGGCCTCACTGTTATCCTGCTCGTTCTGATGCAGCATGGCAAAGGTGCAGACGCCGGAGCTTCTTTTTCGGGAGGCAGCGGCAGCGCACAAGGCGTATTCGGCTCTGCCGGCAGCAGCAACTTTCTCAGCCGCAGCACCGCCATCGCCGCAACCGTATTTTTTGCTACATGTTTGGCAATGACTTACATATACAGTCATTCAGGTAAGCAGCAGATCGATTTCAGCAACGTGCAGCAAAGCACGCCTGCAAAAACACAACCGGCAGTACCTGCGGGTAATGCCGGCGAAACAAAAAAATAATTTTCTTTCCAGCCGACATGGTGAAATTGGTAGACACGCTATCTTGAGGGGGTAGTGATCCTAGATCGTGCGAGTTCAAGTCTCGCTGTCGGCACCAACATAATATTTAACATCAATAGTTTAAAGTAACTGTGTACCAAACGAACACCAATTACTTTATAAAATCCTGACGGATGGTGTATTTTTAAATACACCATCTTTTTTTTAAATCAACATCATGGCCAGCATCACCAAACGAAACGGCAAGTACCTCGTCCGCGTGCGCCTGCGTGGCAACGTCCGCACCAAAACATTTCGCACGTCCGCCGAAGCAAAGGCATGGGCGGCGCAAACCGAAGCCGAAATCACCAGCCGCGCCCTTGGCATCACACCAAAAAATCAAACCGTCGGCGACATCATCCGCCGATACCGCGCCGAAGTCACCCCCACCAAACGCGGCAGCCGCAGCGAAGACATACGCCTTGCCCGCTTTTTGCGCGACCCCATTTGCGACATCAAAACCTCCGAAGTCATGCCACACCACTTTGCCGAATGGCGCGACCGCCGCCTGAAGGAAGTGCAGGCTCCCAGCGTCGCCCGCGAACTCACCACCGTATCCGCCGTCTTTAACCATGCCCTGCGCGAATGGCAAACCGTTACCGACAACCCCATCTCCAAAATCAACCGCCCCAAACACAACCCAAGCCGCACCCGCCGCCCGACCGCCGACGAGATCCGCCGCATCTGCCACTACCTCGAATACGACGAGCTGCAACTTCCGGCCATGAAAAAACAGCGCGTCGCCTTAGCCTTTCTGTTCGCAATCGAAACCGCCATGAGGGCAGGGGAAATCTGCGGCATCACATGGCAGCACATCGACCTCGACCGCCACACCGTCCACCTGCCGAAAACAAAAAACGGCAACAGCCGCGACGTCCCGCTTTCCCGCCGCGCCATTGCCTTACTGCAAAAACTCCAACCCCTAAACCTAACCCCCGCCTTCGACCTCCAACCCGAACCACTGAGCACCGTCTTCCGCCGCACCACCCGCGCCCTCGAAATCGACGACCTCCACTTTCACGACAGCCGACGCGAAGCCCTAACCCGCATGGCAAAAAAAGTAAACGTCATGGACTTGGCAAAAATCAGCGGCCACCGCGACATAAAAATACTACTCAACACCTACTACACACCCGACGCGGCCAGCCTTGCCGACCTGCTCGACTAAAAAAGGCCGTCTGAAAACTTCAGACGGCCTTTATATCTACGCGGGTTTAATTTTTATCTTGTCTTCTTCCTATCACAAAGACACCCGCCAAGGCGACCACCGTGCCGCCAATCAGCGAGGCGGCGGTTACCGGGTAGCCGCGCCATACGAGGAAGACGGCAAAAAGCAGAATCAGAATAACACTGGCAAAACCGTATACCTGCCCGCGCCTGTTGAAGGCATGGTTCTGCCGCGCCGTTTCATGGCGCATTGCCTGCTCTTGTTCAGCCATTGTCATAATGCGGTCTGCGCCGCGACTGATAATCGCATTGTATTGCGCCAAATCCGACGGCGAGGGCAACGGCCCCGAATGGAAGCGTTGGGCAATCATCACCTGCACACTTTCGTCGGACAAGATTTGTTCGACCAGCTCCGGGGATTTGACGACGGTCTCGACCGCCTGTTGCGCCGTGTCCGGAGAGTTGCGGGTCATTTCTGCGCTTTCTGCATAGCGCGTTGAAAATCGCCGCCGATATTTTTCAAGTCGTCGGCAGGATTGGTTTGAGCGATTGCTTTCGCAGGATGGAACAGGCTCAACAGCGAGCCTATGCCGAGCAGGACGGCATAGAGATTTGCTTTTTTCCGTTTGTCCATGTCATTTCCTCTCTGTCGGCCAATCAAAATTCAATACACGGCCATATTAGGGCAGCCCGCCGTAAATATCAAGCATTTTCGCGGACATAGGCGGCTTTAAACAGCCGCGCCGCCCACATCCGCAGCCTGCTCGACTAAAAAGGCCGTCTGAAAACTTCAGACGGCCTTTTTTACTGCGCCCAAACCAAAGGATAACGGACACACCCCCCGTCTTCATAAGACGCGGCAAGCTCCGGCAGCAGGGCGGCGGTACGGCGCGAAAGCGCGCCACGGTTGGCATGCAGCCAGCGGTTGACCGCATCGCGGGACGCCGCGGCATCATAGACGAAACCGTGCATTTCGCCGCACCCGTCCAGCCCGAGGCTGCGGAAGGCGGGCAGGTAGCGTTTCAGAAAACCGCAGGCACGGTAGCTCTGGGCCAGCAGGCAGGCGATACCGTCCGCTATTTCGCCGTCGGGCACAACGGCCCGGCCCCGTGGGTCAGACACGGCATCAAGGACCTCTCCGGCCAACCCCGCATGCAGCGTCAACGCGTGGACGTAGGCGACGGCTTCGGGCAGCTTCTCGGCGGGAAGGTCCTCGATCGCGCCGACATTGAAACGCTGGTGCACCATGCCGTAGGCGGTGCTGTAGTCTATGCCTTTGCGTCCGACAAGCGCGGCGACGGCCTGCCGCAGAGGGGTGCGGTCGTCGGCGGTGGTTTTGGCAGGCAGGCCGTTTGAAATCACGGCATCAAAAGTGCGGATAACCAACAGGAAGAATTTCGCGCTAATCCATGTGGCGTAGGCATACACCAATTCTTTGCAGGCGTAAGTGCCGCGTTTGTTGCCGCCACGAACTACTTTTATAACCTGTTGATTTTCTTCCAAAGACGGATTTCCGTCTTTGGAGAGTTCTTCAATCAATTCAGTAGTTTGCTGATTTTGAAGCCAACGGCGCGGCGCGTGCCTGTCTTCGCCACCGCTGGCTTTGTGCAAATCGTTCAAATTGTAAAGGTTGTTTTCGGTTTGGCGGATAGCCACATTAGAAATTGCGATTGCGTTCATGACGAACTCCTTAGTAAATTGATTGGATGGCCGCATAAGGGCGGCGGGCTTCAATCACCGTACTAAGTCGGCGGAACTTATTCCCCTTCCGGGTATTGTATTCGTTCTCTCGACCCGCCTTTGACTGGCATTTCCAAGTCTGGAAATCCAGACTTAGGAGAAAATCAAAGACTTATATTTTGCAACAGATGCAAAAAATCCGCTCTGTCGGGGCGTTGCGTTTCCGCTTAGTAAAGTGATGGCGCAATCATATTCGCCTTTCTTTCTTCCGTCAAGCGTAAACCCGCCGCAAATATCAAGCATTTTCGCGGACTTAGGCGGCTTCAAACAGCCGCGCCGCCTACTTCCGCTGCCGCCGCGCCCACTCCTTAACCTCCTTCGGCTCATACCGCTCGTCGCCGCCGCGTGCCGCAGTCGGCAGCACAATCGGCGCAGGGAAACCCTTCAGCGTGGCAATCGACCGTTTGAAATACCTCGGCGAATAGCCCAAATAAGCCGCCGTGCGCGAAATCGTCCACAAATTCCGATCATCGAAAAACGCCTCTTGCGCCGCCTGCCGCACCTCTTCCGCAAGCTCCTTAAAAAATAAACCCTTATCGTCAATGCCTGCAAATTCCACAACAAACTCCTTAAAACTCAAAAACCCAAATCAATAAATACTGCTGCAAATCCCATCCGCCCAGCTTGCCGTCTCATCCTCCGACCATTCCGCCCGATTGATTCGGACGGCCTCGTCATGCAAAAACTCGCAAACCACCTGAGCCGACTCAAAATCCAACAAATGCGCCACCCGCCACAGCGGCATCACATTAAACAATTCCTGCACCGTCACCATAAATCACATCCTGCGCATACGTTCCAACCACTCGGCCGCGCCTTTACGCACCGTCTCCGACCGCTTAATCACATCTTCCGTCGTCCATTTTTTGGGCATCGGCAGATAACGGCGCGGACGCTCCCCGCCAATCTCATCATCAGACTTAGGCTTAGGCTTGCTGAGCCGCCGTCCGTAGCAAACAGCCCCGAAACCGGCCGACAACGCAGTCAATTCCTGCCATACCTTGCGTTTTTCCGCCATCTGCCGGCCGTCTTTAACGGCAGCGGCCACATCAGCCAACACCTTATCGAGTTCAGCCTTAAACAAACCCGCCACACTGTCGAATTCCTCGCGCTCGCGGCGAATACAATCGCGGTACTCCTCACGCAACGCCCGGCCGACCACGCTGCCCGGCGGCATCGACCGCCCATTGGCCGCCAACCAATCCAAAACATCGATAGCCTCCCAGTCATAATCCCCGCCTTTTTTGATGACGCTGGGATAAATTGCCGCCGTTTCGGCGGCCGCCTCGTTTTTTCTACAGTTATTGACACAAGTCCAAGCGGCGGCTGCGCCGCCGTGCGCGACAGCTTCGCCGCCGCGTTTAAAACCCAACACCCACTCATGAACCCTAGACACCGCATAAACACCCGTCTCAGACTCGACAACTCCGCGCACACGGTCTGCACGCGGCTCGCCGTAACGGTTAGGCTCGCGACACTCCTCTTTATACAAGAGGACAGGCCGCTCATCGCGCTTACAATCCACACCGCCCATCACCATCACAAACTTACCCCAATCTCCCACATCGGCCGCGTGCGCGGCACGGACAATATCGCCATCCCCGGACAAATCCTTCAGACGGCGCAGCTCGCGCCACACCCCGACAGGCGGCCCGCCCACCTGCTGAAACTGCCGAATCCCATGCGTCGACGCCCAGCACAACACCCGCTCCACCGTCTTAGTCACATCCGCCCCCTCTGCCTCATCGTCAAAGCCCACGCTCTCCCCGTAGGCGTTCTTGCCGTCAATGTTTTTCGCGATATATTTGGCGATATAACCCGCCGCCGAACCGCGCCCCCAGTCAATCGCCTTGAAATCAACCCGCGCCTGCACCGCTTTAAAATCCGAATACTTCGCACCATGCCAAAACTCCTTCTCCGTCAGCATCCCCACACAAATGGCAGCCAGCGGACGCACCGCGCCGCCCAACCGCCGCTCGCCCGCCTGAATCTCACGCGCACGACCCAACCGCGCCTTGTTGGATAAAAAATAACTCAATCCCAGCTCGTCCCTGTCCTCGCGGCACAAGTGCATCGCCACAATCTCGCGGAACCGCTTGCGCGCCTCAGACGGCATAAAAAACAACCCGTGCCAGTGCGGGCAGCCGTCATGATGCGGCTCGGCGACGCGGAAACCGTAAATCGGGATGCCCTCATCCTTTAAGGCCGCCCGAATCCGCGCCCACACCTTTTGCAGATAATTGGCCGCATCCCTCGGCGACGACCCGTCAAACTTAGGATTGACCGCACCGGAAGCAGACATGCGCGCATGGAAGCGGCTCGGACACGTCATCGTCACAAACTCCCCGACATGCCCCAAATCCAACGCAATCTTCTCAAAGCCCGCAATTCTCACCATCAATCCCGCGTTACGGTTGCGCGGATTGGATTCCGACGCGGCCACAATATCCACCAAATCAAAACGCTCGCCCAGCTCATTGATTAGCTCCATCGCCTCCAGCAGGGCCATGTTGCGGCGACGCTGCCCGCGCCACGCCTCCATCGCGTCATCGCTCACATACAGCGCGGCACGGCGGTGCACGCCGCCGAAAGCCGAACGGATCAGATTCTCCCGCGCCCGACCAAACCCCTTGCGCAACTGTCGGCCGACAAAACCCTTGTCGCACAACCGCCCAAGCACACTTTCGGCCTCATACTTGCCCGACAAAAAACGGCCGACCGCCACCCCGTCCGCCTCGGCGCGCGCGGCCAAAGCAGTCAAACCGCACCGCATCGCCGCATACTGCTGCCGCCCGACCTCTGCCGCACCCGCCCCCGCCTCATCGCCCAGACGGCCGATACTGCCCACCTGCCGATGCAGCTTGAGCGCGTCTCTGAAATATCCCTTGCTCAGCCGCTCCGCCTCCTCGCGGATATCCGCATCCGACGCATCCAAAGGCAGCGTGGCCGACCAAGCAAACAAAGGCCGCACAAACTCATGCAGCCAGCAATCGGCCGCATCCGGCCGACCGTCCGTCATCAACCCGCGCGCCGCACGCTTGCAGCCCGCACCGTTCGCACGCTTCAGCCATTCCCGCCGCACCCGTCCGGCCAGCGCGCGCGGCATACGCGACACCGCCTCAAAAGCGCGGGACGACAACCGCACATACCGCCCGCGTTCGGCGTCGAACTCGGGGCGGTGGTAACGTATGGCGGACATCGCGCGGGCTTCCATTTTTTTTAATCCGATTAAATTAAACTATCAAAACTTAAGAATATTTAGACCAATAAACATGATTGAGTATTTCGGGCGCGGGCGGGAATTTGTTTACCTCGCTTGGCGGTACATAACGCCTATTACGGTAAGCCGCCCGCTTTTCGGCGCAAGACAGGCACTGCCCAAGCCTGCGCCCCGTTTTCCCCCGCACCGTTACCGGATACTCGGTTTCCGGCTTTGCCTTGCCGCACACATTGCAGACATAAATTTTCATACCGCCTTCTCCCGCACCAAGTACGCACACGGCCAACCTGAGCGCACAAATGACAACACCGCGCCGAGCGAAGCAAAAAACTGCTTTCGTCCGTCCGGCCAAACCAGCACCGGACCACCGTTACCGACCAACACATCGGCCACGCGCCAATCCTCGCCTGCAGCCTCATAATTCCAAACCGAATAAGTTGCCATACTTAAACCCCTCCTTTCAGACGGCCTCCGCCGCCATCAATCCACCACCCTAATCGGAACATTCAGTTCGTTCGCCAAACGCATCGCCCCCGATACCGAATAAATCTCAACAGCACAGATAGTTGTCATCTCGCTTCCTGATTTTTCGCACAAATGCACACGGACACCGCTTTGCTCAGCCACTATGACCTCGATGTACTGTCCGTTGTAGCTTTGATTTTCGAAATTTAAAGAGTACATAATTAACCTCAACCTAATAATTTAATTATCAAAACCCGACTCCAAATCCTCCGCCGTCGGCTCAAACGGCAAATCGGGATAAATCCCCCGCGCAATCGGCATTTCTTCTGCCGCCACCGCCGCAGGGTCCGCCTCCACTGCCGCAACCTCATGCCGCACCGTACTCGGACGCTCCGGCACACAGCCAATTGCGGCAAACGTCAAAACTACCGCTGCAAACAGCACGGCCATCCGCAGTACAAACACAAAAACAGCCTCGATAAAAACATCCTTAACCATCACACATCTCCGCAAAATAAATAAACCGGCAACCCCGAAGCCAAACGGACGAAACTGTCGCCGCCGCCGCTATCGCTGCACCGCCACACACCGCTGCCGACCAGCGGCGCAAGCGCATCCTGCACCCTCAAGCCGTCGGCATCGTCATACACCCAAATCGACACGGACACATAAGCCAAACCGCCCAAACTCACACGGCACGGCAGGCCGCCCAACACATCCGACAAAGCCCGAATATCATCCGACCGCCTGGCCGCATCCGCCTGCCAATCCGCCAACTGCCGCATTCTCAGCGCACACGCATCGGCCATCATCTTTTCCAAGTCCATCACGCCGCCTCCCGGTGCATCTGCTTAGCCAACTCGGCCAGCTCAGCCGTCCGGCTCAAATCCTCCGTATCAGGCTCAATGCCGAGCTTGTGCGCCAAACCCAACTGCTCCGATACCAGCCCGTCCATTGCCGCCAAATACCCCCCGACCTCATAGCCGTACATCACCGGCAACGGCAGGCCGAACGCCCCCGCCACCTGATTGACCTGCCTCATCAGCCCGCTTATCTCACGGCACAAACCGGCCAACTGCGCCAAACCCTCGCGCTGTCCGTTGCCCAACAAACGCCCCCGCAAAGCAGCCACATCGCCGTCCCGCATCAGGCCGTCCGAACCCGCCGTCCGCGAACGCCGCGCATCGCGCTCCAAACCATTCATAACCGGCAGCAAATCCGTCTTTGCCCGCGCCAGCCTGCGACGGATGGCAAACACGCAACGCGCCGCATATTTGCTGCGGTACAGGCGCACCGGCTGCGGCGCGAACCGCCAATCTTTTGATTTATTTTGTTCTTTATTTTCAGTCATTTAAAAACCCTTTGCGTTTTTTGGGCATGCAAAAAACCCCGCCGTCCGCAAACGGCGTTGATTGACCCGTCAGACTTAAAGCAGCTCGCCTTGAGATTTGGCCAGCTCGGCCAGCACCGCCGCCTCGGCGCAACCGCTGATTTCCGGCGGCGTGTTTCCGCTGTCCTGATAAAACCGGCTCGGCGGACTAATCGTCGCCGTTATCTCAAACACCCCCGTCCCGGCCCATCCGCAAATCGCATTGGTACACCGCAAATAA
Source organism: Neisseria sp. KEM232 (assembly GCF_002237445.1). Lineage (NCBI taxonomy): Bacteria > Pseudomonadati > Pseudomonadota > Betaproteobacteria > Neisseriales > Neisseriaceae > Neisseria > Neisseria sp. KEM232. The sequence goes on from NZ_CP022527.1 coordinate 583,396, forward strand.
AACAACCGGCTCAATGCAGTCTGCTGCTCACTTGTCCGCACCACACACGGCGCACCGCAAGTCGGGCAGGGATGGGGAGGCATACGCAGCCTTCCCGCTTCGTTCACAGCCCTGTTTTTAACTGTCATCCCGCACAAAATAACGCTTAGTCAGTTCAATCACCGCAGCCTGTTCGGCCACCCCGCGCCGGAACACATCCAGCAAATCCGCCAACTCGCGCTCCGACACCTCGCCGTCGGCGGTAGATTTGCGCCACTTCTCCACCATCTCGCCCACATGGGCGATAACGGATAAAAAATGCGCGCTGATTTCTTCCTCGGCCAAAGCCGCACAGCAAACATCGTCCGGCAGGCGCACAAACACCCCGCCGCTTTCGGCCGCCACCGCCTCCGCGAAATCATTGCGGCCTGAAATGCGCTGGATAGCCAACGCCTCCTCGATAGACACCCGCTGCCCTTTGACCTGATACAGCCTGTTTTCCAAGGCCGTGCGGCTCGAAAGCCCCAGCGCGGCGGCAACAGACGCATAACCCCCGTCCACCGAATGCGCCATATCTTTAATGGCCCGTTTGATTAAATCCATAAATCCCCCTGATATTTCTTGGTTACGCGCCGTCAAAGGCAAGGCTAAGATACACACACCTCGCCGATGACCGGCGACACGGCCGCCGGCTACGCCTCCCACGCCGACTGTCCGGCAGGTCAAGCGTCTGTCCGCTTTGTCGTCGTTCCGTTAAAATAAAAGTTCTCACACAACTATTTAACGGAAAGCCAATATGGAAACTTTGTTATTAAAAAACATTCAATCCGACCGTCTTCCCGAATGGGACGAAACCGTTTTAAAAATCATTGCACTTATCCAAAGCCCGTTTGGGGGCGGCGGCAACATCATGACAGCGGCCGTGCTTCATAACGGCGAACCCTACCGCGTCATCCGCTGCGAAGGTTTGCGCGAATACATGAGCCTGATTTCGGATATGGTGGAAGCCGGTTTTGAAGAACTTATCGGAGAGGGGCAAGCCCGAAACGGCTACGACCTGATATTTCAGGCAGGCGCGGCGGGGATTGGCAATATTCCCGAAGCTCCTGAAGAATAGTGTTAAGGCTTACCCCCTTTTTGGTCGCGGCGGCTATATATTTCGCGATATAAACAAACTCTTTCACACTGACGGAGATGACATCGCCGCCTTTTTTCATTTCTTTCATTTTTCTGCTCCGTTTGGTTATGCCGACTGTCCGGCGGGTCAAGCGTCTGTCCGCTTTGCCATTGCCCCGTTACAATGTCATTCCCATTAACCTGCAACGGAGTAAAAAAATGCCGCAAAACAGCTATGAAGAAGCCATCGGTACAGCAGGGCTCGACCCGCTCATTGGTCGGGAACAGGCGCAGAATTACCGTCTGACCGCCCATCTTCTGGCCGCTCTGCTTGAAGATCGTCCCGACCTTCGAGAGGAAGCAGCATCAGCAGCGCAGCATCTGGCGCATGAGATGCCCAATGAAGCCCAAAGCCGGCGGCTGCTAACGCTTGCACGACACATTCGGGCGGCGGATTGGACAGCCATTCGGCAGGGATAACCGCCAGCGCGGTGCCGACTTCTCCGGCGGGCGGAAAACCGCCCGCATTCAACCATTCGCAAGCCTGCACCCGTTGCGGGTACATCACCGACTTCTCCAAAACATCAAACGCTTCATTAACATTCATCTTCCTGCTCCTTGGTTGGGGTTGATGCCGTCTGAAAATTATTTTTCATTCCGCTATAATTTGTTTTCCTATTAACTGAAGGAAAACACATGGATTCGACCGTTATTTATCCCCTGCAAATCGACTCGCCGCTTGAGATTCGTTATGACACGGAGTCAAAAACACTATCCGCCTCCTGCCATCAGTTTGCGTCTGACCGCAGCAGCGTGAAGATGGAGCTTCGGTTTTCCGCGCAGGCAACACAACAAATACTTCGGGCGATTGAACATCTTCAAAGTGAATTCGGCCTAAGGTCAGAAGCAGCCGGTATGCTGCCCAATCTGCAATAGCCGTTTTCCATTTTTTCAACCGTCCGCCTTGGGCGCGCGGTTTTTCCTGTTCGGTCATTTTCCTGCTCCTTGGTTGATGCAGACTGCTTGTATTCATTCTGCGTTTTCCCTAAGATTGAATCTCTTACCAAACAACTTAAGGATTTAAAATGTCTATTGATAAATACCTGACCGAAGCCCGCCCCGATTTTGACGATGCAGTCAGCCGATTGCTTGAATCGCATCCCGAGTGCTTCGAGGCTCCCGACCGCCGGCTATGCATCCTTCACGAGGGCAAGCCCTACCGCTCCATCGCCTACGATCACGATCGCCACTATGAAATCCTCGATATCTTTTACGACATCGGCTTGCGTGATATTGCTTGGCGCGACTATGGCAAGGCGGTCAAAGGTTACTCGCTGGCATTTGATTTGATTGCCAATACCTGATCCGGACATTCGAAGCCGCAGAATTTTATTCCTGCATATTTGAAACCGTAGACCCTTACTTCGGACATGCGCGGCGGCTCATATTTCGGACTCATGGCCGCCGCTTTTTCACGCCCTGCGGTTTCTACCGTATGCAGCCAAATGCCCGACAAAATGTGGCAAACGGTTCTTTTGATTCTCATTTGATTCATTTTCCTGCTCCTTGGTTGGGGTTGATGCCGTCTGAAATTTGGCGGGCGGTAACTTGTCCTTCGGTCAGGTCTTCGATTTTGACTGCGTGGACGACGCTCAATCCGCCGCCTTCCCGCCATTTCTGCACGGCGACACTGCTCACGCCGACGGCTTTGCTTAAGCGGTTTTTGTTGCCGATGATGGAAATTGCAGTTTCGATTGCTTGGTTCATATAACTTCTTTCAACTTTTATTTAATTCATGGCTAAATAATATAACTTGCGTTATACCTAGTCAACTATAAATTGAACTTTTTTTGAATTGTTGCATTCAAACTTTAGTTTTATCATTGAATATAAAAGTTATTTTCTGGGAGTAAAAATGGAAACTTTGGCTGAACGAATTAATACGGCTTTGCAAACTAAAGGTCTAAGCGTGAATGCTTTGGCACGGCAAGTTGGCGTGTCTTATCCGGCGATGAGGAAAATCACGAAAGGCGAAACACTAAATCCAAAGTTTTTATTTGAAATTGCTGAAGCACTAAATGTGTCGGTTGAATGGCTAAAGACAGGCGAAGGGCCGTCTGAAAACCTTTCAGACGGCCTTGCCGACGACCGCATCCGCTTCGAGCGGCTGGACGTCATCGCCTCGCTGGGCGACGGATACGTCAACAACGAAACGGCGGAAGTCGTTGATTTCGTCCATGTTGATAAGGCGTGGGCGCGCGAAAATCTCGGCGGCAACCTCTCCCGCATCCAAGTCATCACCGCGCGCGGCGATTCCATGCAGGGCACCATCGAGGACGGCGACGTACTCTTCGTCGATACCTCCGTCCGCTGGTTCGAGGGCGAGGGCGTCTACCTGCTCTCTTTCGCCGACGGCCTCAAGGCCAAACGCCTGCAAGCCTCCGTCGGCGGCGGCCTTCTGGTCATCAGCGACAACCCGCTATACCGCACCGAAACCGTCGAAGACGACAAGCTGGAAAAACTGACCATCTGCGGCCGCGTGCGCGGCGCATGGCATTTGTCCACACTGTAAGGGGAGGGCGCGATGTATGTTTTGACGTTTCCGCAACGCCTGTGCCTGTACAGCAATTTCTACGAAACTGCCAAAGCCTTGAACTTGCTCGACTCACCCCATCAGGTATTAAAGCTGGATTTTTCGAAAACCGAAGAAATCACGGCGGCGGCGGCTTTGGCTTTGGTCGCCCATGTCAACCATATACAGCGCGAAAGAAAGAACAAGGGCTGCTTTGTTTTCGACTGCAAACGTTCGCCCGTTTACAAAAAGCTGTTTTTGGAATCCAAACTGCTTGGCGTCTTAAAGGCGGCACGGGATTTGACGCAGGCAGACAGTTTTTTTCATTCCGGCAACCGTTTGAATTTTGCGCAGCGGCGCAAAGCGATTTACAGGCAGCTTGATGAGTATGAATCCCGCCTGAAGGCAAAAATCGGCAGTCGCTCGGAAAAATTCTTCTCCTACCTTCGGACTTCTATCTCCGAAGTCCTGCTCAATATCCGCGAACACGCCTACCCCGACAACGCCGCCGGCGAAAATCCCTGGTGGTATATGTTTTGGCATGGCGACGACAACTACATCCATTTTCTGGTCTACGACTTGGGAGTCGGTATTGCCCGCTCCTATGTCGATCACGCCACCAAGGAGCGCGTCCGCTTTTACAAGGAAATGCAGGATGCCCATATCCTTCAGGAAGCGTGGCAGCAAGGTATGAGCCGCCGCATCGGCGAAGGGCGCGGCAACGGATTGGCGAATGTGGTACTTGGTGCGGAAGACTGGCCGGAATCCCACTTGCTGATTCTAAGCGGTACTGCCAAAGGAATATTGTCGAACGGCAAGTTTACAGCCCGCCAATCGGCATCTATAATCCAAGGAACCTTAATCGAATGGGCTTTTCGCCTACCGGAGTAAAAAATGTCAAACAACAAATATATCGATATTCTGGAATTCTCAGACGATCCTTGGGGACGCTCGGTTGAAGACAATCCCGACAGCAACGGCAACGATTTCCGCAAACGCTTCTTGACGGATGCTTTCCGCCAATTTGACACGGTGACGGTCGATTTTTCCAAATTGCGTGATGTGCCTGATTCCGCGTTCTTGGGCGGGTCTTTTGTTAATTTAATTAAAGAAGACGGCTTTTCATATGAAGAAGTTTTACAGAAACTGATTATTCTGCCTGCCGACGGCTTCCTTCCCGAACTTGTCCGCAGAATCATCGAATTGGCACGCGACGAACATAAACGGGTGGCTGGCGCATAATGAATACGCCTGATTTGGATCAGTGGGATAAGCTGATTAATATCCTGAACAATCTTTTCAGCATTATCATTTTCGTTACCGGAAATATTATAGGGGCTTACCTCCAACGGCGACATGCCCGTGAACTTAATGAGGTTACAGAAAAAAACAGGGTAAAAGAGGCAAGAGAAAAAAGCTTATCCGAAATCGAAGATGAACTGCAAAACCATTTGCACAGTTTCTGTGAACGGAAAAACATACAGTACATCACATTTTCTGCTAATCGAATCAAAGGCATAATTTCACGGTTTTGCGTCAATCATGGAATATCCCTTGATGCTATCAATCCTTCATTAATTGATTTTTTTATCACTTCTAGTGACGGAAGATTTGATACCGCCGCCCTTAATATAAAGTCCATTAAACTTAAAGATGATTTACGCCGCTTGGCTAATCAACGTTAAAAAGGCCGTCTGAAACCTTTTCAGACGGCCTTATCATTTCGGCGGCTCCAACAAAATGATTCATCCGCCCTCCAAGTCCGGCAGTGCCTCCAAATTCAGGCTGCACACATAGCCGCCGCTGTCCAAACGGTGCGAAACCTCCGTTACCAGCCATTTTTCGCCGTCGATTTCGGGCTTGAATCCCTTAACGCTGACCGGCGTCTCCGGCGACATATCCGGCCGTCCGGCCGCAAGGCGGATTGAAAACTGGGCCGCCCCGCGTTGCAGCCGTCTGAATGCCGCCCGCGCTCCGTTCCAAGCCCTTTTCTCGCTGTCGTACAGATGGCGCAGCGTTTTGATTTTCTTGCCCGCCGTATCGATTTTGCGGCTTTCCGCCGCCTCCTTGCCCGTCGTCCGGCCTGCGGCCTTTTTGCCTGCTTTTTTGCCCTTGCGCGGCGGCTTTTTCCCCGCCTCCGCCGTCGACTTTTTCTCCGCCTTCAGGTTTTCCGCATTGACGACGACTTCCTTTTTTTGCCCCGTCGCCTTGTCCGTGTAGTACGCGCGGACGGCCTCGAAAGCGTTGGTGGCCGAATAGGTAAACCGATGCCCGTCGCCCATTCCGCGCACAATCTCCAGCGGCGGTATCGGCTTGCCTGAGGCCGTCTGAGCCTCGCCCGCAGGCAGGAAAATCAGCAGGCCGTGCTTGACCGTGGCAATGGCGTCGTATTGCTCCGCCAGCCGCGTTAAAAACGCCGCGTCGCTTTCGTTGGTTTGGTCTATGTGCGGAATATCCGCCAGCTTGTAGGCATCGGAAATGCGGTACGGGTAGCCGTGTTTTTTCGCAATCGCCTCGACAATCTGATACAGCGTCTGCCCGTGCCAGCTTTTTTCTTCCTGCTGCGCCAGCGTTTCCGCCAAATCCGCCGCCCGCGCCGTGATGCTCAGCATATCCGGCGCGCCCGAAGCGGTGAACTCGGTAAACAGGTACTCGCCCTTATCGACCAACCCCGTTTCCTTGTAACCCATCTCCAACGTGATTTTGTCGCCGATTTTCGGAATAGCCAGCGAGCCGTCGTAATCGTTCAGCGTAATCGTCAGCTCGTCGGCTTCAAAACCGCGCTTGTCGGTCATCTCGATACTAATAATCCGGCTCATGGCCTCCGTTCCGAACGGCTGGCCGTTAATGGTCAGCACCGCCGCAGGGGTCAGATGCCGCCCGCGCGTATCGGTCAGCGTCTTAAATACTTTGACCGCGCCTTGCTTGATTTTGTCCAGCATCTACACCCCCGTCAGATTGCGCACCAAACCCAAGCCCAACAGCAAGGCTTTGCCTTTTGTCCCGATGGGCACGTCCGATACTTTTTTCAGGCTCAGCGTAAACGCAATCGCCCTTGGCGAGCCGGTATGCTTTAACTCGCTGCGCTTTTCCTGTATGGCCGTGATGACATAACTGCCCAACACTTCGCCGCTGCCCGTAATCAGCGGGTAGGGCCGCCCCGTACCCGCCATCTTATGCAGCATGGCAATCGGAAACAGCCCGCCCGTAACTTCAGGGCGCAGCTCTGCCTCAATGGTAATCTCTTCCGGGTCTTCGCCCGTGTATTGGGACGGCGGCATCCCGCCGACGACCTGCTGATGCGGATGCCGCCAACTGCTCGACCGGCTCATGGTCTGAAACGGCACCGTTTTCACGGTAAATACAAAAAATCCTAATGCTGCCAGTAAAATCATAGTCAATCCCTATCACGATAGCTGCTGTTTGCGCGGCGGCGTTTGTCGGCATCGCGCTCGTCCAAAATACGGCGGATTTGCTCGACGATTCCCGCCTCGCTCATGCCCGGCGCGGCATGTACATGGATGGTAATCGTATCGCCGCCGAACGACGCGCCGGCGGCCGCAAACCCGCCGCGCCGGACGGCCTGCACGCCCGCATTTCGCGGCGCACTGCCGCCGCTCGGCACTCCGACCTTTTCCGCCAACCGCGCCAACAGCCCCGCACCGCCGCGACGGATTGCCTCCACCGCCCGCCAGCCGCCGAACTTAGCCACGTCCCGCTGCGAAAAGACAACTTCGCCGCGATGCACGATGCCCGCCGCTTCGTTCACACCGCCCGCGCCGGTATATCCGCCGACGGAAAACCCTTTGCCGTCAAAAACACGGCCCAGACTGCGAAACGGCGCATTGATTCTTTCGGTGATGTTCAGGCCGCTGAACGCCTCTTTTAGTTGCCGCGCCTTGGCAATCAGCCTGTCGAAGTTGGCAATCAGCGAGGCCACCATACCGACAGGCCCGGCCAGTGCGGCCACAATCGGGTTATCACGAAATAGCTGCTTAAACCACTCCCAGCCCGCCGTCAGCGTAGCTTTGAGCCGCTCCCAGTTTTGGATCAGCAGCGCAATCATCCCGACAGGCCCGGTCAGCACATACAGTATCGGGTTTTCGCGGAAGGCGTTTTTAATCCACTCCCAGCCCGCCGACAGCGAGGCCGTCAGACTGCTCCAGTTGTTGACCAGCAGCCGCGCCGCCCCGACGATGGGAAAAATAAAGTTAAGCACCGGATTGTCGGCAAAGGTTTGGTCTATCCATTGCCACCCCTGAATCAAAGCGGCTTTAACCTCATCCCAATAGATATAAAGCGCGGCCAACGCGGCAACGGCGAGAATCGCCCAGCCAAAAGGGTTAGTCACAAGGAATACGGCGGCTTTTGCGCCAAAAGAGAGCAGGGCAGCCCCCAGACGGCCGAGAAATCCCGCCGCCGACGAAAGGAGCGGGATAAACCGCATCACGGCCGCGCCCATACCGCCAAACCCAAACCGTATCATAGCCATCGGCAGCAAGAAGGTGGACATCGCCACCAGCAGCGTACCCAACACAGCCAGCAACACCGTAACCGCCACCGCAGTCTTGGCAAGTGCCGCCGCTGCCTGCGGATGTTTGGCCACCCACTGGTCAAACTTGTCCAGCAGCCCGCCGACTAAATTCATCCCCCACTCGATGCTGTCAAACAGATGCCGTCCGACGCCCGTTTCGGTATTGAAAAGCCTATTTTTAAACATCTGCCACTTTGAACTCATAGCCTCTACGCGGATGGAGAACTCGGCATCCAAACTCCCTAACGCATCTTTTGACGTAGCCAGTTTGATTTGTTCGCCCCACAGTTCCGTATTGGAAATCAACTGCGCAAAAACGCGGTTAAACTCGCCGCCCGCCAAGTCCTTCAAAACGCCCGCCTGCTGCTCCTTCGGCAGTTTTTTCACGGCCGCGACTATTTTCTCCAACGTGCCCTGTGCGTCCTCGACAATACCCTTTTGCACGGCTTTTGCGTCCAGCCCGATTGCCGCCAACCCCTCGCGCACCGGCTTCATATCCGGCGCGGTACCTAGCCGCGTCATCAATGTTCCGACGGCACGCGCGGCGGTTTCCGACTCCACCCCGGTCGAAATCAACGCAGAACCGAGTGCGGCCACATGCTTCTCGTTCATCTTCGCCAGCCCCATACTGCCCGACACGCGATTCATGTAGTCGATTAGCTGGTCTCCCGACACCAATGCGTTGTCGTCAAGGTAATTGATGACGTTGGTCAGCTCGATGGCCTCTTGTTTCGACAATTTAAAGTTTTCGCGGATGCGCCCTAAGTTTTCGGTCAGTTTTTCATAATCGTCCGACTGAAACGCATTTGACGCTTTCACGGCCTCAAGGACAAACTCCCGCAGCTCTTCCCGCGTCCGCCCCATCTTCGCGCCGAGTTCGTACATTTTCATTAGTTCGAGCGTACTCATCGGCACTTCGCGGCTTAGCCCCTGAATTTCCGCCCGCATCTCGGCTATTGCCTTTTTATTCAGGCTGCCGTCGGCATTTTTCAACCCCGACACCTGACGCACCACGCCCAGCATCGCATCTTCTTCGCTCATCGCGCCAACCGCCGCATGTTGCAGCGGGCGACCAATCGAATATGCCTGGGCCATCGCACCGAATCCGGCATTTCGCAGCGTTGCCGACCTGTCACGGGCACGGTCTATGCTTTTTTGCGCATGGGCTAATTTGTCTAATGCCATCCGCTGCCGCTCCACAGCCGTCGTCGCATCTTTATGCCGCTGCGCCAAGGCTTCTTGCGCCTGCTTCAGATTGCGCGTAGACACGCCCGCTGCCTTCATCGTATTCCCCAGCTTCGACAACTCGCCCCGTTGTTTGTCGTGCATGGCGGACAGCTTGCGGCCTTCCGCCGCCAGCCTTTCCAACTCCGCAGCCTGCTTGCGCGTCGGTGCACCCGTCTTTTCGATTTCGGCCGCCAACACCTTCTGCGCCTGCCTATTTTTTAGCACGGCCTCACCTAACCGCTTATATTCTTCTATTGCCGGGCTGAATCTCTCCAACGCCTTTTGCGCCTTTTCTGTCTTCCGCAGCGCATCGGTTTGCCTCGACAATTCGGCAGACAACGTCTGACTACTGCGGCGCAGCTTCTCAAAACCCTTGCTTGCTTTGTCGCTCGCAGTCATAATGACGTTTATCACTAAATCTTTTTTTGCCATCCTTTTAATCCTTTACACACGGGAGCGGCCATGAATAAAACCTACACAAACGGCTTCGGCCTCTACGAAATATTCGCCATCTTCTACGGCCTGCTTAGTGCATTTGCCGTTTTCTTAATCTCCCTCGCTATTTTGGCAGTCGGCGGCATCGTAATCTTATCCCTCCTATTTGCCTGATTGCCCGAACAATTTAAAGGCCGTCTGAAACACCGCGCATTGCGGCAACGTTTCAGACGGCCTGTTTTTATTCCTCTTCGGGCTTGCTGCTTTCAACCAGCTCGATTGCCTTGTCGGTATACCTCAGCAAATCCGGCAGCCTGTAACCGCCGTATCCGGCCGTACCGCCGCCGAATACGGCCGCGCATTGCACCATGCAATCCGTCACGTTATTAAAAAAACGCAGCTCACTGTCGGCAGCGGCCTGCCACATATCCGGGCAGGCGGCAATTATTGCGCCGAAGTCGTCTGCTCGGATTCGGACGCCGCAAGGTAGCCCAATTCCTGCAATGCTTCCCGCATCTCCGCTTTCGCCTTCGGCGGCGCGGAAAAAAAATCCAAAGCAGTATTTAAAACCTGCGCGTCAGACAGGCTCAATTTGCCGTATTGGAGACGTGTCAGCGGCGGTGTGGCGATGCGCGCCAAGATTTTTTGCACGGAATCGGTATGCTTGATTTTAACCAAATCCTGCCCCAATCCGTCCATGTCCTTAGCCAGCGGCTCGCGCAAGGTGTACTTGTCGCCGTTTGAGAGGCCGACGGTCAATGTGCCGTCCTCATTGATTCTGATGGTCTGCTCGTTCATGGCAATTCCTTATTTCCCAAATATTAAATACCCAATGCCGCGCGCAATCCTTCGCGCTCGTCTTTGCCGCCGAATGCGGCCTTGTTTCCAATCACATCGATTTCCACAATCGGCTCGCCGTCCAGCGTCTCTTTCCAGTAGACAAGCGCAATTTTAAATTTATGCTCGCCGCCTTCGCCCTGTTTGTCGCTGCCCGGGTCGGCTTCGATGATGCGGCCCCGCGCCTCGCCGCGCAAAACCCGATATTCTTGGCCGTCCTCTTCCTGCAATGCGCCCTGATAGCGGATCAGTTTGCCCGAAATGCTGGACGACATTGATTTCAGCATATCGGCATCATAGCCCTTACTGGTAATCTCCAATTCCAGCTTTTCAAACCCGTGGACAACGGTCATTTCCGTCATCGCGCCGCCCGGCGTGTAGTCTTCCGTTTTGCGCGTGATTTTGGGGCGGGTAATATCAACGGTTACGCCGTACTGGTTTTCGCCGTCCACAAAGGCATTAAAGCCTTTCAATACCTTAGGCATTTTCATGTTTTTTGACTCCTTTGCCGTCCGAATATTTCAGACGGCCTTTTGTTTAAACGGTTGTCGGTCTCAGCGTGTTGGCAAAGCTGATTGTTTTCTCAACCAAATTAACGAAGAACGTATCGGTATTGTGCTGCTCGATCAGCAGATTTTCCAGCGGCGGCACATACGTCCATTCGTAGCTGACCGGAAACTGACCCGATGCGACTGCCGTTTCAGTTACTTTTGCGCGGTCGAGATAAACACGCGCACCCAAAATGCGGCCTTGCGCGACAAATTCGGCCAGCTTGGCGTTAATACCCATCAAAATATCTTCGATTAGGCTCGGGTGCATGGGCTTGTCAATCGCCCACAAGAAACCGCCTGCAATCGTTTCCTGAATGATTTGCGCGCTTCGCACGGCCACCTCGAAAGCCATCATCGGGTCGGCCGAACAGGTGCGGTTACCCCATACGCGGAATCCTTTTTCGCGCACCAGTGTCGAAACGTCGGCATTATTCAGCGTGTTGGCCTCGCAGTTGGCATCCAAAATATCGAAACTGCGCGCAAATTTAAGCCCGCTTACGCCGTTGATTTCGGTATTTGAAATCGACTTGTGCCAGCCGATTTGCGCATCCAGTTTGGCGCGCGCGCCCAATACGCGGGCAATCGTGGCTGCCGTGTCGTTTTTACCGCTGGCCGCATCAAAAGCCATAAACTCGTTATCAATCAGCATCACTTCGCGCTGGCCGAAATTGTTTTTATAGCTCTTAACCTCGGAAATATCCGCCGCGCCGCCCGCCGAAGCGTAAACAAAAGCGCGGGTAGCTTGGGCAATGCCCGCCAACTCGGTAACAACATCTTGGCTGTCCAGTTCCGGCACGCCTAAAATCTTAGGCACAAATCCGGTTGCCGCTTTGGAGCGGGCAAGGGCTTTCAGGCCGGTATAAACCCCGCCTTCGGCCGTACCGATGACGTTCGCCTTTTGCTGGTCGGCATTTTTATCGGCAGCCACCCGGACGACGACGATTTGCGCGTCGGCCTGATCCACAATCGCATCCAACGATTTAGCCAACGTACCCTTGCTGCCTGCCTTGCCCAAAGCCTGATAGGCCGAGGCGTGGAAAACGGGTGTATTGAGCGGAAACGCTTTTGCGTCCGCATCCTCGCCGGTGCAAACCATGCCGATGATGGCGGTCGAAATATCCGAAATAGGGCGAATGCCCTCCGTGTACTCTTTTGCTGTGATGCCGTGGTGTCTTTGGCTCATATTTTTTCCTATGTGTGTCCGCAACTTGTGATTTATCAGACGCCCAATATGCGCGATTTCGCCCAAACTGGACAGCCCCTATGCTTTTTGCGGCGTTATTTACAACCGACAGCCGCCCGCCTGTCCTCATTAGGCGGAAAGTGCCGCCGACTGCTCTCTTTTGCATATGCGCCCCGGCAATGGTTTTTCTGCCACCAAAACAGTTTGTTGATTAACCAAACGACGCGCCGCCAACCTGCGCGGCCATCCAGCACGCCGAGCCGGTAGGCGCGGGCGGAAAACGTCTCGTCCGGCCAGCCGCCCAGCACGGCGTTAATCAGTTGGTCGGCGGCAATACAGACAGATTTGGCGTAAGCGGCTACTTTCAAATTCCCCATTTAATAACCCTCCACGTAAACAAGGATATCGACAGGCTCGCTATAGCTGCCACGCGTGCGGGCCATGTCCAAATAAACTTTGTTTAAATTGCCCTCCTGTTTTAGGAGGTTCCAGGCTATTGCCTGTTCGGCCGCCTCATTGTTATAAGTAGACGACTGCTCCCGCTTTGTCGCCCGTATAACTTGTGCGCGCACTTCGAAAACCGCACCCGGCATGGCGGATATCAACGGCAGGGCTATCGTTACCCCTTTGCCGCCGACATTAACGGCCGCCACATTGTCATCCTCAGGCTCGAAATAGATGTCGCGTGTGTGCTTGATGTGGTACCTGTGGACGATACGTCCGTCAGGGTAGGCAATAGTTTGCCAATCACAGGCCATCTGATTAGCCGTCTGCCCATTTGCCGTTGCAGGCAGTGTAAAGCTGCCGGCCTTCCTGACAACTCCTTCGATCATCCGCTTGACAAACTCCGTCGTCGCCACTGACGTATCGTTGCTGGTCGCCGCAGGAGTGGCCGTTTTGAGGCCGTCTGAAAAGGTTTTCGCACCGCGCACCGTCTGCGCACCTGTCAACAAAACGGCTTGGCCGGCCGCAGTTCTGACGGCCTCCTCCAGCTCGGCGGGTGATACGGTGATTTTCGCCCATGCCGTCCAGTTGCCGCCGTTGCGCTTGCCGCGCCGCCATACCTCATCAGTATCAAACGGGATATAAATCTGATGCGAAGCGATATCGGTATCGCTGTTATACGCAGACGGCAAACTCAACAGGCTGCCTGCTTTTTGCACGGGATAATTGCGCTCTGCGGTGGCATGCACGTTTAATGCCTGCCCGTACAAGCCCGGAAAAGTAATGCTGTTAAGGTCTTCATTAGTCAGCCTTTTAGCATCCGCCTTAACTGCCGCCGCTTCTGCCGCCTTTATAGCTACCCAGCTTTGATAAGCAACCGTCTCCCCCGCATCTCCGATCGCATGAAACCGTAAAACTTTTGCCTTTTTGCCCGGCTCCTCAAATTTAAAGTTGAAACGGATGCTGTCCGCCACTGTTTCGGCAGCCGACGGGTGCGCCTCGAAAATCCATTTTCCTTGACCTGACAACATACTGAACTTATTCCACGTATTTGCACGGCCGACGGTCAGCATGCCGTCCGTAATGATTTGGTCGCCCCTATTGCCCAGCTTTTCGTCGTTTAGCTTTTTACCCATCGCGGCCGACAATGCCTCACTGTCCGACGTTCCTGTCAGGGTGTTGTTGGTACGCACGATGCCCGCCACCGAAGGGCTTGCCTTGTCGATTTCATGGCTGTGTGTATTGCTCACGGCCACGTTAGTGGACGTCGCCGTTATCTTGGACGGCGTACCCAAAGCAAACGTTCGATTGCCCGCCAACGTACCGCCGCCCGTCAATCCCGCACCGGCAGCCAGCTGGATTGTCTTGTCCGCCTTTTGCGTGTCGGTGCGGCCTGCCGCCGTCTTGTATTCCTCCAGCGTGTTTTTCAGCCAGCGGGTGCGGTCAAAAAGGGCGCGGAAGGTCAGGTTGATGGGCGCATTCGGCCCACCGATTACGCTGTCGCCCGGCATTACCATGCGCCCCGTCTCCGGGAAGCGTGATTGCTCTTCAAAATTGCTCATTATGCGGCTCCAAAATTGTAAGTTCCGTCAAATACTAATGTGCCGTCCCATTTAAACGCCTCAGAACGGAAATCCATAAAAATCAACTCGCAACGTAACGGCGCAATGCGGCCGAGAATGCGGCGCAACACAGCCGCCTGTGCGTTACTGATAACACGCTTGAGCACAATACCGTATTTCGCCCAATCGCCCTCGCCGCCGCCATACTGATACACGCCGTTGAATTGGGCCGTACCGTTCCACCGCAACGCGGCGGCATTTTCGATGATGTCGATTTCGCCTAAGTCCAAATCGCGAAACAGCTTCCGCACGATGTACGGTGTGCCCTTGTGGGCATGCAGGGTTACATACTCGGCAATCAGCCGCCGCTTGGCCTGCTCGGTTTCGGCAAAATCCCACCCCTCATCCAAGCCGACGCTGTTTGCCCAAGCGAGCCACGGCAACCATTCGGCAGGGCAGGCGGTAGGATCGCGCACCTGCCCGATAACGGCCGCATTCAGCCGCGCATCTGTTTCGTCGGTCAGCGCGGCCAATGCGTGCTGCAACGGGCTGTTTGCAGACGGTAAAATGCCGCTCATCACACCTCCCGCGCCGTCACGGCGGCAATGACGATAAATTCCCCGTCTTGACAGGTCACATCTGCGGTCGGGCTAATCAGGCGGATGCGGTTCACGCCCTCCATATCCAGTGCGCCGATGATTTTCGACAACGCGACGAAACCGCCGATTTTCCCCGACTTCGCCGCCAAATCATTCAACGCCTGCCGTTGTGCCTGTTTAATTAATTCTTTGTCCGGCCCGGTCAAATACTCGGCCTCGTACTCGATGCGCACTTCTTTTTTTCGCGCCGCCTGCACCTCCACCGTATCGCACAACGGCCGCACGTTTTCGCCCGACAGCTTATTGCCCACCGCATTCAACACCGCCTGCGCAGTCACGCCGTCGCCCGAATAACTTTTAACGTAAACCCGCACCGTACCGGCGCGCACCCGCACGGCCTGAGCATCGGCCACATCGGCATGAGCATCCAGTGCATGTGCGACATAGGCGGCGGCCGGCCCGGCAGCGGCATACTTTTCGGGGTGCAGTTGGATGCGGCGGCGGAAGTCGGCATCTGACTCATACACCGCCTCCACCGGCGGCACGGCGCGCGGATTGGCAGGACGGATTGTCTTTCTCGCCAATCCCCGCACCGCGCCGATGTGATCCAAATCCGCACCTTCGGCAAAGGCCAGCATCCCCGCCCGCGCTGCCTCATTGATGCGCTGCCGCAGCAGAATTTCTTGGTATGCCTGCTGCTGCAAGTCTATCGTCAGCGGCTCAGATTCGAGTTCCAGCGTTGCGGCAACCGCCTGACGGATACCGGCGGGGCAAAGCTCAATTAACCGCGCCTTGCGGCGGGTAAATACCGTCTCAAAATCAAACGCCTCCACCGCATCGGGCGCGGGCAGCAAGGTCAAATCAATATCGCTCACAACGTTACCTCATAATCTTCAAGCCGCCCGTCCGCTTCCGCCTTCAGCACGATTTTCAGACGGCCTGCCTCAGGCACGGCCTCCACGTCCACCGAACGCACCACAAGGCGCGGCTCCCATCGCGCCAACGCATCCACCACCGCCACACGGCACAGCATCAGCGTGACCGGATTCAGCGGCATATCGACCAAATCAGGCAGCAGGCTGCCGTATTCTTCGCGCTGCACGCGCGTGCCGATGCGCGTGAAAAGGATGTTCCGTATCGACTGCGACAGATGGCCGCGCAGCGGCATCAGGCGGCCGTTTTCCGCATTCATCATTTTTTCGGCTCTCCCGTTGTGCCGCCGCTGTCGCCGGTATGGACGTGCTTATCGACGACCACTCCGTTACTCGACATACTGCCCGTGTTGGCAAACGAGCCTTTATGCACAAAGTTGCCCGTTATCGCCGTCGTGCCGGTTGCACCGTTACTGCCGCTCATGCCTGATTGATAAGTAAACAAGCCCTCCACCGTCAGCGCGCCCTTTACCGTGTTTGCCGGGCAGTCTATCGTCAGCGACGCGGCCGCCTGCACCTCCACCGTTTTCACGCCCGACAGCTTCAGCCTGCCCGCAGCATGGTCATATTCCGCCCGCGCGCCATCGGGAAACCTGACCACGGTTTCGTCCGCACTGCCCGAAGGCTGCGGATG